>CAYQXL010000041.1:0-2332 GCA_964421445.1 uncultured Pseudomonadota bacterium
CTTCGTTTGTCAGGGCTCCTGCTTTTTTCAGAATATCGTCTTTGACACCGATCTTCCCGTAATCGTGAAGGAGCGCAGCCACCCTGATCATTTCGCAATAGTCTCTGGGAAGGTTCAGTTCCTGACAGATCCCAACGGCATACTGTGTTACATTTTCCGAATGACCTGCTGTCAGGGAGTCCCTGGCATCGATGCTTGTGGCCAGAACCTGGAGAATCGAATTGAACTGTCGTTCCCGTGCTTCAAGAAGCCGTGCGTTACGTATGGCAACAGCGATCTGGGGGGCAACGCCCATGAGAAGGTTGATGTCGCTCTGGAGAAGGGGGCGTTTGGTTGCGACATTGTCTACGGCGAGGATACCGATCGGTTCATGGGAAGATGAGATGGGGCAGCAGATGAACGACTTTGTTCCCATGGCTTTCATCAACTCCACGCTCCGCGGTGAAAGGTCTTTTCGGATATCGTCAACGTCGTTAATGATGAACGGCTCCTGGTTCTTGAATGTGACGACAAAAGCCCCTTTTGATCCGTGCTTGTCGAGATGGAAACTTTTGCCCTGGAGGGCCCGTGACTGTTCATGCGTGTAGCCATAGCCGGCCTTGAACTCGAGGCGTGTTTTCTCGTTGTTGGCGAGGAGGATCATGCCCCGGTCATAGTCGAGCCGTTTTTCCAGAACCTGAACGACCTGGTCGAGAATATCTTCGATTACTGTATGCGTGCCTATCGCAAGACCTATTTCATTGACGAGAAGTGCATTGTTGTATTTCACATCGCTCTGTTCGAGGAGCGTCTCCGTTGACGCCCTCAGGTTTTCGATGGTGAACGTGAGTTCCTTGCGCATTGTCTCTCCCGCGACAATGGTTAAAAGGAGAATGAGAAGGGTGGAGAGGGGAAAGACGACAGCGAATGTGAGATGGGGATAGAGGAAGAAAGAGAGGATGTTCGCGAGTATGAGAAAGATGGTGCTGTAATCGCGGAACTTTCTCCATATCGATGATTTGAGCTCTTTCCATGATACAACGTAACGGCAGGCCTTCCCGCCATCAAAAACGCACTCGGGATGTTCGATCCGGGGCAATTTGTGGTTGAAGGTCTCTGCTACCGCTTCAATATAGCCCATCCTGTTCTGGCACTGATAGGGTTGTTCGTGCACCCCCGGTTTAACGGTTACGGAGATTTCCACTTTTGCCCGGCCGACCTTTTTTGTTTCCCATGTGGACGATTTGGTGAAACCGGGTGTTTTTTTCCCCATAATATCATAGACCTTGGCAGGGCCTATGAAGCCGAGAACATACTGCCTGAGGAGCCCCGACATTTCCGGTGCCATGGCAAAACGGCCTGCTTCCCGGGCGATCTCTTCATTGCCCGTCAGCTTTATGAGTCTTCTGTGAAAGCGATCCACCTGATCCTGTGTAAACCAGTGCCCCTCGTCCTCGACCTGATGGATTTCCATTCCGGCCGCATCGAGAAGATCGTTGACGTTGATATGGCTGTATGACTTCTGTATGAGTCTCAGATACGTTGAGATGATCCGGGCATTGTAGAGAGGGGGCTGAAAGGTACCAGACACTTCGTCGAGTGTTTTGTCTTTCGGAAAGGTGGTAGCGTCAGTCCGCGCCATCATTCGTTCCTATTCGTGTCGAAGCATCGTGTCCATGTAGTCAAAAAAACGGTTCACATACCGCGTGTCGAATATCCACAGGTTGTAAGTTTTCTCGAAGGGAACAAGGTGCTGTTCGGCGAAGCGTACGGGGTACAAGAGAACAGACGCTTCGCTGCCGTGAAAATGGTCCTTCGCAAAACGGGCCAAGACTGCATACACCGCATCTCTCGGCAGGTTGTCTCCATCGAGGACGATGACATGAACACAGTTCGAAAGGCTCGACATATTGAGGCCTGTGTCGGAGATTGTGAGGATGAAGATTGCCTTCAGTTCCCTCCCTTTTCGCAGGGAGTAGTGGTGTTTTTCCCGATGAAAACCGAGGCTCTCGTATTCCTTGTTCAGGTCGCTCCCGTCCCGGAGCATGTCATCGAGATCGAGCGCCGAGAGCAGGAGGCCCTTTGATTCATACTCGTAGTAGTTGTTTACCTCAAAAAGATCCTGCGAGTCCGTTGGGGTCAAACTCCACTCGCCGCCCAGTTCCTGTGATTCTCCGGCGAACCGGTGGAGGTGGGTATAAGCGAAGGGATCGATCGAACACCCCTTCCGGTTGTTGAGGGAGCTGGCGAACCCCCCGAAGACACGGCTCGGAAAACGGTTCTCGGGCCTGTAGTAGCACATGATGTAATCCATGTGGGTCGAGGCAAGAAACCGGTAGTCGTTCACATACTG
>CAYQXL010000041.1:2432-20588 GCA_964421445.1 uncultured Pseudomonadota bacterium
GTTATTCTCTGAAGGAGTCCCGACAACCGGACCTGATCCTGAATATCCATGTCGAGAATCGCCACGCCGTGCTTGATGAGGGCTCTGCCGTTGTTCTCAGGGGTTTCGACGGGAGATGAATAGACTACCTGGGTTCTGCACCGGATCAGAAAATCATTCGCGATTTCGAGATCGACCTCGGGAACCATGAGGCCGGGAAAAAGAACCGAATCTTCGTCATGCTCTTCCAGGGAAAAGCCGGAGCACGACAGGTTTCCCGCTTCAAGACTTATGATCCTCTTTGTCAGGGGGTGAACGAATGTGATCGTCGGAGAGGGTGTCAGTTCGTGGCGGATGCTTCTGACCTTCTTGGCTTCATAACGCTGGATCCGGTCCTGAACAGGCTTGAGGACAACGAAACGTTTCTTTCTTCCCCCTGTCTGCCGTGTGATGGAACATTCTCCTGAATAATAGAGGCCGTGATGGTTCCGCAGGGCAAGGTGAACGGTCGATTCCTCGTTTATCCAGAGGAATGTCTGAGGTGGCTCGGCATATATTTCGACACCAAAGGAGCGGCTGTTGAAATCGCGGAGTGCACCGGCGAAGACCGCTCCGTTCTGAATAATCTCGGCCTTGACGTCCCTCGTGAGATGGCGCATGAATTTGCGACTCGATACTTCACAGCCCGACTCGGGAAGTGTCAGGGTAATCGTGTTGTCGGAAATCTGCCCCACATCAGCCTTGATGACGATGATTTTGCCGTCCCGTTCGAGAAGGAGGCTGACGAATCTATACGCGAGAAGCCTCTCGGCGAAGGCGATATTTTCCACCCACCGGCACGTCAGGTGTGTGTCCGCAGAGGGTTCAGGAACGGCGGCGAGAGAGATTGTCCGGTCGTAACGGGGATGACAGAAGTTGAGAAGAACATACCCGTTCTGGAAGTTGATAAAGTTCAGGGCGTTGATAAGCTGAGCCTGGCGAACAGCCCTCCCTTCCTTGAACTGCTCCTCAAGGCTCATGTTCTGAAACAGTTGTGCGATATCACCGAGATGGTTCACGTCTTGGGCTCCATCCCAATGCAATACCCTCTGGTGGTATCCGCTGCAGACGGACACCTCGATTGTTCATTCATCGCCACCCCTTACGTTTCTGGCCCATTTCCCTCGACTAAACTATACCACGTGAAAGCGTGATGTCAATTGCTAAACGTCACGCTTTTGATGGCGTGTTGTACTTTTCTCTTTTCCTTGACATCCCAGAATTTATGACAGTAGAATAGTTTTTGTTCATGCGGTTTCGTCTGCTCACTTGCTGCTTTATGGGGGCTGTTCTCTGGTCTTCCCAGGTATCCGGAATGACCCTCGGGGAGGTCATCAGTGGTGCTCTTGTTAAAAGCTATTCTATCCAGGGGCAGGCGGAAGTTGTCAAAAGTACTCAGTTTTCTTACATATCAACCATAGACCCTTATTTGCCAAGGGTTGATATCGACAGTGCATACACCCGGTATCTGAACGGTAGATTCAGCGCCTCAACGACGTCATCGAGCATTCTCGTCAGTACTTCCCGTGACATCTACAGTTTTTTTGGAGTGGCTTCGCTCCTTCTTTTCGACGGCGGAGAACGGTATGCGGTCCGTAAAGGTGCGTTCTACCTCGTTGAGAAAGAGAGGGCCCGCTTGGACGGCGTGAGGACCGATGTTATCTTTCTCGCCAAGGCGTCGTTTTTTACGGCACTGGGAAAGCGGGCGGTCGTGGAAAAGAGAAAGGAAGCCGTTGCCATCGCCCAGCGAACCTATGATCTGACAAAGGCCCGGTACGGAGAGGGTATCGTCAAGAAGAGTGATCTCCTTCAATCGGAAGTGCGTCTCACTACGACGAAGATAGAGCTGTACAACGCAGAGATAGAGTACGAAAAGGCCTTGGAAGACGTCAAGTCGCTTCTTCTCGTCCGGCCCCTGGAGGCCTTGACGCTCGACGGCGAGTTGAGCGAACCTTCCCGGGACTTCGATATGATGGCCCTCATTGAGAGCGCCATGAAAGTCAGACCTGATGTTGTGGCCCAGGTCAAGGAAGTGGATCGTCTTGGTACGGTCTATGACCAGCGGAGAAGCAAGTGGTTCCCGAGAATCGAAGCCCAGTTGGCCCAGACACGGCAGGACAGGTCGTTCTTCCCCAATAACCGGCAGGATACGTTCGGAATCAATTTTTCCTACCCCTTGTTCGATGGTGTTGGAAGATATTACAATATGCAGGCGGCGAAGAGCGACATTATGGCAGGTCGCTTCAGATTGCAGGAGATTCGCAGAAATGTTGAACTGGAAATCGTTCAGGCTCTCAAGGACTACGAGAGAAGCCGCAAGGATGTCACCTCGCTCGCTGAACTTCTGAGGGAGGCCACATCGAACTTCAACCAGGCCTACGGTGAATATCAGTACGGCAAGGGGGATATTCTCACCCTGCTTCAATCGGAAAAAGACCTCGCCAGGGCGAAGGAAAACCTTGTCATTGCCACCTATCAATCGAACAATGCCCTTGCCCTCGTTGAAAAGCTTGCCTACCTGACGGATTAACCGATGAAGCGACGGATCCTCATCATCATAGCTTCAGCGGTCATCATTGTCGGAGCTGTTCTCTTTTTTACTCTGAAGGGAAATAAGGGAGCAAAGCCCGAAGGCGAAGCCTTCACCGTAAAGAAGGGCTCGGTGACAGCCTTTACGGAACAGACAGGAATCCTCAAGGCCCAGGTCGGCGCCATAGTCAAGGTGGGGACGAGAGCAACGGGAACGCTCGTGAATCTGCCCTTCCAGATAGGTGATTACGTGAAGAAGGGCGATCTGATAGCCAAGATCGACGACAGGGAGATCATCGCCAATATCAGAACCGCTGAAGCCCAGGTAGAGGAGCAGAAGAAGGACATCGAGGCAAAAAATGCAGCATACCTCTACGCCAAAACAAACAATGACCGGGAAGCGCGCCTTCTGGAGAAGGAGTTTACGACACGGGACAGCGTGGACAAGGCGAAGAGGGAGCTTGATGTGGCCGCGGCGAGTCTGGAGTTGACAAAAGCACGGCTTGTCCAGGCCAGGGAAAAGCTGAAGTCGTTCCAGATAAGCGAAACGTATACGAGGATTTATGCGCCCATTTCAGGGTACGTGTCAGCGGTGACGACGCAACAGGGAGAGACGGTCGTGTCCGGATTGTCGGCGACGAACCTGATCACCATCATCGATCCGACAAAGCTTGAGATGTGGATCTATGTCGATGAAACGGATATCGGGAGGGTCAAGGCGGGCCTTGCCGTTGAGTACTGGGTTGACGCGTTCAGGGAAAGGCGTTTCCCTGGAACAATAAGCCTCGTCTACCCTCAGCCCGAGATCAGGGACAATATTGTCTATTACCTCGCTATCGTCAAGATAGGGCCGAAGGATGCCGTTGTGCTTCGCCCTGAGATGACGACCCATGCCCGGATTATATTCGAGAAAAAGGACGATGTCCTCGTTGTTCCCAACGGTGCTGTCCGGTTTGAAGACGGAAGAAACGTAGTGTACGTCAGGGCCGGCAAAAAGGATGAGACGCGAAGTGTGAAGACAGGAACACGGGACGACAAGTACACAGAGATTCTCTCGGGATTGAAGGAAGGAGACAGGATCATCATTCCTGCAGTCAAGAAACCAGTCCAGGCCCCCCGTAAGTGATTCTTCTTGAAGATGTGAAGAAAAGTTATTTCATCGGTGAAAGAGAGTTACCCATTCTCAAGGGTGTCAATCTTACCATCGATAAAGGTGACTTTGTCATTCTCATGGGTGTTTCTGGCTCAGGCAAAACAACCCTCCTCAATATCATCGGCCTTCTCGACAAGCCGACCGAAGGCCATTTTGCGTTTATGGAACGGAACGTGAACGAACTGAACGACGAAGACCTTGCGGGAATGCGGAATGCCCATATCGGCTTCGTGTTTCAGCAGTTCTTTCTCCTCCCCTATCTCAATGCGATCGAGAATGTTCTCATCCCCATGGTCTACTCGAAGAAAGAGATTAAGCATGCCAGAGATAAGGCCCGCCACATCCTCGAACGTTTCGGGCTTGGAGAGAGGGTCCACAATAAACCGAATCAGCTCTCGGGAGGGGAACAGCAGAGGGTTGCCATTGCCAGGGCACTCATCAATGACCCTGATCTCATCCTGGCCGATGAGCCGACCGGTCAGCTCGATTCCCGCACCGGTGCGGAAATCATGGATCTCTTTACCGTTCTGAATGGAGAGGGAAAGACTATCATCGTCGTCACTCATGATCCGAAGATGAGCACATTCGGCCGGCGTCTGGTCCGAATCGAGGACGGAGCGATATCTGAAGACATCAGCCATTAGCCAGTATCTGACGGAAGCGGTGAAGATCCTCTATTTTTACCGCGGACGGGTCGCTTTTTCTTTCGCCGGGGTGACTCTGGGCATTCTCAGCATCTGCATCATCATCACAACAATCGACGGAGCGAACCAAAAGGCCTACCAACTCTCCGAAGCCCTCGGCCCCGACTCTATCATGGTATTCAGCGGTGGTGAACGGCAGAGGGCTGCCAGGGAGCGCTTCAATACGATCACTGAAGACGATGCCCAGTCCCTTGCCCGGGTTGCGGGGATCTATGATATGGTGAGGGTCCTGGGGGCGAGAAATATCACCATTCGGTATAAGGACAGGAATTGGAGTTCCTTCGTCGTCGGGACGACAGCGAACTACTTTAGCAATATGAGCTGGAAAGTCGATCGCGGTTCTGTCTTTGACGTCCGGGAGGCGGACCGTGGGCAGGCGGTCTGTGTCCTCGGGTCAAAGGTCTACGATGAGCTTTTTAAGAATGAGAGCGGGGTAGGGAAGGGAATCCTTGTCGGCAAGCTCCCCGTGACGGTTCTTGGTGTTCTCGAAGAGCGCGGCGGGAGCTTCGGCGGACCTCACGTCGATGACCGGGTGATCATGCCCCTTCAAGCTGTCATGGGCCGGATCGTGAAGGAGCGGAAGTATCTCAGCTTTATCAGGCTTAAAACGAGCAGGGATGTCGACCAGACGATTGAGGATGTGAGAGCGATCCTCCGGACAAATCACCGCATTACCACAGGGGAGGATGATTTTACCATCAGGAGTTCGAAAGATGTCATCGCATTCCGGACGGTCATTACGGGCCAGCTCTTCATTTTTCTCGGGACAGCATCGATCATCGCTCTCTTTGTCAGCGGATTTGTTCTGGCCAACCTTTTTTATCTCGCCATTCAGGAGAGAAAGAAGGATATCGGTATTCGGAGGGCTTACGGAGCGTCACGAAAAGGCATTCTCACGTCGTTTCTCATCGAATCGGTCATCATAACCCTTGCCGGAGGGGTGGCGGGCATTATCCTCAGTCTTGTTTTGGGTAGCAGTTTTGAGGCGATCTTCTCGATCCCTATGGTTTTCTCGTTCCGGGTTGTTGTCTTTGCCATCTTCTTCAGCCTCGTAACAGGTGTTCTCGCCGGTCTCAAACCGGCGCTGAAAGCAAGCCGGATCGAGCCTATTGAGGCGATACGGGGATGATCCGTCTTGTCCGCTTCTATTTCCGCATTGCACTGCAGAACCTTATTCTCCATAAGGCGAGAATGGTTCTTGCTCTTCTGGGAATTCTCTTTGCCGTCATGAGTCTTTTTGCTTTCGGAAACATCAGCGGCGGCATGAAGATAAAGATTGACGAAGAGATAGGACGGTTCGGAAAGAATCTGCTTATCGTGAGAGCAGGTCTGGTCTTTGCTACTGGAAGGGGGACGCGGCAGTTCGGTGAATCGCAGACGCTCAAACTGAACGATGCAAGACAGATCAGGGAAGGGCTCAAGGGGGTGAAGGATGTTGCGCCCTTCTTCGATGTCACCTATCCTGCCCGGTATCAGGAAAAGAGCCTGAAGGTGAGTCTCGTCGGCGCACCTGATAATATTTTTCTCATGAGAAATGCACCGTTGTTTCTGGGAAAGTATTACGGCAAGGACGAAGAGGAAAAGGCTGAAAAGAAGATTGTTGTCGGATACAAGATTTTTACGAATCTTTTTGAAAGCACCGATCCTATCGGGAAATATATTTTTGTCTTTCGGGCTCCTACAGAAATCATTGGTGTACTCGAAGAGCGCGGTGTCGACTTTACCGGACAGGACCAGGATATCCAGGCCTTTGTCCCCCTGCGGACATTCATGCGCCGGTACAGCAACGTTGACTACATAAAGGGGATCTATGTCCAGGTGGAGGATGAGATCCCCCTTGCAGAGATGAAACCGAAGCTGCGGCAGTTTATCAGAAGAATCCACAAGCTCCAGGAGAGTCAAAAGGATGATTTTTCGATCTTTTCCATGGAAGATATCCTGAAAACGAGAGAGGAAGGGATCCGCCTTGTCTCAACACTGACGATCATTGCTTCCACCATCTCATTCATCATCGGCGGACTCGGTATCTTTGCCATCATGCTTCTCAGTGTGTCCGAGAGAAAAATGGAAATAGGTATACGGCGGGTTGTGGGATCGAGAAAGCGGGATATCGTTGTTCAGTTTCTCGTTGAATCAGCGGTGACGGCGCTTATTGGAGGGTTCTTCGGAGTCGTCTTCGGCCTCATCGTCACTGTCGTTGTTATTTTCATTGGCGATTTTGCATTTACCATAAGCTTCTGGAATCTGATGATATCACTTCTGGCGAGTGTTCTTGTCGGTGTTGCCGCCGGTGTCTACCCTGCGCTCCAGAGTACCAAATACGAACCGATTAAGGCTTTGTATTCTTAGATCCCGTACCAGACGGTGGCGGCTGCTGTGGTGCCCCTGCAAGGGCCTTGATTACGCTGTTTGACGATTCCCTGGCGAGCCGGTCGTATACCTTGTCAGCCTCCGCCTGTTTTCCCTGGAGTGTCGCTATTCGTGCAAGATAGAGGTCGGCGATATGCCCCGTCTCTTTCAGGTTTTCCTTCGCCACCTTGCTGAAGAGGTCCTTGGCCTGGGCCAGGGCTTCCTCATTTCCCGTCGCCGAAAAATTCTGAAATGCGTTGAGGGCCTGGGTGAGGTTGTACTGGATATTGTCGCTCCTCCGGGCTTCATAGACCATATACCCTGCAATCGCGAGAGCGATGACAACAACGGCTGACGCGCCGATGATGCACGTCCGGAGGTTGTCACGGACATAGGATGATACAGTGTCAAGGGCTGTGGTGAAAAAATCGGGTTTTGTCAGTTCTTCTTTTTTAGTTCGTGCCATGGCTCGTATTTGACCATATTGGTTGTTCTAAGTCAAGGATTTGAAGGCCCCCGCATCCACTGCACCGCGACCGTCATGGTGTTTTTTTTGAAAGAATCAGGGATCTGTCTGTTATGAATTGTCCGATCTGCCCTGGTTCGACAATGATACATTGTCATCACCGGTGGTGGTCTTTTTCACTCTCTTCGCGCCCAGATATGCCCGGGAGTAATAGTCCGACGAGAGGGAGTCAACCTTCACTCCGATCTTTCCGTGGCCTGATGATGAGTGGATGAAGTTTCCATCGCCGATATAGATTCCCACATGAGTTGCATGTTTCGCATACCGTCTGGTTCTGAAGAAGACCAAGTCCCCTACCGCAAGGTCATCCTTGTTGATTGTATAACCGACTCTGTGCTGCTCCCGTGCACTTCTGGGAAGGGGAACATCGAATATTCCATATATCTTTTTTACGAAGGCTGAACAATCGAGTCCCCTGACCGATTCTCCTCCGAGTTTGTAAGGTGCCCCCACAAAGCCCTTGGCAACCTTGACCAGCATGATAGGCTCGTCCTTGCTCTTCCAGGTCTTCACAGAATACACGGAGAGGTCGATAAACCCTTCATCTTTATCGCCGTCTTCCGAACTCTTCGGTACGAGGATCGTCTTTCCGGGGCTCAGCTTTTTACGAGCCAGATTGTTGATTTCAACAATCTCATCTTCTTCGACATTATAAAGGGCCGCTATGCGCTCGAGGGTTTCACCCCTTTTTATTCTGTGTTCCACGAAATCATCATCACTACCCAGGGGGCCTGACGGGAGGGCTGACAGGGATGTCTCCTGAACCGGCTTCGATTTTTTAGCATACTTTTTCGATTTACGGGTACTTTCACCCATTTCCTTTTTTACTGATAACGTCCGTCCTACCCTGAGGCGCTTGGAAGGCGTCTGATCGTTGGACGCTTTGACTGAGTCTGTGGGGGCCTGATGTTTTTTTGCTGCCTTTACAGTCGTTTCCCTGGATTTTGCCTTGTTCACCGGTTCTGCCGACAGGGGAGATGTGAGTCCGAAAACACAACATGCCACCAGACCGATGGTGAAGAGAAATAACTTTCTCATATGAAGCCCCTTTTTTTTAATGCTGTTCCAACTCTTTTATCAGATGTAAAAAAGGCCTGTCAAGGAAATTGTATACGGTTTCCGGAAAAAAATCTGACCCCCCTGGTGAATTTAATAGGTTCTCAATAAATTTATTGATTTTAGCGCTCTTTTATCATTAATTATCTATATTCTTCAGCCCAATTTTATGAGTCAAAATTTCGAGGAGGCAGAAGTATGGAGATAGGACGAGAGATACTCTGGAATGCCGGGAAGCCCGGTCAATGGATCACCTATGTACTTATGGTGGTCACCTTCATTGTTCTCATCATCGGCATCAAGAAGCGGTATGCCATGTGGAAGATAGGCAAACCGGCGGCCCTGACCAAAAGCGTGAGCTGGGGAGAACGGATCGGATACTTTATACAAAACGGAATCTTCCATAAGTCGATTCTCCGTGAATCGTTTCCGGGATTTATGCATTTTTTCATTTTCTGGGGATTCCTGCTCCTTACCATCGGCACCGCTCTTGTGGCGATTCAGGCTGATTTCACCGACCTTCTGTTTGGTGTCCGTTTTCTCGTGGGAGACTTTTATCTCGTTTTTTCCTTTGTTCTTGAGATCGGCGGGCTCATTGCCATTATCGGTGTGCTCATGGCCATCTGGCGGCGTTATGTCAAAAAGCCCCCGCGACTCGACAGTAAGCCCGATGATGCCCTCTGCCTCGTCTGGATTCTCGTTGTCCTGGTAACCGGCTTCCTCGTAGAGGGTGCCCGTATCGCTGCCACGAGACCGGAGTATGAAGTCTGGAGCTTTATCGGCTGGGGTGTTGCATCGATCTTTCCCAGTGCCCCGGAGAGCGCCAAGGCAGCTCATATCGTCCTGTGGTATATCCACATGGTCATCTCCTTCGGTCTCATCGCCTATATCGCATATTCGAGACTCCTTCATATTGTCACTTCTTCACTCAACATGATGTTCCGCGGCCCTGAAGATGTTGCCGGAGGGCCGACGCCCCGCGGCGCCATTGCCCCTATTGAGGATTTCGAGAATGCCGAGGAATTCGGCGTGAACGATATCAAGGGATTCACCTGGCGTCAGGTCTTTGATCTTGATGCCTGTACCCGGTGCGGCCGGTGTCAGGATCTCTGCCCCGCCTTCGCAACGGAAAAACCGCTCTCGCCGAAAAAATTTATCCAGGATCTGAAGGGAGAGTGGGAAAAGATAGCTCAGGGCGGTGTCAATGAAGACGGCATCATCGATAACGTGATCCAGGAAGAGACGCTCTGGTCCTGTACCGCCTGTATGGCCTGCCAGGTCAACTGCCCTGTTTCGATCCCGACATTCGACAAAAACATAGAAATGAGGCGGTATCTGACGCTGACCCTCAGCAAGACCACCTCAGAGACCCGTCTTCTCTTCAAGAACCTCCAGCAGAAAGTCGATCCCTACGGCATGGGTAAACGGCAGAGAACCGAGTGGATCGAAGAAGGGCTGGACGTCAAAACCTTTGGTGAAGAACCCTGTGAATACCTCTACTGGGTCGGCTGCGTTGCGTCACTCGACGACAGAAACCGGAAGGTGGCGAAGGCATTTGCGACCCTCCTCAACAAAGCAGGCATCTCCTTCGGGATCCTCGGCCAGGACGAGACATGCTGTGGTGATCCTGCGCGGCGGTGCGGAAATGAGGATCTCTATCTCGGTATCGCCCAGGGTAACGTTGAGTTGCTCAAGGAACTGGAAGTCAAAAAGATCATCACCACCTGTCCCCACTGCTATCACACCTTGAAGAATGAGTATCCCCAGGTCGGTGGAGATTTTGAAGTCTACCATCAGGGTGAATTCCTCACCAAACTTATCAACGAAGGCAAAATCCCTGTAGGCCCCGCCCTGGAAGGAACGACAACCTATCATGACCCTTGTTACCTTGGTCGTGTAAACCGTATCTTCGATGCCCCCAGAGAGGCTATCCAGAAGGTGAAGGCCGGAGCATACGCAGAAATGGGAAGAAACCACGACAGGAGCTTCTGTTGCGGCGGCGGCGGCGGTCGGATCTGGATGGAAGAGCATCATCAGAGAATCAACCACCACAGAATGGACGAAGCGATCGCTGTATCGGCAAACACCGTTGTCACGGCCTGCCCCTACTGCCTGATCATGATGGAAGACGCTATCAAGGATAAAGAAAAGTCGGAGACCATGAAGGCCATGGACCTTTCGGAAGTGCTTCTCAAAGGCATGAAATAAGCTGTCAGATAAGGATGAACTAAAAAAGGATGGGCACATGCCCATCCTTTTTTAGTTTCCCGATGGTAAGACCGGGTTACTCGTCCATGGAAATTGCTTCAACGGGACATTCTTCCACGCAGGTCCCGCATTCAGTGCAGAGTTCGGCGTCAACTTTGGCTGTGTCGTCAACCGTTATTGCATCGGCCGGGCAGATTTCTGCACAAGCTCCGCATCCTGTGCAGGAACCATCATCAATTTTTGCAGGCATTGTTTTTCCTCCTTATAAATTTTCCAAATTTCCTAAACGAATAGGAGAGGAATGTCAATAGAAAAATTTTTACTGTCCTGATTGACGGACATTTTTCGTTTGACACCCCTCACTATATCGAATAATATGTCACCAATGAAAGAATTCATAAAAGACATGTTTATCGACCTTTACGAAAATTTCTCCGAGGTTTTTCTGAGCGTTTTCGTCATGGCCATTGTCATGATCGGCGGGTTCATTGTGAGCTGGCTCGTTAAGAAGATGCTCGAAAGATTGCTCATTTTTCTGAGATTCGATAACTGGGCTACGGCAGCTCACGTCACGAACTTTCTTGAAAAAGGGGGAGTGAAGACTCCACCGTCGGGGATTATCAGCCGCATCGTCTACTGGATTTTTATTGTTATATTCTTCTCCTTTGGCCTTAACTTCATCGGCATTTCCCAGTTTACCGAATATGCATCGAAAATTACCACGACACTGCCGACAATCATTGTGTCACTCGTTATCGTTATCGTCGGGATCATCCTGAGCAATTTCATCAGCCGGGTCATCTTTCTTGCCTGCGAGAATGCAAACATCAAATACGGCGAGGTCATTACGAAGGGCGTACGGATATTCCTCATCATCATCACCTTCGGAATTGTGTTCGAGTATATCGGTGTTGGAACAACGATCGTGACGGTCAGTTTCCTCATCATCTTCGGCGGTATCATCCTCTCCCTGTCCCTTGCTCTCGGGATTGGTCTCAGTCACGTCATCGGAGATTTCATCCGGGACCAGATCCATGCGAGGGAGCACAAGAAGCGCGAGTAAGGTCTTTTGTCACCGCTGCATTAAGACAAGGCTGATCCAGGACGTTTTTAGTCCGTGGTCACCGGAGGAAGCGGCCGAACCATTCGACTGCCTTCGCGACGGCCCGGTCTCTGTGGAGAGGGTCGGAAAAGACATGGTCCCCTCCCGGAATGATCTCGCATGCCTTTGGCTCGGCCAGCCGGTCGAAAATATCGAGTCCCTCCTGACAGGGCACGGTCTCGTCGTGATCCCCGTGAATAACGAGAGCCCGGGTCACCTTCCGCGCTTCAGAGAGAATGTCGTATCCTGCGAAATCGTCAAAGAGGGTGTCGCGGAAAAGAACACCTGAAACGGATGCCCCGTCTTTCTTGTCGAGGCGGTGGGGTGTTGCCCAGAGGGAGACGCATCGGATATCACGGTCCTTCGCCGCTGCGAGCAGAGCTGACGTAGCGCCGAAACTGCTTCCCAGGATCGCCACTCGTGCCGGGTCAACTGTACTGCGGGATCTGACCTCGTTGACGATGCACCCGAGGTTTTCGAGACGCTTCGTGAGCGTTGTCTCCTCGATTACTCCGCCGCTCTCGCCGCAACCGTGATAGTCAAACCGGCATACCCCGTAACCCTCGTCAACAAAACGATCGGCAAGCAAGGTATATTTATCGCTTTCTTTTGAGCTCAGCAGGCCGTGAGAGAGAATAACGCAGGGGATGGGGGATGATGCCCGGGGAATAGTAAAGATAGCACTGATGGCGTTGAATGCCGACTGCAGGGTGAAATGTTCCGTCATGAGCGACCTCCTTTTCAGGATCTGAAAACGGCCTTCTCCACCGTGGTTGCTGTTACGTCTTCAGAGAGACGATGCCCAGAACCCCGGCGCAGAAGAAAAAGATGTTTGAAAACCAGGCGGCAAAAACAGGGGGAAAAATCTCCGAGTATCCCAGAGATAAGGCGACAGAGTGAAAGAACCAGTACAGAACACCCAGAGACAATCCGGAAACGATCCCTTTTGAGATGTGTTTTGTCCGCGTGTATCTCAGGCCAACCGACAGGGCTGCGAAGACCATGATGAGATTGATGAAAGGGAAAGCCACCTTGTTGTAAAGATCAACGAGATACTTCTGTGTATCGTGGCCGTTCCGCTTCAGTTTTCTGATGTGTTTCGAAAGCTCGCGGTACCCCATATCTTCCGGGTTCTTTTGAACCACTTTGAAGAGGACAGGGGGCTGCTGTATGAGACCGGCCGCCCGGGCAATCGTCTTCCGGGCGACTATTCCATCCTTGTCAAATGTCCGTTCTGTGACGTTCGAGAAGACCCACCGGCCCTCTTCCCATTTTCCCGATTCAGCGTCAATCCGTTTCCGGATCAGATGGTCCGGTGAGAGTTCAAGGACAGTCAGGCCCCGAATGGTGTCTTTCTTGGGATCGAAAAAATCTATGTTGTTGATCGTATTGTCTTTCTTGAACCAGATCCGGTCATTTTTAAAGAAGACCGACTCCTGTTCTTTTTTTATTCGTATCCGGTAGATGTATTCGGCGGCGTTGGACGAGGCAGGAACAACCCATTCGGAGAAGATGAAGGACCCGGCTACGAGGACCAGGGCAAGACCAATAAGGGGTCTCATGAGCGAAAGGGTACTGATCCCTGATGTTCTGATTGCCATCATCTCGTTTCCCCGGATCATGAGGACGAGGACAACAAGCATGGAAATCAGGAAGGCGAGGGGCAGGATAAGGTTGATATTGGCCGGCGACCGCAAAAGAAGATAGACAATGCTCAGGCCGAATGAACTGGCAGAGGAGGTAAAGGTCTCCATCTTTTCGAAGAATTCAATGACCACCATGAGAACGATACCGGCGCTTTCGGTGAGGATGAAGACCTTGAGAACGTTGAGCGTCAGGTATGTATCAAGCCTTTTGACCATAACGCTCCACGAGGTATGAGACATATCGCGAACCGAACCATGGGTCTTCACCGTTGATGGTGCGGAGAAGACCAAATCCGATTGCGGCGAGAATGGCATCAGGAAGGAACGAGACAAAAACGGGCGGTATGTTGAGACTTCGTCCGGCGCTCTCTGTAAGGGCGATCAGAACGTAGTAGAGAACAAAGAGTATGAGGCTGTATACGACACCGGAAAACTTCCCCCCCACTTTTCTTTTGACACCGAGGGGAAGGGTGAGGAGCATGAACGCGAGGGCAGAGAGGGGAAGGGATGTTTTTTTGTAGATTTCCAGGAGAATATCATACCGTTGCTCTGCCGTGGCAACGGCCAGATATTTTTTCACCTCATTGCCGTCCATTTCGAAGAACCGTTTTCTGAGTTCCTTGTGGTAGGGAATGACCTCCTCCAGATTCATGGAGAACGTGTAATCATTGAATGCGACGCTCCGGTACGTGTCACTCTCTTTTTCCCACCGGTGGAGATTCCCATTCTTTAGGACGAAATTGAGATCAAAGCTGGTCGGTTCGAGATTAATTACTCCCGATTCAGCGGCGATCATCTGTTTGATGTCCTTGTCCCTGTCGTCGGAGACGAGAATACCCTGAAGTTGTTTGCTCTTTGTGTCCACCCTGTCTATGTAGATCACGACTCCAGGAAGACTGTCATTGAAAATCCCCTCTTTGTCCTCGATGGTGATACCTTTTTTGATGACGTTTATCAGGGTATCCCTGAAGAGGAGGCTGCTTTTGGGCAGGAGGACATGTGTGTTGATGAGACCGATGACCGTTACAACGACGGCGACGGAAGCGACGGGGACAAGAAGGCTCTTCAGATTGACCCCGCTCGCCTTGAGGGCGAGTATCTCATTTTCTGCCGCCAGCCGTCCCAGTGTGACGATAGTGGAGAGGAGAAGGGCCATGGGCAGAGTGAAGGTGAGGTACGGCGGTGAGGAGTAGACGATGAGCAGAACGATGTCCCCCAGTCCTACGCCGCGGTTAATGACAAGGTCCGCCAGCCGTCCCATTCTGCTCATGACGAGAAGAAACGTGAGGACGCCGAGGGAGAGAAAGAGAGTGAAGAATATCTCTTTCAACAGGTAAAGATCAAAGGATTTTCGAAGGCTGATGGAAGACGAGTGCTTCGATCTGTCTGGTAAATCTGATTTCACGTTGTATTGTTATAACATCGCCCCATTTCACAAGTCAACGCGGCGAGACAGTGAAAGAAGGGACGCCGTTCTTTGCCGGAGCGTGGCAGCCCGTTGCTCTGCCGCGGCACCGATCAAGGATCTTCTCCCTCACCGTGAGCTTCTGCCCGGAAAAGCGGAAGAAGAGGGTCCCCAAGCGCGGCGGCAAGAAATACCGGAGAACGGTCATCCTGTGGCGAGGGCAGGGTGGATTCAGGCAGGATTTGAACAGGACCGTCAACGGGTGCTACAGGGGCACGGTCTCCTCGGTAACGATCTTCCATCCCCCGTCCGTGTTCTGGTAGAAGAGCACCTTCATCGACTGGTCGGAGAAGTTGTCCGAGTAATACTTCTGATAGAAGCGGGCCGTTACCCCCTTCCGGCCGGGATCGGGTGACGCGAGGAGGACCAGTCCGTCGATCTGTATTCTGACGAACTTTTTCTCCTTATTCACCGCCTTTTTTCTTTCGGCGACCTGAGAGCGGTTAAGTCCTTTAGGCCCTGTGAATCGGTCTGAATAGAAGGAGAGGTTCCGCTCCGTATCGAGCTTCTCCCATGATTCCCGCCAATCCCTGATCGCTGATGTAACAGCGGATGCGGTCTGCTGATCTGCAGGCCCCGCCGCAACCGCATCTTCGGTGACAACGAGAGCCATTGCGCCGGGCCGGGCATAGCCGAGAACGTCCTTGAATGCCTCGCCGTCTATGGAAAAAGCATGTTTCGTCATACCCGGAGTCGACTGCTGTTCTTTTGAAGACGCCACATTTCCATAGAGAGCGAGTTCCCTCCCTTCCCCTTTTCGTGACTTGTCAGATCCTATGGTTGAACTCCACAGGAGAGCCCCGAGCCACGACCGGTTGGCCAGGTCACGGCCAGGTACGAACCGGGAGAGAAAATAGATCCCCGGCTGGACGGTCGACGGAACGCCCTGGCTTCCTGAAACCGCTGTTGCCCCAACGGTCCGCAGAAGCTCCGCCGTTGTAGGTCCTGTTCGGTAGAGTTTCACCGTCCCGGATTTTTTGTCGGCGATGAGGATATGCTCCTGCTGTTCCGCATAGAGAACGGGCCACGGCAGACCATCGGAAACAGGTGGTGGTGCCACGGTCGGAGCAGGAGAAGCAGGGGCAGGTGCCGCCTGGACCTGGAGGGCTGCGGGAGTTTTTGATACTTCCTGGGGAATACTCGCAGAACGGCCCTGGCGGCCTGCGACAGCGAAACCAAGGACCGTACCGAGGGCGAGGCAGACGAGCACGGCGACGGCGATCTGAAGATACCGCTTTCTGGCTTCAGGCATCGTGGTTTGCTCGGTGAGAAGTGTCAGGTTCTGCTCTTTCAGGGCTTCTTCGATCCTGTTTTCATCGATCGTCGTCTGGGCCGCCGCATACGCGGCGAGGATGGCCCTGTCACAGATCACGTTGATCAGCCGGGGACACCCTTTTGAGGCGAGGTAGATTCGCCGGACAGCGGCGGTGGTGAATTTCGGGTTTCCCTTCGAGCCTGCCTTAAGGAGACGGTAGGTGATGTAGAGATTGACTTCGTCGAGGTTGAGCGGCTTGAGCATGTACATGACCGTTATCCGCTGACTCAGATAGCGCATCCGGTCCTGCCTCAGCTTTTCGATGATTTCCGGCTGGCCGAAAAGTACGATCTGAAGAATCTTCTCCTTATCGGTCTCGAGATTGGACAGGATGCGGATGAACTCAAGCATGTCGTCCGAGAGCAACTGGGCTTCATCGATGACAAGGATACTTTTTCTCCCTTCCTGCTGTTCGCTGATGAGAAAACGGGAGAGCGTATCGAGCATCTCTTTCTTTGTCAGGGCCTCGTCACCGAGTTTGAACTCTTTCAGTACTTCCTTCAGGAATTCTTCGTCGGTCATGATCGGATTGAGAATGAGGGCCGTGTTGTAGCCGGCAGGATCGAGGGAATTGAGAAAGACCCGGGAAACGGTCGTTTTTCCCGTTCCCACATCGCCGTAGACGAGGGCGAATCCCTCCTTCATGGAGGCGAAGAATCCGAGGTGGTCGAGGGCATCCCTGTGGGTTGCAGAATCGAAATAGAGATAGGGGTCAGGGGTTATGCCGAAAGGCTTTTCCTGAAGTCCGAAGAACTCGAGGTAGGGAATTTCCATGGTAATATGGTGGCACTAATCGCCTGTTTATTCAAGAATTATTACTCCGGCAAGTTTATATAGCCCCTGCAGCCAGAAATTGTTCAGGTGTTTCCCCGGCGAGCAAATAAAATGTTGCATTCACCATACCTGTTTCTGTACTATACGTAAAGATGCTTCTCAGCATAATCATTCCTGCCTATAATGAACGAACGTTCCTGCCTCAGGTCCTTCAGAAGGTGACGAACGCACCATACGATAAGGAGATCATTATTGTCGACGATTGTTCTTCCGACGGCACAAGGGAATATATTCAGACTCTTCCCTCCGGTCCGGAGGCGAATGAAGCAGGCTTCTCTACAAAAATTGTAGGCGCTTTTCATCAGAAGAACATGGGAAAGGGCGGTGCCGTCAAAACAGCGCTAAAACATGTGACAGGCGATCTCATACTCATACAGGATGCCGACCTCGAGTACGATCCGAAGGATTATCCCAAACTTCTTGAACCGATTCTCGACGGAAACGCCGATGTCGTCTATGGATCACGTTTTCTCGGGGGCCCTCACAGGGTCTTCTATTTCTGGCACTTTATAGGAAACCGTCTCATTACGCTTGTCTCCAATATGCTGACCAACCTCAACCTGACAGATATGGAAACGGGGTACAAGGTCTTTCGCAGGGAAGTTGTGGAGGGCGTGGAGATCAGGTCGATGCGTTTCGGTTTCGAACCGGAGATTACGGCCAAAATGGCCCGGAAGGGCTGCCGTATCTACGAGGTTCCCATCTCCTATTACGGCAGAAGCTACACGGAAGGAAAGAAGATCACCTGGAAGGACGGTATGAAGGCCGTCTTTACCATTCTCAAATACAATATCTTTACCCGTTGACAGAGACTGAGCAGTCTCAAAGCCTTATCTTTTCCTGTTCTTACGATTGACACGGGGCCGGTGGCCCGATATAAGAAGGGAGGATGTTGTCCAGACCCAAGTATGGCACGCCGTTTGCAAACAAATGTATTGGCATGAAACGTACAAATGTCGCGACAGGAAGAAGACTTAGACCGGCCAACAGGCGGCGGGGCTTTACGCTCATTGAACTGATCATGGTCATTGTGATCATAGGGATTGTTGCAGCTTCGGCAGCCTCGCTCTTTTACGGAGGAGACGAAGTCACGGCAGAGGCCGAGATCCTCCGCGGTCACCTCAGATATGCCCAGTTCAGGGCCATGAGAGATATACCGCCCGTCCAGTGGGGCGTCAATCTCGTCGCTGGTTCCTATACGCTTATCAGGGATATTTCCGGTGTCCGGACGAGTCCTGTCGCCCTGCCGGG
>CAYQXL010000042.1:0-19152 GCA_964421445.1 uncultured Pseudomonadota bacterium
CGGGGCTGAGAAAAAATGAACTTCTTAATTTAAAATGGGAGCACATAAATCAGGAAAAAGGAGTCTTGAAAGTAGAGGAGGGGAAAGGTGGTTATACTCGCTCCGTGCCTTTGAGTGATGCAGTAAAAGACGAGTTACAGCGTCTTATTGTTCATAGGAATGGAGATTATGTTTTTCACGATCCAAAGGGAAAACCCTTTAAAGATGTAAAAAAATCGTTCCAATTCGCGGCCGGTAAAGCCGGTCTCTACAACATACGGTTTCACGATCTACGGCGAACATTTGGAACGTTTTGCGCATTTAACAGCATCCCTCCAAAAACATTACAGAACTGGATGGGCCACAAATCTATCGAGACAACCATGAAGTATTATGTTGTGTCTCCTGGTGATTTTGAGCAAGAAGTAATAAAGAGGTTAGACGGTATCGTTGACACCCACACGGACACCAAGAAAAAACAGGCTGTCCAAAATGACTCTCAACCCTTTGATAACATTAAAGCCGACGATGGGATTCGAACCCGCGGCCTGCTCATTACGAGTGAGCTGCTCTACCCCTGAGCTACGTCGGCATTGGCAGGGTAAAAGATACATCGAAAAATATCGGTTTTCAAGTCTCAAGTTTATTTCGCTGTGAAGAGATATTCAACCTTGAGAAAGTATTGCCGTTCCGGGGCAGGGTAGACGTTCACTCTCGGGCCGAAAGCTGATGCGACACCGTAGTCGTAGTACTGCGTTGCTCCAATGTTCTTCACACCGCCCTGGGCCATGAAATTCCCCTTTCGGTAGAGTACGTTGAAATCGACGGTTGTATACCCGGAAAGACTCCTGTTTGAGTTGTCCTGGTCGCTGATGGTGTAGCGCCGGCCCGTATAAACGCCGAGAAGATTGAAGGAAAAATCTCCCGCCTTGTAGGTCGAGGAGAAGGAGAGCTTGTTGCGGGGAACGAGAGGGAGATCATTGCCATTGAAGGGGCCGCTGTCAAAGAGGGCCTCTGTCCACGAATATCCGGCACGGCAGGTGAGATTATCGAGAGGGTAGAGGTCGAGTGATATTTCAATCCCTCTTCTGACCGTTCTGTCATAATTGGAATTTGTGAAGGTGAGGGGATTGTAGTAGATCTCATCCTTGTTTTTTCCGTAATAACCGTTAACCGTGCTGGTCAGGTAAGACGACACAACCCATCTGAAACCCAGATCAATCTCCCAGCCTTTCTGGGGCCGGAGGGCAGGGTTGAGCATCCCTGTCTGGACGTTGACGAGTTCATCAGGCGTGGGAAAGCGAAATCCGCTCGAATATGTGAGATAGATGCTGCTCGTGCTACCAAAGAGGTAGGTGAGAGAAGACCGGAAGGCTTCCGCTCTTTCGTTCGAGGTTAGAAATGAACTGGTCGAAAATCCACCTGTACTCCGATATTTCGTATCATAAGAAACCTCTTCTATCCTGTATCCAGCGTCAAAAAGGAGATTCGGCACAAGACTCACTTTGTTGTTTGCGTAGAATCCCTGATTTGTCTTCGTAATATCCGCAAAGCTTGTCGACAACGATCCAAAAAAACGGCTCTCCGTCGTAAACTGGGTTGGGTACCGGTAGTAATCGAAACCAGTGACGAAAGTGTTCGGTAGTCCGAGCAGGGGTTTTTCAATCAGTATTTTCGGGGTGAGGCCGTACGTATACGATTTTCCCTCTGTTTGGGTGGACCAGTTCACACCGGAGTAGTTCCCCTGAAACCAGGAAGAGGTGTTCCGCTGTCGGGCCGAACCGCCCATGGTGGCACGGATGCCGTCAATGATCCTGTATTCTCCTTCAACGTCGACGAATGAATCTTCCGTCCGGCCGTTGTTGAACGGTTCTTTTGAGGCGGTCCTGCTCACGAGTCCTGCCGACAGGTCCTGCCACAGCAATGGTCCCGGCATGCCGTAATGATCTTCGTGGTGGGCCGTCTTCAATGCCAGAGAGAGGCGGTCGTTGACCGTTGCCGTGAAGCTTCCGAAAAGATCTTTCATCCGGAGGGTGTTGTTCTGACGATAACCGTCGGTGCCATATGCCGACCCAAGGAGGAAATAGGAGAAAGGTCCTGACTGCCCCGACGCACTAACAGCGGACGAGAGGAGACTCGATGACCCCGCCGTCGACGAGCCTTTTAAAAGTAGTTTTTCACGTCCCTTCTTCAATATGATGTTGACCGCTCCGGCCATGGCGTTATCGCCGAACATGACAGTCGCAGGTCCTTTGTATATTTCGATTCTTTCGATCGCTTCGACAGGAATCTGGGCAAGGTCGGCGCCGGATATATCGACGTTATTGACCCGTCTGCCGTCGATGAGGAAGAGAACGTTCGATGGCGCTGACTCTCCATAGCCCCGAATGTCGATAGTCGAAAATTTGGGGTTACCGAGAGGGTTTTGAACAAAGAGGCCGGGAACAGCGCTGAATATCTCGTCAACTGTTGAGGCTCCTTTCTTTTCAATCTCTTCCCTGGTAATGACCGTCATATCGATGCCTGTATCGCGGAGGTGTTCCTGAGCCCGCGTGGCGGTCACGACAATATCGTCAAACTGGTGAATCTGGTCGACTGCAGCCGCACTCTGGGAGAGAACGGCGAGAAATGTACAAAGAAGCAGTAGTCTCTTGATAAACCACATATATCTAATCTCCCTCGTTTCCGTACCATTTTCTTTTATGCCCCTCCGGTCGCTGTCTGGCGCTGCCACTGATGAATCTATCCGTCAACCGGTCGGATGGCGCATGCCGCACAGATCGGGCATAACGCTCTCGTCAATCAATTGGTATCGTTTAGGAGTACGTCAGAAAAACGGTCTTCGCATGGGGATCCTCCTTATGCCTCGTAAGGATTGGTGAAATGAGGACCTACCCAAGGTTTCCTGACTGAGGGAGTTACCGGTCCTTGCACCTTCCCGTCTCATCCTCTGAGACAGTGGCGGGGCCTGCGCCCTGCAAGGATCGTATGCCCATCACAGTTGCGGGACAGCGGAAGAATTACACTTCACTTCCCTTGAAAGTAAGCCTGTACGACCAACCGGAGAATACCACGTCCCGTCGCGGCAAATCAACACCTCCCTTTTTCTTTTAGAAAGACGGGGGATGTGGTAAAGTTCTGCCGGAGGATGAATCAATGTCCGGCACCTATATTCAGGATCTTTTCAATGAATGTTCCGTAGGGAAAGGGGTTGGTGTGAAGATTGAAGAAGTCCGGGCCGGTTATGCACGGGGCTTTCTGGACATAGGGCCTTTACACCTCAACGTCTTCGGAAGCGTCCACGGGGGGATTGTCTTTACCCTGGCCGACCATGTCGGCGGTGCCTGCGGCAACAGCCTTGGGACAAAGGCACTTCTTGTCGAGTCGAGTATTCAATACCTCCGTCCTGCAGGGCCAGGGCAGAGACTGATCGCCGAAGCCACGCTATCCTATGCGGGAAAACGGATAGGAAGGATCGATATCAGAGTCCATACAACCGATGATCACCCGGTGGCTCTGATGCACATGGTTTTCTTTCGCACCGATGATGAACATCAAAACGACGCTCCTTCACATCTTTGACGCTCTCCTTCGACATTTTGGTCCGAGGAACTGGTGGCCCGGCGAAACGCCTCTCGAAATCGCCATTGGCGCTATCCTTACGCAGAATACGTCATGGAAGAACGTTGAAAAAGCAATTTCCAATCTCAAACATTCCCAGGCCATCGATCTTAAGTGCCTGAACGCTATGCCCGAGGATCTTCTTGCCGAGATCATCCGGCCGGCAGGTTTTTTCCGACAGAAAACAAGGACTATAAAAGGTTTTACCGAAGCTGTTCTCGGGGAAGGAGTAGGTGAACTTGAAGAGCTTTCGCCGAAGACAATCGAATATTTGCGCCCCTTTTTCCTCAGTATCAAGGGGATTGGACCGGAAACGGCTGACAGTATCCTTCTCTACGCCCTGGATAAACCGGTCTTTGTCGTTGATGCCTATACGAAAAGATTTGTACAGAATCACGAACTTGGACAAATGGCTCTCACCTATGCCGGTATCCAGTCGTTTTTTATGGTCAACCTTCCGTGCGATGTGGGACTATTCAATGAATATCACGCACTTATCGTTGCCCTTGGTCAGAATCATTGCCGCCCGAAACCGCAGTGCACCGGGTGCCCACTGGACCGTGTGAGGGCAAAATTTAGTTTACAACAGAAAGCTAAATCGATTATGCTCTAAATCATTTATGAAAGGACGGGGTGCATATGTTCAACGTGGCAAGCTTTGACGACATCAAGCATGGGAAGGTAACCGACGTATATTTCGTCAGAACCTTGGAAATATTGAAGAATAAAGGTGTAGATAAATGGGTTCGGGCGGAATTTATCGTCAAGAGACTTCCCGGAAACGTGCCATGGGCCGTTTTTACGGGCCTCGGTGAAATCTCCAAGCTTGTCAAGGGACTTAACGTCAAAGTCCGGGCCATTCGTGAAGGTACAATAATCAAACCTTATCAACCCGTTCTCGAGATCGAAGGGATGTATACTGATTTTGCCGTTCTCGAAACAGCTATTCTCGGCCTTATGTGCGAATCTTCCGGTGTCGCGACCAAGGCGGCCCGGTGCAAGAAGGCTGCAGGGAACAAACCGGTGATAAGTTTCGGAGCCCGGAGGG
Organism: uncultured Pseudomonadota bacterium; assembly: GCA_964421445.1. Classification (GTDB taxonomy): domain Bacteria; phylum Desulfobacterota; class Syntrophorhabdia; order Syntrophorhabdales; family CAYQXL01; genus CAYQXL01. Next base: position 4,649 of record CAYQXL010000042.1, read on the forward strand.
TTCATCCTGTCATCGCTCCGATGGTAGAGATGAGTGCATATATGGGAGGGTGCGACGGTGTTTCCGTTGTCTTTGATGCAGAAAGACTTGGCGTTGAACCGTCGGGGACGATGCCCCATGCTCTGATTCTTGTTATGGGCGACACAGTTGATGCAACGCAGGCTTTCTATGAAACATATGGTGAAAATATCCGACTTGTTGCCCTCATCGATACGTTCAATGATGAGAAGATCGAGGCCATTCGGGTTGCTGAGGCTTTCAAGGACAAGCTTTACGCAGTCCGGCTCGATACGCCATCAACGAGGCGTGGAGATTTTGTGAAAATCCTTGAAGAGGTCCGGTGGGAACTGAATCTTCGCGGCTTCAGTCACGTAAAGATCTTTGTGAGCGGTGGCATCGACGAAAACAGCATTCTTCAGCTCAACCCATACGTCGATCTCTACGGCGTAGGGACAACAATCAGCAATGCCAGGGTCATCGATTTTGCGATGGATATAATCGAGATCGAAGGAAAGCCCCTTGCGAAGAGGGGAAAGATGTCAGGAGCAAAGAGAGTGCTCAAGTGTTCGGCCTGTTCCAGGGATAAGGTTGTACCCCTTAACCAGGATACAGACTCGCGGTGTGACTGTGGCGGTCTCTATACGGACATTCTTGTGCCCTGGTATGATGGCAGGGATTTTCTCTTTGGAGATGAACCGGCGAAAGAGGTTCGTCAGTATCTCGTCGATCAGCTTAAAACAGTTGAATTGTAGCAGAGAGGCATCAGACCGCGCAGAATGAAACCTTCACCCTATCGTTATCGGTAGACCGGGTGACGGATCCTGCAATAAAAGCATCTTCTCCACAGGTCGTCAGGATCTTTACGATCTCTTCCGCATCTTTTCCGTCAACGACAAGGACAAATCCGATCCCCATATTGAATGTTTTGCACATCTCGTTCATATCGACGTTTCCCATCTCACGGATTACCTGAAAAATTGGCAGGATCCTTTCCTCCGGGAGATTGATTTCCGCCGTAACGCCCTCGGGAAGAACGCGCTCGATGTTGCCCGGAAGACCTCCGCCGGTAATATGAGCCATGCCCTTGATGGTGAAGCGCTCAAGGACGGCGTGAACGGATTTTACGTAGATCCGGGTTGGTTTGAGCAGCTCTTCATATAGATCCTGCGAGAGGCCGCCAACACGGGCATTGATATCAAGGTTGTGTATTTCGAAGAGGGCTTTCCTGACAAGGGAAAAGCCGTTACTGTGGAGTCCGCTCGAACCGAGGGCAATCAGTCTATCGCCGGCGGTTATATTTGCTCCGTTTACGATCTTCTCTTTTTCAACGAATCCAACGGCAAAACCGGCCAGATCGTACTCACCGTCTTCATAAAATGACGGCATTTCGGCGGTTTCACCGCCGACAAGAGCGCAGCCCGCCAGGCTACAGCCTTCGCAGATTCCCGATATGACATCGAGATAGACCTTCTCGTCGAGACGGCCGCAGGCAAAATAATCGAGAAAGAAATAAGGTTGTGCGCCGAGCGTAAGAACGTCGTTAACGCTCATGGCAACCAGGTCAATCCCAACCGTATCGTGTTTCCTCGCCTGAAAAGCTATCTTGAGCTTTGTCCCCACGCCATCCGTCGAGGTTACCATAACGGGGTGTTTAAATCCTTCCGGGATTTCGGTGAGTGAACCGAATCCGCCGATAGCGTTAAGAACATACTTGTTGTGTGTTCCGTGAATTCTTCCCTTCAAGCGCCGGAGGACTTCTTCGGCCTTGCTGATATCAACGCCTGCATCTTTATAGGTGAGATTTGTCATGCCTTTATTTTATAGCGATTGAGCGATGCAAGTCAATTCGGAATTTTCCTCCCTCAGGCCTTGTCAAGGGCGAAAGGTCTCTCTGTGTGCTCATTTTTCGCGGTCAATCAGTCCGGACGGGCCATCTCGCCCAGGAAGGGGAAAGGAGCCGGAGCAGTGCAAGAGGTGGCTCCGGTGAGGCCCATCAGATCTTGTTTTATGCAGATAACCATGATAAAATAAGTGTTGACAAAACAGGGCTTCCTGTGAATATCTAATAGGCCCTAGATCGACTATACTCTTGGATCACACTCACGGTTGGAGGCCTCCAATGAGGTTCCGGCTGCAATCTGACAGACCAAGGGAAAATTAAGCAGGGAGATAGATTATGGCAAAACCGATGGATAAGATTAAGTGGCATGAACTGAATGTTGGATGTGTAATCGAGGAAGTGGGCAATGCTATGGAGTACAAGACTGGCGATTGGCGTTCACAGAAACCTGTGTACGATCACTCGAAGTGTGTTAAGTGTAATCTCTGCTGGATGTTTTGCCCCGACGCTGCCGTTTACCAGGTTGAAGACGGGTATTACCTCGCCAACCTCGATTATTGCAAAGGCTGTGGTATTTGCGCCAATGAGTGCAAGCCCGGCGCTATTACCATGGTGGAGGAACAGAGATGAACAAAAAAACTGGTATTGAAGTCTCCATCGCCGCTTCCATCGCAGCAAAGCTTGCTCGGGTGGAAGTAGTGGCGGCATATCCCATCACCCCTCAGACCCATATCGTGGAACATCTGAGTGAAATCGTGGCTAACGGTGAACTGGAAGCCCAGTATGTTAATGTCGAATCGGAACATTCAGCCATGTCAGCCTGTGTTGGTGCCGCCGCTGCCGGTGCACGGACCTTCACATCGACGAGTTCCCAGGGTCTTGAACTGATGCATGAAATCCTGTTTATTGCCTCCGGAATGAGACTTCCCATTGTCATGGCCACGGTGAACAGAGCACTCTCATCACCCTTGTCCATCTGGGGCGACCATGCTGATGTCATGGCGGCGCGGGACTGCGGATGGATATCCCTGTTCTGCGAAAATGGCCAGGAAGTTGTCGATTCGATCATCATGGCATTCAAGATCGCCGAAGACCGCCGGGTCTTGCTGCCCGTAATGGTCAACCTCGACGGATTTTCCTTGAGTCACGTGATTGAGCCTATCGAGTTCCCGTCGCAGGAGGCCGTGGACCAGTTTCTCCCGTCATACAGCCCGGCATATTCATTGTATCCTGATAAGCCGGTCACCATGGGTGCTTACGGTATGCCGGAAATTTATACTGAGGCCCGGTACGCTCAGGAGATGGCTCTCGTCGATTCAAAGGCCGTTGTTGAGGAAGTCTTCGACGCCTTCGGCCGCCAGTTTGGCAGACAGTATAAAGCTGTTGAAACGTATAATACGGATACGTCTGATTTCGCATATATGATCCTCGGTTCAGCAGCAGAAAACGTCAAAACCGTCATCGATGATTTAAAGGCAGAGGGGAAAGAAGCAGGGCTTGTTCAGTTGAGGCTTTTCAGACCCTTCCCGGCCGAAGAGATCCTCGCTGCGCTGAAAGGCAAGAAGAGAGTGGCCATCATAGAGCGGGCCATGCCTGCCGGTTCTTCTCACGGGCCGCTGTACAATGAGATCGCTGCCCTTCTTCAGTCCCAGGGCATGAATATTAGGCTTGAAAACTATATAGCAGGTCTTGGCGGAAGAGATATTCTGGCTGAAGATCTCCAGGGTATTTTTGACGGGAATCTGCCTGTTCTGGCGGGAAAAACTCCCAACTATTATAAAGTGATAGGGGTGAGAGCATGATAATAAAGGCACTCGAAAAATATTCGGATACATATGCCGAGGAATTCGCAACATCAGGCCATAGGGCGTGTCAGGGCTGCGCAGAGATACTGGGGCTCAGAATGGCGCTGAAGGTCTTTGGGAAAGACACGATCATGGCTATGGCAACGGGCTGTATGGAGATCATATCAACGCCTCTTCCGACGACAAGCTGGAAGGTTCCATGGATTCATGTGGCCTTCGAGAATACTGCTGCTGTTGCATCGGGTATCGAGTCAGGTCTCCGTGCACTGAGAGCGAAAGGTAAAATCCCGGAAAAGGATGTTCACATAGTTGCAGTAGCCGGTGACGGCGGGACAAGCGATATCGGCCTTCAGGCTCTCTCGGGAGCGCTGGAAAGAGGGCACAAGATGACGTTCCTCTGTCTCGATAACGAAGCCTACATGAACACGGGTATTCAGCGGTCCTCCGCAACACCCTACGGCGCGATGACCACTACAAGCCCCCCGGGAAGCAAAAGCATCGGCCAGTCAACCTGGAAGAAGAATATGCCCAAGATCGCTGCGGCTCACAACATTCCCTACGTCGCGACCGCATGCCCGTCGTACCCCTTCGACCTGATGAACAAGATCAAGAAGGTGAAGTCGGTTCAAGGTCCTGCATATATTCATATCCTGTCAGTCTGTCCGACAGGATGGAGAATTCCTTCCAATCAGGCCATCAAATACGGACGACTTGCCGTTCAGACAGGGGTCTTCCCTTTGTATGAAGTGGAAAACGGACAGTATAAATTGAACTACTCGACTGAACCCCTTAAACCTGTTGCAGAATATCTGAAAGGGCAGGGACGGTTCAGACACCTCAAAGAACCGGAAATCGAAAAGATACAGGAGAGAGTCAACAGGGACTGGGAAGAATTGAAGAATCTGGCCGCAATAAAATAGCTCTATACGAGAACGGCACGTCTCCATGACGTGCCGTTCTCGCTCTCTTATTCTGCATTATCGGCAAACTTTTCCATGATGATAAAAATCATTTACTTTCTCATATTTCTTTTATAGAATAGTGTAATCGCTGAGAAAAAAGATGTTAGAGAAAACGATGGGGTGCCATTCCCCACACTATTAAGGGGCGAGAAAAGGCGTGACTATCGATCTTTCTTCAATTGGTGAGGTGCTCAGAAAAAGGCGTGAAGAACTCGGCCTCTCCATTGAGAATGTTGCAGGAAAGCTGAACCTCCGAAAGGTAATGGTCGATTCGATCGAGCGGGGAGATGAGAAATTTCTCCCTCACGAAGTTTACGTAAAAGGTTATATTAAAGAGTATGCTCGACTCCTCGGAATTGAGAGTGACATACTTCCTCTGCTTGTTGTAGCACCAGTGCCGGTTGCGGTTTCGGAGACACCGGAGGAGGTGAGGAAGGAAACTGTATCATCCCGTTTTATCTCGAAGCTCGCACGAACGAGAATTCCCTCGCCGGTTATCGTCTACTCGGCAGTAGTCATCGTTATCCTCATTATTTTTTTCCTTGTGGGAACACGGGAGGAGCGCCAGGTCCAGGGTCCTGGTATTGAGAATGTCCACCACCTTTCCGCCCCGTCAAAGGAGCAGGAAAAAATCTCTGTGACAGACAAGATTCAGAAAAAACTGGTCATAACCTGTCATGAAAGAACGTGGATCAGTGTCGTTATTGATGGTATGGAAAAGAAGGAATTCATGCTGAGCCCGGAGGAGATCATCGTTCTCAACGGAAAGGATCATTTTGAGCTTCTCGTGGGAAATGCCGGGGGGGTTAAAGTATTTCTGAACGGCAAGGATACAGGGTTTTCCGGGAATACGCGGGAAGTTAAAAGAATATCTCTCTCGTAGCAGACACAACGGGACACCATTTTACAGTAATTCTCCATTCCACTCTCTCAATCGAAAAGCAGTCCTCCACTCGGACTCTGTTTGACATTTATCATAAGGTGTTTTACCGCACGGTCTGTGGTCTTTCTTCCCTGTGATGTCCGGACGAGGAAGCCTGTCTTGAGAAGATAAGGTTCAATCACCTCCATGAGGACATCGCTTTCAAATTGAAGTGTGGCTGCCAGCGCCTCGATGCCGACAGGTCCTCCTTTATAGTTCACAATGATGGTCTGAAGGAGTTTTCTGTCGACCCCCGTGAGTCCCGAGTCGTCGATTCCTTCGAGGAGGAGCGCGTCGATTGCCACACGCCGGTCGATATGTCCATCAGCCCTCACCTGAGCATAGTCCCTCACCCGTTTGAGGAGCCTGTTTGCCACCCGTGGCGTTCCCCGCGATCGTCGGGCGATCTCGACTGCCCCATCACGATTGACAGGCACACCAAGAATTGCCGATGATCTTTCAACGATGTTGATGAGATCTTTTTCGTCGTAGAAATCGAGGTCTCGCGTAATCCCGAACCGTTCCCGGAGAGGCGAAGAAAGAAGGCCCGCCCGTGTAGTAGCACCGATAAGCGTGAAATGTTCGAGACGGTAACGATAGGTCCGTGCATTGACCCCTTTGTCGAAGATAAAATCGACATGAAAGTCTTCCATTGCAGAGTAGAGAAATTCTTCAACGGTCTTTGGTATACGGTGAATTTCATCGATAAAGAATATATCCCCTTTTTCAAGATGGGTGAGCAATCCCATGAGATCACCGCCCTTCTCGAGAGCCGGGCCGGATGTTGTGATAAGCCGTGTTCCCATCTCGTTTGCAAGGATGTGGGCGAGGGTCGTTTTTCCGAGACCTGGCGGGCTGCTCAAAAGAACATGTTCGAGCGGCTCCTTTCGCTGAAGTGCCGCCTCAATCGCTATCTTCAGCGTTTCAACGATCGTATCCTGGCCGATGTAGTCTGAGAGGACCTTTGGCCGGAGCGAAAGAATGGTGGTTTCTGTCTCCTCACTCTCTGCTTTGCTCAAAAGGGAAGTATCTCTTGTCAATTCGTCGTGAATCATCCGCGCTGGCCCCTGTAAACTTCGTGAAAGAGTTCTTCTGAAGAGCCAATGGACGGATTTCTAATCATAGCCTCTTCTACCATCTTGCGGGCTTCGGTTGCCTTATATCCGAGCTGGTCGACGAGAACCAATTCGACCTCCTTTCTGAAATCTTCACTATCGCCGGGAACATCGGCCTTCTCCTGAATCAGTGCATACTTTGCCACCTTCCCCTTTAAGGTTGCAATGATCTTTTCTGCTTTCCGGGCTCCTATGCCCTTTAGCTTCTGTAACGACCGTGTATCCTTTTCTTCGATGTGGCGCGCTATCTCGCCGACAGGACGGGTCAGGGCCCGTACAGCGGCCATGGGGCCAATATCCTCGACAGATATAAAGGTTTCAAAAAAATCCCGGTCAACTTCGTCCCTGAAGCCGACAAGGATAGGTTTCGGCTGCCGTTCGGTCTGGTTGAACGATATATAGAGCCCCATCTGTGGGTCGCTACGAGCAACTCGTTTGAGATCGCCGATCGCATAGGCGGGGATTAAGATTTCATAGCCGATACCGTTCACCACTAGGGTGAGCCGGTCATCATACAGTGATAGGACCTTGCCTTCAAGATAGGTAATCATTATTGCTTAAGCCTCCGGTGGCGGTAAAGTGCCGTGAGGGCGACAGCGAGGGCATCGGCGGCGTGATATGATCCAGGATCGGGTATATCGAGAATTTTTTGAACCGTCGCCCGGACCTGTTGTTTTGAAGCGCTTCCGTACCCTGCCAATGCGTTCTTCACCTCTTTGGGGCTGATCTCCACGGCTGAGATGTTTCTCTCTGACAGAGCAAGATAGATGGCTCCCAGGACGGTCCCCAAAAGTATTCCGGCCTTAGGATATCGAACGAGGGAGAAGACATTTTCAAGAGCCACCAGGTCAGGGTTTACTGTTGCAACGATGCTCCGTATGTCGGAGTGCAGATAGGTCAGCCGTGATGAAAGGGTGTCCTTGGGGCTGGTCTTTATATGTCCGCACCGCACGGCAGAAGTCTTCCCTGATTCGAGGCGCACAGCCCCGAATCCCGTACTTGCCAGACCTGGATCAAGGCCGAGAATAACCATCGCAAACCTTCCCATAATAACAGTATTATCGGCTGCTGTAAATGTGTAACGGAAGGGCCTGAAATAAATGTCCGGCCGTTTTGCAGTGAATCTCGTATTGGTGGTACAAAGCCGCCACGGCTTGGGGCTGATTAGAGCTGGCTCAAACGCTCCATCTCTTCCATGGAGATGTCGAAATTTGCGTAAACCCTCTGGACATCGTCAGAATCCTCGAGGGCTTCCATCAGCTTAAGCATCGTTTCGGCATTTTTTCCCTCGAGCTTGACCTGAGTTTGAGGAATCATGCTGACTTCAGCGACGAGATAGGGGATCTTGTTGTCATCAAAGACTTTCCTGACTGTCTCGAAATCGGAAAGACTTGTGTAGACTTCGAGTTCGTTTCCTTCTTCGTTAATATCCTCGGCCCCCGCTTCGAGAGCAATTTCCATGATCTTGTCTGTATCAACAGCGTCCTTTTCGAAGGAGATATATCCCTTTTTCCCGAACATCCACGAAACACATCCTGCCTCTCCCAGATTCCCGTTCATTTTGTTCAGAATGTGCCGCACATCGGCAGTGGTGCGTTTGTTATTGTCGGTCAGTGTCTCAACGAGGATCGCTACACCACCGGGACCGTATCCCTCGTAGACATGTTCTTCGTATGTGACACCATCGTCCAGGGAGCCTGTACCTTTTTTGATGGCCCGTTCAATATTTTCCTTAGGCATATTCTCTGCTTTCGCAGCGAGCACAGCAGTGCGAAGTCTGGCGTTTGTTTCAGGATCACCGCCACCGATCCGTGCCGCCGTACTTATCTCTTTGATTATTTTCGTGAATATTTTTCCTTTCTTGGCGTCAGCAGCGCCTTTTTTATGCTTAATCGTGCTCCATTTGCTATGGCCTGACATGAGACCCCCTGAAAAGATAGATGGTGGGCAGTATAGGATTCGAACCTACGACCTCTGGTATGTGAGACCAGCGCTCTAACCATCTGAGCTAACCGCCCACGTTCGAAGGTTATTTTTAGTATATCACAGCGAAAAAGTCAATACTAATAAGGGAATAGCGGAAGAAAGGACTGCTGAATTCTGTTTCAATCACTCGGCGAATAGTTTATTATTCTCCCATGGCTGCCTTCGTATTTGGTCCCGTTCCCTCCAGGCGACTGGGCAGGTCACTGGGGGTCGACATTACACCGGCAAAAACGTGCACCTTTGACTGCATTTATTGCCAGGTCGGGAGAACAACGCAAAAAGAGATCGTACGAATGAGTTTTTTTGACCCTGACCGTGTTGTCTCCGAGATTATCACAAAGGTGTCGAAGAGTCATGCCATCGATTTCATTTCCTTTTCGGGATCGGGCGAACCGACGTTAAATAAGGATATAGGGTACATGATACGTCGCGTGAAAGAGCAGACTTCTGTTCCCGTTGCGGTCATTACCAACGGTTCCCTGTTGTTTGATCCTGACATCAGAGCCGACCTCATGGCCGCAGATGTTGTCCTGCCATCCCTCGATGCAGGTACAGAGGAGACATTCCATTATATCGACCGCCCTCATACGTCCATAACGTTGTTGGACACCATAGAAGGTCTCGTGAAATTCAGAGAGTCATACCGTGGACAGATATGGCTCGAAATAATGCTGATTAAAGGCATTAACGATGAACCCGATGAACTGGCTAAACTTAAAGACTTTATTGAGGCCATCAGACCGGACAAGATACATCTCAACACGGTTACGAGACCTCCTGCCGAGTATATTGCCGACCGCATGGACGACGAAGATCTCGAGAGGATCTGCCGGTTTTTTGGAGACCGGTGCGAGGTCATCACGAAGATGAAGGACAGACCACCGGTGGAAATCAAGGGTGACTGGTCGAAGGCGATCCTCGATACTCTTCAGAGAAGGGCCCTGACGGTCGATGACATAGTGGACATGACCGGGCTTGATCCCGTCGAGGTGGAACAGACCATGCAACATCTTGCGGAATTGGGAACAGTCCGCACCTATCCCGTGCGAAAACGATTATTTTATGTCATTCCCGGTCATCCGGCAGCAACCGATTTTCCCGGTGACACATAAGTACGGCGACAGGCACCATACAATTCTTTTTGTGAAAAATATCTAACGCAGGTGGTGTGATGGTTAAATCGACGGATATTCTTATTCGAACCGCTGATGCGCTCTCGCGTAACTTCTTCACCGTTCGTATCCTGCCGAGCAAGGAAGCTCTCGCCGGGGCTGTCCGCGGTCTTGTGAAACCGGGCCTGAAAGTGGGGCTCGGGGGCTCAGTGACAGTACGTGAAGCAGGGCTCCCGGAGATCCTCAAAGACTCGGGCGTGAACCTTCTCGATCACTGGGAGCCGGGACTTTCGAAAGAGGATATACAGACGATAAGGATCGGCCAGTTGACCTGTGATCTTTTTATTTCAGGTGCGAATGCCCTGACAGAGCAAGGAATGGTTGTTAACATCGACAGCGTCGGGAACCGGGTGAACAGCCTTGTCTTTGGTCCGGGTAGGGCGCTTATTGTCGCCGGATATAACAAAATCGTGCCCGATCTCGAAGCCGCCCTGGAAAGGATCAGAACCGTCGCAGCACCCTTGAATGCGAAACGGCTTAATCTCCCGCTCCCCTGCGCTGCAAGCGGTATTTGTCAGGACTGTTCGTCAGAACAGAGGATTTGCCGCATTATTTCGATTTTGCAGAAGAGACCGGCCCAGTCGGATGTTTCAGTTTTTCTGGTTGACGAAAAACTCGGGTACTAACATTTCGGGAAAGAAGGAGGATTTTGAATGAAGATTAAAAGAGCGGTTATCAGCGTTTCCGACAAATCGGGACTATCGGACCTTGCACAACACCTTTTTCAATCAGGAGTAGAGATTCTCTCGACAGGTGGTACAAAAAAGTATCTCGATACGATTCAGGTAAACCCGACGGAGATCAGTGCATACACGGGATTTCCGGAGATTATGGACGGCCGGGTCAAAACGCTCCATCCAAAGGTTCACGGTGGTATTCTCAACATACGGGACAACAGGGAACATCAGGATGCCATGGCCAGACTGGGCATTCAGCACATTGACATGATTGTTGTCAATCTCTACCCCTTTCAGGACGTAGTGGCAAAAGGGTGCAGTTTTGACGATGCAATTGAGAACATTGATATAGGCGGGCCTTCAATGATCAGGGCCGCGGCAAAAAATTTCAAATACGTGACAGTTGTTGTAGACCCGGCAGACTATGCGAGGGTTGTGGAAAATATGAAAGTAAACGGTGGTGCAACATCGGAAGATTTCAGGTTTTACCTTGCAAGGAAGGTCTTCCATATCACTTCTGAATATGATAAAAACATCTGCGTTTATCTGGATGGAGTCAAATAGAAAGGAGATATAAAGGTCATGAAGGTTCTTGTCATAGGAGGCGGCGGCAGGGAACATGCGCTGGCCTGGAAACTGGCCAGTTCACCGGATGTAGGCACCGTTTATTGCTCACCGGGAAATGGCGGCATCTCTGATATCGCCCAGTGTCTCGATCTGAATCTCCTTGATTTCGAGGGGGTCTCCCAATTTTGCCACAAGGAAAGGATCGAATTGTGCGTCGTGGGGCCGGAGAATCCCCTCGCAGCGGGGATAGCAGACTATCTTACAAGTGCCGGCATACCTGTCTTCGGCCCATCGGCTAAAGGGGCTCTTATTGAGGCGAGCAAGATCTTTGCAAAAACACTGATGGGGAAGAATGCCATACCTACGGCCGGGTTTGTGAGCTTCGATGCCTTTCCTGCAGCGAAGGCGTATATTGAACAGATTGAACCGCCCTACGTTATAAAGGCCGACGGTCTGTGCGCCGGGAAGGGTGCCTATGTGGTTCATAGCCTCTCTGAAGGCGCAATGATTCTTGATAACCTTATGGTCCGGGAAATTTACGGTGAAGCAGGGAAAAAGGTTATCATTGAAGAGTTTCTCAAAGGGATAGAAGCGTCATACATCGCATTTACCGACGGGAAGACGGTTCTTCCGATGTTGCCCTCCCAGGACCATAAACCGCTCTATGATGACGACCGGGGGCCGAATACAGGCGGAATGGGCGCATATACACCGATTCCCTTTGTCGACAGTGAACTGGAGAAAACGATCAATGAGACTATCATGGAGCCCGTGGTAAAGGCCATGGCACAGGAGGGGATCGTTTACAAGGGTGCCCTCTACGGCGGGCTCATGTTACAAGGGAGGATGCCGTACGTCATAGAATTCAACGCCAGACTCGGTGACCCGGAAACACAGCCTCTTCTGTTTCACATGGAGAGTGATGTTCTGCCTTTTCTTAACGCTTCAGTACACGGCAGGCTCGATAAAACCGGCCCGATCCTCTGGAAAAAAGGGGTATCCGTTAGCGTTGTTCTCGCTTCCCGCGGTTATCCGGAAAAACCGGAAAAAGGCAAAATCATTCATGGTCTTTCCGAACTCCAAAACAACGGGAATGTCATGGTTTTTCACTGCGGTACGGCCCGTTCAGGAAAGGACTATGTCACATCGGGAGGCAGGGTTCTTGCCGTTACCGCCCGGGGGGATACTTACAAGGAAGCCATTCAAACGGTTTACGATGCCGTACAGTCCATTCATTTTGACGGCATGCAGTACCGTAAGGATATAGGAAAAAAAGCCCTGCCCAGCAGAATATGTACGGGCAGCGGTATCTGAAAACATCTGGAGGTTGATATGGCAAAAACATATGATGTAGCGGTAATACCGGGGGACGGAACAGGCCCTGAAGTTGTGGCCGAGGGGATAAAGGTTCTCAACGCTGTGTCAAAAAGATTCGGGTTTACGCTCAATTACACCTATTATAATGTCGGCGGAGAGCATTATCTGAAGACGGGCGAAACAATGCCTGAGGCAGTACTGACCGATTTGCGCCGTTTCAGGGCAATCTACCTCGGTGCCATCGGCCATCCGGGCGTAACACCGGGCATATTGGAGAAAGAAGTCCTTTTGAGGACCAGGTTTGAACTTGACCAGTACATCAACCTTCGTCCGGTCAAATTGTACAAGGGCGTAGATACGCCGTTGAAGAACAAGGGGCCTGAAGATATTGATTTTGTTGTTGTCAGGGAGAACACAGAGGGGCTTTATGCCGGAGCCGGGGGAGTGCTGAGAAAAGGAACAAAGGACGAGGTGGCGGTCCAGGAATCGATTAATACACGGAAGGGTGTTGAGCGGTGCATACGTTTCGCCTTTGATCTGACCCGCAAACGGAACAAGAAGAAAATGCTGACCCTCTGCGGAAAAACGAATGTCCTGACGTACGCCTTCAACCTCTGGGAACGTACATTTTATGAAGTGGCCAAAGAGTATTCTGATATTAAGACGGAATATGTTCATGTCGATGCGACCTGCATGTGGATGGTGAAAAACCCTGAATGGTTTGACGTCATTGTGACGGATAATATGTTCGGTGATATCATCACCGACCTTGGGGCTATGATACAGGGAGGAATGGGAATCGCCTGTGGCGGTAATATCAATCCTGAGGGCGTATCAATGTTTGAGCCTATCGGCGGGTCGGCACCCAAATACACGGGGAAAAATGTCATCAATCCCCTTGCCGCAATTCTTGCAGGCGGTATGATGCTTGAATATCTTGGAGAAGAGGAGGCTGGCAGGCTGGTGGAACAGGCTGTTCAGGAAGCGGTGGACAAAGAGATTCCATCCCTCGAAGCGGGCAAGATGGGGAGAGGAACGAAGGAGATCGGCGATCTCATCGAACAGTATGTCTCAACGCTCTGATGAACGGGGGAAAGAGGTGACCTTTGGTCTGAGCGGAGGGGAGAGCTTACGTATCGAGGTTCAGTTCTTTTAGTTTCTTGCTGAGCGTATTTCTGTTGATGCCGAGCAGCTTCGCAGCCTTGGTGATGTTATTTCCTGCCAACCGCATCGCAGAGCGGAGAAAAATCCCGTCAACAACTCCATGGACGGCGTTAAGAGCGCCGTCCATGTCTTTTATGTGTGATGTCAGTATCTTATCAGCAATTGATTCAAGCTTAAGTTCAACTTGATCGTATAACACATTAATATCCTGTCTATTATCTTTGTTGTCCATGATGTATATTCTATCACCATTCCCGCCTGACTGACAATCGGAATTTTGTCGGCAAAGGTGGGAATTTTTATTTGACAAGAACTGGATTTCGGGATACTTTTTACCTATTGTATACTGTATACAATTCGGAAGCAATTGGTTTAATCATAACATTGTTGTCTATGTGTGCAACTACTTGATCGCAGGAGGAAAACAATGAGGCTGCCTCAATTCGACTACCTCGAACCGACCACCTTACGTGAGGCTCTTGATATGATTTCCCGCAAAAAGGGTGAGGTCCGGATACTTGCTGGCGGCACTGACCTGGTCCCGTTGCTAAGAAAGAGGCTTTTTGAACCAGCAGGTCTCGTCAGCCTTCGACGGCTCGACGGCCTCCGTGGAATTCAGGCGACGGGACGGCAGATCGTCATTGGTGCCTTGACAACGATCGGTGATCTCAAGGTTCATCCTGCAGTTGCCGGTGTATTTACTGGTCTGGTTCAGGCGGCCGCGGTTCTCGCTGCTCCCCCTATCCGGAATATCGCCACGGTAGGCGGTAACATTCTGCAGAACAGCCGATGTCATTTCTATAATCAGTCCGTCTTGTTCCGTAAAGAACTCGGTCCCTGTTTTAAACTGGGAGGGCGAACCTGTCATGCGGTTAAGGGTGGCAAGCGGTGTTACAGCGTATACCAGGGAGATCTTGCACCTATGCTCATCGCTCTGGGCGCAAAGGTAAAGGTGCAGAAGAAAGGGGGGAGCAGGG
>CAYQXL010000043.1:0-1097 GCA_964421445.1 uncultured Pseudomonadota bacterium
AAGGGGCTTGCCATCTGTCGGAGAATGACATCGAGAATCGACCGGTAGATGTCATCACCATGGACGGTGAGAAAGATCGTTGCAATTTCGTTCCTTATTCTCAGTTCCCCTTCCGATCGCCGGAGTGCCTCTTCGGCATCCTTTCGCTTCCTCTCCTCCTGGACAATCCCCCAGGCTTTCATGCCAACATAGGAAAGAAGAACCACGATGACGAGGATCGCACCGAAGATGATGAAGAGTCTGTTTCTGTACGCGCCGAGAGGGGCGAGAATCTCGTTCTCCGCCGTCGCCACGACGATCGTCCAGAACGTGTCACCCACCTTCGCCGGCAGGTAGACGGCATGCTTTTTCACCGTCTCCCTTGTTTCACCGCGTATCCGGTCGTAATGGTACGTCGTCACACCGCTTCTTCCTTTCATCATTTCCCGGGCCATGGTGATGATTTCAGAAAAGTTGCCGCAGTTCTCGAAAACCGATTTTCCCGTATGGCCGGGAACGGGGCAGTAGACCTCCGTCCCTTTCTCGTCGATGACCCAGGCGTACCCCGTCTCGCCGATCCGGATGTCTTCGAGGTATCGCCGGGCAACTGTGTCGAACCTGACAAGGATCCCGATGGACCCGTCAAAGACGCCTTTCTTCATCACGGGCACATGAATCGCGACACCGTCAAACCCCTGAGCGGCAGTGAATACATCGCTGATGACGGGCTTTTTCGTTGCGATGATTGCAGCGACATGGGGCATGTCCGTCATGTCTTTCCCAACAAGAGCCCGGTTGAAGGGAACGGTGAAAAGGATTTTTCCCCGGGCATCGAGACGGGCGACAGCCCTTATGTCATCTTTGTGAGCAACGAGGAAAACATTCAGGTCCTTGCGGCCACGGGCGTCGGCATCGATCACGCCCTGTTCCCGGGAGAGATGGGAGAGGATGCCTGTCCAGTGACAAAAGAAGGCTTCGATCCCTTTCGCGGCCTGCCGGGCATGTATCGCCTGACGATTGTTGAGATCGTCGATGATATTATGCTTTGCCTGGATATAGAAGGCATGGAAGGCATAGGCGCACGCGATAACAAAGAAGGTGACAAGAAGGATAAAGGA
>CAYQXL010000043.1:1197-15588 GCA_964421445.1 uncultured Pseudomonadota bacterium
GATGAAATTGACATGCCTGACCGTTTGCGCTAATATCTTTTCCGAATCGCTTTCCGCTGAAGACCACGAAGGGGGTTATGCCAACGGCCGGGATACGGAAAGGCACTATCATTTATTTAAAAAGGAGATCGTATGGCTCGTTATGTGTTGGTGGTACTCTGTGCTTTACTCATTGCTGCGCCGGTCTGTTTCGCCCAGGACAAACCGATCAAGACGGACAAGGAAAAATTGAGCTACAGCCTCGGGTATGACCTCGGTCAGGAGATGAAGAAGATCGACGTCAGCATTGACGATGCAACATTTTTCAAAGGCTTCAAGGACTCATTGTCAGGAGCCAAGCCGGCCCTGACGGAAAAAGAGATGGTCGATACCATGCAGGCGTTCCAGGCCGACATGCAGAAGAAACAGCAGGAAAAGATGAAGGTGGCAGCAGAGAAAAACAAGAAGGATGCCGAAGCCTTCCTCGCCCAGAACAAGACAAAGGAAGGGGTAAAAACAACGGCGAGCGGCCTTCAGTACAAAGTAGTCAAGGAAGGAACGGGCGAGTCGCCGAAGATCACCGACACCGTTGAAGTCAACTACAAAGGAACACTCCTCGACGGGACTGAGTTCGACAGCTCGTACAAGCGGGGACAGCCGGCCGTATTCCCCATCCGCGGCGTCATCCCCGGCTGGACAGAAGCACTCCAGCTTATGAAGCCAGGCGCAAAGTTTCAGTTGTTTATCCCGCCGGCGCTCGCATACGGCGAACGGCCTGCCGGTCCTGTGATCGGCCCCAATTCGCTCCTCATTTTCGAGGTTGAACTGCTGGCGATCAAACCGAAGGAAGCGGCTCCGGCCGGACAGACCCAGAAACCTGCAGGAAAAGCGGCTCCGAAGAAACCGTCTTCAGGCAGATAGACCACACCAGGGGTTCATGAGATTCCGATCGACCGGGAGCTTTTGAACCCCTTTATTCTTTTTCCCCTCGCCCGCTCAAAAAAGAGCCTCACGAGATCCCTCTCTCCGATCTCCACGACCAACCCTTTCCCCCGCTTCCGGGCCGCCATGAACTGTCCATCATTGTAAAGGGCTGACAGGATCTCCCTTTCACTGGTCCGTCCTTCCGTCCCGAGAAAGGCGATCACGTCGTCCAAAGTCTCGAGGCCGTCGGTTCTATCAACGATCCCCTTCACATACGTAATGAAACGGGAGAGGCGGACGATCGTCGCCAGGGTCGGTTTCGTCCACTGGGGCGATGATCCGAACATGGCGCTCGATCTCATGTGGGAGAAGGGGATGGCGGCAGACGAACCAAAATGTGGACTGCCGGGGGCGGCATAGAAGATGCTCGGTGCGAGGAGGACCCTCTTCTCCATAAGGAAGAGGAGGGTTTCGAGGAGTTCGGCGGGCCTCTGGCCGGGAAGACCGGCGATGAAGTGGACTTCCGTGAGAAACGGCGATGTTTCGAGCCATGGGAGAAGGTCGAGGAGTTTCGGCAGGGCGTTCCGTCCCTCGGTGGCGAGGACCGCCGGGGCGAGATCGACGAGGGAGAAGTTGAGTCTCCTGAATCCGGCGGCAAACATGAGATTGAGGATATTCTCGTTGAGCGTTTCGGCATAGAGTCCGTTCATCGCCGACAATGTCAGGCGCCGGGGGGCATAGATGTCGAGAACCGCGGCGAACCGTTTTCTGTCGAGGGTCAGCATGTCGTCGGTGAAATCGACGGCTTCGATCCCGAGCTCCATGATCTGGTCCGCCTCGTCTCCGATGGTGGTGAGAGAACGGGTCCGGTAGGGGCCCGGCGGTTTGCCGCAGAAGGCACAGTGGAACGGACAGCCCCGTGACGTTGCAACAGAGGTGATCGTCCGGCGGCCGATGCGGTATCGCAAAGGATCGACGATGGTCCGGTCAGGGATGAGGTCGATGGTCTGTTCGTGGTGGACGGATCCGATATGGACCCCGTTTGCCTCCCTGAACGACAGGCCGGGAATTGAGGCCATATCGTTCCGGCGGCCCTGGGTGAGAGCCTCCGCAAGGCGGCGGAAGGGTGTCTCCCCTTCGCCCCGGATCACATAGTCGACGGAGCCGTGGGCAAGGACTTCCCGGGGAAAGAGGGTGGGATGGATACCGCCGAGAACGGTGATGATGGTAGGATCGATCGCTTTGGCGATGGCGGCGACTTCGAGGGCCTGGGCCGAATAGGCGGAAAAGAGTGACGAGACGGCGAGGAGATCGGGGGTGGCGGAGGCGATGAGCGAGGCGATCTGGTCGGTTGTGGCACCGAACCGTTGATACCGCCTGAAAAGACCGAAGGGGGAGGTGATGTCATCCCTGTAGAAGGGAGCAAGGTCGGGAAAGGGGTGTTTTCCCGGACTGATCATCTTCGGCGGATATCCGGTCCTCAGGTCGGCCACATGGACCGTGGCCATATCACTGACAGCAGCAGCGAGGTAGAGGAGGCCGAGCGGATAGGTTCGTATGGACGTATCGTAGAAGTCTTCGACCGGAGGCTGAACACAGAGAATATTCACCGTGGAAAGTATAGCAGAAAAGATGGAGAATGCCGCAGGCCATGGCGTATACTCTGATAAAAGCGATGAACGAATAAAAAAGGAAAGGAGTCAATCACCGATGGAACCCCATGCCCTCTATGAGAGAGACGGACATATCGCCACAATCACGCTGAACAGGCCCGACGTTCGGAACGCATTCAGCCCCGAGATGCTGCAGCTCTGGCGGACATACCTGGAGCAGGCAAAGGCCGACGACGACGTACGGGTCGTCATCGTCACCGGCAGGGGGGATACGTTCTGCTCGGGCGGGGATATCCGGGATATGGCCGAAGGAAAACTGCGGTCCTGGGATATGAAGAATTTTCTCTGGGAAGGGGTCCACAGGGTGATCTTCGCCCTTGAGGACCTGGACAAGCCCATCATCGCCGCGATCAACGGAGCGGCCATGGGGGCGGGGCTCGACATGGCCATCATGTGCGACCTGCGGGTCTGTTCGGAGGATGCGAAGCTCGCCGAGTCATATATATCGATGGGGCTCGTGCCCGGAGACGGGGGCGCCTATTTCCTGCCCCGGCTCACCGGGGTGGCGAAGGCGCTGGAACTGCTCCTCACGGCCGATGTTTTGACGGCGAGAGAAGCGCTGGAGGCGGGCATTGTCAACAGGGTCGTGCCGAAAGAGAGGCTTATGGAAGAGGCCAGAGCGCTGGCGAAGAGGATCGCCGCCAAACCTCCCCTCGCGGTGCGGATGATGAAGAGGGCCGTCTATCAGGCCCAGACGAGTTCACTGAGGGCCCATCTCGACTATATATCGTCCCAGCTCTCCCTGTTGTCGGAGACAGAGGATCACCGGGAGGCGGCCATGGCGTTTCTTGAAAAGCGGAAACCACTATTCCGGGGCCGGTGACCGGCGGGGGACGGCGCGGGCGGGGGCACGGGGGACGGGACCGCAGGATAACGACTGACGGACTATTGCTCCACGGCCACGGGGAGTTCTTTCAGAAGCTCCATGGCCCGGCGGGCCTGGGCGGGGGTGAGGCTTCCGAGGCCGCAACTGGGGGTGACGATCCAGTTCTGCGCCCCGGTGGAGATGCCGGCGGCGGCGGCCCGTGCAAGAAAATCCTTCCAGTTGGCCGCAAGCTCCTGAACCGACGAGTCGACAACCTTCTCTGACGACGGAACGATCCCTGCGGCGATTGAACCGCCATTGACGAAGAACCGCTTCAGATCATCGGGATAATAGAAGATCGTCTCCCGGTATTCATAGGCATCATAGTTGATGAGATCGATCTGGGCGTTGAAAAGAACGGACCAGTCCGTGTTTCCGCAGCAGTGGACACCGCGGCGGGCTCCAAGCCCTTCGAGGACTTCATCGAGGAGGGCGATCGTCTGCTCCCGGGAGACAGAGACATAGGCCGACCCGAAGGAGACGAGATAGGGTTCATCGAAAAAGATGATCAGATCCTTGCCGGGAAACCGTTCGGTGAACGTTGCGATCATCCATTGGGCTTTCATCCGGAGGGCTTTTTTGACGATGTCGAAGTAAGCATCGTTGTAGAGGATCGGCTTGCCCTCTTCGTCTTTCAGGCCAAGTCCCATGCTGAACGGCCCGGTGAGCTGGCCTTTGATGTAGCGGACACCGTCGATGATCTCAGGGAGGCGGTCGAGAAAACGGTAGAAGCCCGGGGCCACCGTCGGAGAGAGAGCGAAGGATCCGAGGTTCCCGGCAAAATAATCGTCATAGAAGGCTTCAATCCCCTCCGTCTCCGTCGTATCCATATGACTGACCAGGCCGGCATCGTCATAACGGAGGCACGGAACACCTTCGAGGAACGTGTGATACATGTCTTCGACCGGTGCCCGTTTCGGCAACTGGGGCCAGAAAGGGACCTGGGGACACGCTGAAAATATAAGGTCGATAGCTTCATCGATGTCGACAAAAGGAAAACTCCCGATACCGCTGGTTATCATAGACAATCCTCCATAAGGTGGGGGTCAGGTCTTGAAATATAACATTTTGGTCTTCCCGCCTCGCCTTCCGTTCTCACAAATCTTATATTTCAAGACCTGACCCCAGCATTCGCGAGGCGGAGAGAATGCACCGGGATCAGTATATCATATCCCGGAAGACGAATCGGTGACAAAAAGATGCCATCCGTTTCGTTCTGTGTTATAATGTCATCGTTTACGCGCCCGTAGCTCAGTTGGATAGAGCGTTGGCCTCCGGAGCCAAAGGCCCCGCGTTCGAATCGCGGCGGGCGCGCTTTTCTTTTATGGGGGTCAGGTCTTGAAATATAACATTTCTACTCTTCCTGTCTCCACTCCCACCGCCAAAAATGTTATATTTCAAGACC
The DNA here is from genome assembly GCA_964421445.1 of uncultured Pseudomonadota bacterium. Taxonomy (GTDB): domain Bacteria; phylum Desulfobacterota; class Syntrophorhabdia; order Syntrophorhabdales; family CAYQXL01; genus CAYQXL01. The sequence goes on from CAYQXL010000043.1 coordinate 6,044, forward strand.
TGACCCCCGTGATGCGGAGAGGGTTCGATAATGAATGGATCTGACGGATCTGTTCCACCCTTCCCTTTCGATATGCGCCATTGCGAGCTGGCACAGACTATGAAGGAGAAGGGGCTTCGGTGGACGCCCTATCCGGGTTGCTATGTCTACGACCCGGAAGGCCGGATCGGTCTTTCCTCCCCCTTTGCTGACCGGATCTACTTCATCCTTGACCTTAAACATTTTGTGCGGCGGCTGGGAAGCGCTGAGGACGTTGCAGCAGGCCTCGTATGGCTGCCAACGGTTGAGCAGGCCCTCTGGCTCTGTGGGCAATTAGAGGCCGATCCCAGCGGCGGGCGCGCCCCGGCCCTTGCCTCCGGCGACATATGGACCGATCCCGGAACATGGCTCATTTCCCTCTACCAGACTATTATCGCCGGCCTCGAAAAAAAGAACGGGCAACGTATCTGCCGGCCGCGGTCTGACAATGACGAAACCGACCAGGCCGGTCTGACAATGTGCGGCCCCCTCGACATGATCGAAGATCGCCCTGCTGGTGAAGACGACATAACAGTAATCATCGCCAACCTGTTCGGTTCAGTGAAGCTCGCTGTTCTCGCAACGCTCATGGGCGACACTCCCTACACGAATCTTGTTGCCTTTGCCTCGACGGACGATCTTCGGACCCTCTTCTTTGCAACCACCCGTCCCACGAGAAAATATGCCAATCTGTCGTCTCACCCTCCGGTCTCGCTGCTCATCGACAACCGGTCGAACAATGTCTTTGATTTCCGCGAAGCCCTCGCCGTTACGGCTGTGGGCGAGGCGCGGGTGGTCACGGCCGATCGGCGGACAGCAGTCCGGGAGATCTATCTGAGGAAACATCCCTATCTTGAAGAGTTCGTCACCTCGCCGTCGACCGTCTTCATCGCCGTCGATGTCCACACATACTATGTTGTGAGACGTTTTCAGAACGTCATCGAGTTTCATCTCACACCATGAGATTCGCGATCCCCCTCAGTAATGTCACCGAAGCCCACCGTCCTTTTGTGGGAGGCAAGGCGCACGCCCTCGCCATGATGAGCCGGGTCGGCATGACGGTGCCCGATTGCCTCTGTATCACCACCGGGGCGTATGCGGCCTATATCGGGGCCACGGGCATCGACGGGAGGATCGGCCTTGAACTGAACCGGAAGAAGTTCGAAGACATGCGGTGGGAGGAAATCTGGGATGCATCGCTCAGGATCCGGAACATCTTCCTCCGGACACCTCTGCCCCGTGACCTCGAAGAGGACCTGGCGGCCTCTCTCGCCGCCGTGTTCCCGCATGAACAACCGGTGGTCGTCAGATCGTCCGCCCCCGGTGAAGATTCGGCCCAGATGTCCTTCGCAGGACTCCATGAGTCGTATGTCAATGTCCGGGGCGTGGCGGCAATCCTTGATCATGTCCGTCTTGTGTGGGCATCCCTCTGGTCCGACCGGGCGCTTCTGTACCGCAAAGAACTGGGCCTCGATATCCGGCAGAGCACGATGGCCGTGGTGGTCCAGGAGCTTGCGGCCGGTGAACGGTCGGGGATCATCTTCACCATGAGCCCCGAACAGGCCGGACAGGCCGTGGTCGAAGCTGTTCACGGCCTTAACCAGGGTCTCGTCGACGGCACTATCGAACCGGACAGGTGGCTCATTGACAGGGAGTCGGGAAAGATCGTTTCCCACAGAGTGGCAGTACGGGAGCAATGGATCGTGCCCTCTCCTTCGGGCGTCTCCAGCGAGCCTCTCCCCGGGGACAGGGCACGGCGGCCGCCTCTCGTGACGGCGGAGGTCCGTAAGGTCTTCACCATGGGAAAACGGGCGGAGCGGGCTTTCGGTGCTCCCCAGGATATGGAGTGGTGCTTCCGGGGGAACCTGCTTTTCACCCTTCAATCGAGACCGATCACCCGGGGCGCATCGTCGGATGGCGGTGATGAGCGACCGTGGTATCTCACCCTCCACAGGAGTTTTGAGAATCTCAAAGTTCTGTGGCGAAAGGTTGAAGATGAGGTCATCCCGGGCATGGAGAGGGACGGAGCCGCGCTCAAAGCGGTCGATCCGGGAAAATATGACGATCCGGACCTCGCGGGTGAGATAGAAAGGCGGCAGAATATTCTTCGTGAGTGGAATGACGCCTATACACAATACTGTATACCCTTTGCCCACGGAATGCGTCTTTTTGGGCAGATTTACAACGATACGGTGAAACCTTCCGATCCCTTTGAATTTATGGATCTGCTCGGAACGGACAGGCTGGCAGGCCTCGACAGAAACAGGATGCTTCAGGATCTGGCGTCGCTGGTGGAGGCCGACGACCTGCTTCGCCGCAATCTCGATCAGGGCATCATAAATGAAGCGGGGGATGCATCATTCTGGCAGGGCGTAGACGAAGTGATCGGACGATTCGGCCTGGGAACAGCCACCTCGGCCGAGGGCAACCGGGATGAGCAACGGCAAAAGATCGGGACCCTTGTGATCGAGATGGCTCGCGGTCAGGGGCGACAAAGAGAAAAAAAGGCGGACGGACAGGCGGTCAGCAGAGACGATGAGCATTTTCTCGGCTTCTTTTCCGGTGACGAGCGGTCATTCGCCGAAAACCTGCTGGAGCTGGGACGAGCGAGTTACCGCCTGAGGGACGATGACAACATCGCCCTCGGAAAGGTCGAGGCGGCGGTGGCCAGGGCTCTCGAAGAGGGCCGGCGAAGGCTTGACGGCAGGGGATTTCCCGAAACTGACGGGCTTGACGGCGACGAGATCGTGAAGGCACTTCGGGACCCGGTGTATCGGCCGGCGCTGCGGGAGGGGACGCCCACAAAACCAGGTCAACGGGATGGAAGGATACGAGCCCGGCAGATCGTCGGACAGCCGGCAAGCCCTGGGATAGCAACAGGCACGGCACGGGTTATCGTTGATCCGGGGCTGCTTTTCGACTTCAAAGCCGGTGAGATTCTTGTCTGCGACGCTATCGACCCGAACATGACCTTCATCGTCCCCCTTGCGGCAGCTATCGTTGAACGGCGCGGAGGAATGCTGATCCACGGAGCGATCATCGCCCGGGAATACGGCATTCCCTGTGTGACCGGCATCCCCGGCGCCACGGAGATGATTCGGACAGGGGACCAGGTTACGGTGGACGGCTATTTAGGGATTGTGATAATCGGCAGGACGGGAACGGGGGTCAGGTCTTGAAATATAACATTTTGAAGACAGCGACATAAGCGGGGGAGAAAAAATGTTATATTTCAAGACCTGACCCCCACAATGTGACCCCCACAATGCTACCCTACAAGTTTGAAAATCAGCGTGGCCAGTGTCTTTCTCTCTTCCGCCGATGCAATATCCCACAATTCTTTCAAAAGTACTTCCTCTGCTGTGCCGGCACAAACGTTTTTCGCAAGATAGTCACCTACTTCAACAGCCCATGACTTGATCTCGTCGTCAGACAAGCCATACTTCCGTCCCTCCGCAATGGCCTCGTGAAGACTCGCCCGCCACGTTTTCCAGTCCTTCATGAAATCCATCCCCATAATGCACTCTTTCTTTCCCATACTTACCTCCCTGATTTTTTTGAAAAAAATGGTTGTTGATCGTAAGTACCGAAACGATCCTTGTCAACCATCCCGGCGGGGAACCGCCAGTACGGGTCCCCGCAGGCAAAATGGGACATCAGTTTTTTCCGGCACACTTCACATAGGCAAAGGCCGTGCAATAGTCGGCATCACATGTCCGGCCGTCTCCCATGACTTTCGTCTTCACCGCTGGACCGACACGGACTTCCTCGAAGGATTCGGCATACCGGTATCCTTTGGTCTTGCAGAACCGGTCAGCGGCCGGTTTGCCGCACGCTTCGCCATACGTTACACAGACATCGAGACGCACACCGTCGAGCATGGGGCTCTGAAAAACCATCGTGTCCAGCCGGGACGAATCCTTTCCTTCCGAGCCCTTTTGAACGACCGTAACGGTAGCGCCATCACTCATGGAGCCCCATGTGGCCCGGACCGTGAACGACTGTCCCGGCTGGAAACCCCGGGCGGTGACCACAGGACCGGTCTGACCGGCAACGCTTGTCTGCCACGTTGTTCTGGGGTCATGGGTCAGATTCACGCCTGCGCTTCCCGAACCACTGAACGTTCCCCAGCATTGACAAGTGACCGAACCTTCCGGCGCAATCTGCTTCGGTTCGCAGGTCACCCCAAGGCTTGTCAATGACCCGGACGTCCGGCCCTGGTAGGTCGCAAGGGCGTTTCTCTGTTTTTCGATGTCACCGCAGGCATCCTTAACCGATTTCAGCTTATCGGCCACCATCTGACACTCATTTTTCCTGGTGCAATGGTAATCACGAATCCTCACTGCCTCCGGGTGACGGTCCGTATTTACAGTCCGTTGGGCCATCTGGGTCCAGTCCCGGCAGACCCTCGCCATCATCTCAATTGCCCGGCACTGTTTCTCTTTCAACTGCCTCTCGTAGCGGATCTGACTTGCCTTACACCGTTGAAAGGCGGCGTCGAGATCGGCGAGGGTTTCGGCAAAAACCGGAAGAGAAAAGGCAAGACAGAGAGCGAGAGCAAAGGCCGCAAAAAATGAACCGGAGAGCCTTCTGCCTTTCCTACCTTGTACCCGTTGCCTGCATGATTTTTCGACAGCATCTCTCATGGGTCACCACGGAAAATGAATTTAATATGTATGAGATTACACTATCACAAAATATTCTAACTACCAATCCGAATTATGGTGGCCACAGAAACAGGGGGTCACGCCAAAATGTTATATTTCAAGACCTGACCCCCGTGATGTGATGCGTGATGTTCAGGGCACCGGCCGGAGGGTCCAGGTGATCGGCCTCGCACAATATTTTCGTGATGCGTCAACAGGATAGGGTGTACGGTCGATGTCGACGATGACGGCAAAACAGGCATCGAACCGTTGGAATGTGTAGGTATTCCGGGGGAAGTGAAATTCCGTCAGGCCCCTGGGAATAAAAGCATTATCGATCTGGACCACCACCTGATCACGATCCATGATCCGGATATGCCCTCTGATCGGCCGGCCGTCATTCCTCAGTTTTACGGCAAACCTTACTTCCTGACCTGGTGATACAGGATCGGGGTACATATCGAGGAGATCGACATAGAGAGGGCCGACACCTTTATCGCTGAGGGTCCAGCCTGAGTATGTCTTTCTGGCGCAGAACTCGGTTGCCACATCGATCGGCGTCCGGGTTCGTTCAATGTCGGCCTCGACGGTAAAACAGCGGTCCGTACCGGTGAAACGATAGACCGTCTCCGGGAAATCGATAATATTGTCGCCAGGTCTGATGATCGCATTCCGTAATTCACTGATGATCTGATCTCTGTCCCTCACAGCGATGGTAACCCTGCCTGAGTTCCGGGAGCTGTTGGAAATGACTGCCCTGAAAGCCATCCGCTGACCCTCGCGGACGGGATCGGGTGACATCTCCAGACGAACGACTTTGAGGTACTCTGGGCGGATGGTCTGCTCGACGCCTTCCAGAATCTTATCCACAAGACGATCAAGCTGGGCGTAGGCCGGAAGGGCAACCAGAAACAGACATCCAACAAACACGGCAATCGACAATCTTTTCATCTTTCTGCCTCCTTTCATCGATCGATTCGACAGCTATGCACCTCGTATTTTCCTCCGTCATCTACGTTATATACACTACTCTGTCGCCTGTCCACCTGCCCCGGGGGTCCTCGGGGGTCAGGTCTTGCCTCGCCTCGGGGGTCAGGTCTTGTAATATAACATTTTGGCTGCTATACTTCCTCTATGGCCCGTCCACTTCGACTTGAATACCCTGGCGCTGTCTATCAATTTACCACCAGGGGCAACGGCGGCACCGTGATCTTCGGCGATGCCGGGGACCGACAGGATTTCTGCGATCTCCTCGGCTTCGTCATCACGCGGTTCAACTGGCTTTGTCACGGTTATTGCCTCATGGACACCCACTACCACCTCATCATTGAGACACCTGACGGCAACCTCTCGGAGGGCATGCGCCAGTTAAACGGTATCTACACCCAAATGTTCAACCGCAAACATGAAAGTCACGGTCATCTCTTTCAGGGGCGCTACAAGGCCATCCTCGTGGACAAGGAGAGCTACCTTCTCGAACTGTGCCGTTACGTTGTCCTCAATCCTCTGAGAGCGGGCATTTCAGACAATATCGGCGACTGGCGGTGGAGCAGTTATCCTGCCACGGCGGGGTTTGCCGAGTCTCCGGCCTGGCTTACAACGGATTGGGTTCTCGGACAGTTTCACCAGAGCAGAAAAAGGGCGGCACAGGCATATGTCCGTTTTGTCGCTGCGGGAAAGACTGCGATAACACCGTGGGAGAATCTCCGGGGTCAAATCTTTCTCGGCGGGCCGTCGCTCGGGGAGATGGCGCAGACCCGTGTCGACGACGTCCGGAAGGTAAAAGAGATTCCCAGAACACAGCGACTGGCTGGCAGGCCTCCTCTCGACGAACTTCTTCCGGCGGGGATGGACAAATCGTCCCGCAACAGGGGGATCTATCAGGCCCATGTGGAATGGGGATACAGACTGATCGAGATTGGAGAGCACCTGGCAATACACTACACGACAGTAAGCAGAATTGTGAAGGGCGTGGAACTAAGCGGGTAAAATGTTATATTTCAAGACCTGACCCCCTGACGGCTGACGACTGGCGGTGAACAGATGAAACAAAAACTTATCAGTTCGGCATTGGTGATCGTTATGATTCATGTTTTCTGGGTCATCTGTGCCATGACCGCCGGCACGGCTTTTGGCCAGCAGGAGGCCAAGGTGGCGCGGGGACAGACGGTATACGTGCCGGCCTATTCTCAGGTCAATTACGGCAGGACGCTCTACAATCTGACGGTGACGCTGAGTATCCGGAACATCGATCAAAGCACTTCCATCATCGTGACCGATGTTGCCTATTACGATTCAGCAGGCAAGCTTCTGAAGAGATTTCTCGAAAAACCAGCCCACCTCGGTGCGAATACATCAGCCCAGTTTCTCGTTCGGGAAACGGATGACAAGGACAGCTCGGGGTCGAGTTTTGTCATCACCTGGAGGGCCGACAAACCGGTCAATGCACCGATTATGGAATCGATCATGATCGGTACACGGAATCAGCAGGGGATATCGTTCACTTCACGGGGACAGGTGATCGGGGAAAGCACCCGGTAGATGTCCCACCGGAAGACGCAGATTTCAGCACATCCCTTCCGGTCCGGGCAGGTATCTCTGGCTGCCGTCACCTCGGGCTGCAGCTTTCTCTCTCCCGGCCTCCGATCAGCGGGAAATATCTCCGCAGAACGGCCGGAAACGGGATTGAAAGACATGCAGGCCCCGCTGTTGCAAATATCGGTAGTTGTTCATCGGGGGATGACGGAACAGCCAACGTTGCAGGAGCGGCATGATGACGGAACAGATCTTCTATGAGATAGCATCGATACTCGGACTCGCGGCAATTCTCGGGGCGATCGGAATGGTCTTTCGCCAGCCCCTCGTCGTCGCTTTTCTGGCGACAGGCATTCTGGCAGGCCCCTCAGGCTTCGCGCTCATCCACAGTCACGGACAGATCGAGCTTCTGGCCCACATCGGCATATCCCTCCTCCTTTTCGTTGTCGGTCTCAAGCTCGATCTCACGTTGATCAGAACAACAGGACCGGTCGCCCTGGCAACGGGGTTGGGGCAGGTTATTTTCACGAGCCTCTTCGGATTTTTCATCACCCTGGCCCTCGGCTTTTCTGTTGTCGGCTCCCTCTACATCGCCGTTGCCCTGACCTTCTCGAGTACCATTATTATCGTCAAACTCCTCTCCGACAAGAAGGAGATTGATTCCCTTCACGGGAGGATTGCCGTCGGATTTCTCATCGTTCAGGATATTCTCGCCATCCTCGCCATGATCATGCTGACAGCGGTGGGGGAAGGAGCCTCAGCCAGCGGCCCTCCCCTGTCAAGGATCGTGGTGATCGTGGTCAAGGGCATGGGCTTTCTCGTCTGCATAGGGCTTTTGATGCGGTATGTTATCCCGGGCCTCACAAAGCGGCTCGCACGAAATCAGGAACTCCTCCTTCTTTTCGCCATAGCCTGGGCGATCTTCCTCGGTTCGGCGGGTGACTTTCTCGGGTTCAGCAAAGAGGTGGGCGCATTTCTCGGTGGTATTTCCCTCGCCTCGACAGAATATCGGGAAGCTATCGCCGCACGACTTGTGAGCGTCAGGGATTTTCTCCTCCTCTTTTTCTTCATCGAACTCGGCTCCCGTCTCGATCTTTCAATGGTTGCCCCTCAGATCGCGCCTGCCGTCCTCCTCTCCGTCTTTGTGCTCATCGGCAACCCTCTGATTGTCATGTGTATCATGGGCATCATGGGGTACCGGAGACGGACCGGCTTTCTTGCAGGGCTCGCCGTGGCCCAGATCAGTGAGTTTTCCCTGATCCTCGCTGCCCTGGGACTGAGCCTCGGTCACATATCGATGGAAGCCATGAGTCTTGTCACCCTGGTCGGCGTTATAACGATCTGTATGTCGACCTATATGATCATCTATTCCAGTCGGCTGTACCGGTTACTCGAAAAACCGTTGCGGTTGTTCGAGAAAAAATATCCCTACCGCGAACAGATTACGCCGGATACCTGTGCCGTCCCTGATATTGATTTTATTCTTATCGGACTGGGCAATTACGGGAGCGGCCTCGCAAACCATCTCAGCGAGAGGGGGAAAAAGATCGCCGGTGTCGACTTCAATCCCCAGGCCCTTGATCTGTGGCGTTCGAGAAACATTCCTGTCATATTCGGCGACATCGGGGACCCCGAGTTCCTCGACAATCTTCCACTCAACTGTTCAGCGTGGGTGGTGAGCACCGTTCGGGACAGGGATCTCAACGTAACGTTGCTCCATCTGCTCCGGGAGAGACGGTACGAAGGAAAGATCGCCCTCACCGCCACCGATGAGGATGAGGCGAGAATCTATGCGTTGAAAGGGGCCCACGTGGTCCTCCGGCCGTTCAGCGACGCATCGGAGGAAGGGGCAGATTCACTGACAGAGGCAATGCATCTTCTTCCTGAAAGTATCGACTGGCCTTTAGCCCTCCGGGAGATACGGCTCCGCAAAACGTCAGTCTTTGCCGGACAGCTCATACGGGATCTCCATATCCGCTCGTCCGCCGGAATTTCGATCCTTGCCGTCAGCCGGGCGGGACGAGTCTATCTTGATCCCGATCCCGATTTTCAGATGTTTCCCGGGGACAGGCTTGTGCTTATGGGAGACCCGTCAACGCTGCGCCACGCCGAAGAGATTCTCCAGGAAACAGATGGAGGGCAAACGGCGGGCGAACATCCCCGCTTTGCCATGTCCGAGATTGATGTGGCTTTAGATTCACCGCTGAGAGGACAGTCTCTTGCCGGTCTTCAGTTTCGTGCCTCCTACGGGGCGACGGTCATCGGTATCATCCGCGGAGAGGACCGCATTCCCATGCCCCGGCCTGATGAGCACCTTCAGGGAGGCGATCGTCTTATCGTGATCGG
>CAYQXL010000043.1:15688-18556 GCA_964421445.1 uncultured Pseudomonadota bacterium
CCCCAGAAGGCGCCGGCGACGAGGGCGGCAAGAATGAGCATGAGGTTGCCGGAGAAGACGTGAACGGCGGCGTAAACGACGGTGGTCACGACGTACCCCGGTATGGGGCCCAGGCGCCGCATCAGTTCGTCCTGGAGGAAACCGCGCCAGAAGATCTCCTCACCGGGACCAGTGATGAAGAGAAGAAGCATGGCTATGAGAAAACGGTTCGTTCCGTCGCCGAGGGAGTAAATGTTTCCCACCTGTGACTGGGCACCGGAGAGGATGATTGGTGCAAGCCGGTCACCGGCGTAGAAGAGACCATAGAGAACAACGGCCGATGCGAGGCCAAGGATGAGAGAGCGGGGCCGGACAATGATTGCAGGTCTCTTCCAGACAAACGAATAGGACGAGACGGCAATGACACTCAGGCCGATCTTTACCCAGAAGTTGCCGCCGCTCCAGCCGAAAGTGAAGGCCCAGCACGCAAAAGCGAGAAGAATAGCACCGGAGATCATTGAGAGACCATCCTGCCGGCAACCATTCCCGCTATGAGGAGTATGCCGAAGAGCGTGGCAAATTGTCCTGTATCGGCATCGGCCGTCTCAGGGACCTTCTTTATAAACGCTCTGGTGAGACTGACAGCTTTCGGTAACGACAGGAGGACAACAAGTGACCAGAGGCTGGCGATCCCCGTTACCGTGAGTATGATGATAACGAGATAGGCTGCAACGATGAGGGCACCGTAGAGCCTGAGGCTCCCTTTTTCCCCGAGGACTGTGGCGATCGTTTCGATCCCCTGGCGGCTGTCGTAGGCGATATCCCTGATATTATTGGCGAGGAGAACGAGGGCCACAAGGATCCCGAAAGGGGCAGAGATGTAGAGTGCGTCGAGGGAGAGGGTCTGCCGCTGGACGGCATAGGACCCTTCAACCATCAGGGGACCCCACATGAGGAAGACGAAGAACTCTCCCAGGGCTCTGTACTTGAGTTTGACAGGGCCTGCCGTATAAAAGAGGCTCACCAGAAAGCCGGCGAAACCAATGACAAAAACGAGTCCGGTCCGGTAGAAGGCGAGGATCGCTCCCACAAGAAGGGTGACACCGTTCAGGATGACAGCCTGGGACAGGAGTTGCCCCGGCGTCATCAACCCTGCCAGGATAGGCTGGGGCCGGTACCGGGCTGTCGGTGAATCGGGTTGGTCGACACCGTATTTCGTGTCGAAATAGTCATTGTAGAGGTTTGCCGTGGCATGAAAGCAGACGATACCGAAACAGACGAGGACATGCCATCCCCAGAGGACGGGCCCGTCTACCCAGGCGATGAGGGCACCGACGGTGACGGAAACGAGGGACATGGGGAAAGACCAGGGTCTGGCGGCGATAATCCACTTCAGTGAATACCACGGTGACTTGGCTGGCCAGGGACGGTCGTTCATTCTTTTCTCCTTCCAGGCGGGACTACCGATGGGAATTAAGCGACAGAACAGGTGAAATCTGTTCCCCGATCGCCGCCGGCGATAAGAATAGCCTCTATTCGTCTGACTTGCAACCATATTCTTTCTTCCCTCCTGCTGTGGCAGGATCAATGCCGCCATGAGTGAACCATCCGTATTAACTTGGTTTTTTCAGAAAATGGGGGCATACTGTTACAGTACCGGCACAAAGGAGCGCTACGGAACGATGAACGGACGGAAGAGAGGGCCGGAGCGCGACAGACCGGGAGCAGCCCGAACAGATCACAGGCGGCGATTAATTTTTGGGAGGTCCGGCATGACATACATCAAAGGTTTCCTCCTCGCTCTCTTCGTCATCTGTGTCTCGGCATGGTGGTTTCCGGTGTCAGGAATCGTTGATCTGCCCCGGACCGGACAGACCCGCTGCTGGGACAACTGGGGAAACGAAACGGGATGCGACGGCACAGGCCAGGACGGCGACATAAGGGCCGGAGCATCGTGGCCATCACCCCGTTTCGCCGTCACGGGAGATTGTGTTACAGACACCCTGACCGGTCTTATGTGGACACGGAGCGCCAACCTCCCTGGCAATGACATGCAATGGGCACCAGCCCTCTCTTACGCCAATAGCCTCTCCCTCTGCGGATACAGCGACTGGCGCCTGCCGAACGTCAACGAACTGGAGAGTCTCATCAACGCCGACGAGCCCGATTGTGCGGTCTGGCTTGCCAAAGAGGGCTTTACAGACGTCCGGTCCGGAACGTACTGGTCATCTACGACCTGTACCGCCAACCCTGTCGATGCCTGGACCGTCTCCCTGAAGGAAGGGTACGTCGGTACCGGGGGCAAGGCAGGAGGCTACTATTATCTCTGGCCCGTCAGGGGAGCGACCGGAGAATTACCTGGTCAGTCGGCCCTCTGGAAGACAGGGCAGACCATCTGTTACTCGATCAACGGCAACATCGTTTCCTGTACCGGTACAGGCCAGGACGGCGACATAAGAGCCGGAGCATCGTGGCCATCACCCCGTTTCATTTCGACAGCCACAACAGTGACAGACAATCTCACAGGACTCATGTGGACAAAAAACGGGTCAGCACCCGGTCCGTCCGCCTGCAATCCCGGCACAGACCGTCTCTGGCAGGAAGGACTCGGGTATATCGACTGTCTCAACGACCATGTGTTCCTCGGCTTTCATGACTGGCGTCTCCCGAACCGGAAAGAGCTGATGAGCCTCATCGACCGGTCCCGGTGGGATCCGGCCCTTCCGGCAGGCCATCCCTTCGAGTCCGTTCAATCGGACGGCTACTGGTCCTCATCGACATACGCTTTCGATCCTGACAACGGCTGGGTCACGGGCCTGTTCGAAGGGGGCATGGGGGGCGCCGGAAAAACAGACTTCCTCAACGCTCTCTGGCCCGTCAGAGGCGGGA
>CAYQXL010000044.1:0-3349 GCA_964421445.1 uncultured Pseudomonadota bacterium
CCAATAAAAAACCGCCACCTGAAGATCTCCCCTTCAGATGGCGGCCCGACCATCCAGCCTAGCTTCCTCCAGGGACATCCGCTGCCCCTGAACCCACTCGCTATTCAGCTATTTATTCATTATAGCACAGACTATTTATATAGATGCAAGAAGCAACGAAGTCAAGTTTTATTTGATACCCCTTTTTTTCGGCGCTCTTGTCTTGCTCAATCTACTTTGTTAATATTTGGTGAGGGATGGAAAGATGTCTGTCTATCTACAGGTCGTTTTGGGCGGCGGGAAAGGGCAGGAAGAGCACAAGTGACCAACGCCAACAACAAACAAGGAGGTTGTCATCATGAGGGACGAAAAGAAAGGTTTGAAACGACGTGAGTTTCTCAAAGGTGCTTTGGTTGGAACAGGGGCGGTAATGGCGACGGGCCTGGGGATTCACGATGCCGAAGCCCGGGTTGGAATGCCGAAAAAATGGGATATGGAGGCTGACGTCATCGTGCTCGGTTTCGGCGGCGCAGGAGCCTGCGCGGCCATCGAAGCGAGCGATGCGGGGGCTAAAGTCCTGGTTATTGAAAAACAGGCGCAGAATAATCTCATCAACAATACCCGCATGTCTGGGGGGATCTTTCATAGTCCTGACCCCACAGGAGACCGGGCAGCCCTGAAAGCTTATGCAAAAGCGATGTTCAGTGGTGAGAATCTGCCATGGATGCTGGAGGGTGAACAACCTGATGTGTCGGACGGACTCGCCGAAGCTTGGGCAAAACATTCTCCGGAAAACCTTGAGTTTTTCAAGAAGCTCGATCCTGCTTTCAATGGTGTTGCTTTTTCACGGTTCTCGGGCGCCGCGTTCCCCCAATTCCCCGGGGCGAAGGAGTGCAAATACCGTGTTTTTGGCAGCTCTTTTGGAAAAATGGCCGACTTTGATGTTCCCACCAAGGATCTTCCCAAACTACAGAAGATGAATGGAGAGGCATTCTTTGTTGTATTGCGGGAGGCAGTGGAGAAGCGGAAGATAAAAATGGTGTGGGAAACACCGGCACGGAGACTCATCACAAACGATAAGGGCGAGGTTGTCGGTGTACTTGCGCGAAGAAAGGACGGCCGTACCATTGCATGCAAATCAAAGAGAGCCGTTGTCATTACGACCGGCGGATATGAGTACAGCCTTCCTATGCGCCGGGCATTTCTGGAAGGCCCGGGCGTGGAAGGCTGGGCGTTTTACGGGAGCCCGGATAATACAGGTGACGGGATAGCGATGGCCATGGAAGCAGGGGCAGGGCTCGCCAAGGTCGGAAAGGCCGCTTCCCGGGTCATCACGGCCGTTCCCATACGGCATCACGGACTGAAAATGGGGTTGATAACTGACTCTGTGGGGCGGCCCAATTCGATAGTTATCGACAATTACGGGAATCGCTATGCGGCGGAGACGCTTATAACAACCGACCCCAGCCGTTACTTCTTCTATAAGGAAGCGATCAAATTCGACATAACCAAGTTGATCTATCCACGGGTTCCGAGTTGGATGGTCTTTGATGAAGCCTTTCGCTCCAAAACCACCATCACGTCGCTGGGAATCTCCACCGCTGGTTATGGACTCGTGCCCTGGACTAAGGACAATATGGACGCTGTTAAGCGTGGCTGGATAATGCAGGCCGACACGATCGAAGCGTTGGCTGCCAAAATAGGGGGGAACAAGGAGAACCGTAATCTGATGGTGGCGGGCAATCTGTCGAAGACTGTCGAGCGGTTCAATGCGGGTTGTGCTCAAGGTAAGGATGAAGATTTCGGCCGTGCCAAGGCTACCCTTGGACCGGTAGAAAAACCACCTTTTTATGCCCTGCCGCTCTACGCCGGTGGTCCGAACACAAAGGGAGGTATCATGGCGAACGCCGAGAGGCAGGTTTTGGACTGGGAGGGCAAACCCATACCGAGACTCTATACTGCCGGCGAGATATCTTCGGCCTTGAAATTTGTCTACCAGGGCGGTGGCAATCTTACGGAATGCATCGTGTTCGGCAGAATTGCAGGAAAAAACGCTGCGGCGTTGAAGGCCTGGAAGTAGAAGAGAATGGTTGAGCCACGAGGATGGGGGTGTCTGTCAGTCACCCGTCGCCCCCATCCGGTGGCGACTACAAACGATCAGGGAGGGTGCCTTTATGCACAGGCAGAAGAGGAAACAGACTACGTACGTCTTTTTTCTGGTCGTATCGGTTATAGCATGCTCAATAGCTGTTGCCGGACTCTTCGGCAACGGTTTTGCTCAGGAGAAGAAGCAATACATGGCTGACAGGCATCAGGGTAAAAACGTCGGATGTGCCGCTTGTCATGGCGAACAGGGTGCTCCTAAAGGTGATGTGCCCTCAGCCACGTGTCTCACATGTCACGGCGATGAGGAAAAGTTGGCTATGAAAACCGCCGCCGTCCGACCGAACCCCCACGACTCGCACCTCGGTGCAGTAGAGTGCACCAAGTGCCACCGCGGTCACAAGTCGCCTGAAGACGCATGCGGCAAGTGTCATAACTTCGGGTTCAATTTGCGGTAATAAATAATAAGACTCATGGGGGTCAGGTCTTGAAATATAACATTTTTCTCTGTCTCTTTCGCCACAATGGTCTGCGGCTGAATCTGCAGAGCCCCATTGGAGATACGGCTGGTCCATCGTTCTCTGTATGCACCAGAGGCAACATGTCCGCCGGTTATGAAAGGGATCGCGGCAAAGGCTGATGAGACAGTGAAATGTTATATTTCAAGACCTGACCCCCATGGTAGGGGCTTGCCTGCCATTCTCTATCCCCGGTTTCGATCGTATTTGTTTGTCTGTGCCGCGATGGCGGGCATGGCAGCCTTTTTTCTCTGCGTGCGAATTCCGTTCATTCAAAAGTACCCTGACTTTATCGTAGGACCTGTTGCCTGGGAAGGATCGGTCAAGACCGTGGACTACCTTGCGGCATGTCTGGCCCTCGGGGTTTTTGTGGTTGTCCTTTTTGTCACCAATGCTCTTGCTTCCCGGATCCCGCAACGGCCCAAGGGGTCGATATGGGTGCATTCCGTCGAAGCTTGGGCCGGTACTATCCCTCCAGAGTTCGGTGTGACCTTGGTCCCCCTCGGCTGGTTCGTGGGGTGCATTGCCGGTAAACTGGTGATTGCTTTCTTGCTGGGAGGGCCGCTGGGATTTGGGACACTGCCCCATCACTATCTCCTTCTCTGCCTGTGGGCCCTTATCCTCATGGTTGCCTTTCGACGCAGAATGGTGGCGATCGATCCGGGTGCTTCTCCGGCAAGCCTTACTTCCTTGGGCCTATACGCGCTGATCGGGTTGTTTGTATCCTGTGCTGCCGCGCTGGCGATCTC
>CAYQXL010000044.1:3449-11168 GCA_964421445.1 uncultured Pseudomonadota bacterium
CCCTATCGTCTTGGTGATCTTCAGTGCTGTCGGATGGTCCCTGGTCGTGTGGTATCGTCGGGTCCACCACCCGTCACCTCAGGACCAGAAGGGTGGAATCTATTCGCAGATCCTCTTTACCCCCACAATCATCTGTTTCCTTATTGTTACCCTCATGCCGAGTCTCCCGCTGCGGACCAGCCCTTTCGATGATTACCATATAGGCGAAGTTTATCTGCCATGGCAACAGCTCGTTTTGTTTCATAAACTGCCCTTTGCTGATCTCAATTATCCTCATGGCTTTACACACCTCATACAGGGGCTTCTGGCCTCTTTCTTCCCCGGCAAGCCTTTTATTTCGTTCACCTATGGAACGACCCTGCTTTTTGCCGTCTCCATCGCCTTGACCTTCGTATTTCTCCGGGCCGTTGTGGGCACAATTCCTTCGCTCCTCTTTCTGATGACGTCACCATTTACCCGGTCACTCCCTTTTGCCTTTATCATCCCGTTTCTTTGTCTGATAGCGAACCGGACGCTGTGCCGAAACCCGTGGCGATGGCTTCTTGCATGGGGGATCGGTGCCGTTTTCCTTCCCCTCTATTCACCTCCCACAGGGAGCGCCATGTTCGTGGCGAGCCTTCCGTTGGCCGGATGGATGGCTGTCAGGGCATATCACTATCACGGGCCTGAGGCCGGGAGGAGAGGACTGTTGACGTTCTTTTTGGCGGCAGGAGCGTTCGTCGGCGCCCTCGCCCTTCTTTTTACGCCTGTCGGGTCTGTTTTCAAGGGCTTCGTAAACTTTCTCCTCGAAAACGCCCAGGCCAACAGCGTTGCAAACGGGATACCCTGGCGCTGGGGCAAACACGGGCTGATTCAGATTTTATGGATTCCGGCGTCTATGACGATCATTGCCCTGATGTGGAAAACAAGTGTTGCACAGAAGAATCGGGACAGACTGACGGTCCTCATCTTCGGATCGGCCCTGTTTTTCTTTTCCTGTGCCCTCGTGCCCTACAGCTTTGGCCGGATCGACGATACAGGCATCTCGCGGGCAGGCTCCATGTCACTGTGGCTCCTCTATTTCGGAATACCGATCATGATCCTGCTCATCCACCGCCCGCGAATCGCCGCAACCTTTCTCCTGATATTTCCGCTTTACGGGGGTTTTCTTCAGGCCTCGATTGCATCTCAGGAGGTGAAGAGTTGGAGTATGCTTGTGGACCGGTTGTCGGGTAGGGGGATTGAAGAGGTCGTAGAGACGGCCGGAGACCGTAATCGACAAATTCCTTCCGGGCATAAAGGAGCGCCCGCCGATACCACCTTGACCGCTTCGGGTGATCTGCGGGTCATTATTGATACATTACTGACTCCCGACGAAACCTATTTTGATCTGACCAACCATTCTGCCCAATATTTCCATCTTCAGAGACCTGTCCCATCCCTTGAGAGCGCGGTCTATAATGCCCCGTCGTCGATGACCCAGGCCAGGATGTTAGGGCAGTTGCAGAAAACTGTTCCACCGGTGGCGATCGCAGAGGGTAATACAATCATCTTTGATGGTGGTTCTGTTTCCCTCCGTTCGAACAGGATCTATAGGTATTTCACCCTCAGATACGTGCCTGTCCGTATAGGGGGGTACACATTTCTTGTTGCTCCCGGGCTTTTGGAGACGGCCCGTCATCTCTCCCTCGCTTACGAAGGGGATCGTTCTTCTGCCCGTGATACGGGGGACGATCGGCCCTCTTCTCGTCGAGGGGAGGATCGTGATGCTGAGTTGCTCGACAAAGCGTTTTACCCGGGCCATTTGAAAAAGATTCCCGTAAGTTGGGGCCGGTCGTGGGCGAGTCTGTCTCCGGGGCTTGCCCCTGTTGCCATGGCGGGCGAAGGAACCCTTTCAGCAAATATGCCAGAAGGGCCGCAGGTGTCCCAAACGGCAGTGAAACTCTCCGGCCTTGGTATATCCGGCGCAGATGCGGGGATGATCGTTTTTGATTTCGCGTGCGAAAGACTGTTTGGAGCTGCCGAGCCTGAGATTGTTCTGTCATGGGTAAGCGATATTGCTGACGGTGTATCGGATTCGAGTACAATACGATTTTATGGGGCCACCGGCCGATTGGTTGTTCCTGTAGATGCCTGTCCGCGATGGCTTAAATCCCGGAAAATAACAGCCGTTACGCTATCCCTGATAAACCCCGAAATTTGCCGCAGCAGCAGACTATATAACATCGGCCTCTACCAACGAAAGTAGAGAAAGTAGAGGGTCAGGTCTTGAAATATAACATTTTTAGCCTCTCTGCGATGGGCCGGAATATGGCCGTTTATGAATGCTACCGTACCTGATGCAATGTCGCACCGCAAAATATTCCGTTTGCCGATGGCTGGTTTTCGGAGCAGCCAAATAATCACGACAGGTCCGGATCTGGTTGGAGGGCGGTTGTTCAGTTCCGTGACAACTTTCGACGAACGGAGCGTAGGCGCTATAATGACGACCGATGAACGATATGCCAAGTGCTGGAATGACCCAATCGATCACGTAACGTCACTTTCTTTTGGGCTGTAAACGCTCAAATGAATATGGCGGGGTGAACTCCAATGCCGAAGAAACGAAGAATGTTGGTGCTACCCGCTCGTTCTACCCTGCCATCTTTTTCACCATGCCGGCGCAATCTCTGACGAACCGGTCGATGTCGGCCCGGTTGCACCATGCTGGTGTGGCGATCCGGAACGGGATATCTACCGGATCGGGCCTGTTGTTCAGGGGATCGCGATTCGGAATCGATCCTTCAAAAAAGGCACGGGCGTCAGGATCGGGTTCACGGGTAAGGCCTCTGCGGCCGAGACCACCGCACCCGACGTGATACCGGCATTCTGTGAGCATACGGGACTGAAATTCCTCGCAGAGTCTCCATGTTCGTCGCTGTTCCTGCTTGGGAAAGGGGTTGAAAGCTATGATGCCCGATTTCAGTTCGCTGTCACGGCATGGCTGGAGCAATGACGATTCTCCGAAGGTATGTATGAGTTTTTCCCGGGTATAGTCGGCCAGGGCAAGGATATAGCGCTCAATACGTTTCCGCCCGACACGATCCCACAGCTCGCAGGCGTCCCCAAGAGCGCGCCAGTCTGCAGATTCGGGGAAACCATAAAGACTGAGAGCTGCCCCGATATCGAAGCCAGGAGGCCGTGAGCCGTCAATAGGTGCATCGAGGTCGCCGGACCGTACGAGATTGAACCGGGGGAGAGGGTTAGGGTTTGCGGGCAGGACGGCGTTGCGGACATAAAGTATCCCTGTCCCGCCAGGCCCGCACTGCCATTTGTGACCCGATATTCCCCAGAAGTCGATCCCCGTCTCATCGAGGAGGGGATCGAACATGCCGCCGTAGTGTGCTCCGTCCACGACGCTGATCATCCCGTGCTGCTGGGCCAGGCGGGCCAACCGGTGGACGGGAAGGGCGATGCCGTTGGGATGAGCCGGACAGGAGAAGAAGATCACTTTTGTTTTTCCTGGCATGATCATTCTTCTTGCCGAATCGACGATCTCTTCCGCTTGGGTGTCGGGTTGCCACGGAACACCGAACTGGCGGATGGTGACCCCGAAACGATGGGTAACCCGCCGGATTGTGGCAACACAGTTCGGGTATTCAAGTGTTGAACACAAGATCTCGTCACCCCTGTTCCAGTGGATACCGCTCAGGATCTGGCTGATCGCATCGGTCGTGTTGCGGGCAATGGCGATCTCGTCGACGTGCGCCCCGTAACCTCGCGCGATCTTCTCCCGCGTTGTCCGCGAAGGTTCCAGATAGACGGGAAACGGGTCTTTTGCAATCTGATCGAGTCCCTTTTTGAAGCGCTTCATAACCGGGATCGGCATCGATCCTTTCTGGCTGGCGACGAGATACCGGTGTTCGTCGGAAATGGTGAACAGTTTGGCGAATTCTGCAAAAAATGGCTCTTCCCGGGCGAGGAGGGCCTTGCCGCTTAAGTCTGCAGCCGGTACCGGGGAGACAGGTATTGTTGCCGCTTCGACCTTCCGGTCAGAAAGTGTGGCCCCCAAAACACCCGCACCGAGGACCTTCAAAAAGTTTCGTCTGTCGATGCCTTTCTTCTGAAGACCACCGGTCTCTCTTCCCGTTGCCGATGGTGCGGCGAAACCTTCCGGGTGCTGGTCGTTGTCTCTTTCCCTGGTGTCCATCGAGTCTTCTCCTTGCCTCCGTCACCTTGTCGTTGCCGTACAGCAGTGTTCAGGCCGATTGTATGGTCTGTGTTCTCTGCCCTGGTGTGGTGCTGTGGTCAGTGACGTTTTGTGTCATTATGACATATGAGGCAGGATAATGTGCAATATTTCCGGTCAATGAGGCGAAGGATATTATGGTTTTCGGGCTACGGGAAGATCGAAAATGTTATATTTCAAGACCTGACCCCCGGCAACAGGAGGCGGCGGATGCCGCGATAGAGGCCGTAGCCGACGAGGGCAGCCGTTCCGGCAACGAGCGGGAGGCCGAAGACGACGACGGCCGTCGTGGCCCTGACGATTGTGCCGGCTGTGGCGAGCGTGCCGCGACCGGTACGGGGCGTGGCTGTCTGATGGCTGTTCGCCGTAGCATCCTTTTTCATCTTCTGACCGTCAATCTTTTCTCTCCATGCCTGGTGGTCTTTTCGTCCCCCGCTCTGTGTCTGTCATCTCATACCAGAACCGGCGCCATCTTTCAAGTCCCTGTACTGAACAAAACATAGTGCCGACATGACGGCGAAGGTAAGGGAGCTGTAGACGAGATAGAACCAGTGGAAGAGGACTGAGGCAGATGTGAAGACCGCCCCTTTTTCCCGGAAGAAGAACCGGTAGAGCCGGTGGTTGAGGAGGATGAGGAATATGATGAACGACAGAGGGAGAAAGAACGCCATCGGCCACAGGGGAACGAGGCAGAGGGAGAGGGGCAGCAGACAGGCCAGAACCCCGCTGAGCCTGTCGGAGTGCCTGAAGTTGAGGTCGCGGGGGAGGCCCTCTGTCCAGGCAAGCCGTGTCCAGGGGATGGCCCGGTTCATGATGTCCGTTGTGACGAGGCTGGTGAATGTCCATCTTTTGAGATGGGTGACCTGGAGATCTTTCACGAGTTCTATGTTGATCCCTTTACGCTTCAGCCTGTATCCCAGAGCCACATCCTCTATGGACGGTTTGTGATAGGATTCAGGAAAGCCTCCGGCATCGTCGAAGACAGTCTTCCGTATGGCACCGAATCCGCTCCAGAACGTACTCGCCGCAGTACTCCCACTCTGATGAACCCAGTGGTGAAAGAGGTTCTTGTATTGTGAGAAGAACCCACGGTCCTCTGGCAGGTTGTTGTACGATCCGAAGACGGCGGAAACGGCGTCAGTCGTAAAGGCCTCTGCGACCCGGCCGAGTATGTCCGGCGGGAGGAGTACATCGGCGTCGACAAAAAGAAGAATCGGCCCCCGGGCTTCGGCCGCTCCCCTGTTCCGGGCCCGTGCAGGGCCGCCGGACCTCTCCATTCTGATCACCTTGTCGGCATATGTGCCTGCAACGGTTCCCGATCCGTCCGTCGAACCGTCGTCGACGACGATCAGTTCGTAGGGCGAGAAGGTCGATTGTCTGATGGCTTGCAGCACGCGACCAAGGTCCGTTGCTCCATTGAAGACAGGAATGATGACGGAAATAGAGGGTGTCCCCTGTCCTGTGTCAGCCACTCAGAGCATGCCCCCGCTGTCGGCATCGGCGACCGATTCCTCGTAATACGACGACTCGGTGTTGACGGACCAGAGGTCCTGTGTGTCGCCTGTCAAATTCCGGGCTGCGACAATCCCCGTTGTCATTGAGTGGTCCTGGTTGTTGTACCTGTGCATTCCGCCTCTCCCCATGGTCTGGAGGTTTCCAAACCTGCCGAGGTACTGGCGGATCGTCTCTACCCGCTCCCTGTATCCCGGATCATAGACGGGGTAGGCCTTGGGCTGGCGGATCACCCGCCCTCCTTCCACGTCTGATGCCTTTCCAAGTCCCAGAATCTCCAGTTCCCTTGCTGCGAGCAGGATCAGTTCCCTGTCCGGTAGGGTCCAGAGTCTGTCGCCTTCATCGCAGAAGAATTCCATTCCGAGACTGGTCTTCTTCCCATCAGGTACCATGGCGGAGCTCCAGTTCTTATAGTTCTGGATCCTTCCCACCTTGACATCGGGACTGTGGACATAGATCCAGTTGTCCTTGAAGACGTGTGGACGATTGACGATGAGGGCGACGAGCATGAAGGCCCTGTACCGCAATCCCCGTCCTGCCTTGGCCACATCGGCGGGAGGAGGAGGGTCGAGACGGTCGATGAGGTCGGGGAGCGGCATGGAAGAAAGGACCGCTGAGGCTCCGATCTCCTTCGGTTTGCCGCCGTTGGCTCCTGCTGTCACTGCCCTTACCGTGCCGTTGCTGTGATGGAGGCGGATCACTTCCGTGTTGAGGGTGACCGAGCCGCCGCCCCTTTCAACGGCTCTCTGAAACCCTTCCCACATCATTCCCGGGCCGAAGAGAGGGTAGTCGAACTCTTTGATCAGTGTCCTGATGGTGTTGTTTCTGAAGATGGCATCTTTGACGGCGGCGATGACCGAAAGCCCCCGTATGCGCTGTGCCGCCCATTCGGCATGAATTGTGTGGCAGGGAATTCCCCAGACCTTTTCCGTGTATGTTTTGAAAAAGGCCCGGTATAGTCGTTTTCCGAAATGGTTCGACACCCATTCTTCGAAGGTTTCCTCTCTCCGGTGAGGTGCGATCCGGGCCTTGATGTAACTCATGAGGGTAAGGGTGCTCTCGATGATGCCGAGGTTGTTGATCACGTTGAACAGATCGATGGGGTACCGGAAAAACCGTTCCCGGTAATAGATGCTCGACGACCGGGGCACTTTGAGAAAATCGTCTCCGAGCATCTCTTTCCAGAGTTCCTGAATCCTCCTGTCCTTTGTGAAGAAACGGTGTCCGCCGATATCGAAGCGGTAATCGCCGTGCTGTTCGGTCCGCGATAATCCGCCGACCCTCGATCCTTTCTCCAGAACCAGAGGTGTGATGTTGCTCTGAATCAGTTCGTAGGCGGCGGTCAGGCCTGCCGGTCCTCCACCGATGATAACGACGGGCCAGGTTCGGTCGTCTGACGGGATTCGGCCTGTATCGTTGGTGATTCTGTTAGTCATGGCAGGATACGCTCCTGTTGCCTCGTCGCATGGCTTGCTCAGCCTGTATCCGTCCGACGAGATCGATGTACCGGTCCACGTGGGCCGTTGCTGTCCAGTTTCGGCTGTATGTTTCAAAACCTGCCTCGCCGAGCCGGTCCCGCAGCGTCCGGTCGGCGAGAAGTCTCTCCATGGCGGCGATCAGATCGTCATCAGAATTATAGATCATCCCTCCGCCGCTCTCTCGAACCAGTTCAGGCATGCCCCCGAGATTGCGAACAATGACGGGCGTTCTGTTCTTCACGGCCTCGATGATCACCAGAGGGGAGATGTCGCAGTAGAGGGACGGCACAATAACCGCCGTGGCGCTGCGGTAGAGTTCCTGGAGTTCATCATGGGGGAGGTGGCCCAGGAAACGGATGGTGGGACAGTCCCCTGCCAGTTTTCGGAACCGGTGTTCCAACGATCCTGTTCCGGCGACGATGAGCTGTGCCGCCGGGAATCGCCGGAATACGGGGATGAGGGTCTGCATGCCCTTGAGCTTCTCCAGTCTTCCGGCGAAGAGAAAATAGGGCTCCCGAACCG
>CAYQXL010000044.1:11268-18404 GCA_964421445.1 uncultured Pseudomonadota bacterium
GTGCATGGTGCCCGGTTGTACTTGAAAAGGAGATGGGCGGGACAGACGAGCCAGTACTCATGAAGGGTGTAGAGCTTGATCGGGTCGCCGGCGGTACGATATTCGAGGATTCCCGGTCCGCCGACGAGGGAGATGTTGTGGTAGTGGATCACGTCGAATCCCTTGCTGAAGATCTTTCTGAGTTGGCCTGTCTTGAACAGGGGCATCCCGGTCTGGTGTGTTGCGAGGGGAGAGAGGAATCCGAAGGGGCTTTCGAGTCGGTGAACGGTGATGGCCCGGTGATCCGCGACCGTCCCCCGCGGTGCGCCGCCCCCTGAAGCGGCATACGCGTCGGCACAGTGAACGACGTCGACCCGATGGCCCCGTCTGGCCAGTTCGTTTGCCAGGCGGTGGACAAAGATGCCGTCGCCGCCGAAGTTGTAGGGCGGGTAGAACGTAGTGACCATGCAGAACCGGAGGGGCTTTTCCATCATCGGTTCTGTGGCTCCGTCAGAATGAGAAGGGAAAAGCCGTCGAGGAGCCTGGCAACCCACGGGGGGCTGAGCAGGGAGAGGGTTTTTTTCGCCGCTTTCGGCAGGTATTGTCTCCATCCGAGGAAGACAGGCGAAACAGGACCGTAACTATACCTCAGATCGATGACCCGGTACCCTGTATCGTAGAGGGTTGCAAGAGCCGTCTCCCGTGTAAAATAGTGGATGTGGCCGAAGTCGCGCCGTGCGCCGAGCATGGGGCCGCTCTTGAAAAGGACGGATTGGACGGAGACGTTGAGGGGAATACGGAAGATCGTCTGACGTCCCGTCGGGCGGAGGGCTTTCAGGAAACCGATGTAATCGTCCACATGTTCCACGACGTCAATAACGAGAACAAGGTCGAAATATTCACCCTCTTCGGGCAGGGCCCGATGGAAAAAACTGAGGTTTGTCTTTCTGTTTGACGGACAGAGGGCAAAAGCCTGATCCGACGGCTCATACCCGCACAAACGGACATCCCCGGCCACCATACGGGAGAGGTGATCGAGTATCCCTCCGGCGCCGCACCCGATGTCACAGATCGACCGGGGTTCGACGGCGTGAGCCTTCATAAAGTCCAGGATCTCGTCGGCTTTTGCAGCAGAATCTTCCCTGTGCCATGTGGGGTTGCGGCGAAGATACGTACCGTTTTGGTAGATCGGCGAGAGACCCCTGGTCATTGGTTCACCTGTTCTCCTGCCGGTGAAAAAGTTCCCGGAGGTGGGACCGGAGGCTGACGTCGAGATTGAGGGTGTAACGGCAACTGCAGCCGGGGCAGGTCTTTGTCAGCGCCTTTGTGAGTAGCGCTCTGTATCTGTCCGATGCGACGATTGTTGCCAGATCGTTCCGCCGCACATTGCCCACCGTCTCCATGGAACAGCATGGCCGTACATCGCCGTTGGCCCTGACACAGACCTTGAGGAGGGTCTGATAGCAGGGAGGCCATGGTGTCCGGAAGTTGTCGAAGTAGGCGTCAATCCATTCGAGATGAGCCCGCCGGGGAAGGAGGCCGGGGTACTCCCTCTGTTTTTCGGTGAGCCATTGGACAAGATCGGAGAGTTCCTTCCGTTCGTCCCTGGAGAGATGGTACTGGTCCCGGGAGAAGGCGGTCTGAAAGAAATGATGGGTGAAGTTGATGAGATTGAAATAGACGGTCAGATTGTTTGCTATGGCAAAGTCGACGATCGTCCTGATGGAGGGGAGGGTATACTTCATGATCGTCGCCGTGATGCCGAGTTCGGTGCCGTGACGATTGTGTCTCCCGAGATATCCGAGAGACCGGAGGACCGTGGCCGAGGCGTCACTGATGCCCCTCACATCGTCCAGGCCGTCGCCGAGCATGTCAAGGGAGAGGTGGACCGACGATATTCCTGTCGCCATGAGCGCCCGGGCCGTCTCTTCGGTGACGGTGAAGGCATTGATCGTCATGTGGACCCGGAGACCGATGTCTGTGGCGTATTCAACGAGTTCGAAGAGGTCGTCTCTCAGAAAGACGTCGCCGCCGAAAAAATAGACGATCCTGACCCCCCTTTCGTACAGTGAAGCGAGAATCGTCTTGTACTCAGCGGTCGTCAGTTCCTCGTGGTCCGTCTCTTCCCATTCGGTACAGGTCCTGCACTGGCCTGAACACCGGGTTGTTATCCAGAAGTTTGCGTAGAGGGGGCGGATGCCCGTCAGCCGGAGGAGGGGCGGCCAGAGACCGGCCATGTTGCACCGGAGGACCTCGCTGGCGAGGCGGAACCACGAAATGCCTGTCGATCGTCTCACGGCTGTCCTGAATTTGCGGTAGGTACTCACCACTCCGTCGGCCTCAGGTTACTTCGACTGCGACGCGGCGGTAAAAGAGCCTGTCAGCGGCGCCTACAACGCGGTACGTCCGGCCGAATGTTCTGGTGAAATCGCGGAAGGCCCGGTATTCGTCAACGGCGGTGATCTCGTCGAGGAGAATGATGCTTCCCGCCGTAAGGAAAGGGTTGATGGCGGAAAGAACATAGAGGGTTGACGTGTAAAGGTCGGCGTCGCAGTTGATGACGAGCCTGTTCCGGGGATGGAAGGCTGTCAGAAAGGCAGGGACCGTATCCTGGAAGCGGCCTGTGATCCACTCTACCCGAAGGTCATCGATTGCCGGCGGTCTTCCCCCTGCGTCGAAAGTGCCCGGCGGAAGAGCCTTCCAGAAAAAACGCCACTCATCAGGCAGTCCGGTGAATGTGTCGAACCCAAAAAACCGTGACTCCTTCCGTTTGTCTGCCGTGCACCACCATCTGATCGATTCTCCCTTGAAGACGCCGAATTCGATGTAATCGACGGCGTCACCGGCAATGATTGTGTCGTGGATGTGACGGAAGAGATCGGGCCGGGTTGGAAACGTAACCGGCGGCGGGTTCTCTTTCATCCACCGTCCGATCTCGAAAAGGGAATTGACCATGTCGAGACGCCAGGAGGGCGAAAGGCCACTCCTGATGATCCATTCCTTTATTCTTATCATGACCGGAGAGGGTGTCGGAGATGTCACAGAAAGTATATACCCCGCTCCCGGAGGATAGTCAACGGAGAACGGGAACTGTTCCATGACGGCCACCTTGACGTCACGAAAAATGGATCATCCGTTTCCTCGCCTATTCTGGGCCCATCGGTAGTGGTGCCCTCGTCATTGCTCGTCTGAACCGGTTCTCGTAAGGCGCCCGTTGCTGATGGAATAGAGGCGGTTCCACCGGCTGTCGTATAAAGTGTTTTGGTGGATCCAGCCGCGGATGACACCGTGGTGATCGCAGATGCGGCCGTCAGCGCCGACACGGAACGTATCGTAGGTTTGGCCTGTTGGGACCGTTACTTCGGGTGCCCAGGCTTCGGAAAGGGGAAGACAGAAGAAGATCAGAGACAGAATCAGAGTCCCTATGGTCATACGTAACCTCCCTGTGAAGAACAGTGTGCTGCTTTGTGGTTGAGTCTATCACCGCGGTGTGACACCACTATGTCATTAGCGATACAGGCCCGCCGGAAGACGGTTTACAGGGGGCAGGGTTGCAATCACCTTGACGGCGGGCGGGCACACCTTTCCCGGGGATCGTGTGGTCCGGGCGAAAGAGCCCGGTCGATGCGATTGACATTTGGGGTTCGTTTCGCTAACCTTAACAGATACTGATAGGTTGAATTCAATTCCCGGGGAGTGGTGCAATGTCGAGCGTGAATAAGGTTATACTTGTTGGGAGGCTCGGAGGTGATCCGGAACTTCGTCACACTACCGAGAACAGGGCTGTGGCTACATTTACCATGGCGACCTCTGAGGTGTGGAAAGACGGCAGGAGCGGGGAAAAGAAGGAAAAGACCGAGTGGCACAATATCAAAATCTGGGGGAAGCTGGGAGAGATTGCCGCCCAGTACCTGAAGAAAGGAAAACTGGTCTTTATCGAAGGCCGTCTTGAAACGAGGGAGTACGAAGGCCGGGACGGTATAAAGAGGCGAATCGTCGAGATTGTTGCCACCGATATGAAGATGCTCGGGAATGCGGGAGGGTCGTCACAGGACCGCGATGACCGGGCAGCGCCCCGGAGTTTCCGCCAGACGGACGACTTTCCTCCGGAAGAGGACGATGTGCCGCTGTAAGGCGTAATTATCCGGCGCTACCGGGGCCGGTCATCGGCGAGCCTGCGGCCGCTCAGACAATTTTGTTCATGTCGATCTCAACGCCGGCCCGCTTCATTTCCCTCGCCAAAAGCAGTTCCCACACGTCGCTGTCATCGAGAGGTATACTCCCGATGCCGTAATACCGGAGAGCCGGTCCAATATCCTCTTTGTGGAGGACCCGCACCCGTTCCTTCCCCAGGGCTCCGAGAAAGAATCCGAGATCGAGGAGGATGTTCTGAAAACGGCCCGATCGTCCTCCATCAGAGCCCATTGGGGGCTGACGGAGATCGTCGATGGAGAGA
Organism: uncultured Pseudomonadota bacterium; assembly: GCA_964421445.1. GTDB lineage: Bacteria > Desulfobacterota > Syntrophorhabdia > Syntrophorhabdales > CAYQXL01 > CAYQXL01. The sequence continues at coordinate 15,704 of CAYQXL010000044.1, forward strand.
AGGAAGACGGCAAAATCGTCAGGACCTCTCCTCTCCAGTCTTTCAATGACCGTTCCGTTATCATCGTTGTCGCCGTCGTGGAGTATGACAGGTTCAAGGTCGAGCCTGGACATGAGGTCGGCGACCGTTTTCCTTTCCACGCCGTTCTGGCCGTGAATGATAAAAACGCGGCTGGCCGTGTTTTCGACTGATTTTACCACAGTCGGTCGTCTCACTTCGGGATCCTTTTCCATAGGTTCATTTCCTTCCATAGTTCCAAGTTTTTCTTCGAGTGTCACTGTTAAGGCGTTTAACTTGGCAACGGCGTCATTGATACCCGTCTGGTAGACATCCCTGACCTTGTCGATCGGATACCGTGAACTCCCCATGAGGGTGGGGAGGGTATCGAGAGACGATACCGCATGCTGCCAGTAGGCCGTTGTGTTGGTTCCGAAGATGTTCGCCAGGGCTCCGTTGACGTCTTCCGTCAGCGCCCGTATCTGTTTGTCGTGCCTCTCGACCACCATCTTGACGTCAAAGGCTTTCAGAGCCTCAATTCTCCGCCGGAGTTCGGAGAGCCGGCCCCTCAGGTCCGGAGGGTTCCACGTCTCAGACGACAGATGTGCTTCCCGGGATTCCTTTCCCATACCCATACCTCCTGCCATCTAAGGCTTTGTTTAAGATCATCACTCTTTCCCTCGTATCATATAGCAGGGGAATGACCGGAAGACAATGATCTTGATCACGTACGGCCCGGGACAGGGAAGTTTTTTCCGTCTTGACAACCGGGCCGGGCGGTGAAAAAATAGGAAGATTCGCACACTTCTCAGAGCCAGGTGACAGCAGATGAGAAAACCGGAAAAGACAGGATCGATGAACAGGCGAGAATTTCTTCACCTTGGTGTCGCCGCGGCAGCAGGAGCGGTTTCCTTTCAGGCAGGCGGCAGCCTCCTGGGAACGGCGAGGGCCAGGGCGCAGACGGCGGTTAAGCCGGTCTACAGGAAACTTGGACGGACAGGCCTCAATGTGACGGTGGTCAGTTTCGGCGCCATGCTTACCCCTGAACCGGAGGTAATCAGAGCTGCCATCGATCTTGGTGTCAATTATATCGATACGGCGAGGCGATATATGGGCGGCAGAAACGAAGAGATCGTCGGGAAGGCGATCAGGGGTGTCAGGGATAAGGTCTCTGTCGCGACGAAGATCAGTGCCGGCGCCACAACACGGAAAGAGATGTTCGCCGATCTCGAGACGAGTCTTTCGAAACTGGGGACTGATCGGATCGACGTGATCCAGCTCCACAGCCTTTCCAACGGCAACCGTGCCAGAGACCCCGAGGTCAGAGACGTTCTCAGAGAGATGAAGAAGCAGGGAAAGGTCCGGTTCCTCGGTGTTACGACACATACGAACCAGGCCGATGTTCTCGATACGGTAACAAAGGATGAAGAGAAGCTTTTTGATGTGGCCCTTGTGGCCTATAACTTCAAGAGCGGTCCTGAAATCACGTCGGCCATCGCCCGGGCTGCACAGGCGGGAATCGGTGTCGTGGCGATGAAGACGCAGGCAGGCGGATACGCCGCCGCCGGCCTGAAGGATGTCAGTCCCCATCAGGCTGCCTTGAAATGGGTACTCAATGACAGGAACGTAACGGCGGCCATTCCCGGGATGAAGGATATGGCCATGCTCCAGGAAGACCTGGCGGCGATGAACATGCCGTTCACGGCAGCGGACAGGGATATCCTGAACCAATATTCCCAGGCTGTCGATCCCTATTACTGCCATCTCTGTGCCCAGTGTGAGCCGACCTGCCCCAGGGGTGTGGCCATCAGCGATGTCAACAGGGCTCTTATGTACGCCGAGGGATACGGGAATCTGCCGTTGGCACGATCGGCCTACAGAGAGATACAGCAGGGGGCGCAGGCAACGGCCTGTCTGTCCTGCCCCGATTGCGTGGCCCGGTGCGTCCATCGTGTCGATATCAGGGCGAAGATGGCCGGCGCCGTCACATTGCTGGCATAGACGGAGAGTGAAAATGGCGAAGCATCTGTGGTCCTCGGGATCAGCGATGTTCTGTCTCCTGTTTCTTGCCATTCTGTGTGCCGGTTCTGCGCCGTCCGGAGCTTCCGCTCAGGCCCTCGTTGCAGGGGCCTTTTCTCCCCCTCCTTCCTGCCCGGACGGATGGGTGGTGAAGGAGCCCGCCCGCACCTTTACAGAGGCGAATCTCTACGAGTATATCAACGGCGAGGCGGAACTCTACCTCCCCTACAGATTCGCCAAGCTCCTGTCTATCCTCTACGGGAGCCCAAAAGAAGGTGGTGACGCCGTCGTTGCCGACATCTACGAAATGGGTTCTCCTCTCGATGCCTTTGGTATCTATTCCCGGTACCGGAGCACCGACAGTCCTGCCGTGAAGATAGGAACCGAAGGCCTTGTGAACGATGCGGAGGTTCTTTTCTTCCATGACCGTTACTTTGTGAAGGTTTCGGCATCAGGCGCTGTAGAACCGGATATACTCATGACATGCGCCGGCCTCATCTCGCAGCGCATTTCTCTTTCGCCCCTCATGCCTGCCGAGCTTGACCTGATGGCCCAGGAAGGTCTTGTCCCCCGGTCAATTGTCTATGTCCCCGGCGGTCTCATGGGGTATCGGTTCCTCGGAAGGGGGCTGACGGGGGATATAAAGATCGGTGAAGAGACGGGCCGTGCATTCATCGGGATCTAC
>CAYQXL010000045.1:0-2803 GCA_964421445.1 uncultured Pseudomonadota bacterium
TGGGCGGAGGGGACTACCTTGTCCAGGCCATGTGCCCCCCGGGATACGAAGTGATCCTCGGAGCCCGCTTCGACCGTGAGTTTGGTCACGTCATCCTTTTCGGTCTCGGAGGAACATTTGTGGAGGCGATGAAGGATACGGCGATCCGTGTTGTGCCGGTGAGAACAGAGGCATCGGCCATGATACGGGAGATACGGGGGTCGGCCATTCTCGACGGTTTTCGCGGTGCTCCCCCGGCGGACCGGGGGGCTCTCGAAGACGTGATCCGTTCATTGTCCCGGCTCCTGGAGGAGAACCCATCTATCATGAACGTCGATATCAACCCGGTCATTGTCTTTGAAGAGGGGAATGGGTGTGTTATTGTCGATGTGAAGATCGAGAAGAACGACGGAAATGCTACGTTTTCCTGAAAAGCTGATCCCAGAGTGCTTCAGCCGTTGCCTTGTCAGACGTTTTTTTGTCCTCCGACTCTTTGAACCGGAAATAATCGCAGAAGTTGGCCCGGTCTTTCTCCTTCACCTGTTCAGCCTGTGGTTCGCGGCATTCATTCGACCGTACAGGATCGTAAAATGTGCAGTTGAGGCAGACGTGGAGGTCGGTCCGGCATGATGGACACTCGTCGCGACGCCCTGGTTTTTCGATATCGATGCCAATTCCACAACGAAAACATCGTTTCATAGGTGGTCGAGTAGCTCCTTCAGGTCGTAGATTGTCTTCCGTTCACGTTCCGGGGCAGGCCATTCTGTCGTCGTACCGATAAAAAAAGCGTCCATTCCCAGATCCCTGGGCACATCATGATCGTAGACGGGGTGATCTCCAACATGGGCGATCTCGTCAGGCCGCACGGACAGCTCGGCGCAGATCTTCCGGTAGAAGGCGTGATCTTTCTTGACGAGCCCGTAGTCGGTTGTTGCGGAAACGACCTTGACAAAATAGTCACCGATCCCTGTAAAGGCGATCTCTTTCTCGACGAAGATCCGCGCCGCATTCGAAGCGATGATCAGTCTGTATCGTCTCGTCAGCGAGGCAAGAACTTCGTGGGTGTTGGGGCAGAGTTCTATGGATGATTCGAACCGGTTGACGAGATCCTCTGCGGTGACGGAGAGGCCGAAAAGATTCAGCCAGTAGTCGATATTGTACCAGAGCAGGTCCGCATCGCCTACGGCCTGATACTGTTTTCTGATCAATCTCCGTGCCTCTTCGAAGGAGACGGCGTGTTTTTTTGCATATTCTTCCGGAATGCCCACATTCCAGACGATATCACCGTACCGTCCGTGAACGAGGGTGCCGTCGAGATCAAAACTGACGACCTTCTTTTTATCTGTGCCGGTTACGGGGAGCCTTGTCACAGGATGGTGTCCCTGGAGAATCGCCGCTCCGGTCCGTTGTACCGTCCTCCCGTTCCCCTGACGGGGTCGACGCCGATCTCGACCCATTGCTGTTCTTCGGGGCGAAAGAAACGGATGATCGCATGGGATGTGATGAGGCCCTGGAGCCGGGACGCAGGAACGTAGGCGTAGGTTTTGTCGTGCTTCTGGGTATGAACAACCCGGATAGCCACTTTATCGATGATCAGCATCATACGGTGACCAGACCATTATATCAGGACCTCGTCATATTTTCAGCTCTTTTCCGGGCTTCCGTCACAGGTCAGCCTGAGTGACCACGAGGCTAATCTCAACGGTTCTATCTCTCGACTCGATAAGCTTGATCTCAAAGGAACTCCTTTCTCCTCCTTCGAGATCGACTGTGTCGGTATACCTCTCTGCTACCGACCCGCTGGCGGTGACGAGAGACGCCATAACCCCGATCCGTCTGTCGCCAGCCGTGAGATTCCGGATGACCCCCGTTATTTTTGCCCAGTAAGGGAGGGCGATCTGGGCACAGCAGGGCAGAAGGGAGGTGAGAAAGAGAATATCGGAGACTTCGATGCCGTCAGGCACAACGACAGATCGTATCGGCAGGGCGGTGTCGGCGGGAATCGTGGCGCAGGGCGTCTGTTCGGAAGACATAGTCTGCTCCGTCCTTACTGAACGAAATTCGCCGGTCCACTTTGGTGGCCCAGGAGGCGGGCCTCGTCGGCCTTCTCTATGAGCCATTGGCCCACGGACCGAGCTACGTCAGGGTGAACGAGGATGCCTACGAGGAGGAGCCGTTCGAGGAAGGTCTCTGTTGGTCCGTTGACGGTCTCTGTCCTCTGTCCTGTTCTCTCATCCATGGTGATCGTTGTTTCAGCAGGGGGCTCGGGCTTTTCGAGGAACATGTCGAAGTAGATCATGCCCTGCGGTGTAACGCCCCCCCAGACCCCTGATGGTGAAACTATCGTGTGTCCTTCATCCTTCTTTGATTTTACTCTTATCGTTGCCATTGTCACCTCGCATGCAGACAGCGGTTCTGTGCAATGCTGTCCATGAGTACAGTTTAGACCACAGAAGAAGTGGTATGCAAAGGATTTCTCTGTCTTCCGGCTTGCCTCTTGAAGCGGTTTCGTATATATAACAGGGAACAGGCATGTTTCCGTGACCGACTCCTTTATCATCAAGCTGATACTCTCATTTGTCGCAGGCAGTCTCTGGATAACGATGGGGACTGTTCTTGCCGAGAGATTCGGAACGAGGGCCGGGGGTGTAGTAGCCGGTCTGCCGTCGACAGTCCTCGTCTCTCTCTTCTTCATCGGCTGGACCCAATCGGCCTCCGTGGCAGCGGAAGCGACGACGATCATCCCTGCTGTTCACGGAATCAATGCCCTCTTCGTGTTTCTCTATATATCTCTTCTCAGATATGGTTTCTGGTTTGCCCTCTC
>CAYQXL010000045.1:2903-9857 GCA_964421445.1 uncultured Pseudomonadota bacterium
GGAGCTTTTTCCGTCTTCCCTACGATGTTTATCGGCCTGCTCATGATCACCTATTTTTCCCAGGGACCTTCTTTCTCCGCTGCTGTCATGAAGTCTTCCATTCCCGGTGCAATGAGTGTTGTCGTCTATGCCGCCGCCGTCCGATACACCTATGAACCGGTCGGTCTTGTTGGTGGTACGGTCCTTTCCATAGCCCTTTCGCTCTGCACATCGGTTTTTATCCACAGATTCCTGTCGGGGAAGACGTCGTGAAAAAGGGAGGTCCAGGAGGAAGCAACCGATTGGAGCCAAAGGCGTCTGTTCAGCTCGAAGGGTCTGTTGAGCGGATCACCTTCAGAAACAAGGAGAACGGATACACGGTGATCAAGGTCCGTATCGAGGGCAAAAGAGACCTTGTCCCTGTTGTCGGGACGTTCGTCTCCATTTCTGAGGGGGAAGTGATGAAGTTTACCGGGACATGGCAGAGACATCCCCGGTACGGCGATCAGTTTCACTGTGAACGGGCGGAGGTTACGGTCCCGGCTACGGCCAGGGGTATCGAGAAGTATCTTGGATCGGGCATGATCAAAGGCCTTGGACCTGTTATGGCCAAACGTCTTGTTGCCCGGTTCGGTGCTGATACGCTCTCTGTCATCGAACGTGATGCCGGACGGCTGACAGAGGTAGAAGGGATCGGCGAGAAGCGGATCGAGATGATCAGAAATGCCTGGGACGAGCAGAAAGAGGTGAGGGACGTGATGGTCTTCCTCCAGGGAAGTGGTGTCAGCCCGGGCTATGCAACAAAAATCTACAGACAGTATGGAAAAGATTCGATCCGGGTCGTTACGGAGAATCCCTTCAGGCTCGCCGACGATGTCTTCGGCATCGGGTTCGTGAGGGCGGACAAAATTGCTGAGGGGCTCGGCATCGCAAAGGATTCGCCTGCACGGATCGCAGCAGGCATTCTCTATTTGCTTGGCCGGCTCACAGAGGATGGAAACGTCTACTTTCCGTACAACCCCCTTGTCGACGAAGCAGCCCGGATGCTTGACATTGACCGTAGCCCTGTGGAAGTGGTTATCTCGTTGATGATTGAGAAGAACCTGGTGGTCCTCGACACGGCACCGCCGGTCACTGTGAGCAACAACGAGTACCCTGTCTATCTGCCCCAGATGTACGACGCTGAAAAGAGTGTAGCCGCCCTCCTCGGAGCCCTCCTGTCAGGCTCGGGGCAGATGATGCTCGACGGCATCGACGATCCTGTCCGGGGTTTGGAGGCGGAACTGGGTCTTGTCCTTTCGGACCAACAGAAAGGAGCGTTCCATTCTGCCCTGAGGAACAGGATTCTCATCATTACCGGCGGTCCCGGCACAGGAAAGACGACGATAATCAGGGTGGTGCTTCAGGCTTTCCGGCAGTTGAAAAAGAAGGTCCTCCTCACCGCCCCAACGGGACGGGCGGCGAAAAGGATGGCCGAAGCGACGGGGCGCGACGCAAAAACGCTCCACCGTCTCCTTGAATTCATGCCGGCGACGGGGGCATTTTCGAGAAATGAAGGGAATCCTCTCGACGGTGATGTCATTATCATCGACGAGACGTCCATGGTCGATATACACCTGATGAATGCTTTGCTGAAGGCTGTTCCGTCAGGAGCAACGGTCATCTTTGTCGGCGACGTGGACCAGTTGCCCTCTGTCGGGCCGGGGAATGTCCTGAAAGATATGATCGATTCAGGAAGATTCAGGACTGTCCGTCTGACCGACATCTTCCGCCAGTCGAGCCAGAGCATGATTATCGTCAATGCCCACCGCATTCACAAGGGCGAGATGCCGTTGTCGGCCAAAGGGAGGGGTCCCGGCAAGGACTTTTACTTTCTCGATGCCGATGATCCTGAAATGGTTGCCGAGACGATCGTATCGCTCTGCAGGGAGCGGATCCCCGGTGAGTTTGGATACACAAGACCTGCCGATATCCAGGTTCTGGCCCCCATGCATAAAGGCGCCGCAGGGGTGGCGCAGATGAATACCCTTCTCCAGAATGCGCTCAATCCCCACGGTGAAGCACTTGTCCGCGGTTCACGATCGTTCAGAAAGAACGACAAGGTGATGCAGATCAGGAACAACTACGACAAGGACGTCTTCAACGGCGATATCGGCAGGATCATTGCTGTCGACAGGGAACCGGAAAGGGTGACCGTCGACTACGACGGCAGGGCGGTGGTCTATGAGGCTGCCGATCTCGATGAAATCGTTCTTGCCTATGCCATATCGGTGCACAAGTCCCAGGGCAGCGAGTACCCTGTCGTCGTCATGCCCCTCCATACCCAGCACTATCTCATGCTCCAGCGGAACCTCCTCTATACGGCTGTTACGCGGGGAAGGAGACTCGTTGTTCTCGTGGGAACGCGGAAGGCCCTCGCCATTGCTGTCAAGAACGACAGAACAGAGCACCGGTACACCCTTCTCCGGGAACGGCTTATGTCGGCCGGGTCTGACCAGCCGAACCGTCTGTCCGGCGATGCCCTTTCCTGAAGACTATTTATTCCCCGTGAAATCGTCCCATTCGCCCCGCTCCTTGAGTACGTTCCTGTAGACCTCAAGGGCTTTGTTGACAAGGGGCATGCCGCCGTACGGGGCGAGCTGAAAGAAGACCTCTGCCAGCTTACGTCTGTCGCATCCGACATTGAGGGCGGCGTTCACATGGAGCCTCAGTTCGTCTGCAGCACCGAGGGCGGCAAGCATGGCGCAGGCCACCATCTGCCGTTCGGGAAGGGTGAGGACGGTCCGCGAGTAGAGAGTCCCGGTTATAAAGAGTGAGAGATCGTTGGCCAGCTCTTTGTCAAACTGCTTCCACATGACGTAAGGAGGGTCCATTTTTATCCCGCCGGTCCAGAGCTTCTTCGCTGTCTCCTGTGTCCGTTTTCTGAGTTCGTCCTGATCCACGATAATCCTCCCTGATATGAGTGTGATGCGAGAATCTTTTATCATGGCCATCCCGTTCAGGTCAACGTATGGCGGCCATGGTGAAGAAAGGTGCATGATTTGACGTGAAGAAGGGCGGATCGCGCCGGATGATGGGCTGAACGGCCCGATGGCGCGTGAATTCTTTTGCAAGAAATGCCCGCACCTGCCGTCGTCCCCACCCCCGGGGATGGACGAAGTCGGCGTAAAGGGAGAGGTCACCGTCGTAGAACTGATTGGTCACAAGGCGTGAACTGTCAGGAGAATTCCGGGGCAGATTGAATATGGCAAGATTGAGAAAATCGATACATCGATGGTGGCGGACGATAAAATCGAGGGTCGACCGGGCCTCGTCGAGGGATTCATGGGGTGTTCCGAAGAGAAGATAGATATAAGTCCCGATACCTGCATCCTTCAGGTTCGTCAGTATTTGTGAGACCATGATCAGGTCGTTGCCCTTGCGGAGGCCGTCGAGGATCGCCTGGTCACCCGATTCGAGACCGAGCTTGAGCATCACACATCCACTCTGTCTGAGAGCGATACAGAAATCCCTGTCAGCGAGATGATTCGTAAACCTGGCAAACCCATACCACGGCTGATGAGGAGGAAATGAGGCGAGGGTATTAAGGGTTGCGGGGCTGAGGGCGTTGTCGACGATGTGAAAGAGAGCGGGGTTGTGGATGGTGGTCAGAGCCTGAAGATCGTCTAATATGCGGTGTGCCGGAAGAGGGACGAAGGGGTTGCCTTCGGCCTGCTCAGGGCAGAAGGAACACCGGTTCCACCAGCAGCCCCGGGATGCACTGTAAGGCAGGACCCTCCCCGGCGAGAAATACGAGTCGAGAGGAAAGGAGCCAAAATCGGGCCCTGCTGTACAGGTCGGATCGTATGTCCCGCCACCGAGGGTTACGATGGTTTCTTCCCCTGGTCCGTCGACCAGATTGTCGATGAGGCCGCGAAAAGGATCTGACCAGCATGTGCTCCTCATCCATGATGTGACAAGACCGCCGCCACAGACGATGGGCAGGCGGGGAAAGCGGTTCCTGAGAAAGCCCATCATGGCGAAGGCCGTCACTGCCTGACTGAGGAAATTGAGCGAGAAACCGACGAATGACGGCGAGGTTTCGTCGACTGCCTCAGTAAGCCGCCGGCTGAAATAAGGAAAGAACGGATTCTCCCCGGGGCGGGAGGCGGCACGGAGAAGATCGGTGCTTCTCAGCGGTGAGTAATGACTGCTCTCCATGTTTGAAAGGCTTAACCGGTATGAATCGTTGCCCGGCGATTTCGACAGGAGGCGGTTGATATCCCTGACAGACCGGGAGTATCTGTCGATCGAGGCGTATGTCGTCAAATCGTGTATGGCTGCCATATGGCGCCCTCTGTTTTTCACGGCCCTCTGCGTCCATGTATCCCGGCCGTCCGTGTCTCTGCTGAGAAGAGAGAGAATGCCTTCGATGTTGGCATCTATGACCGTGTGGGGTATGGCGTGGGCCTTCAGGGATCCTGCGAGAAGCGCGAGACCGGGGGGAGGCTCGGAGGGCTTTACGAGGGGAGGGTATATAAGAAGGACCATGGGTGATTGTAGACCAGAACAGCACCGAGGTAAACGGGAAAGAAGAAAAAGAGACCGCCTGTCGCCGTTCTCTCTGTTGCTGTCGTTATTTTTGGCAGAGAGAACGGTTGTTCTCGTGCTGATTCACTCTGTGCAATTCCGGCGGAACGATGTCTCTTTCAGGTTGCCGCTCTTCGGTATCGTGATTATCATGATGATAGCAACAAAGAGAGAGAAGGGTGAAGATTTTTTTTAAAAATATCTGTATAATCACCCGAAGACAGTCTATACCCGGAGGAGAGGAATGAGAAGAGCTGTAATGTGTGCAGTCTGTGTTCTTGTGGCGTTGAGTTTTTACGGATGCGGATACAACGAAATGCAGATGAAAGAAGAGGCTGTGAAAGCATCCTGGGGAGATGTGGAGGCATCGTACCAGAGAAGGGCCGATCTTATCCCGAATCTCGTTGAGGTTGTCAAAGGGTATGCAAAACAGGAAAAGGACGTTCTGACGGCGGTGACGGAGGCCCGTTCCCGTGTTGGTTCAGTCCAAATGTCGAAGGATATGCTCAACAACCCTCAGGCTTTGTCCCAGTTCCAGGCGGCCCAGGGCTCCCTGTCCAGCGCCCTGTCGAGACTCATGGTGGTTGTCGAGCGGTATCCCGATCTCAAGTCAAACCAGAACTTCAGGGATCTCCAGAATCAGCTCGAAGGAACGGAAAACCGGATCAATGTGGCCCGGCAACGGTATAACAAGGCAGTCCAGGAATTCAACACGTCGATCCGTATTTTTCCGAACAGTCTGACGAACAAGATGCTTCTCCACCTCCAGCCGAAAGAGCCTTTCAAGGCCGATCCGGGAGCGCAGAAAGCGCCGCAGGTAAAGTTCTGAGTCATCACTAAACGGGCGGTGTTGGTAAACGATAGTGAATAGGAGGGGGCGAACGGGCATGGAGAGACGGCAAAAACGGGTATGGAGGAGAGAACGATTTCACCGTCGCTCCATGTTCCTCGTACTGGCGGTCTTCCTGCTCCTGTCCTGTCCGTTCCTCCATGTAAAAAGTGAAGTCACCCTCCATTCTTCCGGACCGACGGAGTATCTTGTGTCCGTCCTGTCCCAGGTTGTGCTCCCCCGGGCGGAAGCGGCCACGGTGCCGCCCCTCAGGGGGTATGTGAATGACTATGGCGGCATGATATCACCTGCTGTCCGGGCAAAGATTGAAGGCGAGCTGAAGGCCTTCGAAAGGTCCGATTCGACCCAACTCGTCATACTCACGATTCCTTCTCTTGAAAACGACCCGATCGAGGATTTTTCCATTAAAGTGGCGGAGGCGTGGAAGGTTGGCCAGAAAGGCAAGGACAACGGGATCATTTTTCTCGTTGCAAGGAACGAACGGAAGATCAGGGTCGAAGTGGGCAAAGGGCTGGAAGGAAGGCTTACCGACCTCATGGCAGGCCGTGTTATCGACATGGTTGTTAAACCTCGGTTCAAACGGGGTGATTTTGATGGAGGGTTCATAGCTGGAACACAGGCCCTTATCGATGCAACGAGAGGTGAGTTTAAAGGGGAGAAGAAAAAACCGGGAGCTGCCCGTTCCCGTGGTGGCATCGGCCCTCTCCTTGCCCTTCTCGTCTTTGGTGGCATAGGAATCCTCATACTCGGGAGGCTGTCCAAGGTTTTGGGTGGTGCAGCAGGAGCGGTGGGACTTCCGGCGGCGGCCTATCTTGCCTTAGGTCCGTCCATTGTGACGCTCGTTCTTCTTGGAATTGCAGGTCTTCTGGGAGGATTGTTCCTTCCGATGCTCTTTTCGGGAAGGGGGCATGGCGGCGGAGATGGTCCTTCGACCTTTTTCCCCGGTGGTTTTATCGGAGGTGGCGGATTCGGTTCCGGCGGTGATTCGGGAGGATTCGACGGAGGCGGAGGCGGCGACTTCGGCGGCGGTGGAGCATCGGGGGATTGGTGACAATGAATCACGTAACGATTCAGACCCCCTTCAGTGACGAAGACAGAAAAGCCATTGAAGAAACGGTCCGGGACGTTGAGTCAAGGACATCAGGCGAGATCGCTGTCGTTGTTGTGCGGCAGAGCGCCCGGTACAGGGAGGCGGAGGTTCTGGGAGGAGCTTTTTGCGCCAGTCTCGTCGCTCTCGTCCTTTCTGTACTCTTTCTCCACGATTCCCTCTGGTACTATATCGTCCTGAGCTTCGTTCTTTATGGTCCCTCCTTCTTTCTTTTTCACAAAATCCCCGCTCTCAGGCTCCTTCTCGTCGGGAACCGCCGCCGGTCCGCAGCCGTGAGGGAACGGGCCTTCCAGGCCTTCTACCAGCACCGCCTCTACAAGACGGCGGAAGGAACGGGCGTACTCTTCCTTATATCCCTTGCTGAAAGGAAGGTTGTTGTTCTCGCCGACGAAGGGATCTATTCGAAGGTGGAAAAGGAGAAATTCCGTTCCCTTGCAGGAATGGTGTC
>CAYQXL010000045.1:9957-12275 GCA_964421445.1 uncultured Pseudomonadota bacterium
TCATCGTACTGCATCGACTGGACCGATACGTCCATACCGACCTTCGCCGCGTCAGGGGCGATGTCTTTCGACAGTCGTGCAAAGAGTTTCAGTCCGTCACCGAAATCTACGACGCCCATGGTATAGGGACAGTCTTTCTCGAAACCGAAAGGAGCATAGTAGGCGATAGTGAATGTTTCGAGTGTGCCTTTTTTCGGCATATCAAACCAGTCCATCTCTTTTGACAGACATGCTGAACAGTCTGACCGTGGCGGGAAATATTTTGCGCCGCACTGTTTGCAGACCGTTCCTTCAATCTTGCCTTCTCCCAGTAAATCGACGAACTTTGCAGTTTTTGTCACTCCTGTAAAGCTTTTTCTTCCAAATTTATCGAAGCCCATGTCTTACCTCCCGAATATGGTAACGCTGCCGTAGAGACCTACACCACCGACGTTGTGAACAAGGCCGATATCCGGGTCACCGGGGACCTGCATAGGGCCGGCTTCACCGCGGAGCTGGAGGACGATCGTACGCATCTGGGAACCGCCTGTTGCACCGATGGGATGTCCTTTTGACAAGAGACCACCGTCAACGTTGACAGGAATCCGGCCTTCCTTGTACGTCGCTTTTTCTCTGATGAGCTGTTTGCCGTCGCCCATAGGTGCAAAGCCAAGGCCTTCGTATGCCATGACCTCTGCGATCGTAAAGCAGTCGTGTACTTCTGCCACTTTAACGTCTTTTGCCGTAATACCGGCCATCTTGTAGGCCTGCGCTGCCGCGCCGTATCCGACGCTGAGTCCCTTCGAGAAATCGGGCCGCGATGCCATGTTTACCGCTTCTGAGGCTGCGCCGATACCGAGTATCCAGACAGGTTTCTTTGAGAAGGCTTTTGCCTTTTCCGCATTGGCAAGGATGATGCAGGAGCTGCCGTCTGCATTGGCACATGCGTCGCCCACCCTCAGCGGCCAGGCAACAGCGCCTGCCATCTTGGCATCAGGATTCTTGGGATCAAAATCTTCCGGTTTGATACCCTTGCGGTAGACTGCCCTTTCGTTGACCTGGCCATAGGTGGCCGATTTCAACCGGACATCGCGCAAATCGTCATGGGTAAGACCGTTCTTTGCCATGTAGGCCTGTGCATAGAGGGCGTAGTAGGCAGGCATCATTGTGCCGAAGGGTGCTTCCCACTGGATATCTGCGCCTCTGCCCATTCTCTCCTGAGACTCGGCAGACGTGATTTCCGACATCTTCTGGAAACCGAGAACGACGACGACATCATGAAGCCCGGCCTTGATCATGCTGTAGGCGACTTTTACGCCGGTGCTGCTGGAAGAACAGACGGTTTCCACGTAGAATGTAGGCTGGGGTACGAGACCCAGGTATTCCGCCAGAACGCCGGCAGGAGACCGCTGTTTGTCATATTCCGGTGCCGAACAGAATACGGAGGCGTCGACGTCTTTCTGAGTCAATCCTGCATCCTGCATGGCTTCCCTGAATGCTTCAAAGGCCAGTTCCCTGATGGAGCCTTCATAGCCCCTCACGAAAGAACTCTGGCCAACGCCGATAACTGCTACATCTTTTGCCATAAATCCCTCCTTTGCTTATTGGTGTTTCGTTTTCTTCGTTCGCTGGTATAGCATAACATAATGGTTATGTTCCTGCATGTCTTTTGAGAAGACGTGGGTGCCGTCGTTCTTCGAGACGAAATAAAAATAGTCTCCCCGGGCAGGGTAGAGGGCTGCCATGATGGAGCTGTTATCAGGGTTTGCAATGGGCCCCGCAGGGAGCCCTGTAAATCTGTATGTATTATAGGGTGTATATGTTTTCAGATCAGATTTTGTGATGGGCTGTCCGAAACGGCCTGTACCATATATAATTGTAGGATCGCAGTCGAGAGACATACCCTTGGCCAGACGGTTGTGAAAGACGCCGGAGATGACCGGTTTTTCGCCGGCTATCCGTGCTTCCTTCTCGATCATCGAGGCGAGGGTCAGTGTCTTTGCGGCGTTAAAGCCGATTTCGGCCATCCTTTTCCGGATGTCGTCCCGGGCAAAAAACCGTATTCTCCGTCCTGCAATCTTTTCGACAAACTGTTCACCGTCGATCTCCCTGCTGTAATAATACGTATCGGGATAGAGGTATCCTTCTGCTGTCGACCCTTCGATTCCGACCCTCTTCAGGAAAGCGCCATCAGTGACGAGGCGGAGGAACCGGCCAGATTCCATGATCGATGATTTTTCCATCGCTTCGGCAACGTTGTAGAGCGTATCCCCTTCGATGATCGTGAGCGTATAAATGTTGCGCTCGCCGAGGGCCATCTTTCTCGCCACGTCGAAGGT
>CAYQXL010000045.1:12375-17018 GCA_964421445.1 uncultured Pseudomonadota bacterium
GGGTTCTTACCGGCCTTTCTGTGCATCAAGATACCCTTGAAGGATGATCTGGGAGGCAATGACGTCGAGAAAAGGTTTTCGTTTTTTCTGACTTATCCCTGCCGAGTCAAAGACTCTGTGAGCTTCGTTCGTGGAGAACCGCTCGTCCCATGTTACAACGGGAATCCTTATCGTTTTCTCGATCTGTCCCGCAAGTTCCATAACAGCCCTGGCACGGGCTCCGACAGATCCGTCAAGATTTTTGGGCAGTCCGACAACAATCATTTCAACGCCATGGTCGGCGACGACCTGCTCAAGTTCCTTCACGTCCTGTTCATCACCTGAACGTCTGACAAGCTTTAGGCCCTGGGCGATGGACCCTGTCCGATCCGACAGGGAAAGACCGATCTTTCTGTCGCCCACATCGAGGCAGAGTATCCGCATGATCCGAGTATTATAACAGGTTTCGCTGTGCTTTCAAGAGGAAAGCTCGCACCCCTCGTTCCGTTGCTCCCGTCCAGTCCGTTCAGGGAATGGAATCACTGCATTAGTCCGGCGCCGGGAGATTGGGAAAAGATCTGGCCTGCTCTTGGTCACTGTGCCCGATCCTGGGAATCATAAACCTTGATTTGTCCCTTATCTCTGCTACAATGTTCGGTGATAATCTCGTGATGCCAAAGGATGGTTCTGCGGGCCGTCGGAGGTTGATGAAGAGACAAGTGGCACAACCAACAGGGACAGGAATGGCAGACATGGCAGGACCGGGGAAGCAAAGGATGTCGGACCAGATGCGGACCATGAAGTTCGGGACATTTTCCGGCCTTGTTCTGGGATCCGTTTTTATTGTGGCAGCCGTTGTAATCGTCATAGCTGTCAATTATGGCATGCGCCAGCAGGCTCTCGTGGAAGCTCAGGCGAAGGCAAGGCTGATCCTGGACCGTAATTACGCGACCCACACCTACTTCTCTCAGATCATGAAGCCGAGCATTTTTGCCTGGAGCGAACCCTTCCGGACCAGGGACTACTTTGACCATACCTGGATGTCGTCGACCTTTGCGATTCGGGAAATCGACAAATTTTTCAAAGCGGCCAGTCCGTCGGTCTACTATTTCAAGGATGCCGCTATCAACGCGAGAAGCCCTGAGAACGAGGCAGACCTTAATGAAAGGGCTTTTATCGAGAAGCTGGGAAAGAGTAATGATCTCATATCCGAGTCGGCCGTACGGACGATTGACGGAAAACCCTATCTCGTCGTTTTGCGGCGGGGAGAGGTTATGGAAGAGTCCTGCCTGAGATGTCACAGCACACCGGAGAATGCCCCGAAAGGATTGACCGACTACTATGGTACGGAACGGAGCTTCAACAGAAAGGCAGGCGATATGGTCAGCGCTGTCTCTCTCCGCATTCCCCTTGCCGAGGCCTATGCCGGTGCCAATATATTCTCCGTCAAGCTTTCCGCCATTCTTCTTGTCATTCTCGCAGTTCTCTTCACCGTTCAGCGCCTCTTCTACCGGACGTATCTCCTCCGGCCTCTCGGCGCCATCCGGGAACGGGCCCGGCAAATCGCGGCGGACGAAGTCCCCTTGAGCGAAGAGTTTCCCCGGTCCTTTGGAAAAGAACTGACGGAACTTTCGGGAACATTCAATGATATGGCTGTCAAGCTGGGACAACACAGGGATCACCTGGAAGACCTTGTCCGGAGCCGAACCGAGGCGCTCGAAGCGAGTAACGAGAGATATCGAAGGGTTGTGGATACGACCGTTGAAGGTATCTGGTTGCTGGACGAAGAGTTTTGCACAACATTTGTGAGCGACAGACTGACGGATCTTTTGGGATACGGGCCGGACGAGATGATTGGGCGGTCGGTAGAAAGCTTTATCTTTGACGAGGACATGGCGGCTCACGCCTTGAGGGCGGCCGAGCGGCGGCAGGGGCTGAGAGGGACGTACGAACGGAGGTTCCGGAGAAAGGACGGAACAGAAATATGGTCCATTGTTTCCGCTTCGCCGCTTATGGACAGCGAAGGCCGTTTTGCAGGATCCTTTGCCATGCTGACCGACATTACGGACCGGAAGAAGATGGAAGAAGATTTAAGGAAACGGGAGCATCTTCTTTCAAAAATATTTGACATACTTCCCGTTGGTTTATGGTTTGCCGACAAGAACGGTACACTTCTCCGCGGGAATCCGGCAGGCGTGAGAATCTGGGGTGCAGAGCCTGCTGTGGCCATTTCCGAATACGGTATATTCAAGGGGCGCCGCCTGCCGTCAGGAGAAGAGATCGCCCCTGATGACTGGGCTCTTGCCCATTCTATTCGCGAAGGTGTCACTATCACCGATGAACTCCTTGAGATTGATGCCTTTGACGGGAGGAAAAAGGTTATTCTCAACTATACCGCGCCGATTGTAGATGATACAGGTGGTATTGAAGGAGCCATAGTGATCAATCTTGATATTACCGACCGGAGGCGGGCGGAGGAAGAGATCAGGCGAATGAACCTCGAACTGGAAGAACGGGTTGCCCGGCGTACGGGGGAACTGGAGACGAAAAACAAAGAACTGGAGGCATTCGCCTATTCCGTTTCTCACGACCTCAGGGCTCCTCTCCGGGCGATCGACGGATTCTCGAGGATTCTGAAGGAGGAGTACAGCCGCCTCTTCGATGATGAAGGGCTGAGACTCATCGATGTGATCCGGACAAACACGGGAAAGATGGATCAACTGATTGCAGATCTCCTTGTTCTGTCCAGGGTTGCCCAGAAGGAGTTGAGGTGGTCCTGCCTTGACATGACCAGCCTTGTCAGGGCTGCCTATCACGATAATACGACCGCTGCCGACCGCAGCCGGATAAGGTTTTCTCTTGCCCCCCTGCCCGATGCCCCAGGCGACGCGACCCTCATGGGACAGGTCTGGAACAATCTCATCGCCAATGCGGTCAAGTATACCCGGTACCGTGATGTGTCCCGGATCGATGTCGAAGGCCGCAGGGAAAAAGATATGATTGTTTATTCTGTAAGGGACAATGGAGTAGGATTCAACAGAGACTATGCGCATAAGCTTTTCGGCGTATTTCAGCGCCTTCATAAAGCGGAGGAATTTGAGGGGACGGGGGTTGGTTTGGCCATTGTCCAGAGGATCGTTGTCCGTCACGGTGGCAAAGTCTGGGCAGAGGGCGAAACAGGAGAAGGGGCCCAATTCTCTTTCTCACTTCCTGCGCCCGACCAGGATGAGAGAAAAACGGAACAGGTGGATGAGAATCGGAGCAGAGAGAAATAAAGAACGTGACAGAGCCGAAAGGCCCGGACAGAGAGGGAGGCAAGTATGGTTGGAGAACGGGAAGTGGAGATCCTCCTCGTCGAGGACAATCCGAGCGATGCAGAATTAACGCTCAGGGCGCTGAAGAAGAATAACCTTGCCAACAAGGTCTTCCACGTTGCTGACGGGGAAGAGGCCCTCAATTTCATCTACTGCCGGGGCCTCTATTCGGAGAGAATGATAGACGATATCCCCAGGGTGATCCTCCTCGATCTGAAGTTGCCGAAAGTTGATGGTCTCGAGGTGCTCAAAATTCTGAAGAGTGATCCCTTGACGAGGGAGATTCCCATCGTTGTCCTGACATCGTCAACGGAAGAGAGGGACATTGTTGAGACGTACCGGTTGGGGGCGAACAGCTATATCGTTAAACCTGTGAACTTCGACCGGTTCAGTGCAGCCGTTAAAGAACTCGGTTTTTACTGGCTCCTTCTGAACCAGCCGCCGGTCAGATGAAGAAGAATAGACAGGAGGGGTGCTCAGGGCGGATGTGTAATGGCATGAAGAGTCCATATTCGCCGTTCGCCGGTGATTTGGGTCTCATCTGCAGGGAATCCCTGGCAGTCTGTGGTGGAAAGGACCGGCTGGTTGGTCCCCGACGGAGGGACCGTACTATGACAGCAGAGGTGGCGAAAGGATGAGTCAGAACGTTATCCGTATTCTCCTCGTCGAGGATCTGCCCGAAGACGCAGAACTTGCAAAGAGGGAACTGGCTAAGGCGGGGATTGAGTTCATTGCGACAAGGGTTGAAACGAAGAATGATTTTCTTGCAGCCCTCGACACATTTTATCCCGATCTTGTCATCTCTGACTATTCCCTTCCCCAGTTTGATGGCATGGAGGCTCTTAAACTCTCTCTGGCCCGCGATCGGGCTCTTCCCTTTATCCTCTTGACCGGGTCGATGAACGAAGAGACCGCTGTTGCCTGCATGAAGACAGGGGCGACAGACTATGTCATCAAGGAACATCTTACCCGGTTACCCTTTGCCGTCAAGGAAGCACTCGAACAGGCGACAATGAGGATCGAAAAGGAGAGGGCAGAAAGAGCCCTCAGGGAGAGCGAGGAACGGTATCGCGGTATTGTCCAGTGCTCAATGGATCATATATTTCTCCTTGATCTCACCGGTATGTTTGTTATGAGCAACGGCCGTACAGAGCATGTAGGCGTTACGTCCGGCAGATCGGTGGTGGGGTGGAGACTCGAAGATGTCTATGCACCTTCGGTCGCACTCATCTATCGGTCCCATTTCGACAATGTTGTCTCCAACCTCAATCCCGTCACCTTCGAACATGACCTGGACATGAACGATGGGAACAGGTTTCATTCAGATACGCTCTATCCCATAATTCTCGA
>CAYQXL010000046.1:0-16584 GCA_964421445.1 uncultured Pseudomonadota bacterium
ACCGTTCGCGGTGGTCCCGCCGGAAGAGGCGGATAACCGGGAAGAGGCCGAATATTTTTGATAACACCTTTCCTCCGAGGAGTACCAGAAAGATAAGTGGAGCTGAAAGGAGCGCCGGTAAAGAAACCAGTGTGCCGGCCCGTAGAAAGTAAAAAGGTGTGAGTAAACCGACGGTGAGGGTCCGTAACCGTCGGATCCATAAGGTATCCTTTGCGGCGCTGCCGGCAAGGACCATTCCTGCTATATAGGCGGGAAGAACAGCCTCGCTGCCGGCCCAAAGGGAAAGAGCGCCTAAACCGAAAAGAATGAGAAGAACCCATTTTGCCCTTATTGCCGCTGTGCCGTGGGCGTATAGGCGTGTAATGTGGTCCGTCATCCAGGGAAGCAACGCGAATACGGCGCCGGAGGCGATCACGAAAATCACTGTTTTGTATGTAAACGGTGCAAAGATAAGGCCTAGGGCGATTACTGTCCCGAGATCATTGATGAAGCAGGCTCCGAGAACCCCCTTCCCGAATTCAGTTTTGTTGAGGCCTGTTTCAAGCATGACGGCGTAAACGACGGCCATTGATGTCGTAGAGAGAGCGATACCGCACAGGAGGCTGGCCTGGACAGTCCACCCCAGAAGATAATAGGCGACCAGAGCGCAGCCGAAGAAAGGTGCGAGGAACCCCACAAGCCCGATGATGCTGACTTCTTTCAGCTTTGTCCGTAAGACGGCCGGGTCGAGTTCCGCACCGGCGAGGAATGTGAGCAACACGGCTCCTGCCGAAGCGAGAAAACGCAACCACTCGGTGTCCGTACCGGGAAGCGTGATTTTTCCGAAATAGAAAGTCACAGCCCCTGCTGCCACTCCCATGCAGATTTCGACAAGGGCGATGGAGATCCTGAGATGGTTTGCGAGTATTGTTGCGCCGACGGCCAAGAAGAGCCAGAGTGCTGCGATCTGAAAAATGTCTGCCATAAGAAACAGTTTCTCCTTTTTTGCGTCGATTGTGTTGCTTATTCCGGAGGGCGGCGGTGGGGAAGCACAAAAAACCCGCCTCATGGCGGGGGTACTTTGCAGAACTCCCGCTGCCATACCGGTTCAGCAGGAGTCATCAGCCCTTGGCAGGGCGGTTATGAGGCGAACTCCATCGCCTGGAAAAGGCTACCACATTATTCGATGGGTTAAAAGAAAAAGAACCGGCCTATTCCCGTCCGTAATCATCATCAATGCGGACGATATCGTCCTCGCCAAAATAGTCTCCCCGCTGGACCTCGATAAAGAGGAGGGGGTTCGAGGATCGATTTTCCATACGGTGGAGCGCTCCCCGGGGAATGGAGATGCCTTGGCCGGCCTTCACGGAATGGGGCGTTCCATCGAGAATGACCGTACCCTCTCCCCGGACGATCTCCCATCGCTCCGACCGCCTTTCGTGTTTCTGGTAGCTCAGTCTCTTTCCCGGAAGAACTTCGATTCGTTTGACCTTAAAGTCGGGTTCATCGTCGAGTACATGCCATGTACCCCATGGAGGTGTGGCTGAATCCATAGGTTCAATCCTTTCTCTTTTTTGTCACAAAAAACCCTGTTCCCATGACGAGTGCCACGAAGATGGTGACGGGCCAAATGGGATGGAGGAAACGGAACATCCCTGTAACGAAGGAGAGGATGAGTATGATGACCGTCCCCAACAGGGATGTGAAAGCGAATCTGCTGCCTATTCTCTTTCCTCCCCAGCCGAGAAAAACAATAAAGACGATGGCGCTGAGAAGCACGGCTATCCATGTGACCTCTCTCAGTATCTCACGAACGAAGAATGCGAGAAGAAGAGAGACGAGGCCGATTGCAATCGTCGTGAGACGGGAAAGGGCGAGGAGTTTTCTGTCGCCCTGCAACTTCAGCGCAGGTGCGAGATAACCCTTGACCGCCAGCGTTGTCGCTCCCATGAGGAAGGGTGACCCCGAACTCATCAGGGGTGCCCACATGGCGATGAGGAAGAAGACGGAGATGATGGGTGGGGTCAGGGACAGAAGAACGGGCAGGGCGGCGATGGAGGGGACATGAGGAAAGAGGTCCTTTGCGGCGATACCGCAGAGAGCGGCAATGATGACGACAGGGATGGCGAGAAGGTTGCCGATGATGATGCCCCTCTTTCCCGATTTCATATCGACCGCTGATGACGCTGTATTGATGACAGGCTGGGCGAGGACGCCGAGGGTGAAGTTGATGAAAGCCCAGCTCAGGGCCTGAGTGACTCCGAGATCGCCGAAAGGAGAGAATGAGTGAGGCACCCGTGCCATGGCTGCGAGAGAGTCGGTGGTGAAGAAGATGTACGCCCCTCCGGCAAAGAGGCCGACAAAGATGGCGACAATGTGGATGAGGTTCGTGTATGCCGTGGCAACGAATCCTCCCATAGCGTTGTATCCTGTAAAGACCGCGGCCGTCAGTACCATCCCCTGTCCGTAGGTCACCTGTCCCCTGAGAAGAACGGACAGAATAGCTCCGCCACCGACGATCTGCATCGTAACGACCCATATCGAGAAGAAGAGCTGAAAGATCCCCGCCAGACGGGTCGTTTTCTTGTCATAAAGGCTGCCGACGACGTCAAGGATGGAGTATGTCGTCCGGTCTGCCAGTATCCGGGGGAGGGAGTAGGCGGTGACGAACATGGCTATCCAGATTCCCACCTGGAACCACAGGGCGCTTATGCCGTGGATGAAAGAGCCCTGTGCCATGCCGACTATGGAGACTCCGCCGATCCATGTTCCTGCCACGAGGACGGAGACGAAAGGAACGGAGAGTCCCCGTGATGCCACCAGATATGCTTCCGATGACCGCGATTTTCGTGTGACGATCAGACCGGCACACCACAACAGGCATATGTAGCCGGTAATGGCAAAGAGATGGAGACCCTTCATGAGGCTATTTTTTCCGGAGGAATGTCTCCAGGCGCTCCTTGAACTGTGGTTTTCCGGCGAAATCGGAAACGTAAAATTTTTCCTTATCGAGGTGGAGGTCGAGTCCGGCGAAGAGTGCGTGATTGGTAAGATCCTTGAAGGGCCCTATTGTTTCGTCCGGCAGGCTCATGAGATCGTTGATGACCCGTGAGATCTCTGTTTCCAGTGCACTCTCGTCGACGACATAGTTGACGAGGCCGAGATCCTTTGCTTCTGGCGCAGTGATGTTCCGGGAGAGCAGATAGAGTTCGTTGAATCGTTTGGCTCCGATTATTCTGGGCAGAAGAATGCTTCCCCCTCCATCAGGTGTCAGCCCGATCCGCCGGTACCCCATGTTGAAGATCGCTTTCGACGTCGATATCGTCAGGTCACAGGCCAGCGAGAGCCCGACGCCCGCTCCCACCGCAACACCTTCAACAACGGCAATAAAAATGGCCGGCAGACGCCGGATAAGCCGGATACTCTTGTGAAGTGTTTCAGCCTCGACATCAATGAGACTCGCCGCGTCTTCGGCGTTTTTAAATGCTATGATATCGCCGCCGGAGCAAAAAGCCTTTCCTGAGCCCCGGATCAGGACGACCTTCGCGTGACTGTCCTCCGCTTCCTTAAGGGCGTAAAGGAGCCCGTCAAGGAGCTCCACGTCCATCGCATTCTTCTTTTCCGGCCTGTTAAGCAGAATCGTAAAAACACCTTCTTTAATGGTTGTTTCAACAGCAGCCATCGTTCCTCCTGGTTTTATCGTTTACTCTATTTGAGTGTGACTGTTTTGTCATTCCGTTCCGATTGACGTTCCTACGGACGCATAGAAACACCTGTTTCCCAATTCGTTCCTGAGACGGAAAAATGCATCGATCCCTGTGCAGTGGCACAAGCCTATCTGTCCAATGTTGAGGCGTTTCAGGGCCTCGATCGATTCTTCGAGCTGACCGGTACTGCAGAAACCGAGATGGGTACCCCCTATAACAGCGAAAAACGTCTCTGTCCCGAGCATGGCCGATACGTGCGAGAGGGTGTTGATGATGCCTGAATGGGCGCAACCGAGGAGGACAACGACACCTTTCGCGGTGGAAAACACAAGGGCCTGATCGTCCACCACTGCATCGTGGGAGAAGAGATCTCCCCGTTTTACGGCGAATTTCGGGTCAACTGTCTCAAATGGGGTGAGCCGGGGAATCTCTCCCGTAAGATAGATGCCCTCGGCGACCTCCTGAAACTGTCGATCCAGCCTGAAGGAGGCCCCCTTCGATTCTATCATGAACCGTCTGTGAGGCATGCCGATAAACCTCCGGATGTCCTGCCCGTCGACAGAAGAGACGGTGAATTTCTTGTCGAAAATGGCGGGATGTCCGTAGACATCGAGGGGCCCTGCCGCCTCGACGACCTGGGGTAGACCTCCGGTGTGATCATAGTGGCCGTGACTGAGGAAAAGGGCATTGATGCTCCCCACATCCTTTTTGAATATCCGGGCGTTCTCCATGATTCCCAGACCTGATCCTGTGTCGAAAAGATAATTTCCCCTCTCCGTTTCGATAAAAGCTGCGAAACCGTGTTCACCGACCCCGTGAAGATTCGATATTACATTGTCGCAAAGAATCGTAATTTTAAGATCGTTGATTGTTCCCACATTCATCCCCCTCGATGTCTGTTTATTCTCCTATCATGAAACATCGGGCACGATTTTGCAAGACCTTTCCCGTTCCTATTCTATCTGTTTTCTGATGGTATTCCAGAATTCGAGTACCTTCTCCAGGGAGAACCGCTTTCCCGATCCATGGGGCTGGTTGCAATACTGATCAAAGCGCTGTGTTATGAACTCGTCGGGGATCCGGTCGATGAGGTGGTAAAGATCCTCTTTTCTCATCGATTCTATCCGTTTGACGGCACCACCTCTGTCGAGAGACGGCACAATCCCGTAAGCCATCCTGAGGCTTTGGGGCAAATCGCTGAGGTGGCTGTAGAAACGGGCATACCGTTCCCTGTATTCATCGGTTGTCATTCTCGACAGTCTCTCTGTGTTGGTTTGCTTCAGCCTTTCGAAGTCAGAAACAGCGACGTAAGCTTTTGCCGTGTTTTTTACAGAAAAACCGATCAACCAGTCCCGTGTAAAATCGCGGTCCTTTCCTGATGCTCCCGTCGAGATCATGAGAATGACTGCCACCAAGAGAACGATAGATCCGGTCCGGAGCCGAAACTGCCGGCGATGGTCATGTGGTCTCATCATATCCTCTGTGTTCAGAGCCTCCAGGGAGGAGGGAAGAGGGGGGACCGGAATTCTATAAGGAACGGTTCATCCCACCGGACATCAGCGGCAAAGATCTTTGTGAGGCCTGCCGGTGTAGTCGCTCTCTTTGCCTTTATGCCGAAAGCGCGGGCGAGGGCGACGTAGTCGGGGTTTTTGAGCGTCATCACGCCGTCCAGGTGGTATGTGGCGGACATGTAATCCTCGAGAATACCATATGCTCCGTTGTTGTAGACGAGAATGACGAGAGGAAGTCTGTACTGGACGATTGTTGCCAGCTCTCCGATGACCGGAAGGATCCCGCCGTCACCGCATACAGCGAGGCATGGTCGTCCGGGAACACCGACGACACCGCCCATGGCGGCGGGCAAAGCGAAAAAGATCGGTGAGGCCCCCCGGGGCATGAAGAAGGTATTCTGCCGGAAAATGGGGAAATGGTATTCGGCCCAGTATGCCATCAGGTTCAGATCCCAGAACGTGAGTGTCTCCGGCGGGATGACTCGCCGCAGTTCCTGAATGATGCGATAGCCCGGCGACCGGGACGACAGACTCTTCGCCTGTACGTTGTAACGTTCCCTGAGGTCTGAAAGGTTCCACAGGGAACGCTTCGAACTGAGGATTGCCTCTATCTGCTGAAGTGATTGAATAGGGTCACCGGACAGGGACGCACCGGACCGGTAATTTTTGTCGATCCAGGAACCGTCGAGATCGACATGGACGAGATTTCTGATCTTCACACCTCTCCGCCGGGCATCTACATCCCTGAGCCGGGTCCCTGCCGCGATGACGACATCGGCTTCGTTTATCATCTCCCGGACAATCCCTTTCTGCATGACGTTGCCGAATGCATAAGGCCGGTCCTCGGGGACAACACCTTTTCCTGCCGTACTCGTCACGAGAGGTATCGAGGACCGTACACATATCCTGTCGAGGAGTGTGCCCGCAGCTTCGGACATGCAACTCCGTCCTGCGACGATTACGGGATGCCGGGCATTCTTCAGAAGTTCCTCCAGAGGACCCTGGGAAGATAGAGTCCCCCCGGAACGGGGGGTAGGAGGATAATCGGATGATGAGACCTTTTTTTCAAAGAATGTGTAGGGAACGGAGACCATGACGGGACCGGGTCTGTTGCTTTGGGTCCTGTCAAAAGCATCAGACAGAACGGGGGCCGTATCCCCGGGACGGTCGACCCGGGCGACGTGCTTTGTAATATCCCGAAACATGCTGTCCGGGTCTTTCAACTCGTGGAGAATGCCTTTGCCGATATCCGTCCGTTCCGTATCGACATGAATCAAAAGGAGGGGTGAATCGCTTCCGAATGCCTCCATGCAGGCGGCAGTCACATTGCCGAGACCTGGACCTGGTGTGATGACGACGACAGCCGTCTGCCCCGTTGCCCGGGCATAACCATCTGCCATGAATCCGCATGTCGATTCATGCCTTCCCATCAAAACAGTGATTTTTGAGTTTGTGAGAACCTCATTCAGGGGAAGCGTGTGAATTCCCGGTAAATGAAAAATATGCGTCACATGTTTGTCTTCAAGAAGTTGTATAATCTCTTGTTTTACAATCACTTATGACCTCATGAGACGAGTTTAGCATACTGAACCAAAAAGTTAAATAAAATTTTACTTGACAAGAAGTCTCTCAATTTTGTTTAATACTGTAAACTTATGGTAACGGTATATTGTTAGTATGAAAAGTAGCAGTGTGAGTATCGGCGAGCGGCTTAAGATGCTTCGCCAGGCAAAGAATTTGACCCAGGAGGAGCTTGCCTCCCGGGCAGGATTGACGAAAGGCTTCATCTCGCAGGTGGAGAGAAACCACACATCCCTCTCCGTCGAGAGCCTTATTGGTATACTGGACGCGCTCGATGAAAAGCCGTCACGGTTTTTTGATGGCGCCTTCGATGAGAAGATCGCCTTCAAGGCAAAGGACAGGGTCGAACTGGAGATGGAAGACGTCAAGTCTTTCCAAGTTCTTGTTCCGGCTGCTCAGAACAGGCTGATGGATCCGGCGGTTCTTGAGCTGGATGCAGGAGAGGCAACACCTGAAGAGGAGCCCCACGAAGGCGAGGAATTTGGTTTTGTCGTGGCGGGGACCGTTGAACTGGTGTACGGCGAAAAAGTATATAAACTGAAAAAAGGTGAGTGCTTCTATTTTGAGGCACGAAAAAAGCATTACATAACGAACAGGCGAAAGAACGGGGCACTCGTGTTGTGGGTCTCTTCGCCTCCGAATTTTTAATACCCTTCGGGGTTGAGAATTCCGAAAGGAGGGCCATGAGTTGAAAGCATTGGGAAGACACGTTTTGACTGAATTTTACGGGTGTAATTCGGACATTTTGAATAATGTCGATATGATACAGAACCATATGGAAGGTGCCGCCCGAATAGCGGGAGCAACGATCGTTCAGAGCGTCTTCCATCTGTTCAGTCCTCACGGCGTCAGCGGCGTCGTTGTGATCGCCGAATCCCATCTTGCCATTCATACGTGGCCCGAATACGGCTATGCAGCCATAGATCTCTTTACCTGCGGTGAAGACGTAGACCCCTGGAAAGCCTATTCCTTCCTGAAGGAAGGCCTTGAAGCGGAACACGTTTCCACTATGGAAATGAAGCGCGGACAACTCGGTTTTCTCGGAACGGACTTTTCTCACAAGCCTCTTGACCGGGGCATCGAAACGGCAACGGCGGCCCCGGGCCCTGTGGCCTGACGTGCCCCCGGGCTTACGCCGCGATACAGAGACCGGTCATGGAAGTTGATTTCCTCACATTTGAAAAAGCACGGCAGCTTGTCCGCAAACACGGGTCACCTTTGCTCGTTTTATCGCGGGAAAAACTCCGGGAGAACTATCTTTCCCTGAAGGAGAGTCTTCCTGGCGTTGAACTCTTCTATGCCGTAAAGGCCAATCCCCACAGGGAGATCCTGAAGTCTCTCGCCCTGGCCGGTGCATCCTTCGATATCAGTTCTGTAGGAGAGTTTGAACTGGTCAAAAAGATTGGCATTCCTCCTGAAAAGCTGATCTATACCCAACCGGTCAAAAAAAGATCGGATATCGTCTATCTGAGGGAGAGAGGGGTCGATCTCTTTATCTTTGACAGCGACGATGAACTGGAGAAGCTGAGACAGACAGCACCGAAGGCGCGGGTTCTTCTAAGGATAGCCATTCCCAACCCTTACTGCGTTGTCAATCTGAACTACAAATTTGGCGCTGAGCCCCGGGACGGAGAGAGACTTCTCGAGAAAGCGGCAGCGTCAGGTCTGACCGTGGCGGGCATAGCCTTTCACGTCGGTTCTCAGTCCGTTAATCCCTATACCTATGCTGAGACGATCCTCACCTGTAAAAGAATCTACGATCTCATGTCGCTGAAGGGCATCCGGATGGAGATGCTCGATATCGGCGGCGGGTTTCCGGTCAAATACACGGAGAATGTCATTCCCATGGGGAAATTCTGCGAGCCGATCCGTGATTCGCTGAACAATTATTTTCCAGGAACACGGATCATTGCCGAGCCTGGCCGGGTTATCTGCGGCGACGCCGCTGTCCTCATCATGACTGTTGTCGGCCGTTCACTCCGGAACGAGGTTCAGTGGTACTACGTCGACGACGGGCTCTACAGTTCATTTTCCGGGAAGGTTTACGACCATGCCAACTACGAAATTGTCTCGGAGAGGACGGAAAACCGGAGCCGCTGTGTCCTGGCGGGACCGACATGCGACTCTTTTGATGTCATCTCAAGCGACATTGTGCTCCCTGAGCTTGAGTCAGGGGACCTGTTGCTCGCTCCGAGCATGGGAGCCTACACCAATGTCAGCGCCACAGAATTCAATATGCTGAAGAAGACGAAAATAATAACGGTTGATTAAGACGAAGAGGAGGGACCGATGACAACACTGGATGATTCGATCAGAGAGGGTTCCATGGAGGATCTCTGGAATATATGGTATTCAGAGCTGCACAAAAAGAGCGCCGGACTCACGGTGAAGATCAAGAAGATCCTCTACAGCGGTCAGAGCGATTTTCAGCAGGTCGATGTTTTTGAAACAGACGTCTTTGGGCGGGTTCTTGTGCTTTATGGTTCGATCATGATTACGGAAAAGGATGAATTCATCTACCATGAGATGATCAGCCATGTTCCTCTTTCCGTTCATCCCTCGCCGAAACGGGTTCTCGTCATCGGCGGCGGCGACGGAGGGACGGTCAGGGAGATTGTGAAACACCCGAAGGTGGAGAAGGTGACACTCGTCGAGATCGACAAAATGGTTGTCGATATATGCAAGGAGTACTTCCCCGATGTGAGCAGGGAGTTCAGTAATCCGAAAGTGGAAGTTCTCTATGATGACGGAGCGCGGTTTGTGGCGGAAACGGAGAATGAGTACGATATCATTATCGTCGACTCGTCCGATCCCATTGGACCGGCGGAGGTGCTTTTCCAGAAGCCTTTTCACCAGAATATCCACGACAGGCTCGCCCATGACGGAATCCTTATCTCGCAGACCGAATCGCCGTTTTACAATCAGGATACGATCAGGAAGGTTTTTAAGAATCTGAAAACGATCTTCCCTGTCGCCGAACTTTACACAGCCTACATTCCC
Organism: uncultured Pseudomonadota bacterium; assembly: GCA_964421445.1. Lineage (GTDB taxonomy): Bacteria > Desulfobacterota > Syntrophorhabdia > Syntrophorhabdales > CAYQXL01 > CAYQXL01. The sequence continues at coordinate 9,779 of CAYQXL010000046.1, forward strand.
ACTTATCCGAGCGGTTTGTGGAGTTTTGCGTTCTGTTCCAAGAAATACTCGCCGCTGAAGGATCTCGACAGGAGATACTTTTCGGACCTCAAGCTTGAGACAAAATATTACAATCCTGATCTCCACGAAGCAGCATTTAAATTGCCTAATTTTGTGAGACAGCTTGTAGAATAGCGGAATGACCGGGCCGGAGCAGGCTGGCGGACCGTTGATTCTTTTCCGGCGCGAAGGAAAGAGGGGATCTCCCCTCTCATAATCTTGATATCCCGGGCAGTTATAGGTATACTGTAGGGTATTTCCGGGAAGCCCCCAGTTTTCCCTATCTTTTCTGGAGGAATTCATGAAGGTTAGCGTTGAGAATATAGATCAGGTGCGAAAGAAAATTACTGTTTTGATTCCGCCGGAGAAGATCGCCGAATGGAAAGAGGAGATTTACCGCGAACTCGGCAAGCAGGCAAAAGTGAAGGGTTTCCGGCCAGGGAAGGTTCCCCGCCCCGTTCTGGTCGGTCTGTATAAAGACTATGCGGAAGAAGAAACAAAGAAGCGGATGATCGAACAGACGATGTACCAGGCTTTGACAGAGGCGCAGGTGGCGCCGGTGAATGAACCGATCGCCGATTTTATTGAAGCCGACGGAGAGTCGGGATATACGCTCGACTGTGAGGTATTGCCGGAGATCACGATTCCCGTCTATAAAGGGATCGAGATCGAGGTTGAACATACACCTGTAACGGACGAAGACGTGGACAAGCGGCTCGACGGCCTGAGAGAGATGCATGCTCAGATGCTGCCCAAGGAGGGCGACGGAGAGGCGGAAAAGGGCGACTTTGTCTTCATTAAATACCAGGGATATTCAGACGGTGAGGCGGTGAAGGACGTCGCCGTCGACTCTTATCCCCTTGAGCTGGGAAACAACACGCTCATGCCTGAATTTGAAGGAGCCCTTCTGGGCATGAAGGTCGGCGAGGAGAAGGATGTGGAAGTCACCTTTGCCGAGGACTATCCCGATAAACAGTTTGCCGGGAAACCGATGCTCTTCAAGGTGCATGTGAACGAGATTAAGAAGAAACGGCTCCCTGAAATCAACGATGACTTTGCCAAGGATCTCAACTTTGACGATCTGCCGGCCCTGATGGCAGGTCTGAGGGACGAACTGGAGAAGGAAAAAGATGTTGCCTACAAGAGAACGGTATCGGAAAAACTCCTGGAAAAACTGGTAGGAGAAGCTGACATTCCCATTCCTCCGAGACTGCTCAAAACACGGGTCGATGCACGGATCGACGAGATCAAGTCCAAGTATCAGGGGCAGGCCATGACGGCAGAAGAGGAGAATATGGTCGATACGAACCTCAGGCTCGAATTCGGAAAGAGAGAACAGGAAAAGATCAAGGCGGAAATCATTCTCTCCAGGATTGCCGTCGATGAAGATATAAAGGTTGATGAAGACGATGTGGAAGCACGGATCAGGAGGGTCGCAAACGACGCCCGGAGGAGTTACGAAGAAGTGAGGGGCTTTTATGAACAGAACGACTTTATGGAAGGCCTGAGAAACAGCGTACTCCAGGAAAAGACCCTCGACCTTTTGAGAGAGACTGCGGTGATCAAAGCCCTTGCCAAGGAGACTGAATGAACCTGGTGCCAATCGTAATTGAGAAGGACGGCAGGGGGGAAAGGGCCTACGATATCTATTCGAAGCTCCTGAAGGAGCGGATCGTTTTTCTGGGCACTGCCATCGATGATTCGGTGGCGAACATCATTATCGCCCAACTCCTCTTTCTCGAATCGGAAGACCCGTCGAAAGAGATCTTTCTCTACATCAATTCGCCCGGAGGGGTTGTGACGAGCGGCCTTGCCATCTACGATACGATGCAGTATGTCAAGTCTCCCATCGTTACCATGTGTATCGGTCAGGCGGCAAGCATGGGGGCGATCCTTCTGACGGGAGGAGAAAAGGGCCGGCGGTATGCCTTGCCCCACTCGAGTATCGTTATACATCAGCCCCTGGGGGGTGTCCAGGGTCAGGCTACGGATATTGGTATTCATGCCAAAGAGATTCTGAGAATGCGGGAAGAATTGAACCGGATACTCTGCCAGCACACAGGTCAGCCCATGGAAAAGATCGCTGTCGATACGGAGCGGGATTTTTTTATGACAACCGAACAGGCGAAGGAATATGGGCTTATTGATCAGATAGTGGAGAAGAGGCAGTAAAGTATGATAAAAAAGAATAACGGGAGAACGATTAAATTGAACTGTTCCTTTTGCGGCAAGAACCAGGATGAAGTAAAAAAACTCATCGCAGGGCCCATGGTCTATATCTGTGATGAATGTATCGAGTTGTGCAACGAAATCATTCAGGAAGAGACCAAGAAAGAACGGTTCGATTATATCAGGACCTCAATTCCCAAGCCCCACGAGATCAGGAAACTTCTCGATGAATATGTCATCGGCCAGGAATATGCGAAGAAGGTTCTCTCTGTTGCCGTTTACAATCACTATAAGCGTATCGAGTCGCGGACCACGTTCGATGATGTAGAGATTCAGAAGAGCAACATTCTTCTCATCGGTCCTACAGGTTCAGGGAAGACACTCCTGGCCCAGACCCTGGCGAAGGTTCTCCATGTTCCCTTTACGATCGCCGATGCCACAACGCTCACCGAGGCAGGGTACGTAGGGGAGGATGTGGAAAACATCATCCTCTATCTCCTTCAGTCGGCAGACTATAATGTGGAAAAGGCCGAACGGGGAATCGTCTATATCGACGAGATCGATAAAATTGCGAAAAAGACTGAGAGCCCGTCGATCACGCGGGATGTTTCCGGTGAAGGGGTACAGCAGGCTCTCCTGAAGATTATTGAAGGAACGGTTGCCAATGTTCCGCCGAAGGGCGGGAGAAAGCATCCGCAGCAGGATTACATCAAGGTCAATACGTCGAATATTCTCTTTATCTGTGGCGGGGCGTTCAACGGTGTCGAAACAATCATCTCCAACAGGGTAGGCAAGACGGGTATCGGCTTCGGTGCCGATGTCGAGGGCGGCAGGGACAAGGAATATTCGGAACTGATACGGGATATACAGCCCGAAGATCTTCTGAAGTTCGGTCTTATCCCTGAGTTCATCGGAAGGCTTCCCATTGTGGCGACCCTGGAAGAACTGAGCGAAGACGTTCTTGTAGAGATTCTGAAACGGCCGCGAAATGCCCTGGTCAAACAGTACCGGAAGCTCTTTGAACTGGAAAGTGTCGGCCTAACATTTACCGAAGGTTCGGTCAGGGCGATCGCCAGGGATGCAATGAAACGGAAAACCGGTGCCCGGGGGCTTCGCTCGATCATGGAGAAGGTTATGCTCGACGTCATGTATGACATACCGTCCCTCTCCAACGTGAAAGAGTGCGTTATCAGCGAAGAGGTCATTGTGCACCAAGAAAGGCCGATTCTTATTTACGAAGAAGAGGCTGACATCGCATAGACGATTGACATTTCCCAGTGGACCTGCTATATTGAGTCAACTGGGCGGGTAGCTCAGCGGGAGAGCATCGGCCTTACAAGCCGGGGGTCACAGGTTCGATCCCTGTTCCGCCTACCATATGGAAGTAAAAATTACGCGGGGTCGTAGTTAAGCCTGGTTATAACGCCGGCCTGTCACGCCGGAGGCCGCGAGTTCGATTCTCGTCGACCCCGCCATAATATCTCATGTATCTTTCCCTTGCCATTCACAACCATCAGCCCGTGGGCAACATGGGCTTCATTCTCGATGAGGCCTACAGAAAGGCTTACGGTCCTTTTCTTGATGTCCTCGGTCAATTTCCCGATGTAAAAGCAGGAATCCACATCTCTGGATATCTCTTCCGGTGGCTTCTCGACGAAAAACCGGACTACATCGCCCGGCTGAAGGCGATGGTGGACCGTAGGCAGGTTGAGATCATATCGGCCGGTATGTACGAACCTGTACTTGCCATGATCCCTGAGGCCGACGCACGGGCTCAGCTCATCATCCATCAGAACCTCATGGAAGAGACGTTCGGAACGAGACCGACAGGTGCTTGGCTCACCGAAAGGGTCTATGAGCCCCATATTCCTGGTGTTCTCGCCAAAGCGGGCATTGCCTATACGATCGTCGATGATAACCATTTCCGGATGGCCGGGTTTGAGGAAGATCAACTCTACGGATACTACCGTACCGAATTCGAGGGAGAGAGTATTGCTGTATACCCGGGCCTTGAAAGACTTCGCTACACCATACCGTTTTCCCCTGTAGACGAGATAGACCGCTATCTGAGAGAGGCTGCCGGAAAGGGAGCGGAGATTGTGGTCTTCGGTGACGACGGGGAAAAATTCGGCTTGTGGCCCGGAACGTTCCATTCTGTCTATGAGGAGAGGTGGCTCATACGCTTCTTCCAGTATCTTTCGGACAACCAGGACTGGCTGCAGACAATAACGCCCGGACGCTTTATTATGGAAAAACCGGCAAAGGGACTGGCTTATCTCGACTGCAGCTCCTACAAGGAGATGGGCGAGTGGTGTTTGCCTGCACGGTTCACGTCGCGGTTTACCCCGGCCCGGACATATCTTGATGAAACATGGGGTCTTGCATATCGGGGAGGCTACTACAGGAATTTTCTCGTCAAGTACCCTGAAAGCAATGACATGCACAAGAAAATGCTCCGTCTGTCCAGGTCTGCCGGGGACAGCAGGGATGCGCGGGATCATCTCTACAGGGCTCAGTGTAATGATGCCTACTGGCACGGTGTCTTCGGAGGTCTCTACCTCCCGCACCTCCGGTCGTCGGTATATGGAAACCTCATCGAGGGAGAAAGGGCTGTCCAGCCGAAGGGAGCCTACGTCCAGGTGGTGAAGGATGATATTAATGTCGATGGATTTGATGAGATCATTCTCGAAAACGATCGTCTCCAGGCAACCTTCCTCCTGAAGGAAGGCGGTGCCCTCTATGAACTGGACTGTAAACCGAAGGCTGTGAATGTCATGGCCACCCTGACCCGGAGGTTTGAAGGCTATCACGACAAGGTCGCCCGGGCAGGAACAGCCGAATCAGTGGACGGGTCGAAGACGATCCATGATCTTGTCCTGTCAAAGGAAGAAAACCTGGAGCAATATCTCGATTACGACTGGCACAGGAGGGCTTCCTTTATCGACCATGTTTTGGGCCAGGATGCCCGTTTCGACGCTCTTCACCGGGCCACCTATGTCGAGCCCGCTGATTTCGTCAGAGAGCCGTACAGGGCAAAGGCCAGTGAAAGCAATGACAGCAGGGGAACCGTTGTTTTGTTGAGAGAGGGCCACATTTTCCAGGGTGGTCAGTCATCTCCCCTGACCATCACGAAGAGTTTTGCTCTCGACAAGGGTGCCCAGTCATTGTCGGCAGCCTACGGAGTGACCGGCAGTCTCCCGGGACCGTTCAGTCTCGGCGTCGAGTTCAATTTTTCCTTCCTCGGTTCCGGCGGGGACCGGTATATGGAGTTCGACGGCACGAGGCATGCCCTCGATGTAAAAGGATGGCTTCCCGGTGCATCCCTGATCCGGTGCGTCGATCCCTACCAGGAGATCGAGGTTGTTCTGGCTGTAGACGGGTGCTCGGGAATCGTCACGTTTCCCGTTGAGGTTGTATCCCTCTCGGAGGAAGGTTTTGAACGGAATTACCAGAGTACGATGATCATGCCCGTCTGGTCTCTCGAACAGGGTCCGTCGTCCCTTTCATTCACTGTCACCCTCACCGTCACCCCTTTGTAGCCGTCTTTCCGATATCCCATGCAGCCCCTCGTGTCGGTCATTATAACGACCTTCAACAGAAGAGACTTCCTCAGGGATGCGGTCATGTCCGTTCTCTCTCAGGATTATGAGGAGAAAGAGGTCATTGTTGTCGATGACGGCTCTGATGATCGGTCGTTCAGCGAGATCGACGATCTCCCTGTCCGCTACCTGTGGCAACCGAACAGGGGGATAAGCAGTGCGCGGAACAGGGGAATCATGATCGCCGGAGGCGAATACGTCGCTTTTCTCGATGTCGATGATCTCTGGTGCAAGGGAAAGCTTTCCCGGCAGATGGCTCTTCTTCGGGAAGAAGGGGTTCCGGTCTGTTATACTGATGAAATATGGATCAGGAATGGGAAGCGGGTGAACCAGAAGAAACGGCATGCCAAGTATTCAGGCATGATCTTTGCCCACTGTCTCCCCCTCTGTATTATCAGTCCTTCGTCGGTGGTCATTAAAAAAGAGATCTTGTCGACGGTTGGTTTCTTTGATGAAGAGCTTGTTGTCTGCGAAGATTACGATCTATGGTTGCGCATTACCGCCCGTTATCCCGTTGTCTTTCTTTCCGAACCGCTGATCGTAAAGCGGGGAGGGCATGACGACCAACTGAGCAGACGATATGAGGCCATGGACCGGTTCCGGGTGCAGAGCCTTGCGAAGCTCCTCCGGTCAGGGGTCTGCACCGGTGATCAGGAGAGGATGGCGAAGGAAGAGTTGAGAAAAAAATGCTCGATTCTCGCCGGCGGTGCCGTAAAAAGGGGAAAAAAAGAAGAGGCCCTGTACTACGAGAGCCTCTCTTCTGTCTGATTTTCTGACTGAACTACTCTGTCACTTCGGCTGGATGAAGGGCTACTTGTTGTACTGAAGCCCCATATCGCCCATGGGACGGGTGAACGTGAAGTCGACCGGTTCCTTGATAAGCGCGTTGTAGGTACTCGACGTTGTGCCCGACGTGAGGGAGAAGGGCAGCGCTACAACGAACCCCACGAGGCCCATTGCGCTCACGATAAGACCTGCAGGCCGCGCAAGAAGGGCGTC
>CAYQXL010000047.1:0-16514 GCA_964421445.1 uncultured Pseudomonadota bacterium
ATGCTCATCGCTCTGGGCGCAAAGGTAAAGGTGCAGAAGAAAGGGGGGAGCAGGGTTGTCCCCGTTGAAAACATCTTTACAGGTAACGGCAGGAGTCCGATCGGAATAGGAGGGGATGAGGTCGTTACGAAGATCGTTCTCCCCCTTCCGGGAAAGTCTTTTGGGTCGTCGTATCAAAAGTTCCGGATCAGGGGTTCTGTAGATTATCCTCTCATTTCTGCCGCTGCATTTGTAAAAGGGGAGGGTTCGCGGATAGTGTCGGCGGAACTGGTTCTCGGAGCAGCCGGATCAGCTCCACGAAAGATCGGACTAACGGGACTCCTCACCGCTCAATCTCCAGGACCGATGGTCTTGGAGAAAATATCCTCTCTTGCGGATTCGGAGGTTGAGATGGCCGACAATACGATTCTTCCTGCGGCCTACCGGAGAAACCTCTCGAGTGTGATGGCACGGAGGGCAGTCCTTGGGGCCATAAACGACATGAAAAAGGAAGGTTAGGAATGAAGAAGATCGGTCTTGACCTCAATGTAAATGGCGACATGATTCACGTCACGGTGTATCCGAACAAGACGTTACTCGAGGTACTCAGGGAAGACCTGTCGCTGACCGGAACAAAAGAGAGCTGCGGAGATGGTGCCTGCGGTGCCTGTACCGTACTGCTTGACGGCAGACCGGTGAGATCCTGCCTTCTCCTTGCAGCGGAAGCTCAGAACCACAGGATTGTCACCATTGAAGGCCTGGCGGCTGCGGGGAAGCTCCACCCCGTCCAGGAAGCTTTCGTTGAACACCATGCCATCCAGTGTGGTTTCTGCAGTCCCGGAATGATTCTTACAAGTGCAGCTTTGCTCAACGATAATCCGTCACCGTCGGAGGATGAGATCAGGGAGTCACTTGGGGGGAATGTCTGCCGGTGTACGGGGTATGCAAAAATCATAGAAGCGGTGAAGTCCCTTTCCCGGGAAGAGAGGTAGGGATATGAATAAATTCTCCTTAATAGGCAAGGGCAGCAAACGGATTGACACGACAGCCAAAGCAACCGGTGAAGCACTTTTTTCCGGGGATCTCACGCTTCCACGGATGTTGTGTGGAAAGGTGCTCAGGTCGCCACATCCCCACGCCCGGATCGTCTCCATTGACACATCGAAGGCGGAGGCCCTTTCAGGTGTCAAGGCTGTTGTCACGGCGAGAGATACATGCGGCGACAAGTGGGGTGTGTTCCGGTACACCCAGGATCAGCAGTTCCTCCCCGTCGATAAAGTACGGTATGTGGGAGAAGAGGTAGCCGCCGTTGCCGCTATCGATGAAGATACGGCACTGGAAGCGCTCAATCTCATAGATGTGACATACGACGTATTGCCCGCTGTCTTTACGATTGACGATGCCATGAGGGCCGGCGCACCGGTTATCCACGACGAGCATAAGGATAACATCAATATTCACGTCAATATCACCGTGGGCGACATTGAAAAGGGTTTCGCAGAATCGGCCATTGTAAGGGAAGATACATTTTCGGCCCCTGAGGACTCATATTTTCAGGGGGAACCATATGCCGTGACTGCACAGTTCGATCACTCAGGCAATCTGGAGATATGGATGCCAAATGCAGGCCCCCATCTGAAGGCAAAGCCCCTTTCGAATGCCCTTAAGATACCCCTCAACAAGGTGAGGGTGCGAAAGATCACCATAGGAGGTGCTTTCGGCGGCCGGTCGGAGATCGCACCCGCTGACCTGATCTGTGCGTTGCTGGCAAAAAAAAGCCGGCTACCGGTGAAGATCATCTATTCGAGAGAAGAGAATTCCATCTGTACCCGCCAGGCCCATTCGATGGTTACGCGGATCAAGACAGGCGTTGACAGGGAAGGGCAGGTCGTAGCCCGCGATATTACCTGTTATATGGATGGAGGAGCGTACAGCAGCACCGGCCCCATCGCTGTCAGCGTGCCCTTCCTCTGTATGGAACAGGCATACAGAATGGAGAATGTCCGGTATAACGGGTACAGGATCTTCACGAACAAGCCGATACGAGGCATGTTTCGAACACACGGAAGGGCATTTGCCTGCGGAATTGATATTCAGCTCGATATGCTCGGCGCCGAACTGGGCATCGATCCACTCGACATGAGACTGAGGAACGCCCGGAGGACAGGAGAGTACACACCGACAAAATCCTTCGTTGCGAGTTGCGGTATGACCGAAACGATCGAAAAGACGGGAAAGGCCTCCCAGTGGAGAGACAAATTCGGCAAGCTGCCGCCCTACCACGGCATAGGGATAGGATGTAATTCGGTACAGACCGGTTTCCCCATGGGTATCAGGGGTGGCTCACAGGCATTCATCAAGTTCAACGAAGAAGGGGGAATTACCGTTATTTCGGGCGTCGTCGACAACGGCCAGGGGAATGACAATATGCTCGTCCAGATTGCCGCAGAGGAACTCGGGCTTTCTGTTGACGATGTCCAGTTGATCAACGCTGATACGGAGGTGACTCCCAGCGACCCCGGATCCTATTCGATGTGTGAAACATTTATCGGCGGCAATGCCGTCCGCCTTGCCGCTTGTGCAGCGAAAGAGAGGCTTTTTGCCATAGCCGCGGAAAGCCTTGGTGTCGATCCGGCAAAGCTGATAGCCCAAAATAGAAAAATAACTGCAATCGATGACCCCGGCAAGACCGTCTCCATCGCAAAGATTGTTCGCACGGCCCTTTCGAGGGGTGAGTCTATCAGTGGCGAAGGGTCGTATTGGCCCAAGGTAGATCCGAAGAGAGAATGGGTCGAAAACCCATTTGGCCAATTGAGCGAGACGTTCTCGTTCGGCACGGTCATCACGGAAGTTAAAGTCGATCCGGAAACAGGACATGTCGATGTTGTTCATGTAACAGCGGCTCAGGATGTAGGGTATGCTCTCAACCCCCGGATCATTGAGGGTCAGTTTGAAGGTGGTGTCGCGATGGGTGGCCAGGGGGGTATGCTGAGCGAATTCCATCTCTGGCATCAGGGCCGTGTCATCAATCCGACCCAGCTTGAGTACAAGGTTCCCCTTGCCTGTGATATGCCGCCTGTTACAAACATTATCGTTGAAACCGTCGATCCCAATGGTCCATACGGCGCAAAGGAGGCGGGAATGTCAGTGGCCATGTCTGCAGCGCAGGCTTACTGCGGAGCAGTCAGTAACGCTATCGGCGTCTATATGAACGAGTTTCCACTGACGCCCGACAAGATTTTGCACGCCATCCAAATGAAAAGCGAGAAGGACAGAGGGAGCAGTCATGAAAATAGAGAAGATTGATCACATCTGTTTTGCCGTCAGGAACCTTGAAGATACAAAGAAGGTGTACGAAGAGGATTTCGGGTTGACGCCCTCCTGTGAGTATGTTGCAGAATCGGAGAAGATCAAGGTGGCCCGGTACTACATTGGCGATGTGGCGGTTGAGTTCATGGAGTCTACATCGCCTGACGGCGAAGTTGCAAAGTTCATCAGCTCAAGGGGGGAAGGAGCCTTTCTCATATCATACAAAGTCGATGATCTGACAGTTGCCATGAACGAACTGAAGGCGAAGCACGTTGAACTCATCGACAACGAACCGCGGGAACTCTTCGGGACACGGTATGCTTTTGTTCACCACCCCAATAAACTCCATGGGGTACTTACCGAACTCCTGGAAGGGGATTTCGACGTAAATAAGTAGAACTGGAATAGATTCAGACTACCTGAGAGGGAGGACGCATGAGAGCACTCGTCGTTGGAGGTACGGGAGGTATGGGCCAGGGGGTGGCCCGGGACCTGATCAAACAGGAGCCCATCAAGAGTGTCATATTGGGCGACATTAACATCGATCCTGCAAGGGTTCAGGAAAAATTACGGACGAGCGGAAAGACGTCCTTGAAGAAGATCGATGTTAATGATCATAGTGGAATGGTGGATGCAATAAGAGAAGCAGACGTTGTAATCAATTGCGCCGGGCCGTTCTACAAGACTGCCGTCGCTGTTGCGAGAGCGGCCGTCGAAGCGAAAGTCAACTATATCGATATTTGTGACGACTATGAGGCTGTCCCCATACTTTTTTCTTCCGCCGACATTGACAGCGCTGCGAAGAAAGCGGGGATAACCGTTCTGACAGGTATGGGCTCCGATCCGGGAACAAATAATGTCCTGGTGAAGTGGTATGCAAATCAATTGGATGTAGTGGACGAGATTCACCTGTTCTGGGTCGTGAGTATCGCGGAGCTCGCCGGAGCGGCATGGGATCACAGTCTTCATATGGTCACAGGAAAGATCCCTCAATATATTGACGGCAAGCTTGACTATGTAGACGGCGGAACAGGGGAAGAAACAGCAGAATTTCTGCCGCCCCTCGGCACATGTGTTGTCCGGTACGTAGGCCACCCGCAACCGATCACCATACCAAAATATATAGAAGGGGTGAAGAAAGTTGTCATCAAGGGGGCACTCATACCATCATGGGTTGACGAACTCATCAAGGAACAGAGAGACACAGGCTTCCTGAGTACTGACCCGGTCGAGATCAAAGGGGCGAGCGTAGTTCCTTATGATCTTACCCTGCGGCTCTGGGACAGGATTCCTGCAAATCGTGATAACGGGCCGGCGGCATCAGGGCTGAAGGTGATCGTCAAAGGGGAGCGGGGCGGCAAGAGGGTGACCTACACGGCTGATATCGTCGGCAGGATGGCTCCTGGTACAGGACTTCCGGCATCAATTGCGGCCCTGATGATCAATGCCGGTCATGTTTCGGTAAAAGGTGTTGTTGCTCCTGAAGGCTGTATCGATCCGGAAAGATTTCTGGCCGCCCTCCTGGAAAGAGGGGCGAGGATTCATCAGACAGAGACGATCTCATCGTTACTGAGACTTTAGTATAGGTTGAGAAAAGAGGGGAGGGCAGGAACGATCCTGCACAACGGTTAGATTTCAATAGCCTGAAGAGAGAAGAGAGGAGGAAGACATGGGTGATGCCGAAAAACTAAACATATCGAAAAGCAGGGCACTTTTTGAAGAAGCGAAAACTCTCGTCCCCGGAGGGGTCCTCGGTGCGAGAAAGCCTGCCGATTTTATAGAAGGCGAGTACCCTATTTTTCTGGAATACGGGAAGGGGTGCCGCTTAACTGATGTGGATGGAAACGAGTTCATCGACTTTCTCTGTGGCTATGGTCCCATTATTCTCGGGTACCGGGAAGATGAAGTCGACGATGCCGTTATACGTCAGATAAAAGATAAGGGTTTCTGCTTTTCACTCACCCAACCCTATCAGAATCAGCTTGCGAAAAAGTTGAACGAACTCATTCCTTCATCGGAGCTGAGTATATTTCTCAAGACAGGATCTGACGCTACGACGGCAAGTATCCGGATTGCCAGGGCATTCACGAATCGCGTCAAGGTGATGCGGTGCGGGTACCATGGATGGCATGACTGGTGCGTCGAAATGAAGGGAGGAATTCCGCAGAAATTCTACGAAGACGTTCACGAGTTTCGTTATAACAGCCTCGGAGAACTCGAAGAACTCATGGAAAAATTTGGCGACCAGACGGCGGCGATTATTATGACGCCTTTTGGCCATCCGCTTCATCAGAAGATGCAGACACCTGCCCCAGGATTTCTGGAGGGCGTGAGGGCGCTCGCCGACAAATACGGCTCCGTGCTGATTTTTGATGAGGTGAGGACATGTTTTCGCCTCAGAATGGGAGGAGCACAGGAACTGTACGGCGTTACACCCGACCTCACAGTACTTGGCAAGGGCATGGCCAACGGATATGCCATCAGCGTTGTCACAGGCAAGACGGACGTCATGATGGCTGCAGCCCATAAACTCTTCATATCATCAACGTTTTTTCCAAACAGTGACGGATACATCGCGGCCCTCAAAACAATCGAGATACTTGAACGGGAAAAGGTGCTCGACAATATATGGGAAAAAGGTACACGCTTACTTGTGAAACTTCAGGCAATTATCGACCGCCACGACATCGGAGCTGAACTGACAGGTGTGGCGCCCATGTTTTTTATCACATTCAAAAAAGATGACGCCGACACGCAGAAAGCCAAGCGCGATGATTTTTATACCCAACTGATTCGAAGAGGTTTTTTCTTTACCCCTCATCACCATGCTTACATAAGTTACCGTCACAGCGAAAATGATCTCGCCCTGACAGCCGATGCCATCGACGAGTCACTTGCATTTGTGAAAAGGAAATATCAGAAATAGCATGTTAGAGATGTACGTCAGGATTCCCGACTATTCTGTAATAGAGAGTGATATTCGGGGGTCCTGACGTATTGGTACTGATAAGAGATATTATGTTAACTTTTATCAGATTCGATTAAACGAATGATCTCTTTGATCTCTTTGTTCTTTACCGAGTAGTTCATGCGGGTCCCCCTCCTGGTGCACTGAACGATGCCTTTCTTCCTCAGGACTGCGAGGTGCTGGGAAACAACGGACTGCTGAAGATGAAGCTTGCTCCAGAGACTGAGTACGCAGCGATCGTCTTCTGCCAGGAGTTTGATGATTTGAAGCCGCAACGGATGGCCGAGCGTTTTGAGAATATCAGCCCATTGATCGAATTGTCCCATATTCATGAAAGCACCGTCTATTTGCCCTTGAGTCCTGTGAGTTCTTCGATCTCTTCGACCGATAAATTACGATACTCGCCAGGCTTCAAGCCTTTGAGGAGAACCGGTCCAATACGTGTGCGCTTGAGCTTGAGAACGGGATGTCCGATAGCGTCGCCAATGCGACGGAGCATTCTGTTTTTACCTTCCGTTACGACTACACGGAACCATGTGTTGTCGTCCGTGTCGCGAAGGTGATGGAAAGCCTTTACAGGAAATGATTCTCCGTCAATGACAAGGCCCTTCCGAACCGTGTTCACGGCATCCGGTGAAGGCCTTCCCTTGAACTTGACCTCATACTCCTTGTCCACCTCGAACTTGGGATGGCTCACGCGGTACGTGAACTCTCCATCATCGGTGAAGATCATCAGTCCCTCCGAGTTGTAGTCGAGACGGCCTACGGGAAAGAGATACTCTTTGCCGGGAAGAAGCTCGCGGGCGAGTGCCCTGTCATCATCGTAGTTAAGGTCCGAAATATGTTTGACGGGCTTGTATAAAGCGATATATGTTCGTGTGGCAATATCTTTTAGTTTTATACCATCGACTGTTACAGATGATAGTTTATAGTCTACCTGAAATGCTGGATCTAATACCTTAACATTATTAACTTTAACCCTTCCTTGGCGGATGATCTCTTCCGATTTTCGGCGGGAAGCTATGCCATGGCGAGATAGAATTTTTGCCAACCTCGTAGTTGTATCCATATCCTGTTGAAGTCTCTTAGTCTTTAAAGAACTCTATTGTTCTTGCCGATTCAGCCACTTTTGTTGGTTTGATCGTTATGTGATCCTTTTCTATGACATTATACACCTTTACATCGATAAGATCACTTTCGCTCAGTGGCTGCAGAACAATTTCGATAGAGATATTTTTTGCCTTGTCGAGATCAAGGACAATGGTTTTTGAAACGGTGGCGTTCGATGTATGGATGAGCGCCTCCCGGGTGTTGAAAAAGTAACCCCGTTTGTAAGAAACGGTCAGCTTATGAGGACCACGGGGCATGGGGATAACAGCTTCGTTGTCACCGCCAAAGTCTATCGGTTCTTCATCGAGAACAACCTTAATGCCGACCGGGCTAACAACGTTGAAACTGGTCCGCTTCATGTCGAGTTCCTTGAAGAAATCGGTCCCCGCTTCGTAAGATATGGTGCGAGCCTTCTGATCTTTTGTTGGAACAAATTGCAGGTCTTTGTAGACGATCTTCGTTGTTATGTAATCCTTGGTTTCAATGCCGTCGTAGGGAACGATAACCCGGGCCATTTCTTCTGTGACAAAGTCTGGCCCCAGCGGGATTTGGTAGGTAAAGCGTTCATGGCCGTAGTTCCTGTCGAGTTTCAGAATATGAAGATTGGCGCCTGTTCCTGTTGCCTCATACCAACCTGTCACAAATACGTCGGCATCATTGTTCTTCATGAAGCTTTCCAGTCCGGCAGAATATTTTGTGTACGAATCGGGATAGAGCCTGAATCCCTTTTCACGAACCTCTTTTTTGAGGATAAATTTGCTTTTCTGAGAGAAGAGACCAGCAATCTCGTTTCGTATGTGCTCCGAGTAGAGTGTCACAGCATTTTTATCGTCGAAAAAGTTATGCACATAGACCTTTACCGGCTTTTCTACGGGATATACCTCGGCGGTATCGTGGAGAAGCTTGTAGATGGCCGGGTACAATGAGGGATCAGAGGTCTGAAGCTTTTTAATGACGGCAACGTCGCCTTTCCGTATCTCCATGCTGACCTTTGCTACTTCGCAGATAGAGGCTTCCTTGTTTACTTTTATTGCGGAGCATAAGCCGATGGGATTCATAATGCCATAATCAACGTCAGTCCGTATATGGATAATGTCTCCCTTTACGACACCGTCCTTCATCCCGAGATCAACATAAAAACGGTCCCCGCTCCCGGCGAGAATCCTGTTCTGTAAGGTGGCAAATACATATCCTTTTGCAACCTCTGCCGCTGAACCGATCTGGGCCGTTACGATCAGCGCGGCAGCAACGCAGAAGAGACTGAGACAACGCTTCATCATTTCACCCCCACCTCAGCATACTTGTTCCGCAAGACACTTGGTGTAACGAAGATGAGGAGCTCTTTCTTGATGTTTGCCTTCTTATCGTAGTTAAAGAAGAGCCAGCCCAGAAGCGGCAATTTTCTCAATAACGGGATGCCCTCATTCATTTCCGACTGCTCGGCTTCGTAGATACCACCGACGACAACCGTTTCGCCATCTCTTACGAGCACGTGGGTCGTCGCTTCCTTCTTATCGATGCCAGGAACAGGAGAACCAAGTATATAGATAGGCTTGTCTTTTGTCGCCTTGATTTTCATGCTCACATTGCCATCTTTGGTCACATGGGGTGTGACTTCAAGGCTCAGCACAGCGTCAATGAACTGTGTCTGCGTTCCGTTCTGTGAGACGGACTGGTAGGGGATCTGCGTTCCCTGTTTGATAACGGCCGGTTGGTTATCCGATGCCACGACCTTTGGATTCGAGATGATCTTTCCCCTTCCTTCACTTTCGAGAGCTGAGAGACGGGCATCAAGACGAAAGGAGTCGGAGGCAGCGCCAATGAGAACTCCAAGGCTCCCTGCCGGAACGAAGGGCAGCGGGATGGGGGTAGGAGCAGGGATGGGGGCCGGTGAAGCAGGAACGGTAGGTTGTACATAGCCGACACCGCCACTCGTAGAGTTGTCACCCTTCCGGTATGTTGCATTCCATTGGACACCCAGTTCCCGCGAGAAGTCACTGTTTGCTTCAACAATCCGTGCTTCGATCTGAACCTGGGACGGTGCGATATCGTGCTCACGGATTCTCACCTTGATCTGTTCCAGATTCTCCTTGCTTTCCTTGATAATCAGCGAGTTGGTCCATTTGACGGGAATAACGGCGCCGTTTGCCGTGAGAAGACCTTTGAACTTCTTTTCCTTCTCGTCGCCACGGATGATCTTTTCCATTTCCAGGGCATCGACATAGTTGATGAAGACCGTTTCAGTAATCAGATCTTCTTCCAGTTTTTGTCGTGCCTCCCGTTCCCTGAGGAACTCCATCTTTTCATCCCGGTCTCTCTTCCTCTCGTCGAGAAACTTTTTCATTGTCACAACACGGATGACACGGTCATCTTCTATCTTCGAGAGATCATTTCCTTTCAGGATCACATCGAGAGCCTCTTCCCAGCTCACTCCGTCGAGGCGTATCGTTACTTTTCCCTTCACATCTTCTGCAACAAGAATATTCTTTCCGCTCAGATCGGCGAGTATTTTGAGGACATTTTTAATATCGGCATCGTAAAAATCAAAGGATATCTTTGAAGGTTCGCGAGCTAACCCACTCAGTGGTACCAAAAATAAGAGAAAAACACATAGAAGAATTCTCTTTTTCATAGCTCTGTCCCCTATTTTCGCTTAATTTCTAATTCGAACTTCTTTACTTCGCCTTTAATGCGATATCCAAAAACGACTTTCATTGTTTCCACGTCGAGAACAGTCAGATTCGGATTGACCGGATCACCTTTCTTAAACAGAACCCCCCTGCCCTCGCTGTCTTCCATCATGGCATAGCGGTTCTTTTCTTTCATGATAATACCGACGAGTTTGAGCTCTTCGAGCTCGTACCCCTTCCTGGCACCGGAAGATTTTCCAGCGAGCCTTCCCGATATAGATTCGCGACTCTTCTTCACCCGTAAAAGAAATATCGGCTCAAAAGGATCCCTTCGCTCCTTTCCCGAGTACGTGAAAGCCCCTGCATCGAATTTCTTTTGTTCACCGACCTGTTGTTTTTGCTGAGCCGGCTGGGTCTGGGCAGTCTGTTGAGTTGATGACGGCGAAGGCTGCTTTGCCGGTGTTGCTGTCGCCTGGGACCAGCAGATACCAACAGCTATTCCTCCAAGAAAAAAAAGGCTGAATAGTACAGTCAGAAAGGTTCTGGTCACCGCTTTCACTTCTTTTCCGCCTTTGGTGGTTGCTGTTGCTGACCCTGGGGTTTGGGTTGTTGTTTTACGTAGAGAAAGGTCCGTGCTGTCAGGGATCCATCGAGAACGATCTTCGTTGGAGGTCCCTTTGCCTCAAGAGAGAAGGCAGGTATATGGACTATCCGTTCCATTTTTCTCAGTTCATCAAAAAAGTGGCCCATGTTATGATAAGAACCGCTATAACGGATCTCTATGGGGAGTTCGGCAAAAAATTCCGAACTCTTCATGTCCTTTGGTTCAAAGTAACGGACCTTTACCTGCGTCTCGCCGCTGATGTTCGATATGGCCCGGAGAAGATTGGGGATATCCTTTCTCTCGGGCAATTGGCTCAGAGCCTCATCGAGCTGTTGCTTCACTTTGGCAAGATCCCTTTTGAAGGTATCGAGGTTATTCTTTATGGCAATAAGCGTATCGTACTCTTTCTGTAGATCACTGTACTGTTTGTGTAGTTTCTCTTTGGCATCAAACTGAGGGAGAATGAGAAAAAAGAAAACAACACCAAAGATAATAATATTACCTGCTATTATGAAGAGAAGCTTGTACCGGTTGAATATGTTGGCCAGAGGCCCTGTATTGAACTGTAGATTCATAGGCCGACAGTCCCCTGGATGATAAACTTTTTGAGATTGATTCCTGCTTCGTTGATATCTTCAACCCTCTTCAACTCGACAGTCTTGATATACGGGACCTTGGCCATGGCATCGACAAGATCGGAAATAGAATCGTTCTCCACAGACCTTCCTTCAAGTTCAAACTGGTTTTCCGTTCGCTTATAGGTTTTCAACCACACATTTTCCGAAAGCAGTGCCGGCATATCGAAAAGGATCCGGGCTGAGAGAGCCCTGCCTTCCTTGAGGGAGTTGATGGCCGAAAGGCGACGCTCCATCTCCTTTCGTTCGTTTGTCAGCAACTGATACTCTTGCCTCAGCTTCTGCAGGGAAGCAATTTCTTTCTTCCGGCCTTCGATTAAGCGTTGGTAACGATCGATGTCAGATGTATTTTTCTGATAAAGAAAGCCCAGAATAACGATGTTGAGGACAAAAAGAATGGCAAAGAGAAACCACCCATACTTTTTAGCCTGTTTTCGAAAAGCCTTTGGTAAAAGGTTTATCTTAATCATCGCGTACCATCAGGCCAAATCGCTAATTCTGCTGGACAGCCAGAGAGCAACGGCATTAAAAACCTTGTAGTCGTCGTACTGGGCCATGTTTTCCGGAACAGGATCAACAAGAAGGAATGGATTGACATATTCGACGTCGACCCTCGTCTCTTCCTGTACCTTTTCCTTCAGGCCCTTGAGAAGAGATGAACCACCGCTTAAATATATTTTTGAGATTGTCTCTTTCGGCTTGATCGATACATAAAAGTTGATTGTCTTGTTAATCTCCGATGATATGCCATAAATAAAATCGTCAAAAAGGTGGGAAACGGTTTCGTTACCCCCTATCTTTTTTGCCTCTGCTTCGGCGAAAGACATGTTGGCCGTCCGTGCGATCTGTTGGGACAAGCTTTTGCCACCAAGAAGGATCTCTCGCGTGAACTGGATGTTCGCATCCCTCATGATTGCCATGTTTGTCGTCGATGCACCGACGTCAACGGCCAGAACGGATACGTTTTTGGGGGAGTAGATGAGTTCGACAAGATTGGTGATACCGAAAATGTCTACGTCGAGTATCTGAAGATTCAGTCCTGCAAGATTGAATGTGTCCATGTAGCCGTCGACGATTTCCTTCTTGGACGCCGCTATCTGGACATTGATCATATCTTCCCTGTCCTGGCTCATACCAAGGACATAGTGGCTGAAGTAGACATCCTTCAGAGGGAACGGTATCGCATTTTCCACTTCGAAGCTGATACTGTTCTCCAGTTCTTCCTCTTCCAGAAAAGGGAGGGTTACTTCTTTGGTAATAACGACGTAGCTGGAAAGAGCGGTGGCCGCATATTTAGTCTTTATTTTGTTTTCCGCCAGAATTTCTTTCAGCTCTCGGGCTACAAACTCCTTGTCAATGATCTGCCCTTCATTTAAAAGGTCATCCTCGTAGAACTTTCTGGCTATCTGGGCAACCTTGTAGGCTCCCTTTCCACCCTTTAGACAGCAAATCTTGATCGAAGACGAACCGATATCGACCCCAATCAGTTCGTTGACCCGCCGGATACCTATCTTGTTCAACAGACCCATTACGACAAGTCCCCCTTAATTGCGGTTTCGCCCTCTTCCGTAATGCTCTGTGTCTTCATTCTGCTGCAGAAACCCCCCTATGCAATTGTATAACTATCTTTTCACCCGTTCTTTCAAAGGTAGCAAAAAGTACAGTATTCTGTCAATGATATATATCACCCAGCAAATAGCTGCTAAACAGACTCAGTATGCGCCTCTCCCGGTGATCAGTGCCTTGAATGTTTTTACGATAATAACAAAGTCAAACCATAAAGACCAGTTTAACATATAAATATAGTCTAATTTTACTCTTTGGGCATAGTTTATCATACTTCGTCCACTTATCTGCCAGAGACCTGTTATGCCAGGTTTTATGTTTTCGTAGATTTCGGAATATTCAGTGTAATACTTTTCAATCGCTTCCCTCGTATCCGGCCGCGGACCGACAATCGACATGGTGCCGGCAAGCACATTGATAAGCTGGGGCAGTTCATCAAAAGACGTCCTGCGGAGGAATCTTCCTACCGGTGTAACGCGGGGATCGTTTTCGAGTTTGTTCCGGTCCGCCAGCTCCTCCACAGCATTCGGGTGCGATTTTAGGTAGTCCTTTAGAATCTTGTCACCGTCAGCACGCATCGTCCTGAACTTGATCATCATAAGGGGCTCCATCTTTCTGCCGCACCGGCCATGACGAAAGAGAACGGGGCCAGGCGAATCGACGCGAATAATAATGGCGATGGCCACAAGCAGTGGCAGAAACAGAAGAAGACCGGTGGCTGCCGCACAGATATCAAAAACCCTTTTAACAAAGAGACGCTGCGGTGACAGCAAGCCGTTTCGTGTGGTTATGTAGGCCATGTTTCCTGCGTGGAAACTCTTTATTTCCGTATTCATGAACGCCAGCCCTGAAACGGTCGAAACAATGATCAGGTTCTTAACCTGAGGTTTCACGGTTCTCATTGTTGCTTCATCTGTTGATTCAAGAGGAACGAAGCACGTTTCATAAGGGCCTTTGAGCGACTCGCGATAGATGTTTTCGCTGATTTTAAAACCTGAGTACCACTCCTTGTTCAGAGATCTTTGCAGATCCATTCCTCTCTCTCCCTTCCGTCTTTCGAGGAGAACCGCCGGAACCCGAAGATCGAGCCAGCGGTAAAGAATCGCCCGGATGGCAAAACGAAAAAAAGGGATAAAGACAATCATAGCCGCAAATGCACCGGTTACGATGATGCGTGAAACCGTTTCCGCTTCCTTTTGCAGGGAGAGCGCCATCCAGACTACAAGGAACGCGAGGGCAATGCTTTTTGTTATGACGTTAAATTCGTCCAGGCCGTTTACGATGATCCCGTATCCCTGACGGAACCAGATAGTGACGAGAATAATGAGAGGGATCCACCATTTAGACAGATAAAGGGTGAGGCCATGGCCCAGGGGTAAGAGATCAAAGATTTCTGATATCCATTCCCGTGCCCAAAAAGCCACAACGAAGGAAAAAATAACGGCAATCATGTCGGCGGCCATGAAAAAGAGAGTGTGCATCTCTTTTCGTCGTGACATCAGACTTTTGCCATCCTCTTTACGAACCAGGGAGGTAACCTGTCGTACCGCAGCCCCAATCTGTATCCCGCAAATTTACAGACATTCTCCCACAAGGCGTAAGGAAGCCAAACGCACTCTCTCTTGGCGATGAGGTACTTTGCCTGAGCCCGAACAAACCGAAGCCCCTCCCCTCCCGATGCCGCATGGTCAAGGAACCAGGGGTTTTTCCTGAAGGACATTCCTGCCTGAAAGTACCTTTTGAGGGTTTGTTTGGGCGTCAGGTTGTGGGAATGGATCACCTGAGCTTCGGGAATGTAGGCAATAGAATAGCCATTCGATAGAAGTCTCGCAGCAAAGAGCATATCCTCGAACATTATCACATTTTCCGGAAAACCACCAAGTTCCTCAAATTCCTTTCTCCGAATCGCTGAGAAGACATTGCTGAAGAAACAGTCCCTGATCGTACCGCTCCGTTGACGATCGCTGTGTATGGAAGGCATGTCAGGGGGGTAATTATGTTCCCTGCTGAATCGCTCCGGCGGACGTGCGTCGCCGCGACATATGTGCCGGCCATAGGCAGCAGCAATTTGGGGTTCAAAAAGACATTCGGTGAGCGTTCTTATACAGCCAGCCTGTGCGGGTAGACAGTCCTGGGTCATAAAAACAAGGATACTGCCTGAGGAGATTCGCGCTGCATGATTGCGTGAGGCACCGTGATTGAAAGACTCACGGGCAATACGGATGAGACTTATGCCCCTGGCCAGAACGACCTCGTCAGTCCCATCAGTCGAACCGGAGTCGATGACAACCACTTCAGTATCGACCGTCTGGGACTGGAGTGCGGACAGGAGATGAACGAGACCTGGTCCACCATTCAACGTAGGAATAATGACACTAATCATGACCTTTACTCTCCTGGCGGCCGTGGCTGTCACCGCAGGTCATTCCGTATGATTCCTGTCTGTTTTTTTTCAGAACCCTACCTCAGTGATGAAGGAGTTTCTTCAATTTAGACAGAAAAAATGCCCTGTCCCACGCCGGCGTCATACTGTCCAACAAATATCTGTTGGAGATCCGCTTCCGTTTCATAATCTCTTTTCGTTTACAGTACATTTTTCTGACATTTCTCCAGGCATCGAATTTAGCTTTGCAGTACAGGCGCAGGAAGCCATGCTTGACAGCAAAATAGAAGAACTCAGCTATATAATCGATCACGACCTGTGGCAGACACCAAAGAAGCACGGCGGCAGGCACGTTCTTCATCCGTACCCACTCGCTGTTTCGCAGGGAATAGTAAACGGCCGTAGCGCTCATGGTTCCGATGGATGACCGTACTTTGTGCCTGACCACAGCCGTTGGCACATAGAGTACTTTCCATCCTGCAAGTTGAGCTCGAAAATTCAAATCCGTATCTTCGTGTATGAGAAAAAAGTCCTCATCAAAAAAACCGATGTCATCGAGCATCTCCCGCCGGTATAACGCCGCCCCTGCACAGGCCCCGAAGACATACTCCCTTTCGGTATATTTCTCAGGACCCTCCCCTTCACCTCTTTTGAAACCTTTTAAAGTCTTTGCAACGCCGTCTGCTGCACTATCGATGGTCTTTGTCCCGTGAACAAGGAGAAGGGAAGCACAAATGCCTATTTTGGGGTCCGACTCCATCGAAAGAACGAGTTCCTTCAGCCAGTCTTTGTCGACTTCTGTATCGTTGTTGAGTGTGGCTATATAGTCTCCTGTAGCGATTTCAAGACCCCGGATATTACCACCCGGAAAACCTACATTCTTCTCAAGCATCAACACTTTAGATTTGTGCACAATATTATATTCCGATAGATAAGCGTCAATGCTCTCTTTGGCATCCCCTTGAGAGCCGTTATCGACAATGATTATTTCGAAGTCGGTAAATGTCTGATGACGCAGGGACGCCAGACATTTTGACAAAAGTTGATCGCCATTGTAATTGAGCGTGATGACGCTAACTTTCATAGACACCAATTCACCCGGCACCCTTCTTAAGGAAACCTTTACGGAATATTACAATGACTGAGTAGATATGAAAAACCCCAGGCCATACAAAGACCCCCGAAACACCTTGTATGGCACCACCAAGGACAGTGAGATGACCTTTCGAATATATGGTCGTTCCTTTCACAAGAATAAGGAGTACAAGCTAAAAACCTGTTTTGCACACAGTATCCACACGTTATGAATTATTCAGGCATTCCCTGGTAA
>CAYQXL010000048.1:0-16301 GCA_964421445.1 uncultured Pseudomonadota bacterium
TGCGCCACCCAATACCAGGCAAAAAGCTGGTTCGGCGGCGGGTACTCTGACGTCCGGCTCGACCAGAATACATTCAAGGTTGTCTTCGAGTGCAACGAGAATACGTCGGAGGCCATGTGCGACGGCCACCTGTTCCGGAGGTGCGCCGAACTGACACTTAACTCAGGATTCGATTCATTCGTCATGATCGATCACATATCAACTGTGCGGGAACAAAATCTCATCATCCCCGGCCACTATGATACTGTTGTCACCGGTTCAGGAAGAAACAAGACGACAACTTACGTCTATCAGCCTGGCTACACGATCACGAACAGATGTCCTCTGTCGACAGCGACGATCAAAATGATGAAAGGTCCCAGGCCGGCGAACACACAGAACGCATTCGATGCCCGGGAGATCATGACGTATGCTGCCGGAAGTCAGTAAAAAGGCTGGCGAATAGGCAGATAGCATGACGGTTGGCGGTGATTCTTGACTTTTGTCCCGTCTCTTCATAGAGTAGTGTTCGTATTTTTTCCGGACATGCCGGTCCCTTGTCGGGAGGCTTCCGTTCTTTCTTTTGGCTCCTGTGACGACCGGACAGCTCCGTGGCAGGCGATGAAGCGTTTCTCATGTACCTAAAGAGAAGGGTGAGGTTGTATGGCTGAGGCAGAAATCCCCAATTGTGAAGAACTTGTCGAGATGAAGGAAAACCCTTTTGTTAAAGGCGTTGCTCTTACCACTGCGGTCTTTGCCGTTATTCTTGCGATCACGTCACTTGGTGGCAACAACGCAATGAAGGAGATGCTTCTTGCCCAGCAGCAGGCTTCGAATCAGTGGGCCTACTACCAGGCCAAAGCTCTGAGGGAGCATACGTACCGGCTGGAAAAGGCGAAGCTGGAGATCGATCTTCTCGACAGGAAGGCCGCGATGAGCGCCCAGGCCAGGGAAAAACTCGAAGTCTTGTATAAAACGGTCTCCGACGAGGAGAAGCGTTTTGGCACGGAGAAGAAGGAAATCGAGAAAGAGGCGAGGCGCCTCGAACACGAAAAAGAACTCAACAGGAAGAAAGATCCTTATTTCGACTATGCCGAGGTGTTGCTTCAGATCGCCATAGTCATGTCGTCAATCGCCATACTTGCCGGATCACGTCCCGTCTTCTATCTTTCCTGCGTCTCGGCGGCATGTGCGACAGTCCTGTCGTTCAACGGGTTCTTTCTCCTCTTCTCTTTGCCGTTCTTTCATTGACGATAGTCTCCTCTGGATCGAGAAAGGGGTTCCTGTTTTTTTTGCTGCCGGCACCTGCCGGGTGTCAGGGTATTCAGCACCCCGATACGACAAGGGCGACCAGGAAGAGGGAGATGATAAACCGTATCATGTTCCTATTGTCTCATAAGAGGGCTCGCCGGGCAAGAATACTTTTGTATGACCGCAGGCATGATCATGGAGGGCCATCGATACAAACGGAGGGTGGACGAATGATGAAGACAAGTGTCAGTGCAATCCTGATGGTTCTGGTCATGGTGGCATCGGGATTTGGTGGAGAGATTCATCAGGCTGTCATGGCAGGGGATATGGGGAGGGTAAGGGCTATGCTCGACAGAAACCCTGGCCTTGTCAATGTCGCTGAAGACGGTATTACACCTGTTCTCTATGCCGCATACCAGGAAGACAGGAGAATGGTCACGTTTCTCGTCTCCCGCGGGGCCCAGGTCGATATTTTTGTTGTGACGATCATTGGTGACGCTGCCAAGGTCAAGGCGTTTCTCGATTCGAACCCGAATCTTGTAAATGCCCGCGATCAGAACGGACAGACCCCACTCCACTGGGCGGCAAACAAGGGGCATATCCGGATTGTCAAAATGCTTGTCGACGGGGGGGCGAAGACCGATGTCAAGGATAATACGGGTTGGACTCCTCTCGAATATGCGGAAGAGATGAAAAAGAAGGATGTTGTGAAATTTCTCAGGCAGAAGAAGAACCGCTGAATTCGCACGGTCTCTCTGCCAGGGAACAGGGTAACGGCGAATGGGGATTACGTGCCGCTTTTCGTGCCATATCCCGCCTTTTTCCATGCGTCGACTCCACCGCCGATCACGGTTACGTTCTTGAATCCCAGGTCACGGTATTTTGCTGCCTGACCGGCAGCGGTCGCTTCTTTTGGTCAGGCGCAGTAGAAGATAAGGGCCCTGTTTTTTGCGAGCCCTGACACCTTTGACTCGAACTCTGTCAGGGAAACAGCTCCTTCGAGCATAACCTTTTTGCATATCCCTTCATCTTTGTATGCACAGATGAGAAGGGCCTTGTTTTTCTCGACGAGAGCCTGTGCCTTCACCGGCGAAATCCGGACAATCTTCTCGGGGTTGGCCTGATCTTTTTCGAATGCCATCACCCCGTTCCCGTGAAGAAAAAACAGTCCTCCTACCATGAGTGCAACAATCATTGGTGTCCAACGTCTGGAATGAACCATGGGCGGCCTCCTTTCTTCATCTAAATATACCACATATAATTTCGGTCCTGTTACGATCCCGTGCTTGGTGCAGCTACCCCGGGAAGGGTGTAAAATGTTCTTCCGCCTCCTTTTGGGCCGGATGCCCCGACCCTTATGTTTGTTGGCTCAGGTTGACAAAAGGTCATCTGTGGTACTCGTAAAAAAGAAGCAGGATAGGGACAGTGGTGTGCCTATCGACTCCTCCTCACTGACAGAGAAGGTTTTTTTAAAACTGAACAACGCTGTTCATACACTACAACATCCACAACCGAAGACGTAAGGATAACCGCCAAATGAGCAGGATGCGGAGAGTTGATCCGCTTCCCCTGCTTCTGCACGAGCAGGATCTTTTCAACAATATCTGTCACTGGCGTAGTCTTGTACGCCAAAAGGCCGGTGTGGATGACTACATGTCCTAATCGTTGAATACTGGAGGTGTTCGGTGAAAAAGCTTGTCATGTTTTTAATGTTCCTTTTGTGTGTTGCCGTTACCATTGCTTCGGCTGGAGAGGGAGTCGTGCAGGGCGTGGGAAACATGCCGGCAGCGTTGTCTCCCGAAGCAGCAAAGATTGATACCGGCGATACAGCCTGGATGCTCATGTCCATCGGCCTCGTTATGCTCATGACCCCTGGTCTTGCCTTCTTTTATGGCGGAATGGTGCGACGGAAGAATATTCTTGGTGTTCTCATGCAATGCTTTTCAGTGCTTGGTGTCATTACGATACAGTGGATACTTTTCGGGTACAGTCTCTCCTTTGCTCCGGGAACAGGTTTTTGGGGAGGACTCGACTGGGTTGGGCTGAAAGGTGTAGGGCTTGAACCCTTCAAAGAGTATGCCCCAACCATACCCCATGAAGCATTTATGCTTTTTCAGGCGATGTTCGCGATTATCACGCCTGCTCTCGTCATCGGTGCATTTGCGGAACGGATGAAGTTTTCCGCCTTCCTCCTCTTTTCCGTCCTCTGGGCTACCTTTGTGTATGATCCCGTATGTCACTGGGTTTGGGGAGTTGGTGGATGGCTGAAGGAGTTGGGTGTTCTCGATTTTGCCGGTGGAACGGTTGTTCATGTGAATGCCGGAATCGCAGCCCTGCTGACCGCCATTATCATCGGCAAACGAAAAGGGTATGCCAATCGTCCTGTGCCTCCGCACAATCTTCCCTTCACCGTTCTCGGAACCGCCCTTCTCTGGTTCGGATGGTTCGGATTCAATGCCGGATCGGCCTTGGGGGCGAACGGACTGGCGGTACATGCGGTTGTGGTCACCCATACGGCGGCAGCGGTGGGTGCGGCAACATGGGCGTTTATAGAATGGGTTTTTGTGGAAAAACCGACTATTTTTGGTACCATTACAGGATCGATCGCCGGCCTTGCGACCATAACGCCCGCTTCCGGGTATGTTACTGTTTTTGCGGCCATGGCGATCGGTTTTACCGCAAGCATTGTCTGCTTCATTGCTGTAGCCGTGGTGAAGCCCAGGCTTGGATATGACGATTCACTTGATGCGTTCGGTGTCCACTGCGTCGGCGGGATTCTGGGGACCCTTTTCACTGGGATATTTGCATCGAAGGCTGTAAACCCCGCCGGGGCGGATGGACTTCTGTACGGTAATCCGAAACAGTTTCTCATTCAACTGCTCGCTACCGGAATCATCATTGGGTACAGTTGTGTGGCAACGTTTGTCATCTATAAAATCGTGGATGCCCTTATAAAAGTCAGGGCTGATGAAAAAGATGAGATTATTGGGCTTGACCTTACCCAGCACCATGAGAATGCTTACACTATTCTGGAATGATGGTGAACTGGAGCTAAGGTGACTGATGGCGGCCCCGTGGAACGGAGAAGAACCTTTGCGCCGCTCGTCTCCCTGAGCTATAATGAGAAAGATACGATGATCTCCAAGGGGGTTCGATATGCGAAGGAAACGATACACGGTGAAAAGAACAGCAGTTCCGGGGCCGAAAGAAGGGGGCAAGTCCCTTGAAGAGATTGCCAGGGAACTGAGAGACAGCCGCATGCGTCGTGATGAGTACAGAGACCGGTCACTCGAAATCCATGGGCTCATCTGTGCCAAATGTGCAAGAGAGTTCGATCGCACGAACAGGCATCTCCTGACCGTACACCACAAAGACGGAAATCATAAAAATAATCCCCCCGATGGTTCGAACTGGGAAAATCTCTGCATCTACTGCCACGATGACGAACATAGCAGGGGAATGCTCGGCGACTATCTCAACGACAAATCGTGAACCTCAACTGACGGGGGTGTTATGCGTGTATGCCAGATTCTGGTGAAGCAGGGATGTGTTGATGAGGCGTCAATCGAGAAGGCCCTTGAAATACAGGTAGAAACGAAGCAGGAGATTGGCGAGATACTGGTGGAAATGGGGGCGATCAGGGAAGCGGACCTGAGCGAGGCGCTGACGTTTCAGTCGGACTTATTGGCGGAGAAATTTTCTGATAAGAGCCGTTTCCTCGACCAGGTCGAGCCGTTCAACACCCTCACAGGGCAGGAAGTTGAAGAAATATGCAGAGAGGCCGAATGGCGTCTCTATGCTCCCGGAGAGGAGATTCTGAAACAGGGGGAGCAAGTCCCGGCGCTCTCGGTCATCAAGCACGGTCTTGCAAAGGTCTCCGTAGAGTCTGAAACCGGTGAATCTATTGTGGGATTTCTCGGGGAGGGGGAATTCTGTGGTGTAGGGGCCCTTCTGTCCGACGGTGTCGGGGCGGTCAGTATAGAGGCCGTCGAACCAACGTTCTGCCTCTCCCTGGACAGAACACTCTTTTCAGGGATTCTGCTTCTGTATCCCCGGTTTGTCGGTTTTTTTAACGACCTTGTTGTCCGTAATACGAAGAAGGTATTGACGAGACTTCTGACCTCGACGACGGGAACGATCTCCCAGACCGAGCCTTTTCTTTACAGTAAACAGGTGAAGGACCTGATCTCTCCTAATCAGATCTTCTGCACATCTGCGACGACCCTTGCTGAGACCGCCCGTATGCTTGTGGACCGGAAGGGTCATACGGCCGTTGTCCTCGACGAGGCAGGCCGGCTCGCAGGGACCGTTGGTCTCAAGAGTCTTGCCGAAGCATCCCTCCTAAAGGGCGCAGCCCCTGACAGCACGGTAGACCGGATCATGGAGACCGATTTTCATATTATCGACGAGAGCGACTTTTTCTTCGATGCCCTTCACGAAATGATGAAAGGAGAGACCGACCGGCTTGTTGTTGTTGGCGATGAACGGACGAAAGGGGTCGTGACGAGCACTGATCTTCTGAAATTCAGGGGCAGGGAAGTACTCTCCCTGATCCGTACTATCGATATGTCCGGAAGTTTTGCCGAACTCGACGGAGCCCGGCGGGATGTGGAGCAGGTCTTGAGAACACTTATGGCCGATGGTGCCCTCGCTTCCCACGCCTGCAGGATAGTGAGCGAACTGAATGACCGGATAACGGGACGGGCTATCAGCCTGGTGGAGGAGCAGATCGGACCGGCCCCTGCACCCTATGCCTGGCTCGGTCTCGGAAGCGAAGGAAGAAAGGAACAGACACTTCTTACCGATCAGGATAACGCCCTTGTCTTCGATGAATTTCTCTATGCCCGCCCTGTTGATGGTGCCGAGGAGTACTTCCGACTCTTTGCCGACAGGGTGGTCCATGGTCTCAACGACTGTGGATTTCCCCTCTGCAAGGGCAATATCATGGCCACTAACCCCCGGTATTTTGGAAACATCGCCCAATGGAGGGAAAAGACTGTGCGGTGGATCAGAACGGATGCCGCTGAGGGAAAGGATATCCTTGATGTCTACACATTCCTCGATTTCAGATCCGTCTACGGTAGCGCTGTTCTCGTCCAGAACCTCAGGGCCCACGTGGCTGAAGCGATGAAAGAGAATCCGGTCTGTCTGAGAGCGCTCGCCGACCCGATTGTTTCCGTGCCCATGCCCCTGGGCTTCTTCAAGAATGTAATCGTCGAGAAGAACGGCAAGTACAAGAATATGGTCAACATAAAGACCCACGGCCTCCTTCCGCTGACGACCACCGTCAAACTCCTGGCGTTCCACGGGGACGTGCGGGAAACGAACACCCTCGAACGGCTGAGGGGGCTTGCGAAGACCGGTATGATTGAAGAGGATCTTGCCGAGGAGGCGGAACAGGCATTCGAGACGTTCCTGACCCTCAAGATACGAAACAACCTGAATAGCCTCGATGAAGGGAGAGATTTTAGTAACAACATCAACCCGTCTGTTCTTACGGCCAAACAAAAACAGCTCCTCAAGGAAGCCTTTCTGGCTGTCTCCCGCCTTCAGAAGGCGACGAAAGATCGACTGAAAGTGGCCGGTTATTGATGAAAGAAGCCCTTCCCTCAATCACCATAGACCCCAATCTCTGCAGGCGGTGCGGTGCCTGTGTCGACGAATGTCCGGCCGATGTCTTTATCGGGTCCGGCGAAACGTCTGTGCCTGCCGTCGGAATGATCGGGTTCTGTATTTCCTGCGGCCATTGTGTCGCCCTCTGTCCCGCGGGAGCGATCTCTCATGAAGCCTATCCCGACGGTACGGTCACCGTTGTTGATCAGGGCCTCCTGCCATCCTACGAACAGATGACGGCGCTTTTCACATCGCGGCGGTCGATCCGGACCTTCAGCACAAAACCGGTAGAACGGGAGGCAATTGAACGGATCATTGAAGCGGCACGGTTTGCCCCGACAGCCCATAACTCTCAGAGTACTGAATACATTGTTGTAACAGACCCCGCTGTCCTGGCTGGAATCACCGATCTGACGGTTGATTACTATGAGCGGTTTATCGGCCACCTGGCCAATCCCCTGAGACGGACCATGTACCGGCTCATGGCCGGGAGGGTGATCGACGGTGCCCTCGATAATCTTCCCCAGATGAAAGCTTTTGTTGAAACATCCCGGAAAGGAACAGACAGGGTCCTCCACGGAGCACCTGTTTTGCTCCTTTTTCATGGCGATCCCATTCATCCTCTCGTATCGGAGAATGCCAGCCTGGCCCTTCAGAATGCCACCTTTGCAGCAGAGGTGCTCGGACTGGGCAGTTTCTACACGGGCTTTGTT
The DNA here is from genome assembly GCA_964421445.1 of uncultured Pseudomonadota bacterium. Taxonomy (GTDB): domain Bacteria; phylum Desulfobacterota; class Syntrophorhabdia; order Syntrophorhabdales; family CAYQXL01; genus CAYQXL01. Next base: position 7,557 of record CAYQXL010000048.1, read on the forward strand.
GTCATTGCCTGTGCCAGAGACACGAGTATACCCCGGCTCCTCGATCTTCCCCTCCATCACAAGATCCTGGGAGGTCTCGCTCTCGGTTATCCCCGCTACCGGTACAAGAAGTGGCCCGAACGACACCGGCCCCGCATAAAGTGGTTGTGACAGCCTGTTTTTGATCGTTGTCGTGGATTAATCCCTTTCTTCCCGGTATACTTATCTCACGGTATCGTACCCAACCGGAAGTGAAACCTGATGTATAGAAATGTCGGGCGATGAGCAGGAGGTTATCGATGGTGGTCAAAAATTGTGTCATCTGTTGTGTTGTGGCAATAGTCTCTATCGCGGCGGGATTGCCGGTGACGGTGAGCGCTCAGGTGAACGTCAACGTAAATATCGGTCCGCCGCCGGCGTATGTCTTGCCGGCGCCGCCCCAGGTTGTTGTAATTCCCAACACCTATGTTTATTATGCCCCCGGTCTTCCCCAGGATATTCTCTTTTACCGGGGTTATTGGTATCGCCCTTACAGCGGAGGGTGGTTTCGGGCGAAATCGTATAACGGACCATGGGGCTATATCGTTCCGGGAAAGGTTCCTTCCGCTCTCGTGGGCCTTCCTCCGGGATACCGGACCATTCCTCCGGGGTACGAAAAGATCCCGTACGGCCAGTTGAAAAAGAACTGGTCCCGATGGGAGCGGGATGGTTACTGGGCTTCGCACTATAAGTGGCAGGGGAACAACCATGGAGGGCCTCCTGGAAAACCTGACGGGCGGTGGAACAATCATGGCCACAGAAAAGACTGGACCGGAGGTCCTCCGGGAAAGGACGATTTCCGATCAGGACCGGACGGAGATCACCGAGGGGGAGGCAAGGGGAAGGGCCGGTAACCGATCCCCTTTTTCTGTCCCCGTCCTGATCGTTTTCCTGTCGTAACCTCGCTTGCACGGTGGACTATACTCTATTATAGATACACCAGTAATCAATGCTGAAGGGAGGGATTATGGTCGAAGATTGGCTTGCTAATGCCTATGATGGGATGTCACGGCGCCAGTTTCTGGCGATGATGAGCGCCGCAGGGATCACTCTTGCCGGCTTTGCTCTCGCAGCAAAGCCTGTGTCCGGGGAAGTCATCATAACATCTGCCGAGGGCCTCCGGACCGCTGACAAGACTGTTGTTTCCGGCGGATTCGAGGTTCCTGTTTACGAGGCTGTTCCTGCCCGGGCGGGAAAATACCCTGTCATCGTGGTGATTCCCGAAATCTTCGGGATGCACGAACATATCAGGGATGTAACCCGCCGTTTTGCAAAAGAAGGATATCTGGCTGTAACCTTCGAACCCTATGCCAGAGAGGGAGGTGTCCACCACCTGCCCGACATTCCCGCGGTCCGAAAGGTTGCCGATCGTGTCCCCGATTCGCGGATCATGGCCGACCTCGATGCCATCGTCGCATCTGCACAAGGCCACCCGTCAGCCCGGAAAGACCGTATCGGGGTTACGGGATTCTGCCGGGGCGGTACCTACACGCTCCTCTATGCAGCGCACAACAGGGCCGTCAACGGTGCCGTTGCCTGGTACGGACAGATCAAACCGGAAAAGAACCCCGCTGTGCGGACAGAGGGGCCTCTCGATGTGGCTGGCCGGATTGCGTGTCCTGTTCTCGGTCTTTACGGTGAAGCGGATCTTGGTATCCCTGTTGCAGACGTGAAGGAGATGGAAGCCCTTCTCGGGACGACAGGCCATCCCGTCGAGTTCGTTCTCTATCCCGGTGCGCCCCATGCATTCTACGCTGACTATCGTCCGAGCTACCGGGCTGATGCGGCCCGGGACGGCTGGAGGCGGTGCACCGAGTGGTTCGCGAAATACGTCAAAGGGTAAGGGGCCTGTCCCGGGGGAGGACTTTTCGGGTGTAGGGGCTACCCTCGTCGGTATGTGTTTATAGTGAGGTTCGGATGACAAGACGAAATGTGTTGTTGATAGCCGGGTGCGTGATGTTTCTCTCTGCGGCAATTCTGGGAGTGGGAGGCGGGACGGCAGACGGGGAGGAGTCGGCCCTTGCCTTCCCCGTTCAGGGGAAGAACGGTATGGTTGTTACGGGGCAGGAACTGGCAACAAGGGCGGCCCTCGATGTTATGAAGGGAGGGGGCAATGCCGTTGATGCTGCAGTCACGGCGGCATTCGTCATGGCTGTTACCCTTCCCCGGGCCGGCAACATCGGTGGTGGCGGATTCATGCTGATCTACCAGGCCCGGACTAAGGAGATCGTTGCCATCGATTTCTGGCAGAAGGCCCCTCTCCGGTCAACGGTCGACATGTTTCTTGACGGGAAAGGGGGTGCCGATTCGCGACTCAGTCGCCAGAGCCATCTCGCTACGGCAGTTCCCGGTACCGTTGCCGGTCTCGCCATGATCCTTGAGAAATACGGTACCATACCTCTCGCAAAAGCACTCGAACCGGCTGTCTCGCACGCACGGCACGGTTTTGTCCTTAATGAAAAGCTTGTTGCCGACATGACAGGATATGAGGACCTGCTTCGATCGTTCCCTGCCACACGAAGAATCTTCTTCAAACCCGACGGCAGGATGTATGAACCGGGAGACCTTTTCATTCAGACGGACCTCGCCGGAACACTCGAACTGATCGGTAAGGAAGGCCCGAAGGTCTTCTATGAGGGCATCATAGGGCAGAAGATGGTTCGGCAGATCGAGGCGGATGGCGGGATAATGACAATGAAAGACCTGGCGGAATACAGGCCGGTTGTGAGAAGCCCGGTCCGCGGTACCTACCGGGGGTACGGCATCTACTCGATGCCCCCTCCCAGTTCGGGAGGCGTTGGCATAATCGAGATCCTGAATATTCTTGAAAGGTTCAATCTCGCTGCCACAGGACATAATTCGGCAGCGACAATTCACCGTATTGCCGAAGCGATGAAGAGAACATTCGCAGATCTTTTCACCTACCTTGGTGATGCTGATTTTGTCACTGTTCCCGTAGCTCGGCTCATCTCCAGGAGTCATGGTGAAGAGACCGGAAAATCGATCAATCTTCAGAAAGCTACGGCGGCAGCCGATATAGGGCGGGGAGATACGAGGTGGACGGAGAGCGACGAGACCACCCATTTTTCCGTTGTTGACAGGTTTGGTAATGGCGTGTCGAGCACGTATACGCTCAACGGTAATTTTGGCAATGGCAGGATCGTTGAGGGGGCAGGATTTTTGCTCAACAACGAGATGGACAACTTCAACCTTCGCCCGGGAAAGGTGAATGGCGCCGGATACACAGAAAGCTATGCCAATGCCATCGCACCGGGAAAGAGGATGCTTACTGCCATGTCGCCAACGATTGTCACGAAGGACGGGAATCTCTTTCTTGTGACTGGAAGCCCCGGCAGTTCCCGGATCATCTCGACGAACGTCCAGGTCATTATGAATGTTGTCGACCACGGCATGAACATTCAGGAGGCGGTCAATGCACCGAAGGTCCACCACGAATGGCTGCCTGACGAACTGCGCCTCGAAAAAGGTGTGAGCCCTGATACGACAGAGATCTTGTCGAAAATGGGCCACGCGGTCCGGGTCAGGGGTCCCATGGGTGCGTCATCGACGGTAATGGTCGATCCGAAATCAGGGATGCGGTACGGTGCGACGGATTCGAGGCGGGAAGGCCTTGCGATGGGATACTGATCCCATGGCCGACAATCGGATCGGCTCAGCCCACCATCCCTGAGTATTCTTCCTCTTTCCAGCATGACCGGAAAAATGGGCAATTCCTGCAGAGGTCAGTATGCCCTGTCTTGACGAGGTACGACTTGCCTGAAGCACCGGAGATATTGGCTTTGGCCATCTCGATGATGCAGGGAGGATTCTTGGTCTTGCACCCGTGTTTGTTGTCGCAGTTGATGCAATACCCCCGCTTCAGATCGAAATTACCTTCTTTTGACATACTGTCATGGTAGGTCTCGTGCCGGTTGGTTGTCAAGCTCGTAGCCGCCGGGAGCAGTGTCGGTATTGGGGAGGGTGTGTGGGCCGGCGACCCGGTCCCGGCTGAGACCTCACGGTAGATATCTTCGATGGCGGGGGCATCGAGACGTTGAAAATCCTTCTCCACCGGGGTGACGATGACACCCATCATCTCCACAACGGCAGGACTGACGGCGATCCGGTCTGTTCCTTCCCGGAAGAACGCATCGGGGCGATGTTTCCGCCGGGGAAAGAGCAGAATCCTCCATCCCCTGTCCGTAATGAATCCGGCCACATTGACCATAGGTTCGCGACCATCGGGCATGGAACCGGAGAGACGATTCATCTGGTTCTCAAAAACGGAAAGGAGCGATGCCGGTTTGTCGCCATCGATGACGATGACGAGCCTGCCGATGCCACGGAGGGTATGAAGGCCGGTGCCGTCACGTCCTTCACCAGTGGTGAGCCGGGTTTCATCCAGTTCGCTTTCGATCGGTGTCTGTCCTGCCGGGATAGCCTGAAAATGAAGGTGATCGGGGGCCGAGGCGCCGCAGCGGGGTCCATTGTACAGAACAATCCATTCGGGGCCGAGATCTGCGATGAGCCGGACAAAGGCTTCGGCGTGTCCGAGTATGGTCTGGGGCCGGTGCTCCCTGTGGGCGATCGTCAGGTGGCCCGGAAAGACGGGCATAGGATTCGCAAGAATCAGGTAGTCATTACGATAGAGAATCGCCTGCTGGCCGTCGGGAAGGTGGCCGGCGCAGAGAAAACAGGGACGATCTTTTACGTCGTTTACCCCGACGGCGGCAAAGGTACTTGTCTTTCGTCGCCGGTTGTGCTGGAGACGGACCGTATAGCCGCTACACGCTATGTCGCGGACCTGGGTCGTCTCTAATGCCTCATAAGCCTGAGCCAGTTCTTTCCATGTTTTGTCCTGATCGGCGAGGAGGCGGGAGCAGAGATCCGACAGGCCGCCGGTGGCAGGGGATGACAAGGTCCCCTCAAAGACGTCGTAGATCAGGGGTTCATATTCTCTCCTCACGAAAGGGCGGGCTCCCTGTTTTGATGTTGCCGGGCGGCTATCTCGGCTGTCCGGACCGAATCCTTGTATCCGTTGTTCACATTGACTCTGTCGGGTGTGAGGGACGCGTCCGTATTGTCCGACCATCGGCGGCACAGGTAGAGACTCTCGTAGATTCTTCCGATTCGGTAGGTGCGGCAGACTGCGAGGGCTGCAGCATAGTCTTCGCCATAGGAAACATTCGGAAAACCGATCTTCCGGATGATGGCCGTATCGAAAGCTCTCGGTGCGCCGAGGCCGTTGATTCTGAGAGCGTTGTTGTGGCCGTTGACGTCAGTCCATTCACGGTGGTCGATAAGGCCGGGCGGGATTTCCTCAAGGTGTTCGTTGACCAGGGTATACGAGCCGATGACCATGGCATGGGCGCCGTCGCGAAGAGCATCGACGATCCGGGCAAGCGTTGAGGGCCCGTTGTACAGATCGTCCGAGTCGAGTTGGACGGCGTAGCGGCCGCAGGCCGAGGCAGAGACCGCTTCATTCCAGCATCCCCCTATGCCTAAATCGGTCCTGGAAGGGATGATGTGGATGAGCCGCGGGTCTCTCGCTGCGAGGTTTTCCAGAAGAGCAGTGGTGCCGTCGGTCGAGTGGTTGTCGACGATGATCACATTATACGGGAAAAGCGTTTCCTGGGAGAGGGCACTCAGTGCTGCCTCGGCAATTGTCCCGATCCTGTTCCGGACCGGGATGATGACCGAAGCCTCGACGGGAAAAGGAAGGTCCCGCCGGACTGTGTCCACATCCGTTCTCCGTAGGGTATCGGAAGGAAGGTAGGCGCCGATTCGCCGCAAGTGTTCCGTAAAGACCACCTCCATCTCGCGCTGGACAGAGCTGTTCCGCGGATCGACGTAGGCGAAGAGTTCGTCGTCGCCGGAGGGGCCGGCAGACCGGAACACCGAATAGAGGGGTTTGTGGATGCAGAGGACAGGATGCTCAATGGAAACCTTGAGCCGCAGATCGTAAAGACCAGCGCATTCAACGGAAGGGATCGGCCCGAATTTGTCGAGGGCGCGGCGCAAGGCGGGAACAGAGAAAAGCATGACAGGCCCAAAATCGAAATCATCACGGACGCTCCCCTGCTGATAGTCATTGACCTGATGGAGTGCTCTTCCCTGTGGTCCGGTCTCGCTGAAAAAGGAGTAGACGAGCCCTGCCTGTGCCGACTCTCCCGTTTTCAGGAACGTTTCAAGACCGTCAACGCCGATGGAGAGGCCGGAAAGGGGTGTCAGAAGGAGCAGATATTCAGTGCGGACCTGATCGATCAGGGAGGCAAGGGTGTTCCCTGACAAAAGACGTCCGGCGACAGGAGAACAGTATTCGGGCAATGCTGCTCCCGCCCTGCCGGTGGTGACGAAAATTCTTTCCACAAAGGGCGATACAGCGAGGGAGGCAAGGGTCGCCTTGAATGACGGGCCGGAAATAGAGGCTGCTGCTACGGTGATCGGTTTCATTCACATCTCCATTTGTGCCGCTGTCGACGAGATATACTATCACAGGTCGTGAAATCCCCGCCACGCGAATCGACCGGTCTCGGGCAGCGATATGTCCTCTGTCTCCCTCCGGTCCCGGGAATCTTTGTCGTCTCCGGGCGCATATATTTTCCTGCGGAACGGGGTTAATCACCTCCCGTGTTAGTGGTGTATAGTTCATCATTGAAAGTTCGAGGGTCGGGGAGTAAGATCAAAGAAACAGAAATCTTTCTGAAAGACCAGGTGAAACGGAGGCCACCGAGATGAGATTCAACCGGTTGTGCTGTGTTTGTGGTGTAATCTGTCTTGTTCTGGTGCTTCAGGTTCAAGGGCAGGCTCTGGCCGGTCTGCCGGCAGGTTTTGACCTCCAGGCCCATCGCGGCGGCCGTGATGCCCGGCCGGAAAACACGCTTGAAGCCTTCGCCTATGCAATGGCGATCGGCGTGACGACGCTTGAAATGGATATGCAGATGACCGCCGACGGCGTTATTGTCATTCGCCATAACAAAGAGATCCCCTGGTACATGGCGAAGAATTCGTGGGGACGTTTTCTGGTGACAGACGAACAGCCTGATATCCGTTTCTGGAAACTCGACGATTTGAAACAATTCGATCTCGGTACCATGAGTCCCGATGCGCCATACGGTTATTGGGATGCCCATGGAAAAAGACAGAAGCAGACGGCCGGTGCACGACTCTGCACACTGGAAGAGGTGTTCAGGCTGGTTCGGGCGTGGGGCAACGACGAGATTTTTCTCAATATAGAGACAAAATCCTATCCCTACCCCTCCAATCCTGTCAATCCCGATCCTGCCGCCTGGGTACGGAAGTTTTATGATCTTGTCAAAAGATACGGAATGGAGGAGAGGGTTTTCCTCCAATCATTCGACTGGCGCACACTTGTGGAGATGAAAAGGCTGGATCCCCGGATTCCGACCGTTGCCCTGACTGCCAACCAGCCGTCATGGAACACTGAAGGCGAGGAGGGTGACTATCAGTGGGCCCACAGGAAAGACCCTTCTCCCTGGATGGCGGGGCTCGATATCAAACAATTCGGAGGCAGCATCGTGAAGGCGGCTCATGCCATTAAAGCCGATGTCCTTTCGCCTTATCACACGGAAGTGACAAGGGCAGTGATCGCTGAAGCGCATGCACTGGGGATGAGGGTCGTTCCTTTTACGGTCAACGATCCTGAGCGGATGAGAGAACTTATCAGGATGGGGGTGGATGGCATCATTACAGACAGACCGGCGACACTGCGCAAAGTCTGCCTCGAACTCGGCGTAAAGATACCCGACCCTGCCCCTGATCCCTCCGGGAAGCCGTATTACACTGGTATCGACGGTTTATGATGGTGTTGCCTGGGGGTCAGGTCTTGAAATATAACATTTTTGACATTTTGACCTGGTCCTCAATCTCGTTCTACCGGTTTCGATGTGGGAGGACATGGATTGATTAGCAAAGAGATCTACGCAAAATCGATACTATCCCCGTCAAAGATATACACATATGTGATCAATCCTTACATCGGGTGTCATTTCGGGTGTTCATATTGCTATGCCCGATACATGAAGCGATTTACCGGCCATAAGGAACCCTGGGGCGGTTTTGTCGATGTCAAGGTAAACGCGGTTGAACTCATGACGAAAGAGATCGCCCGAAAGAAACGCGGTGATGTATGGATAAGCGGTGTTTGTGATCCGTATCAGCCTCTTGAGGCAAAATATGAACTGACCAGAGGCTCTGTGGCGATCCTGATCGGGAATGACTGGCCGGTCCGAATACAAACAAAATCCGATTTAGTGGTCCGTGACCTGGACATTTTAAGGGCCGGACGGGATTGTGACGTGGGATTCTCCGTCGCCACAGCCGATGATTTTATTCGGACCATAATGGAACCGAAGGCCCCATCAATTGAGAAGCGCATCACTGCCCTTGCCTCGTTACACAAGGCTGGAATACAGACCTATGTGATGATTGCCCCTATCCTGCCGGGAGCGGAGAATCTGATCCCGCTGGTGGAGGGGATAGTAGATTATATCTATGTGGACCGGATGAATTATGGGTATGCGAACACCGTTTACAAAAAATATGGACTGGAAGAGTATGCAACGGATGGGTACTTCGCGGACATGAAGAGGACTATTTCCCGCCAGTGCAGGGAGCGGGGAATTCCCTGCAGCATCTTCTATTGAAGGAAAAGATACAGAAGGGGGGCTGGCGAAAATGTTATATTTCAAGACCTGACCCCCAGAG
>CAYQXL010000049.1:0-15554 GCA_964421445.1 uncultured Pseudomonadota bacterium
TTCGAATTGCTTCGTTTCTTTCCCCAGGGGTCAAAAGGATGTGGGCCTCAGCCCAAGAGCTGTATGGCCCTTCGAATCACGGCGTGACGATGTTGAACCACGGTTTGAATTCGTCCAGCAGCCCCATCAGCTCCACAAACTTCCGTTTCTTCCCTTCGATGGTCAGCCGGGGAGAGAGAAGCTCTTTCAAAAAGGATGTTTCCTTGAGGGCGAGGGTGTTCCATGTCTGCCTGTCAACGATGACCGTGGCATCGGCGTCAGACGCCTGGCGGTCTTTGACGTAGGTGAGGGCCGAATTCTCCAGCGTCATGACGTACGTTTCCTTGATGTCGGGAAAACGCCAGTTCAGAATGATCCGCTTGCCTGCGGCTTTCGGACCGTTGAGCTGTATTGCCATGTAGTCGAAGAACATTTCGGTGGTCATGGCGTTGAGGATGTCCGAACTTCCTCCGGGGGCGGGCATCTTCTGCACGCCGTTTCGAAGCTCCTGGGCCCCGGTAAGATAGAAATTCCGCCACGGACCTGATTCGGCCTGGTACCCGAGCTGTTCAAGGGCGTCGGCCTGAAGTTGTCTGGCCTCTGTGTTGCCGGGATCTGCAAAGACAACATGATTCATCACCTGGGCTACCCATCGGTATTCACCCTTTTCGTACGATCTGCGGGCCTTGGCTGTGACCTCGGCCGGACCGCCCATAAACTCCACATACTTCCTGCTTGATTCGACAGGCGGCAGGGGGTGGAGGTTGGCCGGGTTGCCGTCGAACCACCCGAGATAACGCTGGTACACCGCTTTGACGTCATGGCTGACCGAGCCGTAATTGCCGCGGTTGTACCATTCCTTTGCCAGTCCGTCGGGCAACGTGATCATTTCGGCGATTTCGTTCATCGTATATCCGTGGTTGGCCATCCGGAGGGTTTGATCATGAATGTACTTGTACATGTCCCGCTGTGCGGAGAGCATCGAGACGATTCGTTCCCGACCCCACCGGGGCCAGTGATGGCTGGCGAACATGACATCCGATCTGTCGCCGAAAAGTTGAATCGATTCATTGAGGAAATGGCTCCACGCTTTGGCATCCCGTACCTGTGCGCCCCGGAGGGTGTACAGATTGTGAAGGGTATGGGTGCAGTTTTCAGCCATGCACAAGGCCCTGAAACGGGGAAAATAGAGGTTCATCTCCGTCGGAGCCTCGGTTCCCGGTGTGTACTGGAAGACGATCTGAACACCGTCGACGGTCATCTCTGTTCCGGTGGTGTCAATGATCCGGGTCGGTGCGATGAGGGAAATTGTCCCTGATGAAACAGCCTTGCCCAGTCCGGCGTCAACCTGACCGGCCGGTCCCCGTGGCAGAAGGCTCCCATACATATACTGGGCCCGCCGGGCCATGGCATTGCCGGCAAGGACATTTTCGCTGACCGCGTGTTCGAGAAAGCCTTTTGGTGCAATAATACTGACCTTTCCCGCCTTGACGTCAGCGGGGGAGGTAACGCCGCCGACACCGGCAAAATGGTCGATGTGACTGTGCGTATAGATCACGGCGACGACAGGTTTTTTTCCTCTGTACTGATAGAGAAGTTCGAGTGCCGCCCGTGCTGTCTCGACGGATGTAAGGGGATCGATGACGATATAGCCCGTATTACCTTCGATAAAGGTGATGTTTGCGAGATCCATTCCCCGGACCTGGTAGATGCGGTCCGTTACCTTGAAGAGTCCCTGAACCAGGTTAAGTTGCCCCATGCGCCACAGAGAGGGGTGGACCGTTGGCGGTGCTTTTTCGTTACCAAGGAAAGAATAGGTGTCTGTATCCCAGATCGCGGTGCCCTTCGTGTTCCGGATCACCTTTGGTCCTTCGGCGATAAAGCCCCGGCGGGCATCGGAGAAGTCGTCCTTGTCGCCGAAAGGCAGGGTTGTCAGGTTGTGAGCATTCACCTTTGCTGTCGAATCGGTGGCTGCGTTTGGTTTCGGGCTTGCAAGGGCGGGAAGAAACGATCCAATCGTTAGCAGGACGGCTGTGCAGAGGATAAAGACTGGTGTGGTAATTCTGTTCACGGCTACCCCCTCAATCGGTTTTTATACCTGACCCCACAGGTGATTGCAAACGACGTCTGTACACTTCATGCTATATCTGACGGTCGATGTGAGTCAAGGGTTTATTGACCTGCCGTCTGGGGCGAACGAAACAGACAGAGGAAAAAGGGACTGTCCCAAGGGGGGTGATATCAGTTCCTGTGGCGGTAACGCCCTCTGAGACAGAAAAAGGAGAGGGACAGAACGAGGATTGACGCATAGAGAAGCACGGCTGAAAACCCGATATGGGTGAAAAAAAGGTACACCGGAAGCCAGACGAGGCAGAAAGAAACAGCCAGCCCCGCTGTTACTGCGTGAAAGACTGCAAACGGTGAAGCTTCGGCGTTTCCGTCTCCGTTTGGGAAAACCTCAGAGCCGTGGTTTGTCTTCATTCCTTTTATCCTGCCGGCTCCCTGGAATATCGGTTTGATCGTGTTCCCCGTTCCAAAGACCATTTAAGCTCTCGCCGTTCTCTATAAATTTCCGAACCGCCGGACCGAGGGCATCCTTCAGGTGTCTCAAAAAATCCTCCCCGCCAAGACTGTTAATGATATCCTTCAGTTCTTCTTTGCTCAGTTCCCGTCCTTTTGTGCTGATTTCGATGAAAAGGCGGAGAAAGTAGTTTGCAAGCTGGGATACGGATATCTTTCGGGGCAGATTGTCGAGGGCCTGGTAAATATCGTCATCTATGGTGAGTGTAATTCTTCGTTTCGTAATCTCCTCCCTGAAATAATGATGTCAGTATACACGTAAGGAAGAGCATGTGTGTATACGTTGACCAGGAAAGTATCATATACGCATATACTATATGTATGATATCACCGTATGCGCATATGTCAATCAATTTTATTGAGCTGGTGTTGAGGGAATCGTAAGTGACGATAAGGGCGGGGTAGCCCGTTCACCGGGTTTTACCGGTGAACGGGGAGGGTGGTGGACAGGTTATTTACCTGGTTATTTACCTGATGTTGCCTGATAAGCGTGACGGCGAAACGGTCTGCGGAGGAAAACTGTTCCAAGAACCACGACAGCGAGGCTGACGCCATAGAGAATGAGGGACTTCCATCCTGCAACGAAGAGGAGAAAAAAGGCCGGTATCCAGAGAAGGCCGAGTGACAGTGCTATGGCAATATTGAATCCTTCCGATGCATGAAGGGAAGGGGAACCTGTCTGTTCCAATGAGGTAATATCTCCATCAAGGTCAAGCGATAATTCCTTTGGATGTTCCATGGACAACCTCCCTTTTTCCGAGTCTGTAGGATTTTATACTCCATGGCTACCGGCATGTCTGTGATCATTGTCACACTTTGCCGTTTTCGCCGGGGAGAGCGGCGTGAGAGGTTTCGGGGTTGAATGGTCCCGGTGGTGTGATATAGTGTGAAGAATGAAGAAGCAAAGGATTCTGATCCTTCTCGTCGCTGCACTGGGGGTTTTTTGTCCCTCTATCGGTGGGGCGGAGAGCCCGGACGATGTCACCTCCGGCGGTGTTCGGGAAACGCTTATAGTTGGTCTGGCAGGTATCAGGAACGTTATCACGATTGTTGGTGAGATCAACAGAGGTAACCAATTTATCCATCGGTTCGGACCTGGTTTTGTCTTCCTCCTCGATCCTGCGCCGAACGGATGGACGATTATGGTAAAGGAGGAGGGACGGGAAGAGGATCTTGCCCGCATGACGCCTCCCTTGCATTTTGTTCCCAATCCCCGCGAGATCGACGGTGTTCATTTTCGTGATCCCTCCGGAGAAGAGGGACCGCGGCGCCATGAGCATGATAATGTGCCCGGACGGGAGCGGGAGTTCATCTTTTCTCCCGACGTGGGGAGGATCATTTCGGGGCCTTCTGCCTCCCGACAGGTGACACCGGAAGAGATTGAAAGGATCGGTCACTTCGGCAGGGGAGCGGTAAAGATTCTCGACTACAGGCTTGAAGATTATGACGGAGGGGGGCAGACACGGTTTGTATGGATGCGATTCGAACTCCGTCTTTCCTGGCCGGCGAAGCCGTAGCAGGGTTCCTTCGTACAGTCTGTTCTGACAGAAGATGCGGGCCTGTTCGTTCGTGAGGTGGTACCCTTGATCCCTCCCCTCTCTCCAGGGCGTGGCGTGGAAACCGGTTATCGAGTCGAATTACCACCAATGTCACAGATTAGTCATCAGACCCTTCTTTTTTTCGCTTACCGACGCTTTCCGAGACAAAATGCATGACCCTTGGCCGATGGGGTCCCGTCTGAAACGAGTGGGCCTGTTCTTCCGCCTCCCTGTCGGCGACGGTAAAACGCTCGTGTTGGCGAAGGTGTTCGATCCAAGAGCCGACGATGAAGGATTCAATGTAGTGGCCCTGATCTGTGATGTCTTTGAACAGGTTCCACCGGAGTGCCCCGTCCCTCTTTCTGATCGACTTCATTGTCTGCATGGCGGCGGTAAAGTCCTCCGCCCGTGATGGATCGATGGTGTAGTCGATAACGACGAGTACAGGACCGGAACCGCTGTTTTCGAGAGGGAGGTGGGGAGCCTGCGGCCAGTGGAGGCTCGGTGTGAGATCGAGGTCGTCGCCATATGTCAGAATGAGTCTCCCTGTGACGAAGAGGGTGGCTCCCATAAGAATCGCCGCAACGGTAAGGGCGTGGGTCGTGCTCGTAAGTGTGGCCAAAGCCCCCCAGAGGGTGCTTCCTCCCGTCAGCGCTCCGAAAAAGATGAGCATGAAGACAGAAAGGACGCGGCCTCTGACCCACGATGGTATGAGCGTCTGAACGACGGTGGTGAAGGTCGAGAGAGCGATCATCCATGCCATGCCTGCCAGAGTCATGGTGATACAGATGAGGGGCCTGTAGGGGAGATGGGCAAGGGAAAAGACAGCGAAGGCGAAGACCCCTGTTGACGTGGCCATGAGGCCGTTCGCTGAAAGGCGTTCTCTCGTTTTATCGAGAATCGTTGCCCCTGTGAGCCCACCTGCGCCGAAGAAAGCGAGGAGAAGTCCGAAACCGAGGGAGCTAAGGCCGAGCGTCTGGCGGGCAACGATAGGCAGAAAGGCCCAAAGGGCGCTCCCGAAGAGGGAGAATATCCCGACGTGGATAAAGACAGGCCAGACGGCGGGAGCGTTCCGGATGTACCTGATCCCTGTCTTCATCGCCCCTACGAGACGTTCTTCGGGGAGTGTTTGCTTTTCAGGGGGTTTCTGCCACCGGATCAGAACGATCATAACACCGAGAAAGGAGAAGGCATTCAGAATAAACGTTATCCCCGGACTGGTGGCTGCAACGATGAAGCCTCCTATCGCGGGCCCGAGGGCCCGGGCGATATTAAAGGCTATGGACCCGAGGGTGATGGCGGCTGGGAGTTCCTTTCTCGGTACCAGTCCGGGAATAATGGCCTGCCACGCCGGGGCATTTACCGACGCACCGAGACTGAGAATAAAGGTCATGATCAGGAGGCTTGCCGGTGTTACGAGTCCTGAGAGGGTTAGAAAGCCGAGACCTGCGGCTGCGAGGGTCATGAGCACCAGCGTTGCGATGAGAAGGCGTCTCCGGTCGATGATGTCGGCAAGGGCTCCGGCAGGGAGGGCGAGGAGAAAGAATGGAAGAAGGGTGGCGGTCTGAACGAGTGCGACCATGAAGGGTGCCATCGTAAGGGTTGTCATGAGCCATGATACACCGACCTCCTGCATCCATGAGCCGACGAGGGAGACGACATTGGCTATCCAGAGCCGCCGGAAAAAGGGCTGGCGGAGAGGACTCCAGAACTGAGGTGCAGGGACCCGGTCGGCCACGATGTCCGGTCAGTTTGTGTGAGGATCAGGGGGATAACGACGGAGTGATACGTAGAACCAGTTCAGCATTTCAGAGAGCCGGACCATGGATTGGTCGTCGAGAACATTATCGATAGTTTCTTTCGCCGCTCCGAGCAGCATGGCGTTGGCATCTGCGCAGGAAGCCCGGGAGACAAGGATAAGAGGGATATTGATTGCGTGACCATACCCTGCTTCAAAAGCCGTGCCTGTGTCGTGCCAGTCGACCACAGCGATGATCACGTGAGAGTCCTCGAGGAGACGAAGACAGGCCTCCTTGACTGCCGACGACTCCCTGATCTTTGCGTCCCGATCTCCCTCGATATTTGGCGTGTAGAGGAAAGGATCGACAAGGGCGATATGTCTGCCGTAAGGACCTGCAAGAAGGCTGGCCCGCAATGATGACATAAAGTCCTTTTTGAACTTCTCCTGCTCGTCCGTAAAAGAAGGGTGGGCTATATAAACGCGCATTTTGTTCCTCTTTGTTCCATAAACCCCCCGTCCTTGTCAAGACAATTATGGCAAGTTTTTTGTTGACAAAAGGGACCGCTCTCCCGTACTATGTTCTATAGAGAAAATAAAGTTCTGTATATAGAATTTAATTGGATAGAGTATGAAGGACATCCAGAAAAGCGAAGAACGAAAGGTACCTATTGTGCCGGCTGTTGAACAGGCATCGCGAGTCCTCATCTGCCTCGCAGGGTCCGGGTCTGCGAAAATGAGTCTTACGGAGATATGTAACGCTGTGGGTATCCATAAAAGCAAAGGGTACTCGATTCTCACTACCCTCGGGAAATTCGGATTCGTTGAGCGGGATGAAAGGGATAAGCGTTATTCACTCGGGCCGGGTCTCGTCTCTCTTTCCCGGAGATTCCTTGACAATGTGGACGTGAAGAACAGCGTTGAACCCTTCCTGAGGAACCTCGCTGACAAGACTCACTGCACTACCCTCTATTGCCTCATTTCCGACTGGCATGTCTTTGTCGTGGCGAAGCACGAGGGCGATAAGAACATTGGTATCACGATCCGTGTGGGACACAGGTTTTCCATAACCCATGGTGCCCACGGTAAAGCGATCGCGGCATTTCTCCCTGAAGAAGAAAGGGAGCGGCTATTAGGAGGAAAAAAACTGTATTTTCATGGTGATCCTAAAGATTACAATAGAAAGCGTCTCACTTATGAGATGGAACAGTGCAGAAGAAAAGGGTTTTCGTACGATATCGGAGAACTTAACCCCGGCATAAATGCTGTCGCTTCCCCTGTTTTTGGATCAGGCGGACGACCTGTCGGGTGCCTCGTGGTCATCGGTGTCTTTCCTGAAGGGGAGATTGATCGGTTCGGCGCCGCAGTGGCTGAAGAGGCAAAAAACGTTTCACGGATGATGGGTGCTGATATCGAGGGTGTCGGAAAAGAGATGGATGGAGTGAAAAGGAGGTAATAATGGCGCAGTTCATGTATTCAAATGTGGAAAAGGAGATGGAGTTATACGGCTACGACGAAATGATCAGGAGCAGTTGTCGCGGCTGTCACGGAGGCTGCGGTGTCTTCGTTTATGTGAAGGATGGCAAGATCGCAAAGATACAGGGTAATCCCGATCATCCGATCAACCACGGCACCCTCTGTCCCAAGGGGCTTGCTGCGGCACAACTGGTCTACCATCCCGACAGGCTCACCTATCCTGTGAAAAGGGTGGGGCCGAAGGGGAGCGGTAAGTGGGAACGGATCACCTGGGATGAAGCGCTCGATACCATAGCAGAGAGGATCCTTGACTACAAAGCAAAATTCGGCCCTGAGTCGGTGGTCTTCGGATACGGCACGGGGCGGGAGAACGAAGCAGTAATCTACCGTATCGCCAATCTCCTCGGTTCACCGAATACACTGACTGCCGGCCATTTCTGCTACGGTCCCAGGATTTCGTCAGGTATTATCACCATCGGTACGAACCCCATCGTTGACTACGAGAATCTGCCTCACTGCGTCATGCTCTGGGGAAATAACGTGACAACCGTAAACGCCGATGAGTACAAGGGTGAACCGTTTTCTGTGGCCCTTGACGCCGGAGCGAAACTGATTGTCGTCGATCCCAGGCTGACGAGGCCTGCGGCCCGGGCCGACGTGTGGCTTCAGCTCCGACCGGGAACGGATGGGGCGCTCGCTCTGGGGATGCTCAATTATATTATTAACGAAGGACTCCACGACAAGGAATTCTGCCAGGATTTTACCTTTGGCTGGGACGAATTCATGGAGAGGGTGAATGAATACACCCTCGACAAAGTCGAGAAGATCACCTGGGTGCCGAAAGAGAAGATCATCGAGGCGGCCCGGCTTTTTGCCACGACAAAACCGGCAGGCATCCAGTGGGGTGTTGCCATCGAACAGCAGATAAACTGTGTGGACAACGACCGGCTGCTCATGTGCCTCATGGCGGTTACGGGAAATCTGGACAAACCGGGCGGACAGGTTCTCTTCCGGACACCTCACGTCGTCAACGTCGGTCAGTTCGGAGCCCATGCCTACCTGACACCGGAACAGTCGGCAAAGCGTCTCGGCGGGGACCGGTACCGTCTGTCGTCCCGGTTTGCGATTCTCAACCCCAAGTGCGTCTGGGATGCGATCAACGAGGAAAAACCTTACCCTGTAAAGATGCTTTTCTTTATCAGTTCCAATCCCATAACGACCCGTCCAAATGCGAAGGATGTCTATAAAGCACTGAAAAATGTCGAGTTCATGGCAGTCGCCGATTTTCACCACACGCCCACAACGGAACTTGCGGACATCGTGCTTCCGGCGGCACACTGGCTTGAAATGGACTATGTCGGTGACTTCTGGAAGCGGCACGGCTACATCGTTACCCGGCGGAAGGTCATCCAGACAGGTGAATGCAGGTCAGACCACGAAATGCTCAATGATCTCGCCCATAGAATCGGTCAGGGAGAGATGTGGTGGGACAATTTTGAAAAAGCCATGGATTTCATCCTGAAACCGAGCGGCATGACGTGGGAAGACATGAAAGAGGTCGACTACATACGGGGCGATGTGAGCTATTTCAAATATAAGAAGGCCGGATTCTCAACGCCCACGAAGAAGGTCGAGCTGAAATCGACGATCCTCGAGAAAATGGGGTATGATCCAATCCCCCAACACCGGGAACCGCCCGAAGGTCCCTACACGACACCTGACGTTTTTAAGGATTATCCCTATATCCTCATCACCGGCGTCCGCATACCCGGTTTCTTTCATTCCGAATACCGGCAGATGCCCTGGGTGCGGGAACTCAACAGAGACCCGATCTTCGAGATTCATCCCGAAGCGGCACAGCGGGAAGGGATACAGGAAGGCGATTGGGTCTGGATAGAGTCACTCAGGGGCAAAGTGAAACTCCGGGCCAAATTCTTTTCCGGCATGGATCCCCGTATCCTGTCGGCCCAGCACGGATGGTGGTTTCCGGAAGACAAGGATCCGGGGCACGGGTGGGACAGATCAAACATCAATGTCCTTCTGAGTGATGCACTGGAAGAGCAGGACCCGACGTTTGGTGCCTCGAATCTGAAGACGGCGCTCTGCAGGATATATCCCGTAGACACAAAGGAGGCCGCCAATGAATAAAGTTACCGTTGTGTTCGATGAAAAAGCGTGCTGGGGGTGCAGAGCATGCGAAGTGGCGTGCAAACAGGAACATAATCCCTTTGAGTACGGTGCGTACAGCCCAAAAAATCCTGATTCGATCCGGTACCTCTCGGTCTGGGGGGACGGTCCGAAATACGTTGACGGCAAACTCGATTTCACGTGGCGGATCAATATCTGTAAGCAGTGCGATGATGCCCCCTGTATACCCTCCTGTCCCGAAGGGGCCATTACCGTCGATGAAGAGACGGGTATCGTGGTTCACGACAAAGATAAATGTACTGGTTGCAATGCGGCTGCCGGGATCTCGGGCAAGGAAAAACAGGAGACCTCCCCCTGCAAGATTGGGTGCCCGGCCGGCAATAACGTACAGGCGTATGTGAGCCTTGCGGCACGGGGGAAGTACGGGGAAGCTCTTGAAGTAATCAAACAGACGAGCCCCTTTCCTTCCATATGCGGCCGGATCTGTCACCATCCCTGCGAAACAGAGTGCAACCGGGCACAGATCGATGCTCCCGTAAATACTCATGCCATCGAGCGGTTCGTGGCCGATGTCGATCTGAAGGCGGAAAAGCGGTATCTGCCCGAGATAAAGCAGAAAAAGAACAGGAAGGTGGCTGTCATCGGCTCAGGGCCCGCAGGCCTCACTTGTGCCTACTATCTTGCCGTCGGCGGGTATGATGTGATGATTTTCGAGAAAGAGTCTATCCCCGGAGGGATGCTCACCATGGCTATTCCCGCTTACCGGCTCCCCCGGGAGGTCGTTGAAGCGGAAATAGACCTTCTCCGGACGATGGGTGTTGTCATAAAGACAGGAGTGGAGATCGGGGTTGACAGAACAGTTGCGGACCTGAGAAAGGAAGGGTTTGAGGCATTCTTTATCGGTATCGGTACACAAAAATGTCTCCGCCTTGGGATCGAGGGCGAGGATCTCAACGGTGTCTACGGAGGACTCGACTACCTCCGGGCGTCGAACAGAGGGGAAACGGCAGCGCTGGGAAACAATGTCGCTGTTATCGGAGGAGGCAATACGGCCCTGGATGCTGTGCGATCCGTTCGAAGACAGGGATCCTCCAATCCGTTTATCGTGTACCGCCGGGGACGGGAGGAGATGCCCGCCAGACCGGAGGAACTGAACGAATGTCTGGAGGAAGCCATCCCCCTTCTGACTTTGACCCAGCCGGTCCGGTTTATTGGGGAAAATGGCAGGATAAAGGCGATGGAGTGTATAAAGATGCGTCTTGCCGAACCCGATGAAAGCGGACGGAGAAAGCCGGAGCCGATTCCCGGTTCAGAGTTCCAAATCCCTGTCGATGCGGTTATCACTGCTCTCGGGCAGGAAGCTGACTGGGCCTGTCTGACACCGGAATGTGCCTGCACCCTGTCGGCCTGGGGAACGATGAAGGTTCACCCGGTGACGATGCAGACCGATGACCCCGATATCTTTGCCGGCGGGGACGCAGTGAGGGGACCTCAGACGGTGATAGAGGCGATAGCCGACGGGAGGGAAGCGGCTCTATCGATCGGACGGTACCTCGAAGGAAACGATATGTGGCTCGATCGGGGCAGAACGCTGACGGCTGTCACAAAACCCCGGAAAGATGTCTACGACCCAGCCAGCCGGACCTCTATGCCTTCTCTCGACCCAGCCAGCCGGGTAAAGAGCTTCGAAGAGGTTCAGCAGGGGTTTACGGAAGAGATGGCGGTCCGGGAAGGAAAGAGGTGCATTACCTGCGGTGCTTCATGTATACAGAGCTGTCCGTACGATGCCCTTACATTCAACGTGAAGACGGCGAAGACGCAGAAGTGTAACCTCTGCATCGAAAGGGTAAAACACGGTCTCATTCCGGCCTGCGCCGATAATGTCTGCCTGGCCCATTGCGTCTATTTCGGCGAGGCCGGGCGGATCGACGAAATGATAAAGGAGCGGTTCTGGCTGAAGCACCGGCTCGAAGGCACGCTCGGTTCGCTGGTCATAGAGGTCGGCGAAAAAGAGGCCTGAAGACCGGAGGAACTGTGATACTTGACCGAAGAACCTAATCGCGATATATAAGGGATTCAGGGAGATATAGAATGGATATAAGAATTAACCTTATAGAGTCGAGTCAAGTAGGCGATGACACATCGGAAAGTATCAAGACGTACAAGGTTGTCGAAGACGGTGTTGAGTTTTTCATTACGAGAAAACCGTACAAACCCCGGCGTATATCGATGCTCCGGGGCAGAGAAGGCCATCTCTATGTTGATCGGGACGATAAGAGGGTCCACAGGCAGACCGTTGCTCTCAGCGGTGCCTGTGGGCTCAACGTGGATGATGAGCCCGTTGAAGGGCTCTCTTTCTGGTCACTCCGTGGTGTTATGCTGGCCGACAGCCTGACGGAGGCCGCGGAAGTTGTGATAATGACCGGGGCTTCCGCAGGCGACGGCGAGAAGCCGGTTGTCCTGGTCAACGGTCAGGTCTTCGATGGGGACCTCTCAACCGTCTGATTTTCAGGAAGGGGGAGAACAGGACCTTTTTCCCGGAAGCGCCGGTGGTTTTATGGCGTGATTCGATGCAGAGGGAAGACCGTCTGCCGTATCGTGTCGATCACCTGCCGTGCGTGATGGAGGCAGATCCCCCTTTCCCGCTCATCGGAACTGAACAAAGGGTCTTCGAGGTGCCCTGCATCAGTTTCCGGACCGTACATCATTCCTCCCACCAGACCGCTGTGAAGGTCACAGGGTTCAAGACCGCAGAATGTTGCCCATGCCAGCGTCCAGAGAGCGGCAGTCCTGTAAAGATTGTAGCCTCCGGAGCCAACGGCGAGTATTTTCGGAGAGAGATCATTGAGAAGGGAGATGGCTCTCGTATACCCGTTACTTGTCAGGTTGAGGTGGGCTAACGGATCGTCTCTGTGGGTATCGCATCCTATACAGGCGACGAGAATGTCAGGTCCGAAATGCTTCACAAGGGGCGGAACAAGGGCCTCAAATGCTTCAAGATAGACGTGATCGTCGGTCCCGGCGTGCAATGGAATGTTTACATTGTATCCATACCCCTTCCCCGCTCCTGTTTCCCCCTCGAACCCTGTGCCGGGATAAAGGGATTCGCCTGATTCATGGAGGGATATGGTCAAAACCTGGTCTGTGGTGAAAAAAGCATCCTGTACACCATTACCGTGATGGGCGTCGATATCGACGTACGCCACCCTCCGGCCCTTCTTCACGAGGTCGGCTATGGTCACGGCGATGTCATTGATGTAGCAGAATCCCTCGGCATGCTCCTGTCCCGCATGATGGAACCCTCCGAAGGGATTCATGACGAAACGGGCCTCCCCCCGGTGGAGCAACATCGCTCCCTCATACGTAGCGCTCGACGCTTCGAGGGCGTATTGATACATCCCCGGAAAGAGGGGGTTGTCAGGGGTGCCGAGACCTGCCTGGAGCATGTCGAAGGAAAATTCACCTTGCTCCCCCCGTTTGAGAAGCTCAATGTAGCCGGTTGTATGGAAGAGACGGAGCAGATCCTCGTCCATAATAAAAGGAGCTCTGACCTGATGGGCTCCGTCGAGGTTGAGACCGTACCGGGCGAGCAGTTCATTCATTACCCGTGCCCGGATGGGCTTGAAGGGATGAGCCGGCCCGTACTCCTGACGGGCGAGATCGTACGAGTACATAAGGACGTTGTTCATGGTGTTTCTCCTGTCAGTGACAGTCTATTATATCCGGCGGACAGACACAACCGGAACGGTTACATCCATAGACACCGCCTCATCCCTCCGCCCCTTGTGCTCCTTTTTACCCCATTTGTGGCCGTTCTTATCGCCGCCA
The DNA here is from genome assembly GCA_964421445.1 of uncultured Pseudomonadota bacterium. Lineage (GTDB taxonomy): Bacteria > Desulfobacterota > Syntrophorhabdia > Syntrophorhabdales > CAYQXL01 > CAYQXL01. The sequence goes on from CAYQXL010000049.1 coordinate 13,288, forward strand.
TGCCTTTGTTTCTTCTTCATCCGTGGTTGCCTTGCCGGTGATGGGTGCGGTGGTCTAATCCTGTTCTCCCGTTCTGCTGTTTGAGGCACACAGGCGGGTGGATATGAACGTTCGCAAGCGAACGGAGCCGAACATCGGAAGGATCAGAGTAAGGGGCCTTCTTCCGGCGCTGGTCGCGGGGAGAGTTTTTTGGAGAGTCTGTGAACGACGGCGCCTCCGGTGAGAACGACGGCTCCGAGACCGGAGCTGACAGCGAAAGCCGCCAGAGGAAAAGGAAGGGTGAGAGCCCAGAGATGATTGAGTCGCGAAAGACCGAAGAGAAGGTATGTGATACAGACGACTGTCCTGTATCCTCCTGCCTGTCTCCAGAGCCACGCCAGCGCCGGAAGGGCGAGAACGTGATTGTACCGCTCCATGTGAGGAACAGCGGCGAGAGAGAGGAGGACAAAAAGATAGAAGAGGATCTCTTCCTCCCTGTCTTTTTTGAGCCGCACGAGAAGGATCAGGTAAAAAACACCCAGGGCGAGGCAGAGAAAAGCAGCGATTCCGAAGACGGTGGCAACGGACAGAGTGTAGGGAGGGGACCACCGGACATTATGGAACCTGTGAACGGACAGACCGGCAACATTGAATGTCTGGGGGCGTGACACCCGGTCTACGGCGGCGAGGAGGGACTGATCGTCCATATCTGAAAAGCCGATGTACGATGACGACTGGTCAAAGAATAGTCGTGCCCAATAGTCGTGGCTTGCAGCCGGGTAGAGTGTGTGAATTGCAAGATTTGCGGCGACGAGACATGCGAGGGAGAGAAAGAAGAGCTTCCACCGTCTGAGAAAGGGAAGGGGAGATATCCAGATGACCGGGAAGACTTTGGTTGAGAATGCAACGAGCCAGGATGAAACAGCACCGAACGGGTGGGCCGATTTCTCCGGCCGGAGTAGCCGGCCTGTGAGAAGCGCCGCCAGAAGAAGGAAGAGGCCGTTCTGCCCCAGGGTGAGGTTGAGAAAAACAGGGCCGAATGTGACGATCAGCAGAAAGACGGCCGCCGATTTCACCGGCGTTGTCCCCATTCCCGCCACCGACATGAGCATGCCTGTTGAGACGATCGTAAGAATGATGAGTATGGCGAGCCAGATCCAGGATGCAATCGGAAAAGAGACCAACGTGAACGGTTGGAGAAAGAAAAACCAGAGGGGAGGGCTGAGGATAGCGTCCGGTCCTACGTCGAAACCTGACCTGAGAAAGAAATCATGAGCGAAGTCGGCGCTTATACGATAGGGTGATATCCCTCTTTTGAGAGCCTCTGCTCCTGCGCAGAAGATGGCGAAATCGAGCAGTCTCGGGAGGGGAAAAAAGGTTGAGAGGCGGAGAAGGGCGGTCCCTCCGTGGATGACGATGGCAATGACAAAAGATAGTCCGCTCACAGTGAACAGACGGGAGAAGGCCATGGAAATCACCGGTCCGGTGTCACATCCGGCGGCGCCTGTGGCGCCATCGAACGGCAAATATATCGCAGAACATTCTTAACGAGTCTCGCAGGATTTTAACCCGTGTCTCACCCGATTCCCGCCAGTTGACCGGTATTTCGAGGATGGTCAGGCCCTTTTGCCGGGCGATAAAAAGAAGTTCGACATCAAATCCGAAGCCGGGAATTGTAAGTTCCGGGAAGATTGATAGGGCCGCCTTCCGGGTAAAGAGCTTGAATCCGCATTGAGTATCACTGATCCCACCGACGGCGAGGGCCTGTACCAGTCTGTTGAAAAACCCGCCGAGGATCTTTCTGTGGACTTTTGCTTCTACCGTACAGTCCTTGCTATCCATGGCCCGTGATCCGATGATGATGTCAAAGCCACTTTCAAGGCCTCTCAACAGACGTTCAATCTCCTCAATGGGTGTTGAGCCGTCAGCGTCGGCAAAGAGACGGAGATCCGATTTTGCCGCAAGTATTCCCGACCGCACTGCCGCACCCTTGCCGCGGTTTTGACCGAAGGTGATCAGTTTTAACCGTCTGTTCCGGAGGGCCAGGGTCTGAACGACATCCGATGTTCCGTCAGAACTGCCGTCATCGACGACGATGATCTCCACCGTTCCCTTCGACCCTTCGAAATACCGCAAGATCTGGTTGAGGTACCGGGGGAGACGCTTCTCTTCGTTGTATGCCGGTATAATGATCGAAAGCGACTGGGCATGGGAAGAGACCATGTTTTTACCATACCACATCGACTCTACCATTGTCAGCGCTCTCTCTTCTTCAGGCTGCAGCGCGG
>CAYQXL010000050.1:0-14754 GCA_964421445.1 uncultured Pseudomonadota bacterium
GCTTCCCGGAGAATCCGGATACCCCCGGAGAGGACGACGATGACAATGATAAATCCCACGACGAGATCAGGGTAACGGTTCCCAAGAAGCCATACGAGCCCGCCGGAGATGATGACGCCTATATTTGCAATCACGTCATTGGCGGAGAATATGAGCGATGCCCGCATATGGACGCCGCTGTCCCTGTGTTTTGAAATCAGAATGAGGCAGGCGGCGTTGGCCACGAGGGCCACGAGACCAACGGCCATCATGAGACCGCTGACCGGTTCACTTCCGTACACGAACCTCCGGATGACGTCAGCGAGCGCCAGAAGTGCAAGAAGTATCTGGCCGATACCGCTCAGCCGGGCTGCCCTGACCTGATGGATACTACTTTTCCCGACTGCGTAGAGGCTGATCGTGTAGACCGCCGCATCGGCAAACATGTCGAGTGAATCGGCAATGAGGCCCGTCGATTGTGCCACGAGCCCGAGTGTCATCTCAAAGAAGAACATGAACGCGTTGATTCCGAGGACGATGAGGAGCGTTTTTCGTTCCTTCTCGTTCCTGATCTCCATTTCACAGCCGCAACCGGACACAGAACGCTCCTATGACCTTCTGCCGCCGCCCGCATAGGAGGACATGCGGGCGGCGCAGGGGATCGTATATTCCGTCGTGCTATGGCACAACGAAGTCAAACTTGTGGCACTGAAGACAGTAATTCTCCGATTTTTTGTGCTGATGATGGCAGAGATTGCAGTCGAGGGTTCTCCCGTAATGAGGCGACTCATGGGGATTGGCTGGCTTCACCTTTGCCGTTTTTTCCGCAAGTCCGTCGGTGTTATGACAGGTGACACACCGCTTCATCGCGACTTCTTCCTTCTTTTTCGCTGTGCCATGACATTTCACACAGGTGACTGCTGCAAAGTGGTGGGTGTGGCTTGACGGCATTTTACCCTTGAGACTCAGGGGGCCTGATTTCTCGTGGCACGAGAGACAGTCTTTGTATGTCATGTCTGTCGTCTCTTTGTGGTCGGGAGAGAGGACCTTTTTGTCCTTGTGGCATGCTGCACAGTTTCCGGGCTTTACGGACGGTGGAGATTTGGGAGCCCCAAATACCGGGCCGGTCACTGCCGTCAGGACGAAGAAGGCGGCAAGGACAGGACCAAGGATGGTGAGAAGAAAAGACCTCTTCATGGCTGCCTCCCTTACCCCCAGGCTTTTTCCCTGGCGGCATTTTGACCGGCAATGCGGCCGAAAACGAGGCAGGCGAGGGTGGAGCAACTGCCAAGGCGGACCGCTCCGTGCATCCCTCCCACGCACTCACCGGCTGCATAGAGACCGGGTATCGGTTTGTCGTTCATGATGTCGAGAGCCTGTGATCCTGCATTGACGTTAATACCTCCCATACAGTAGTGGACCTTGGGAAGGAGCCGCATGGCATAGAAAGGAGCCACCATCGGCTTGGCGTTCTTGTTCATGTACCGGCTGAACTCGTCGTCTTTGCCCTGGACGACGAATTTATTGTATGTCTCGATGGTCTGCTGGAGCTGCTGGACCGGAACATTGTATGCCTTGGCCATATCTTCGAGGGTGTCATATTTCTTGACCACGCCCCGTTCGATGAGTTTGGGCAGTTTTTCCTTCACATAGGAGGCGCCGTTTTCGTCGGCGATAGCGATACATTTTTCGCCCTTGTTGCCCAGCTCCATGATCTTGTCTGCCCGGAGCTTACGGTTTGCAAGCTCGCTGATGAACCGTTTCCCCGTCTTCGTATTGATCCAGATGCCGTACATGGCCGCTGCTTCCTGGGCGAAATGAGGGCCGAGACCGAATCCTTTCTCGTCGGGACTTGCCCACGGGCCGACCTGGATCCACGAAAGCTGGACCGGTGTGCAGCCGATCCTCAGGGCTTCCCTGATACCTTCGGCAGTGGCGCCGGGCTGATTGGTGCTCTCGAAGAGTGATGTCAGTTTGGGATCCTGAATCATCCGGAAAGCCACATCCTGGCCAAAGCCGCCATAGGCCAGAATAACAGCCTTCTTTGCCCTGATCCGTTTAACCTTTCCGCTGTCGGCTTTTGGGAAGGCGTATCCTTCACGGACCTCGATGCCTTTGACCCGGCCGTCCTTGTCTCTGAAAATCTTCTGAAGATATACCTGGAGCCGGGGCTCGACGCCGATTGCTTTCAATTTGGCAAGCTGGGGCTGGACCCAGGCAGCACCGCTCGAATTGTAGGTCTGGTAGCTTCGGGGCACAGCATGGCCCCCTTCCTGAACGAGGCGGTCCGTATACTTGACGCCCAGTTCGGAAATTGTCCACTGGAGTGTGGCGAGGGAAGCATCGGCCATGATTTTGACAAGTTCGGGATGGTTGAGGCCCAATCCTTCCCGCATCATGTCATCATAAAGTTGCTGGGGCGAATCGTTGATTCCCTTTTCTTTCTGTAATGGTGATCCGGCAACGGCCATGATTCCGCCGTTTATGATCGAGTTGCCGCCGGGGGTGCGCATCTTTTCCAGGACGACCACCGACGATCCCGCTTTCTTTGCCTCATATGCCGCGGCGAGACCGGCGAATCCGCTTCCGATCACTACGATATCGAAGGTTTCGTCCCATTTCTTTGGCAGTGGATCCCAGGCTGCCGCTGCTTCCCGGGAACCGGAGGCAACCATTCCCATGGCCAGGCCGGCGACGGCAGCGGCACCGCCTGTCTTTTTGAGAAATTCGCGCCGTGAAACACTCTTTGCTTTTTTGTCATCTTCTTTCATGCGATCCTCCTGAAGGCTTATGCGGAGATCCGAATGTGGCAGAATCTCTGTCGCACCGAATCGTGCCGTGAATACTGACACCTTGTCTCCGGCACAAAAGCGGCCGGATTAACCGTGGTCTTTCTGTTTCAACCCATCGATACTATACCATAAACCCCGGAACCGGAGGCACCGGTTTTTTTTACGGCCACGCTTGCCCTGGCTGTATCGTTCGTGTATGCTTCACCAGTGAGGAATACAGGGGACTACCATGGAGGAAGAAGGAACTGATGGACGAGAGACGAGTGCAGGCGATTTTCACCCTTCTGGAGAGATTTAACCTCAGAGACGACGAATCTTTTCTCGTTCAGTCGATCGAGGAACAGGCACTCATGGTCTGCTCGAAGGGTAGGGTCATAAACCGTTACGATGCCTCGACGTCCCGTTTCGGATTCGGCACCCGGGAGCAGTCGTTCAAGACACCGCCCGGCGTCCACCGGATACGGGAGAAGATCGGCTCAGGTGCACCGATGGGCCGGATTTTCAGGGACCGGAGGGACGGGGGTGTTGACTGGGACGGCTCGACCGGCGGCGACAATCTCATACTGACCCGTATTCTCAGGCTTGAGGGGCTGGAAGAGGGAGTGAACAGGGGAGCGGGCGTCGATTCATATGAAAGATTCATCTATATCCATGGAACAAACAGGGAGGAGTCTGTCGGATCCCCTCTCTCCCATGGCTGCATAGCGATGAGGAACGGCGACATCGTCCGTCTCTTTGACGATGTCTCTGAAGGAACACTTGTTTATATCGAACCTCCTCCTGTCACCGTTGCAGGGGTTCGATGCCGGACGTTCCATTTCACCGGCATCTTTGGTACCGGTATGAGTGCACTTGCACAATACCTGCGGTTTCAGGGGTATGAGGTCTCCGGTTCGGACCGCCTCGGCGACAGCAGGGACACGGCCACGGTCAGATCGGCTCTCGAGGCTCTCAGGTGCACGATTGTCGATCAGGACGGCTCCGGTGTCGGTGAGTTTACCGACGCCCTCTGTGTTTCGACGGCCATAGAAGAATCGAATCCCGATATCGCCGCTGCCACAGCCAGGCAGGTTCCTCTGATTCACCGGTCCGATCTTCTCGCTGCTCTCATAGAGTCGAAAGAGACGATCGCCGTGGCCGGTACGAGCGGCAAATCGACGGTGACAGCGATGGTCTTCGAGTTTTTGACGGCATGCGGCCGGTCGCCGTCGCTCATCAGCGGAGCGCCTTTACGCCGTCTCGAAAAGGAGGGATTGATCGGAAATGCCTTCAGCGGTGCTTCGAACCTTCTTGTCGTCGAGGCGGACGAAAGCGATGGATCGATTGTGAAATATCATCCCCACATCGCCCTTGTCCTCAACGTATCGAAAGACCACAAAAGCATCGGGGAGATCACGGGGTTCTTTCGAACGCTCCTCTCCCAGTCTGCCTGGAGCGCAACGAACGGTGATGACCCGATCCTTGCGACCCTGCCGGCGACGGTCCGCTTTGGCCGGTCTCGCGGTGTTTCAGGGCGCTCCGGTGACGAAGAACTCCTGCCCACATCTGTCAAACTTCTCCGGGACACAATGTGCTATCATCTGCCACTTCCCGGAGCACACAACCTCGAGAACCTTCGGGCCGCACTCACTGTATGTGACCATCTCGGCTGTGACGGGGAAGTGCTCGCCAATGCAGTGGAGAGGTTTGAAGGGGTGGCGCGGCGGTTCGCTGTGACGAAAACAAGGGAAGGGGTGATTGTTGTCGATGATTTTGCCCACAATCCTGCGAAAATAGCTGCTGCTGTCAGTGCCGCCCGGGGGCTCTCGGAACGGATTATCGCCGTCTACCAGCCCCATGGTTTCGGCCCGACACGATTCCTGAAGGATGATTATGTCGAGACCTTCCGGACGGTCTTTCGCAGGGGCGATTCGCTCTACCTTCTTCCCATCTACTATGCCGGAGGAACGGCGAAGAGGGATATTTTGTCCGAGGATCTCGTTGAGGCCGCCGGCACCATTCCCTTCTCCCTGGAAGCGGTGAGAGACAGGGATGCGTTGCTGGGGAAACTGACAGGCGATGCAGGCCGGACGGACTGCATCCTTGTCATGGGCGCGAGAGATCCGTCGTTGCCGTCGCTGGTGAAAAAGGTCGTCGAACTCTTCGGAGGAGAGGCGAAAGACTGAGAAACGACGGAAGACTTGAAAAAAAGGACAAAAAAGGGGAAAATAGTAGAGGTATCAGTGGATTCAGTCCGTATGGGCGCATAGGGCGCAGGTCTTAAAAAATGGAGGCAGCGTTTGGCTGTCGTCTCTCACAACTCCCATTCATCACCATCATGTTTCACCACCATAGCTGTATCCCGGCTGTACCCCCCTCACGTTCACCGTCGGTATATTGGGGTAATCGCGCCGGTTGTCCCGGTCATGAGTCATGATCCGTGTCACCGGTTTTCCGAGGGTAAGGTGTAGAACCGGTCCGCTCCACCAATGCGCAGAGGAGAAGATTTTTCCGGAACGGGTTCGTTACGGAGACAGGAAAGATGGTGCGGTCGTTATGGATGGGAGAGGGAAAAAGAACAGAAGAAGGAGTAAGTACAATGTCAGATGATACAACGAAGAAAGAAGCGGGAAAAACAGGGAAGAACGGTCCGGGCGTAACGCGGAGAGCCTTTCTCAAGGGAGCGGGCGCAACGGCAGCGGGCGCACTCGTTATAAACCAGATGATCCCCCGTGAACTGAAGGCTGTGGAGCCGCCGAAAAAATGGGATAAAGAGACGGATGTTCTTATCGTCGGGTCCGGGTTTGCAGGCCTCGCTGCGGCGATTGAGGCCTTTGATGGAGGCAGCAAGGTCACCGTTGTTGAAAAGAACCCCTTCATCGGCGGAAATTCGATAATAGCAAGCGGTGCCTACAATGCCGTCGATCCGGCCCGTCAGACGAAACAGGGAATCAAGGACTCGATCGAACTCCACTACAAACAGACACTTGAGGGTGGCGATTTCAAAGGGGATCCGGATAAAGTGAAGTTCCTTGTGGAGAACGCTCTTGGCGGGCTTCAGTGGCTGGAGAAGATGAATGTTGAGTTTGAGCCGACTGTCTACACAGTCATCGGCGCCCTGTGGCCCAGAAGCCATGATCCGGCGAACAAGGGCCGGGGCGGGGCTATCGTGAAGGGGCTGAAGGCTCAGGTCGACAAGAGAAAGATCCCCGTTCTTCTCGGGAACAAACTGGTGGCGATCGTGAGGGAAAAGACCCTTTCCGGTCCTGTCATGGGTCTCGTGGTCAACGAGAAGGGGAAGGATTATTACTTCAAGGCCTCAAAAGCCGTCGTTCTTGCAACAGGCGGTTTCGGCGCCGACGTAGGGATGCGGTCCAAATACGATCCCCGGCTTGACAAGGACGTTCCGACGACAAATGTTTCATCGGCGACAGGCGAAGCCATCATATCGGCCGAGAATGAAGGTGCCGACGTGACGGGCATGGACTACATCCAGCTTCTCGTGGCCTGCAACTACTATACGAAGAAATACGGTTCCCTGGCGAATCTCGGTATCGATTCGGCTGTCTTTCTCAATACGGGCGGAAAGAGATTCGTCTCGGAAGATGCAAGGCGCGATGTCCTTGCAGAAGCTGTTCTGAAACAGCCCAAAAAGGTCCTTCTCTGGGTTGCCGACGAGAACTGCAAGAAACGGTTCAGCCCGGAACTTACAGACAAGATCATCAAGGATGGCCTCTCTTTCAAAACACAGACCCTCGACGAGATGGCGAAGGTTCTCAAGGAGAAGTTCGGTGTTCCGGAGGCGACCTTCCTCGAAACGGTCAGGAAGTATAACGAGATGGTGAAGAAAGGCAAGGACGAAGAGTTTGGAAAACAGGCCACGAATCTGAAGCCTATCGAGAAACCGCCGTTCTATGCGAGCCCGACGCAGGCAGGGGTCCACCACACGATGGGTGGTTTGAGGACCAAGGGTACGACATGCGAGGTCTTTGACAGAAACGGCAAGGTTATCCCACGGCTTTACGCGGCGGGAGAGGTAACAAGCGGTGTTCATGGAGCCAACAGGCTCGGCGGGAACGCGACGGCCGATTGTATTGTTTTTGGACGTGTCTCGGGCATTAATGCGGCTAAAGAGAAGTCCTGGGGCTGAAATGCGTCACAGACAGGGCGTCCTCCGGGACGCCCTTATTCAGAGGCACTATGAAAAATCATCTCATGTCGTCCCCGGGGAAGGCTGCCCGACGGTTTATCGTCGGTCTCTCTACCATCCTCTTTCTCCTGTCTCTCGGGGCAGGGAGCGGATGGAGTCAGGCAAAGCTCATTAAGGATGCGGCGCCCGGTTCGTGTAAAACCTGTCACGGAGACGGGGCGGTTCTCTCCCCGAATCATCCCGATACGGCGGCCATGAACCTGAAGGCCTGCAAGGCCTGCCATAAGGATCAGATCGCTGAGGGAAAGAAACCGACCACCCTCTCGGGCCGCATGTCACTGAGCCACGCCCACGGGCTGGCAGGCAAGAACTGTGCATCCTGTCACGGGGAAGAATTGAAGGCCCCTGCCCAGGGTGTCTGCCTTCAGTGCCACAAGGGATACGGAGAGAAGAAGAACAGGCTCAATGCGTCATTGCCCAAGGTTCACAACAGTCACATGGGAGAACTATCCTGCGATCTGTGTCATAAGGCCCATGGAAAGTCGGTCAATTTCTGTGCCCAGTGTCACGACTGGAAGTACATCGTGCCGTGAGAGCGGGACGAGGCCTTTTCAGGGCATAAGACGGGACCGGATCAGCCGGATCGTATGATGAAGGAGGCTGTCCGGCATGGATGATGTCTCGATCCTGTCGCTGTGGATATAGGGCAGAAGAGGTTCGGCTATATCGTTCGTGATCCCGCCGTATTGGCCGGCGAACGACTGAAGCCGGGAGATGAGACTGAATTCCAGTTTTTCCCGCGGGGAAAGGGAGAGATAATCGTCGATGACGGCAAGCATTCGTCCTCTGTCCTCAGGGAGGTGGCCCGACACGTCGAGGAGGTTGGACGCGCTGTCACTGACGATAGTTGTGGCCGAGTCTGTCTGCTTTACAATCGTTCTGATCTCTTCCACGACCCTTTCTTCCGTCGCTTCCCTGAATCTCCCGTTCCGGGCCTCTTCCGCAAGGGGTGTTCCGGGAAATATCTCGAGTGTCCTGATCCGGACATAATCGGGACGGATTTCCGTCAAAACCCTCGCTGTTTCATGGGCATGTTCGTCGGACCATGCCGCACCCCCGAGGCCGGGCATGATGTAGACGGATGGCGAGATTCCTGCCTGCCGTGTTGCGTGACATCCCCGGATGTGATCATCTGCCGTCTCGCCCTTGCTAACAGAGGCGAGAACGCGGTCGCTGCCGCTTTCGATACCGAAGTGAAGACGGTTCAAACCGGCTTTGGCGAAAGCACCGAGGGCTTCAGGGCCCTTTCGGACGGCCGACCGTGTTCGCCCGTATCCTGTAAACCGCCTGAGGGACGGGAACCGTTCTCTGATATAGTCCATGATCTGGGCGAAGAATTCCGGTTTGAGGGAAAGGGTGTCGGCGTCGCCGAGAAAGGCTGTCTGAGCACCATTGAGACGCCAGGCATAGACGTGGTCGATGCTCTCCCTGATCGAAGGGGTCTCCTTAAACCACGATGAAAACCAGTCTGCCTGGTTATTATCGTCCCGCACCCGGTCCTGTTCCCTCTCTGTCTCAGCCAGGGCAGCGATCTGACGGGAGAGTTCACTGACCGGTCTTCCCGGTCCCGTGCCGAGGGTCGAGACCAGATCATCGATGTACCGAGCCCGGTCGACATCCTCCATGATCTCTTCGATGCTTCTGCGGCTGAACCGTTCTCCTGTCTTGTAGACCGGGCAGAACGAACACTTGTTCCAGCCGCAGTTGCGGGTGAGTCTGAAGGTGAGACTCGTATTCTCCGTCGGCGGCCTTATCGAGCAGATCTCGAAGGGCTCGACAGGCCGTCTCCGTTCTGACCCCTCCACAGGGATGCTACTTTTGCGATGGAGGATCCGGTGGAGTTGGAGGCGCAGGAGGATTTACCGGAGGAGGAACGATGACCGGTTTTGGTGCAGACCCTCGTGCCAGTGCATTGAGCAGATTTTCAGCATGGGGGTTGTGGAGATTTTTCATGACAAAGATGTCCGCCGGCGTTGTGGGCTTGTTGTAATAAGCTGAATTGAGGCTTTCCCGCACGGCGACAACCGCTCCCTCGACAGATATACCGCCGTAGAGTCCCTTGGAACGGGAAAAGGCGACAATGTCGGCACTCAGATTCGCTGTCGAGGCCTGGGCGCCCATTCCTACGGGACCGACGGCGACGCTGAGGTCTGCGCCGAGCTTCAGTCCTGTCCCGAGCATGGCCGTCACGCCTCTCGGTGTCATGATGAGGAGGATGATCTCAGACGCATCACCGCCGATCTGAAATCCAAAGCTCACCTCGCCGATCGTATAGAACGCAGGCCCTATCCATTTGTTTTCCATTTCTTCCCGGGCGAGGAGAACACCGCTGCCGCCGGAAGCGCCGAAGATGAAGGCTCCGCGAAGAACCTGAGGTGCTATGTATATGCCCCGGGCACCGGGGAGGAGATTACGGAATGCTTCCATTTCCCTGGCCACCATGAATGTCTCGAAAGTCAACTGTGCTTTCTCCACGAGCTGGCGGGCTGCGAGATCGGCGGCAGCGGGGCGGGGGAAGAGCGTCAGTGCGAGAAGAAGAACGAAGAGAAGAAGTGTGGGGACCGTTTTCGGGAAACGTTTATTTGACGATTCTTTCCTGCTCATAGAGACTCCTTTCATCATAGTTGGTCGGGCACAGGCCCTGGCTAATAGTACCTAAGAGGCTCATGGTTGTCAATCCCTTCCGAAGGCGAATGGCGCCGGACATTATCTCCTTGACAAAAATATGTCCATGGAAAAAGATTGTACAGTCCGCTGCTGTAATGCTCTGCCTGCAGGAGCGGATATACCGGTTACAGTCACGAGGAGGGTTGGAGTGATAAGTGGTGGCGTCAATCAATTCTGGAATCCTGTCGTCGAGACGATGTCCCGCGAAAGACTCGAGGACCTGCAAATGAAAAAATTCCGCCGTGCACTGAGGTGGGCCTACGATCGTTCGCCCTTCTACCGGCGGCTCTATGACGGAGCCGGGGTCACACCGGACGATATACGCACCTTTGCCGATGTAAAGAAGGTACCGAAGATCGACAAAGGGGTGCTGAGGGAGGTTCAGAAACATGACCCCTTTCCCTATGGCGACATCATGGCCGTGCCTCTGGGTGATGTGACCGAATTCCGTCAGACGAGCGGTACGACAGGCATGCCTGTCTACCAGGCGGAGACATGGCAGGACTGGGAGTGGTGGTCCGAATGCTGGGCATACATTCTTTATGCTCAGGGATACAGAAGCTCGGACAGGGTCTTCCTGCCCTTTGGGTACAATATCTTTGTCGCATTCTGGGCTGCCCACTATGCCGCCGAGAAGATCGGCTGCGAGGTTGTTCCCGGCGGTGTCCTCGATACGGAAGCCCGGATCCTCAAAATGGCGGAGCTGAAATGTTCGGCCTTCATGGCAACGCCCACCTACGTGCTCGGTATGGCCGAAACGGCCCGCCAGATGGGTATCGATCCGGCCCGGGATCTTTCCATAAATCGTATTACCTGTGCCGGCGAGCCAGGGGCGAGCATACCGTCGACGAAGAGGCGGATGGAAGAGGCCTGGGGTGCCAGGGTCTACGATCATGCGGGAGCGACGGAGATCGGTGCATGGGCCTTTGAATGTACGGCCCAGCCCGGTGCCCTCCACGTCAACGAGGCGTTCTTCCTCGCGGAGATTGAAGATTTGGAGACAGGGGAAATCATTGAAGAACCGGGACGGAGCGGACGGCTCATCATTACGGCCTTCGATCGTCAGGCCAAACCGTGCATCAGGTTCGATTCAAAGGATATCATCCGGTGGGCCGGTTTCACCTGTCCCTGCGGTCGTACATCCCGCCTCATCGAGGGCGGGGTAACGGGCCGGGCGGACGATATCACGAAGGTCAAGGGCGTTCTCCTGTCGCCTGCGGCCATCGAGGAGGTTGTCCGGGGCTTCCCCGAGCTTGCCGACGACTACCAGGTCGTTGTGTCAAAAGAGGGTGACATTGACGATATTCTTCTCGAGGTTGAGTGTGTCCCTCCCTATGACTGTACCACTGAACCTGTTGTCAGGCGGTTGAGGGAACAGTTGCGACTGACCTGCAATCTTGGTTTCAGGATCGCGGTCCGGCCCCCGGGAACACTTCCGCGGTTCAGTCTGAAGGCAAAACGATTCAAGGACCTCCGGAAAGAGGGAAAGGACGGTGCCCATTGATTGACGAGGAGAGGCTGAAAAGCCTGGCGGAAAAGATAGAGCAGGTGAGACGGCTTGTGGAGGAGATAAGGGCCGAAGGAGCCGGTATGCCGGCTGTGGAGAGAAACAGTGCCCGGATTCTCGCGAGCGTGGCAATGCTTGAATTCAATGTGAATGATGTCTTCGGTTCTCGTCTTCCCTGATCAGCTTTTCTATGATCATCCCTGCATTGTTGCGGGACGGACGGTAGTCCTCGTGGAAGAGGAACGATACTTTGCCGATCTGTCGTCGGGGATACGGTTTCACAAGATGAAGCTGATGCTTCACCGGGCATCGATGAGAGAATACGCCCTCCTTCTCCGGTCACGGGGGCATGATGTTCGTTATGAGGAGTACAGTCGATATGGTGGGCTCGACGGCCTCTTCAGCCGTATGGCCCGGGAGGGAACGGCCGTTGTTCATGCGGCCGAGTTTTCCAGTCACCCGCTGGAAAGGGCAGTGAACGAGGCTGCCGGACGGTGGGGCGTGACAGTCCGGACCGTTCCGTCACCGGGGTTTGTGACAGGTGAACCGTGGTTACGGGACTTCTTTTCGGAAGGCCGGCGATATGCCATGGTCCGCTTTTATCAAGCTCAACGGAAACGGCTTGCTATTCTGGTCGACAAAGGCCGGCCAACGGGAGGGAAGTGGAGCTTTGATCGTGAAAACAGGAAACGGCTGAGAAAAGGGACTCTCCCGCCGCCACCGGAATTTCCGATGGTACGGCCGTCGGTTTGGGAAGCGGCCCGCTATGTCGAAAGCCGTTTTGGCGACCATCCGGGAGAGACCTCACGTTTCTTCTATCCTGTTACTCACGGCGACGCGCTCCGGTGGCTCGAGGGCTTTGTCAGGGAGAGGCTGAAGGGATTCGGCGATTACGAGGACGCCATAAGCCGGAAGGAATCCCTTCTGTTTCATTCGGTCCTGAGCCCTCTTCTCAATACGGGCCTTCTCACCCCTGACCAGATTCTCTCCGCCGTCCTCCGGTATGCCGATGAAAAGGGTGACGTTCCTCTCAACGATCTCGAAGGTTTTGTGCGGCAGATAATAGGCTGGAGAGAGTTTATGCGGGCAATCTATCTTCTCGAAGGAGAAAGGGAGAAGGAGTCGAACTTCTGGCACCACGAAAGGCCCGTTCCGCCCCCGTTCTATTCAGCGTCGACAGGATTTCCTCCTGTCGACGAGGCCATCCGCAGGGTGACCGTTTCAGGATATGTCCACCATATCGAGCGTCTCATGATTCTCGGGAACATCATGCTTTTGTGCCGGATTGACCCAAAGGCTGTCTACCGCTGGTTTATGGAGATGTTCATCGACAGCTACGAGTGGGTAATGGTTCCCAATGTTTTCGGCATGAGCCAGTACGCCGACGGCGGACTGATCACCACAAAACCCTACATCAGTTCATCGTCGTATATCCTCAGGATGAGCGACTATCCCCGCGGTGAGTGGTGCGATCTGTGGGACGGTCTTTTCTGGACCTTTGTCGATGACCACCGCGACTTTTTTGCTGCGAACGGACGGATGGTTTTCCTCGCCGGACAACTCAACCGCATGGGAAAGGACCGGCTGAGAGCCTACCGGGAGGGGGCGTCATCGGTTTTTGAAAGGCTTTTCTCCCAATCATGAAGAGCCGTAAACAGACGGTCTTCCCCAGGTTCCTCTGTTGGAGGAGCGGACGAGGCCGGCCTCCTGTACCCCTCTTCACCGTTGTGTCACGATGAAGAGGTCCGCTTTTTGTCCTCAGGACAGATTGTGTCGGCTGTCACAACACCCGAAATGACGACCGCTTCAATACCGCTGCCGGGCCATGTCCCCGCTCCTGTGAGGTAGAGATTGGGGATCGGAGTCTGCCGGTGGAGGCGGGTGTTGTGGACCGTCGAACCGTAGATGGCGCCGTCGGGGTGGCCTGTATACCGTGTGACCGTTGCCGGAGTGGCAGCATCGCGGGCTATGATGTGGGTACTCAGACCGGGAAGGAGTATCTCTGCCTGCCGTATGAGATCGTCGGCAAAGGCGGCCTTCCGTTCTTTATACCCCCGATCGGTCCGGTTCCATGACCGGGCGTCGGCATGGGGGATGGACTTCATGAGTGTAAGGACATGATGTCCCGGCGGTGCAAGGGATGGATCGACCCTGGAGGGCAGGGCAAGACCCAATCCTGTTCCGTCCTCCCGGCGGTAAACGGTGACCGGTGCAATGGGTGGCTCATAGTCAAGGGCGAGAAAAACGGCGAAGATCGAATGGGTCGGCGTCAAATCCCCAGTCATTTCCGCGAAAGGCGCAGGGAGTTTTCCGGGAGAGACGAGGGTGGTCAGCGTGACGGCTGTGTCGGCATTTGAGACGATGACAGAGGCCCTCAATGTCCGCCCGTCTGCCAGCGTAACGGCCGTGGCGGCACCGTTCTCAACGATGATTTTGGTCACTTTCGTGTTCAGAAGAATCGTGCCCCCTGATTCCCTGATAGCCCCGGCCAGTGCTTCCGACAGACGGCCTGACCCACCCTCGGGGTAGAAGCCGCCGTCGAAATAGTATCCGAAGATTGGCGCCATCTGGAGGACGGTCAGATCAGCCGGGCGGTCTGTCAGGTATGACGAGAGCGACGAAAGAAGTCTCTTGAGAAGGGGATCGGTAAAGTACGAATCGAGCATTTCGGCATAGGTCCGTTCCATCCACCGGAACAGGGAGGGATGGGTCAGGGGATAGCGGAGCATTGTTTCGGCATCGAGAGGGGGACGGGGCACGCCTCCTGTCGAGTCAACATCACTATAAAGCTCTCTGTAGATTGTCTCCATCTCGGTGAAGAACAGACGGACCTGTTCCCTTTCGCCGGGGAAGGTCTTTCCGAGAAGCCCCGTAAATGCGTCCAGGTCCCGGGGAACGACAAGACGGAGATCACCGAGTATGTATTCGTGGGTCATGGGAATGAAACGGAGGGATGATTCGAGCCCGAGGTTTTTCAGAAGGCGCCGCACCGGTCCCCGGGGACCGAGGCCGCTGATGTCGTGAACGCCCATGTCAAAGCGGTAGGCTCCGTGCCGTTGAAAGGTGGCGCAGAACCCGCCGACGTAATGGGCCTGCTCGGCGACCAGCGTTTTGAGTCCCCTTTTGGCAAGGAGTGCTGCTGTCGTCAATCCTCCTACCCCAGCACCGATGATGATCACGTCGAACTCGTCGGCCGCTGATGGCGGGGTGAAGGGAAAAGCAGGGGGATGCCAGTGGAATGGGCGCTCCTGGAGTTCTACTCTCCCTGTCACCGTCCATTTTGGGTACAACCGGGGGAAGATGGTGGAAAAGATGAAGCCGACGGCAAACAGGGATCCCGGAAGGACGGTGGTCATGATGATCCTTGGGCCGGGCCAAATGAGAGCCGCTCCGTTGAGAGCGACGCCGGCGGTGAAAATGAGAGCCCAGACGGTCGTAATGATCTCGTTCGTCCTGCGGAACACATCGTTCTTCCAGTACTCTTTCGGCCAGTCATCCCGGGCATACTGGTAGGTGAAAGGGGACCGGAGGGCGAGAGAGCCCCAGGCCATCATGGCCAGGGCAGTCTGGACAAGAAGTCCGCCGTAACGGACGAAGAGATCGCTTCCGGCGACGACGGT
>CAYQXL010000051.1:0-1380 GCA_964421445.1 uncultured Pseudomonadota bacterium
TACCGATAATAATAATTATGATGATGAGTTCGATGAGGGTAAAACCTTTGGAATTTGACGCTACTCTCTTCATGCCAGCACCTCCATTGGATTTGAAATTTCAATCTGGTAGAAATATCACTGCAAGTATCGTACCACCGAAAAGGATGGCTGAATTCCTTTTCGCATCCTTTTTTCACCCGTAACACCTACAAAAATTGTTGACCCCCCTCTCCTTTTGTAGCCACTGTGGGCAGTAACAGCATCTACCAGGTTGCCGTCGCAGCACGAATGATCCCTGGCGTATTCGGCAACGTAGGCCCTTCGAGGGTAAATGTATAGATGACCCCACTTACGGTGAGTGTAAAATGACTCGCATCGGAGCTATACCCATCAACACCAGAAATGCCTGCCATGCTCCCTATCTCTCCCATCGTGTACGGCGTAGCAGAGCAGCGGATGACATACCGGGCATAGACTTCCGTATTCGCCCCTCTCAAGGCATTGAGCACGCTCTTCCCGACAGCATCACGGGCTTCCTGCTGGAGGCCCATATACCTCGAAATCCCAACTGCAGAAAGGATTCCCACAATGATAATAATGATGATGAGTTCGATCAGGGTGAAACCGGCAGAATCTTTTCTCATTATGCACTTAGAGTTTGGCCGTGATGTCATACTTTTTGACCCTGTACCACATGCTTCTCTCTGAAATACCGAGCAGCTTAGCCGCCTTCGCCTGCGAGCCCCTTGTCTTCGCGAGGGCATCTTCAATCAGAACCTTTTCAAAAACCGAGATCGCTTCATCCAGCGTCTTATCCTGATACTGTTGCATATCAAGCGGCGAATCCCCCCGAATATGGAGCGGCAGGTCGTCAACGGTTATAACGTTGTTTTCACACATCGCCAATGCCCGTCTCAGGGCGTTGTACAGCTCCCTCACGTTACCGGGCCATCTGTATCTCAGAATGCAGGACCGGGCATCACGGTCGATGGTGGGAAGGGCACCACGGCTGTCGCGGGCGAGATTCACCAGAAAAAACTCTGTAAACGCCTCGATATCGTCCGTTCTCTCGCGGAGGGGGGCAATCTCAAGATGGATCTGAGCGAGCCGAAAAAAGAGATCCTCCCTGAATTTTCCCTCTTTGATCTCATTTTCGATTACCCTGTTGGTCGTTGCCACAATCCTCGCGTCCACGTGCCTTTTGTGGACACCACCGAGCCGCTCGACCTCTTTTGTCTCGATGGCTCTCAGAAGCTTTGCCTGTAGATAGGGACTCATCTCCCCGATCTCGTCGAGAACAAGTGTTCCTTTGTCAGCGATTTCGAATTTGCCCGGTTTTTGCTGGAAAGCCCCGGTAAATGCCCCTTTTTCGTGGCCGAAGAGTTCGCTCTCAAGGAG
>CAYQXL010000051.1:1480-14306 GCA_964421445.1 uncultured Pseudomonadota bacterium
ACTATCCGCATTTCGTCAAGAACGATGGGCTTGACAAAAAAGTCCGTAGCCCCAATCTCAAGGGCCTTCAACGCATTTTTCCGTGTCCCGAAGGCCGTGATGACAATAATCGGGGTATCGAGGCGCGATCGTATCTCTTCCACCGCCGAGAGGCCATCCATGCCGGGGAGCTTGATATCGATTATTATGAGGTCAACGGAGGGCAGGCGAGGAACAGCATCTTCGTAGGCGACAAATGAAACAGGGACATAGCCTTCGACCTTCATGGCCTCTTCGAGAAAGAACCGTACACCGGGGTCATCCTCAATCACGGCAATTGTTGCAGTTATGTCAACCATTTTTCCTCTTCCGTTCTCTGCGTTCGCGAAATGGGCAGGGAGAGGGTAAATGTTGTGCCGTCATAGATACTCTCTGCTTTTACATCCCCTCCATGGAGCCTGGCGTTCTTGATGGCGATAAAGAGCCCGAGTCCCTTGCCACCCTTTTTTCGCGTAAAAAAAGGTTTGAAAATGTGTTCAATGTCATCCTGTTCGATGTACGAACTCATGTTATAGGTCGATGCGAAGACGCTCTCTTTGTCCTGCCATGTCTTGACCCGGACGTAGCCTCCGTCGATCTCGTGCTCAAAAGCATTCTTGATGATATTATAGAGAACCTGGTGGATTTTTGTACGATCACCATAAAAAATGACTGAGTCAGGCCCCTCGAAATCGTACCGGACCTTGGGAAATTCCATCCTCAGATAACCGAGTATTTCGAGAATTACATGATTGAGATCGAACCGTTCAATATAGACCTCGTCATCGGTAAAATCGAGAAGTTCTTTCGTGAACATGTCGATCCGCTGGGCAGCCTTCCGGGATGCTTCGATATACTCGATCAACTGAGGGTCCTTGATCCTGTTCTTGAGGAGATCGGACATGCCCCATATTGTACTGAGGGGATTTCTCACCTCATGGGCTACCATCAAAGACATATATCCAAGAGGCAGGAGGTAGTCCAGCTTTTCCAGATCGTCTATCATTTTCAGTTGCTTCTGCGAGTCAGTGATCTTTCGGGCCTTGAGCAGATCGAGAAGGCTTTCGATGACATCGTATATCTCCATCATTTCGCCCTTCGACTTGCCACCGCTTTCAAACCGTACGAGTTTTTCGGCCTTTTTGACAATTTCCTTCAGCGGCTGGGTCAGGGCAAACGACACGAAAAAGGAGCAAATGGCAGAGAAGAGCGCGACTGCCACGATCGCCTCATAAGGCCGGATGACGATGAGTTCAATATTGTTGATGGCAACGCCGGAAAAAATGCTCGTCAGAAAAACCAGAACCGGAATGACAATGCTCAACCGGTACCTGAGATTTTTGGGATCTTTAAAAAAACCTTTCAACCGCCGCCCTTTAGAGCACCCATCATGTTCCACCAGGGGAGAAAGAGGGCAAGAGCGAGAAACAGAACCATGCCACCCAACCCCAGGGTAAGAATGGGCTCTATCCACACCTGAAGCCTGCTCACAGAATATGTCACTTCCCTGTCGTAGTGCATGGAAACTTCTTTCAACATCTCCTCGAGACTCCCCGTCTCTTCTCCCGTGGCCACGAGATGTATGACGAGAGGGGGAAAAACCTTCGCCTCCCGCATGGGTTTCGTTATGCCCTTTCCTTTTTCAATTTTTCCCGCAATATCCACAATTTTCTGGGCTATATATTCATTGCCCACCGTCCTCGCGACCACATCAAGGGCCCGGACGATTGGCACACCGGTCTTGACAAGGTTTTCGAACATATTGGCAAAACGGGCCATACTGATCTTGAGGACAATCTCCCCGATGATCGGAGCCTGGAGCACGAGTCTGTCCGTCGTCAGACGGCCGTTCTTTGACTTTCTGTAAAAGACCATAAGTACAACAAGTGCCACAATTCCCAGAATTATCAGAAAACCATAATGCTGAAAGAGGTCGCTGATCAAGATCAGCAGCTTCGTCGGGAGCGGGAGGGGAACCTTCGACCCTTTGAACATCATTGTGAACCTCGGTATGACAAACTTGATCATCACGAGAAACGCCACCGCCAGTGTCCCAACAACCATGACAGGATACCGGATGGCCGACTTCATCATCTCCTTGGTCCGCATCTGAAACTCGATCAGTTGACTGAGCCGGTCAAGGACCTCTTCAAGCGTCCCCGCCTCCTCTCCTGCCCGGACCATGCTTATGTACGTCTCTGAGAAGACACCTTTATGTTTTGCCAGGGCATCGGAAAATCTCGACCCTCTGTCGATGTCCTCATACATATCATGGATGGCAGCGGAAAGCTTTCTGTCCTTCGTCTGTTCCTCGAGGGCCTTCAACCCGGTGTTGAGGGGGATACCTGAACGGACAATGGTCTGGAGCTGCCGGGTGAAGAAGATGAGATCGTCAAATTTCACCTTACGAAAGCGGGCGAGAAGATCCGTTGACCCCAACGATCCCGACTCGCCTCCTCCCGATTTTACGGAGACAGGAATAAGTCCCATGCCGTCGAGCTGGTTATAGGCCTGTTCCCGGCTCTCGCACTCCAGAACACCTTCGACGGCAACGCCCCTTTCATTTCGCGCTTTATAGGTAAATTTGCTCATACGATCAGTCTATCTTGGTGATGCTGAGAGCCTCCTCAAGGGTTGTCAGGCCATTCAGGGACTTATCGATGGCATCCTCGTACATCGTCCGCATACCGTTCTCTATAGCCATTCTTTTGATGACCTCTGCAGGCTCTTTCTCGACAACGAGCTCTTTGATATTCTCTTCCATCGTAAGGACTTCGAAGACCCCGACCCGCCCTCTGAAGCCCGTAAATCTACAGCTTGCACATCCTTTTCCCCTGAAAAGGAGGGTTCCCGGAGCAAGCCCGACACTTTCGAGCACCCCTTCAGTCGGATGATAGGACTCCTTGCAGTCGGGACAGATTCTTCTCATCAGCCGCTGTCCGATAACGCACGTGACAGAGGATGTTACGAGGAAGGGCTCTATCCCCATCTCGACTAACCGCGTAACCGCTCCGGCAGCGTCATTCGTGTGGAGCGTCGAAAGGACGATGTGCCCCGTGAGGGCAGAATGAATGGCGATGGTTGCCGTCTCCTTATCCCTGATCTCACCTACCATGATGATATCCGGATCCTGACGGAGAATTGATCGCAGGCCCGATTCAAAGGTCAGCCCCGCTCTCGCGTTCACCTGGGCCTGGGCAAGGCCTTCAAGGGTGAATTCGACAGGATCCTCAACGGTTATGATGTTCTTTTCCACTGAATTCAGAAAATTGAGGAAGGCATAGAGGGATGTCGATTTTCCGCTTCCCGTGGGACCGGTGGAGAGGAGGAATCCATAGGGCCGCCTCAGCACATTCTTGATCTTCGCCTCATCTGACGCCAGAAAGCCGAGTTTCTCAATACTGTAAAGTGCAGCGCTCTTATCGAGGAGTCTGAGAACGATCTTTTCCCCATGGATGGTCGGAAACGACGAAACCCTCAGTCCTACCTCCTTTGAGCCTTCCCGCACATTGAACCTGCCGTCCTGAGGCATTCTCGATTTTGCGATATCCATCCCCGAGAGAATCTTTATCCTCGAGATAATGGGGAGAAACATCTTCTTGTCCGGCGAAGGGATCTCTCTCAGGCGGCCGTCGATCCTCATCCGAACCCTCATCCTCTTTTCCGCAGGTTCGATGTGGATATCGCTTGCACCGTCCGCTATGGCCTGAGAAAGGATACTGTTGACAAATTTGACCACCGGTTCGTCTTCGGCCATATTGATCGATATCCCCATATCCTGATCAACGGCTTCGTCGTCCGGCGTAATGGTGAGATCCTCCTGGGCAGTCATGCTCGCCAGCGTCTCTTCCACAATCGTCTTGGCACCGTAGGAGCGCTCCAAAGCCCTCTTCATCTCCGCTTCCGTAACGATGCAGGCGAGAATCTCCATCTTCGTGACCTTGGCGATTTCATCTATCCCATTGATATCAAGCGGATCGACCATGGCGAGTTTCAGCACGTTGAAGCGCCGCTCGTAAGGAATGGCCTTATAGCGCTTGACGAGATCGCCAGGCACCAGATTCAGAAGCTCGATGGGGATTTCCTTATCGTCGAGGGTAACGATGGGAATGCCCTGCTGCTTACTGATCGTCTCAATCAATTCCTTCTCGGTGAGCAATCCCATCTTGACGATAACTTCACCGAATTTTTCGCCGTATTTCTTCTGCTCGTCGAGAACCCGTTCAAGGTCATTCTGACTTATCTTGTTTGCATCAAGAAGAATTTCGCCGAGCTTTCGTCGCTCTTTTCTCATATTTCCACCTGTCCTGCCAGGAAAGATCGGTCCCTAACTCACCGAACCGGCCGGTTTGATATATTCCTTAAAATTCGACAACGCATATGCGTCTTCCCAGAGGATCATTTTTTTTGCCACCAACTCGTTGAGGTTGTATTCGAGCGTATGCATCCCGTTTTCCATCCCAAGCTCCATTGCATTGTAGAGTTGATGCGTCTTCCCTTCACGGACCAGATTCTTCACCCCCGGCGTGGCTACAAGGATCTCTGTTGCAGGAACCCTTCCCTTCCCCACTTTTTTGAGGAGGCGCTGCGAAACAACGGCCTGGAGGGTTATGGAAAGCTGTGACCGAATCTGTTCCTGCTGGTGGGGAGGAAAGATATCTATGATCCTGTCGATCGTCTGAGCTGCGCTCGTCGTGTGGAGGGTGGAGAACACGAGATGGCCCGTCTCCGCTGCCGTAATGGCCGCCTGCATTGTTTCCAGATCCCTTGCCTCGCCGATGAGAATGACATCCGGGTCCTGGCGGAGTACATGACGCAAGGCATCAGGAAAAGAAAGGGTATCTTCACCCACTTCCCGCTGAGAGACGATGGACCGTTTGGCCTGATAGACATACTCGATGGGATCTTCGATGGTCACAATATGGAGCGACCTGTCTTCATTGATGAGATCGATGAGGGCGGCGAGAGTCGTTGACTTTCCGCTCCCTGTCGGTCCTGTGACCAGCACCAGACCGTTCGGTTTTCTGATGATCTCCCGCAATATGGTCGGGAGGTTGAGGTCTTCGAGTCTGGGAACACGGGCAGGGATCGCCCGAATTGAGATCGCGATAGAGCCGCGCTGATAGTAGAGATTGACCCTGAATCGCGCCTTTCCCCGTATCTCATATGCCAGATCGAGTTCCTTTTCATCGAGAAAACGTTTCTTTTTCCCCTGATCCTGAACAATTTCGTTAAAGAACGTCACCAGATCGCTGTCAGTAACAGGCTCCTTCCCCATCAGATAAAGATCACCATCAACCCTCAGCGTCGGTGGCGTACCCTTTATGAGATGTAAATCGGAAGCATTTCTGTCGACTGCCGCGTTGAGCATCTCCGTTATGGTCATCTCTTCTGCCCCTTATGCAAAGTATATATCACTAAAGATGATTTCCCGTATATCTTTGTCAAAGAGAAACATATAATATTTTACCGTCTTTCCCGAACTCTCTTCAGGAACAGGGATCGTTATGGTGTGCCAGTCACCATCCTTGAAAAGTTCGATCGGTTTTCTTGGCATTTTTATATCCTGTTTGTATTGAGGAACAACGCGGAGTTGAAAATGGTAGGAATACTTTTCCGTGTTCACATCGACAATCTTGTAAGTAATATTAAAAAGCGTCCTCAGAGGGAAACCGTCCCTCTTCCCCTTCAGTACACTGTAATCGGTTACAAAGTGAAAGGCACTGCCTGACTGGCCGCTGTCCCGGAAGAGAAGGCCCTTGGGACTGTCGATAAGGACACCTGATGAATCAAAGCTGCCGAGACCTGTAGACTCGACCTCAGGCCTGTATGCAATGCTCTCCTTGCTGAGGTCGATGAAGCTCCGCCCTGACAAAAGATCATTGTGATCGGCTGTCTCCCGTATCACCTGTCTGATGAATGAATCCTTCTTCGACGAATGAGAAATGACTTCAGAAACATCGATAATACCTTTTCTGCAGAGATCGCGGAGAGAGGTGTCCATGGAGATCATACCCTCCCCCTGGTACCCGTCCACAAGCCCGAAGATCTGGTGTATCTTTCCTGTTCGTATGAGATTTTTCATGGGCTCGTTCATCAGGACAACCTCGCTGGCACAGGCAAATCCCCGACCGTCAACCCTCGGGAGGAGCCGCTGTGAAACGACACCCTTTAACGTTTCCGACAACTGTATCCGTATCTGGCTTTTGGTAAAATCGGGGAAAAAGTCGATGATCCTGTTGAGTGTCTGGACCGCGTTAATCGTATGGAGGGTGGCAAAGACAAGATGACCGGTCTCTGCAAGTTCAAGCGTCCCTCTCATTGATTCTTTGTCCCTAATGTCACTCACCATGACGACATCGGGATCCTCCCTCAATACCCTTCGCAATGCCTCACTCAGGGATTTCGTGTCCCGCCCTATCTCCCGCTGGCTCACGATGGACCTCTCCGGCGGAAAGACAAACTCGAGTACGTCCTCGATAGTGACGATGTGACAGGATCGGGTTTTGTTGATAATATCGAGAAGGGATGCAATGGTCGTCGATTTTCCGCTTCCCGATGGTCCCGTAACAAGGACAAGACCCTCTCTCATTCCGGCAAAGCTCTTCAATATGTGGGGCAGCCCGAGAGAATCAAATTCCGGCGGCTTCAGGGGAACAGGCCGGAGAACGAGCCCCTCCATTCCCATTCTCAGGAATGCACAGACCCGGTAACGGCCTGCCCGATCGAGGTCATAGCTGTAATCAAGTTCTTTTTTTTCGGTAAACTGCTGGAGTTGCCAGGGAGAGGTCGTTTCCTGGAGAATCGACTGAATCTGTTCCCGCTGAAGAACATCATCACCAAGACGGACAATCCTGCCCTTATTACCAAGAACAGGAAAGCCGGGAAAGAGAAAAAGACTCTTTATGCCGAGAGTGTTTCCTCTCTCAGCGATATTTATGAGCTGGATCTTTTTCAAGCTTCTTCAGCCTTTCGATTACAGAATTTCTGTCGCCTCCTTCGCCTCCTTCCTGCAAATACAAAGCATAGTATTTCCTCGCTTCTTCCTGGTTACCTATCTCATCATTGATTATGGCATACGAAAGATAGAGAGGCGGATTCTTTGCCTTGCCGTCTATCGGCCGTTTCAGCAACTCGAGGGCCTCCTGCAGCCTCCTCTCTTTGCGCATGATGGCGGCAAGATTGACATACGATTCGACATTTTCCCTGTTCGAATTGATAGCTTTCCGGAAGTAGTCCTGGGCTTTGACCGTATCACCCTGCTGGAGCATGACGATGCCCAGATTATTATACCCTTTCGAGTAGTCCTTCTTTATATCGACAGCCTTCAAAAAATAGAAGAGGGCCTCCCTGCCGTTGGCTTCATTGAGGGCAAGAACACCGAGGTTGTTGAGAACCTCAACGTCCCGCGGCCGCTCAACGAGAATAGCCTTGTAGAGCTTCCGTGCTCCTTCCGTGTTGCCCTTTCCCGTCTCGTCAAGGGCCTCGTTGTACATGGCCAGAATCTTGCCTTCATCCATTTTTTTTACAATATATACAGGATCGCCATCAGACACGGCACTCTCGGGACGCCTCTGCTTTGAACCGGCGCTTGCTCCGGCAGCCACCCTGGCGGCAGCGGTCTGAATACTCTTTTCCATGGCCCGGGGGCTTTCGGTTCCATCGGCACCCTTTCTGTCCTTTCCTTCCGCAGGGGCACTGGGTAAGGCTTCACCGGACTGCTGGATCTGCGAAGGCTTTGCCGTTGCCTCCGGATTTGCCGGCAGACCGGCCTGTTTCTGGTCGGCCTTCACCTCGGGCACCGGCTGGTGAGTGGCGGGGGCCTGGGGCACTGGGGGCTGAACAGGAGTCTTGGCGTTGAATGCAACAACAGGAGTCTTCGGCTTCGTCAGTTCAAGAAGGGCAAAAACAGCACCGATAAAGCAGACCCCAACAACAACGAGGATAATAAGCCGTTTTTTTTCCGACGGCTTCTTTTCGGGGTCCTTCCCTCCTCCGGGAGGAGCCGACGTCGGTCCGGCCTTCTGGGCCCTGCGAAGGGCATCGAGAATAACGCTCATCGAATGGTATCCTTATTCCAGATGATCCGGGGCGTCATAATGACGATAAGCTCCGATCGCTTGCTCGCTTCAGCATTCAGCCTGAACAGCCTGCCCACCAGCGGCAGATCGAGGAGGTATTTGGTTCCTGTCACATCGGTCAGGCTGTAGTCCTTGATGAGACCGCCAATGACAACCGTCTCGCCATCCTTCACCCTGGCCATCGTATCGGCTTCCCTCATATCGAGAATAGGAACTTCCGATCCATCAGGCCCCTTGACCGTCCCTACTTTCTCTGTAAGCATCGGGTGGATATTGAGGAGGATGTTACCGTCGTTATCGATTTGAGGAGTCACGTCGAGAATGAGGCCAACCGTAAGGAACTGGGGTGTATACGTGGCAAGGTTGCCACTTCCCCCCGTTCCCTGGGTTTGCTGGGACTGCCAGTAGACATCCTGGCGGGCGACTTTTATGACGGCCCGCTGGTTGTTGAGTGTCGATATTCTCGGGTTCGATACGATGTCTACCTTCCCCTGAGTCTTCAACAGGTCGATGAATGTATTGTTGATATCAAGATTCTTGCTCCCCACAAAGAAGCGGAACATGGGGTTTGCCGCAATGGCGGACGTGCTCGGCGTCACGACAGGGATGGGATTGAGGAAGGTCTGGTTCATGGCGAACATGAACTCCCCTATCCGTGCCTGCATAAGACCCCAGTTGACCCCTTCCCGCGTTTCGTTCGTGAGGGTCACCTCGACGATCTTTGCCTCGATGAGCACCTGACGGTGCATCGATTCCTCGCCCGCTTCGATGAGCATGGCGATATTCCGGAGGTTCTTCGGATAGTCCGTCACAAGGACAAGCATCGCCTGCTTGTTGAGAAAAAAACTCCCTTCCTTTGACAGGAGACTCTTGAAGCTGTCATCGAAAGCCTTCCACAGATCCGACTCGGTATTACTCGACAGGTTGACGGCAATTCCGCTGGCGCCGCTACTGCCCCCGCCCGACGTTGTCGTACTCGATGTCCCTGTTCCGCCCGATGTCGAGCCAGGGGAAGAACTGCTTCCCCCGACAGTCCCGGTCAGGTTGCTCGTGCCAAGCCGTTTCATGGTCAGATAGTTGATGGAAAAGATTCTCGTCTCCAGCTTGGGCCTGGACACATAGACGGTACGATCGTCAATCTTGAAGGTATATCCCAGAGGTTCGAGGATATATTCGAGGGCCTTGGGAAGGGTGACATTCTTGAGATCAACAGTCGATATCCCTTTCACATCGGGTTCAATAACAACGTTATAGTTCGTCTGTTTCGCCACTGCCCGGAGAACATCCTTAATGTCGGCATCCCTCAGGGAGAAGGAGAAAAATTCCTGCATTCCCGATACGTTGAGTTTCTTGGCCCTTTCGGCCTGCGAAAGTACGGGACTCGGCACTTCAACGACAGGCCGGGCCTCGGGGGTTATTGCCGTTTTTTGCTTCTGAGGCTCTACCGACGCACAGGCCGATAGGAGTAAAACAATTACAACGACCAGGAGAATAGGATACCTTCCTGTCATTTTCCCTCCCCGCTACTCTTTTCTTGAACGGAAAATATCTTCTGTGCCGGATCTTCGAGAACGATCGTCCGTGTCGCAGACCCCCGGCTCAGCACCACCCGGTCCTTCTTGATTTCCGTTATTCTCTCCAGACCTATCACGTCCCCCCGTTTCACGACTTCCTGATCTATCACGGCGATTCTGCCCTTCCTGCCGTCAAGGATGGCAAGCACCTTCTGTGCAACCCTCTCTTGGGCCAGGCTCTTTTTGTCAAAAACATTTGGCAGGAGAAAGGGGTCATCCCTCCAGTCCGTCCTGGTCTTCGGGATATCAGCGGACCGGGCATAGGCCGACGGATCAGGCTTTACAGCGGCCCCCATGACAGCCTGTTTCGACGGATCGGTTCCTCCGGGAGGAGCAGGTACAGGCGGCTGAGGGGCTGCAGCACCGGGAGCCTGAACACCCTGAGCCTGTGGCTGAGGCTGCTGAACAGGGGGGGGAGGGGTTTTCTTGCCTGCAAAGACATAGAGGTAAACCACGAACCCTATGGCAACAACAAGAACAATGAGGACCGGTTTACTTACCTTCAAAGAGAGTCCTCCCTTTGAGAACTTTCGATTCTACAACAAATCTTCCCTTGAGAACGGGATAACTCTTTTCGTCGTAATAGAGCCGCGCCTTCGTTATGCCCCGATAGGCGCTGCTTTCCGCCAGTCCTTCGAGAAATTTTCCCATTTCCAGGAATCGCCCCTGAAGGTCGATTTCCCAGACAGGGGTTGCAACGGAGACCTCTTTTGAACCGCCGGCAGGTACAGGCGTAGTGATAATATCATCAACCTCGAGCCCGTAGCTCTTCGCATTGTTGAGCACACGGCGGACATATCCCGGAAACTGTTCAACCATTGGGACCCTGGCGGCGAGATCGGAAAGAGAGACTTTTGTCTGCTTCTCCTTCACCCTGCCATCGAGACGGTTCTGAATCTCCTTTTCAACCTTCTCCTGGTCTGCCTTCAATGCGCTTAAATCCTTTTCGTATCGCTCAACCCTGGCGGAGAAGGGAAAATAAAAGAGGAAAACCCAACCAATTATGACAAGAACCGGCAGGGCCATCCAGGCGTAGAGGGCCTTAAATTTCATAGATCAGACACCTCCCGTTAATGACAAATTCCATCACCTTCTTGCCTTTCAGCTCCTTAACCTCCCGTTTCACAACGGAAATATCCCGTGTCATTCCCGATTTCTGAAGTTTCACGAGAAAATCAAGGAGAGCGGGTTCCATGGCGTCTTTCGGACCTACAACATAACCTCTGATGAAAAAATGATACCCTCCGTCGACAGGCGTCTCCCTGGCAGAGGGGTCATTCGGACCTGTAGACTGGCGCGGCGGTGCCGTCTCACCGAGAAGACTCTCCTTGAGGGCACTTTTCACCGTCTCCTGCATGCTCCTGCCTTCACCCGGCTGAGCTGAACCAGCCCGGGAGGAATCTTTGGGGCCCACATCGAGCATCTGGTACCGATCGAATCCGACCTCCCGCAGATAGACATCCCCGGGGATCCCTGTGGAAAGGAACTTGAGAAGTGTTACAAATGTCCAGTCCTTCCGTGCCAGCTCGTTTCTCAGGGATGCAATGTCCGCTGACTGGCTGTCCTCCACCACATCCTCTGAAGCCATCGTTTTGAGCTGTTCCACCGCCTTGCTGAGACGGGTGCGCTCGATATCGATGACATTCGTGACACGATTCGCCCGCTGGAGAAGTCCGAGAGAGAGCACAACAAGAACAGAGGCAACGGCGACGGTGGCGATCCGTATCCACTTGACGTACTCGTCCTCCCTTTCCCGGGCCTTGATTTCCCGGGGTAGGATATTGATGAGGGCATCTTTATACCGGCACAGAAAGTAGGCCGGCATCAGTTCATCGGCAACAGCCACACCTGTCCGGGGATAATCAACGTTCTCCGCCAGCGACTGTCTGAGTTTCCCCAGCAGGCCCGGTGTCTTGGAGGCCTTCCCGGTGATATAGATCGTGTCGATGAGATCCTGGGGATAACGCATCCGGTACACGCTGAGGGTTCGTTGAATCTCTCCCGTCAACCGGTCAAGCGGAAGGGAAAGGATGTCGCTCGCTTCCTCGGTAAATCCCTTTTCCCGTTTGTACGTTTCCGCTTCCTCGTACGAAAAGCCAAAACCGCTTATGAGGGCATCGGTGAAGCTCTCTGACGCCGTCATGATCTCCCTGACAAACCGGAGTTTCCGTCCTCCGAATATATAGATCCCTGTCTGCCGTCCTCCAATATCGACAACGGCGAACGCTCCTTCCTGCTTGCCGCCAACGTACGGCACACAGGCAAGGCCTGTATCGGTGAAAGCAACAACCCGCTTAAACCCAACCCCTTCAAGGGTACTGAGGATCCGGGAAACATACTCTTTTCTGGCGCCGACAAAGAGGATCTCGTTTTTCTTGACGCCCCGCTCTTCGACTTCGCCGATGGTAAAATTTTCATAATCCATCTCGTCGAGGGGTGTGGGGACCGTTTTTGACGCAGACCAGGCGATAGCTTCCGCCATCTCGTTCTTTGGAAGATTCGGGATAGTAAAGGATTTCTTGAGGATTTCCTGACTCGTTACGCCGACTATCGCTTCAAGGGAACCGCCCTCCCGGGAGCGGATCGTTGCAAGGATCTCTTCGAGGTCCTTCCAGCCCCCCTGAAAGGGGTACTCACCACTGGAAACGATGGTACCTTTTCCTCTTTTTCCCCGCCACCGGACGTACTTTATACTTACCGTGCCAATGTCGATCCCGATTAAATCCACGTTCCCCCGCTAATTGGCCGTTTAGACCTAAATTTACACAGAACGTGATGCTTGTCAAGATTTTTCATTCCCCACCCCTTCCGGCACCTGAACAGGCACAGCCCGTCTGGCTACTTGACCTTGGGGCACAGGTCGGGATAGGCCGTCTGAAGGACAAGCCGGTTGAGCCTCGTGATCTTCTCCTGGTTGGTCTCATAGAGCGAATAGAAACGGCTTTTTCGCCATTGCTCCGTCTCTTTCGCCAGCTTTTCCATTTCTGCCGCAACAGGGGAAAGGGGGGCCTTTGCCTTCTCCCCCTTCACCGGCTCTGCCTTTGTCTTCTCGCTCTTCTCTTTCTTCTCCTTCTCCTTCGTCACTTCCGCCTGCCAGAGGTCGTAGAGATTGGCGACCCTCAGGATGAGATTGAGTTTCACGATCATCTCGCT
>CAYQXL010000052.1:0-14167 GCA_964421445.1 uncultured Pseudomonadota bacterium
GGGAGACATCGGAGGTCCTCTTTCTGAAGGCCTGGGAAGGTATCATCATCTCCTTTACCGCGTTTCTTGTTGGCGTGAGTCTTGCGTATCTCCATGTTTTTTTCGGATCATTCGCTCTCTTTATGCCTGTCCTGAAAGGTTGGTCTGTTTTATATCCCTCTTTTTCTCTTGTTCCTTTCATCGATCCCTATCAGATTTCGGCACTCTTTTTTCTCACTGTCATGCCATATACCGTGGCCACGATTGTTCCTGCCTGGCATGCGGCGATAATCGATCCTGACGAGGTTATGAGATCATGAGACAGAAAGAAGATGCCATCGTTCTTCGCGATTGTGCAAAGGTGTTTAACAGGGGAAAACCGAACGAATTCACTGCCCTCGATGACGTTTCCCTCACAGTGAAGGCAGGAAAGTGCACTGTTTTTACAGGCCCGAGCGGTTCGGGAAAGACAACCTTGTTGGGGCTCGTTGGCTCCATGGCGCGGCCGACGAGAGGGAGGATATTCGTTTTCGGACAGGAAACGACAAGCCTTCCCGAGCGATTCCTGACGATGGTGAGACGAAAGACATTCGGTTTCATTTTCCAGCATTTCAATCTCATCAGAGGGGTTTCGGCTCTGGAAAACGTTATGCTTCCCGCATTTCCGACAGGCGAGTCGCAGGCAGCGATAAAGGATCGGGCCCGGTCACTCTTTTCCCTTCTCAATCTTGAGGGGAAGGAACGGAACAAGGTGGAGCTTCTCTCCGGCGGTGAGGCGCAGAGAGTGGCTATTGCCCGGGCTCTTATCAATGATCCCTCAACGATCATCGCCGACGAGCCAACGGCGCACCTCGACACGGCTCTTTCGAGGGAGTTCATCGAATTCATGGGCCGTTTTCGGGAAGAAGGAAGAACGGTCATTATCGCGAGCCACGATCCTCTTGTCTTTTTGTCCCAGATTGTCGATGAGACGGTAGAATTGAGGGATGGCCGTATCATAGGCAGGACCGGACCCTGATGGCGCTCCATCCTGCCATCTTTGCCCTCAACGTCGGCGCGGCGCTTGTCTCGTTTTTGGTACTCTATTCTTCGTGGTTTGCCGCAAAAACTTTAAAATACTGGGATCTTTCGAGCGGAAGCGATCTCCAGCTTGACCTGGAGCGGAGAACCTATCTTGTCTCGACCATAATGTCCTACTCATTTGTCTTTCAACTCTTCTCGTTCTTTCTCTTTGTCTTTACGGCCGACAGGCTGGCCGGTCTTTTTACAGGGGCCATGTGTGCAGCAGGGACGCTCAACGTCAATCCTTATGGTTATCCCGCTCTTCTCATGAAGATCTTCACGTTTCTTCTTGCCGGTGTATGGCTTGTACTAAACTATGTAGACAACAGAGCATTCGACTATCCCCTTCTCAAGGGAAAGTATCTCTTGCTCCTTTTCTTTGTACCGGTCGTGCTTGGCGAGAATGTCGTCCAGTATCTTTTCTTTTCCGGTCTCAAGCCCCATCTGATAACATCGTGCTGCGGAAGCCTCTTTAGTCTGGGCTCTGAAACGATAACAGGGGGTCTTGCGTCTCTCGCACCGGCGCCTCTCAAAATCGCCTTCTTCGGTGGTCTTGCCGGAACCGTTGTGTCTGGCTCACTCTTTTCCAGGCATAACACGCCGACCGGAGGAGTGGTCTTTTCCCTCTTCGCCCTCTGTTACTTTTTCATTGCTTCACTATCGTTGATCTCCTTCATATCCCCTTACATATACGAACTTCCTACCCACCACTGTCCGTTCTGTATACTTCAGAAGGAGTATCGTTACATCGGATATGGGCTGTACGGACTTCTTCTCGCCGGCGGCATCGGAGCCGCTGCCAATGGTGCTCTTTTGCTCTTCAGGGACGTCGACTCGCTAAGAGGGATCATTCCTTTGATCCAGCGGAGACTCACGTGGATCACAACAATCTCTTTCACCCTCTTCGGGGCGATTGCCCTTTCCTATCTTCTTTTTTCACCGCTCACCCTGGAAGGGTATTGAGTTTTACGCATACCACGAGGCGTGCTATAATTACCGAGCCCGTACCATGGCGAAAGGAGATGGAGCAGTGATGGAAATGACCCCGGTCTATCTTGAAGAGGAAGAGTTCCCCAAGGTGCCCCTTGTCATCGATGGTATCTCGACGAGGTTCATCAGGGAGAGCAAGATCATTCCGATGGAATTGAGGAACAATACGCTGAAGATTCTCATGATCAATCCGCAGGACAGGGACGTGATCGATGCGCTGAAAGTCGCCGTGTCGGGTGATGTGACCGTATGTACCGGAGACCCGGTCCTTATCGAAGACTATATCTCGAAATTTTACGGTGCAGAGTCACAGAATATGAACCGGATCATCGAAGGCCTCGATGAAGAGGGCTTTCAGTTTATAAAGGACGAAGAGGAAGAGGATATCGGCCATCTGAAAGATCTCGCTTCTGAGGCGCCTATTGTCAAACTTGTCAATCTCTTTATTACACGGGCCGTCGAAAGCCGGGCGAGCGATATTCACATCGAACCCTTTGAGGACGAACTCAAGATACGGTACAGGATCGATGGTGTCCTCAGCGATATCGAGTCGGCACCAAAGAAGCTCCAGGCGGCCATCGTATCGAGAATCAAGATCATGGCGAAACTGAATATTGCAGAACGGAGACTTCCTCAGGACGGCAGGATCAGGCTGAAAGTGGCGGAGAAAGAGATCGACCTGAGGGTTTCGACGATTCCCATCATTCATGGTGAGGGCGTGGTCATGAGGATTCTCGACAAGGAGAGCATCGTCATTGATCTTGAACAGCTCGGATTTCTGCCGGCTACCCTGACAGCCTTCAATCAGCTCGTAAAGAAACCGAACGGCATTCTCCTTGTCACAGGCCCCACGGGAAGCGGTAAAACAACAACGCTCTACGGCGCCCTGGACAAGATCAATTCGCCCGATAAAAAGATCATCACCGTTGAAGACCCTGTAGAGTACCAGTTGAAAGGGGTCAATCAGATTCAGGTAAAACCACAGATTGGGCTCGATTTTCCCAGCACCTTGCGCCACATCGTCCGGCAGGACCCTGACGTCATCATGATCGGTGAAATCCGTGACCTTGAAACGGCTGAAATAGCGATTCAGTCGGCGCTCACAGGCCACATGGTTCTTTCAACCCTCCATACGAATGACGCGCCAAGTGCCATTACCCGTCTTCTCGATATGGGCGTGGAGAATTTTCTCCTCTCGTCGACTGTTCGGGGGGTCCTTGCCCAGAGGCTTGTCCGGACAATCTGCCCCTCCTGCAAGACTGAAGAGAATAGCGCTGAACACAAAGGTGAACTGATGAGTCTTGGGGTAACGCCCGATTTTCAGCTTTACAAGGGAACGGGGTGTGAGAGGTGCGCTTTTACCGGATTCAGGGGTAGGGCAGGTATCTTCGAACTGCTTATCATCGATGACGACGTCAGGAATATGATTATGACGGGCAGTGATGCGAAGCAGTTACGGGAAAAGGGAAAGAAAGGCGGTATGAAGAGCCTTCTCGAAGACGGGATTGCAAAGGTGCGGCTCGGCATGACGACGTTGAGCGAAGTCTTCCGGGTCACACAGGAGGACTAAGTGCCTGTATTCAATTATACAGCGACGACCTACGAAGGTACAGTTGTCGAAGGACTTATCGAGGCGTCTGACGAGCGCATTGCGATAGAACGGCTGAAGAGCAGCGGTGTCATTCCGCTCAAAATCTCTGTTCCCAAGGAGGGGTTGAGAAAACGGTTTGCCCTCCGGTCTGCCCGGGGGGAGATTCTTGTCTTCACAACAGAGCTGTCAGCCCTCCTCGGCGCAGGCCTTCCCCTCGACAGAAGTCTCAACATCCTCTCCGAGATAACAGAAGGAAAGGAGATGAAGAACATCCTTCAGGCCATACTCCGTTCTATCAGGGAAGGAAGCTCATTCTCCGACGCCCTCCAGAGAAACCCGAAGGTCTTTTCCCGATTGTACATCAGTATGGTCAGGGCAGGTGAAGCAGGTGGCGTACTTGATGAGATTCTCGGGAAATTGAACGAGTTTCTCGAAAGCTCCCAGGAACTGAAAGAGAGTATCCTTATGGCGATGATTTATCCCGTCATTCTCGCCCTCACCGGTGGTGCGTCAATCGTGATTCTCCTTACCTTTGTCATTCCGAAATTTTCCGTTATCTTTCAGGAGATCGGAGGGTCACTCCCCCTGGCCACCCAGTTAATCCTGTCGGTGAGTAATGGTCTCAGAGCCACGTGGTATATCCTTTTTCCGGCGGTTATCGTCCTTGCTGTCTGGATAAAGATTTATATCAACAGTGAAAAGGGACGTCACCAGTGGGACCGGGTGAAAATGAAGGTTGTCGGTGATATTGTCCGGAAGCTCGAGACAGCGAGATTCTGCAGGACCCTCGGGACATTGATGAACAGCGGTGTTCCCTTCCTTCAGGCGCTCAATAATTCGACAGAGATTATCGGCAACCAGATCGTCGCTGATGCCGTGAGGCGCGTTGCAAAGGATGTGAAGGAAGGGAAGGGGCTGGCCGTTCCTTTCAGTGAGGCCAAGGTCTTTCCACCCCTGGCTGTCTCGATGATCAAGGTAGGTGAGGAGACAGGCCAACTCCAGACGATGCTCCTGAAGGTGGCGGCGACCTATGAAAAAAGTCTCAGGGACTCAATCAAGAAGTTTATGGGTGTTCTCGAACCGGGCATGATTCTTATCATGGGTTTGGTTATCGGTTTTATCGTCATCTCTATATTGATGGCCATTTTCAGCATTACCGACCTCCCGGTCTGACATATGGAACGTTCTTTTTCGCTCCTCAGAAAGAACATCAATGGTTTTACATTGATAGAACTCACGATCGTTGTCCTCCTGATTATTCTGATCGTTGGTATTTCAACGGTCTATTTTGCAGGTGCGTTGCCCTCTGCGAAGCTCAAATCCGCGGGACGGGAGATGTCTGCCATCCTGAGGCACGCCCGCATGTTGGCCAAGACCGAGGGAGAAGACCGGTCGGTCCTTGTGAATCTGACTACCCGGCGGTATGGTATTGACGGCATGCAGGCCCGGAGTCTCCCGACGGGGGTGAATGTAAGAATCATCGACCCCATGAAGGGTGCTGTCAGTCACGGTGAGTATACGTTCACCTTTGACAAATCGGGTATTGCGGAAGGAGGCACGATTCTCCTCTCTACCGGTCAGAAAAAAATCCAGATTGACTTCGATCCTGTTCTCGGATCGGTCTTTGTAAAACCGAAGGAAGATGGTTGATGCCGGGTATTGTCACATCAGCGAAGAACAGAGGATTTACTCTCCTGGAAATTCTTGTGGCTCTTGTCCTTCTGGCCACGGCTGTCAGTGTCATTCTTCAGTTGTTTTCTGCAAACCTCCGTACCCTTGCCGTATCAGAGGAGTATGTCAATGCTGCTGCTATCGCAGATACAAAAATGAAGGAAATCCTGGAGAAGGAAGATCTCGAACCGGGGATTCAGTCGGAAACAATAGAGGAAACATACAGGGCCGACATCACGATCACTGAGCAACTCCAGGAAAGAACGGAGCAGGTCCCTTTCCGCTTGTTGGAGGTGACCCTTACGCTCAGGTGGGTCGTAGGAGGAAGGGAGCGGTCCTTTTCACTCCAGACGCTCAAGGCAGTGGCGAAACTGATCTCATGAGCCATCGCAGGGGAATGATCGAGATAGTCCGGGGCTGGCATTTATCCGCAGGTTTTACCCTTCTTGAATTGCTCATCTCCATGGTCCTTCTGGCCGTGATTGTAGGCGTTGTAGCGGGAGCCCTGAGGATTGGGTATACCACAATAGAGAAAGGTGAACGGAGGATTGAACGGCTGGAGCGATTCAAGGTTTCCGTGGCGCTGATCAAATCCCAGCTCGAATCGCAGGTTCCTCTCACACGGATCGAAGAGGCGAGTACGAAGAACTATTTCGAGGGGGAAAAGGAATCGCTGAAGTTCACCAGCAACTACTCCGTGTGGTCAGGCCACAAAGGCTTTGTCCTTGTCCATTACAGGGTTGAAACGGACCAGGAAGGGAAAAAGAATCTCTTTGTGGAAGAGAATATCGTTGGAGTTGATAAGGTCCGGGAGACGGTTCTGCTGACCGGATACGATGACATTCACTTTGAATATATAGGGTCCCCTGCTGATCCTACGACGGCGGAAGAAGAGGCGTCTGACGAGTGGCATGATGACAAAGAGGTCCCTTCGCAGGTGAGGGTTGTTCTTAAACGAGGGAAGAACAATTTCACTTTTACCGTATCCCTCAGGGCGAAGGCGGTTACCGTCCGATGAGGTGGTCGCTGTCATGCCTTCAGATCCGTCCTGTTATGGGCAACAACAGAGGGATAGCACTTCTTCTGGTCCTCTGGATCATGATGATTCTCATGGTCCTTGTCCTCTCTTTTTCATTTCTTGTGGGAACAGAATCAAAGTCAACGGTTGTGTTCCGGGAAACGATACAAAAAAAAGCGTTCGCCGAAGGAGGGATTCAGAGAGCCATACTGGAGATCCAGTTCAGAGCGATCAATGTCAATCAGACGACGATCCTTGAAGGCATGGAGACATTCAGGGTCGACGGTACCCAATATACGGGGTCAATAGGGAAGGGGCGGTATGAGATTCGCATCTTTGAAGAGGCGGGAAAAATCAACATTAATAGAATGGATGATTTTTCTGGTATAATACTCAGGAACCTTCTGGTCAACAATGGATCGACTAAGGAAGAGGCAGAGATTATCTCCGATTCGATTCTTGACTGGATAGACAAGGATGATCTTCACAGACTCAACGGTGCCGAGGATGAATTCTATCTCGCCCTCCCTACGCCCTACAAGGCAAAAAACGGTACCTTTGATGTTATGGAAGAACTCCTCCTTGTTCGCGGCATGACGCCGGAGATTCTTTACGGCACAAAAGAGAGAAAAGGGTTGAACCAGTTCATCACGATCTATGGGAACACAACCAAGATTAATGCGAATGCCGCGTCGCGGGAAGTCCTCATGGCTATTCCCGGAATGTCGGAAGACGCGGTTGCCAGAATTCTCGAACGACGGGCTGTGAACGAGATCAGAGGATTGGACGAGTTTACCCAGATAATCGGCCAGGTAAGTCTTGGAAATCTGGGCCAGTTTGTCGACCTTGCGACATCAGGTATTTATACGATAGAATCAACAGGTTTTCGGCAAAACGAAGCAGGAAGGGGATACGCTATCAGAACGACCGCAGTTTTTCAGGGAACGACAACACCACAGTTCGTCTACTACAAGAGTCCGGCAGAATGAAATTTTCGCTGAGTCTGCCATCTTTTGAGAGCGTTAGGGCTTTTGGCTCGGATATACAAAAATACACGATACCCACCCTTCGCCGGGTCAGGGATTTCCTCATGGTCAATCTCCTTGACGGTGTCTTTTATCCGAGAAAATCGGTTGTCATTTCGATCGAGAGGCGGGCAGTGAACATCGCTGTGGCGAACCTCTTTCTGTCGAAGATCCGGGTCGTCTCGTGTCGCAATTATTCCTTCGATGACGGCCGTTTTCCACTCCCGGAAAACTTTGCTTCAACGATCTCTCTTGCCATGGATGAGGCAAAGGTTCGAAAGATGCCGATTGTCATCAGTTTGCCGAAGGAGTGGGTGGTGGTACGGAAGGCTGAACTTCCGGCGGCTGTCAAAGACAATCTGGCAGACGTGATCCGGTATGAGTTGGACAGATTTACCCCGTTCAGCCATGATGAAGCGCTCTATGACTTCAGTATTTTCGGGGAGAAGGATGAAAAGCTTCTCGTCTCCCTCTCTGTTGCTCGCGAGGGGCAGTTTGCGCCCTATGTGGCGAGTCTCAGTGAAAAGGGCATCAAGGTTAAGAGGATTACAGCCGAAACAGTCTGTCTTGCCGCCCTCTGCAGATATATGACCGATGGGGCGGACACGGTCTGCCTTTCCATTATGAAGGATGAGTTTACAGGATGCGGCACCGTGAGAGGCGTGGTTGTCTCGCCCTTTACCGGCGATCTCGTCAGGGAAAATGGGGAGAGCAACGATACTCTTTTCACCGGCGAGATCACACCGCTCATCGAGACGATGGCGGCCTACGGCATTGAACCGCGGCTCACAGTCGTTGGCGATGATACGATGGAGACAGGGCTTGACGAGCAGGTGCCGGTTCCTGCCGTACGGGTGACGTCTGATGCAATCAGGGACAGACTGAATGCCCCGGGCCAGGATCTACCCGTGACGACGGCAGGGGCGGTTGTTGAGGATCTTTGGGACAAGGCAGTGACCATTAACCTTCTGTCGAAGGGGGGGATGGCAAAAAAGAAAATACCTCTCCTGGTTACAGTGTTTCTCGTCTTCGTTATCCTCGGTTTTCTTGTGCCCTACGCGATGCTTCCTCTCGAGGTGGAAAAACGACGGCTCACAGAGATAGAACGACAGGTTTCGGTCCGGAAGGACGAGGTTAAAAAGGTCGATGCCCTGAAGAAGGAGATTGAAGGAGTCGAGGCGGAAATCAAGGAGATCCGTGATTTTAAGGAAACACGGCCGATGGTGTTGAGCGTAATGAAGGAACTGACCCTCATTCTTCCGAAGACTGCCTGGACCACACGGGTGAGAATCGCCGAAGAGAAGATTGAAGTGGAGGGGTATGCCCAATCGGCAACGGAGATTCTGCCAAAACTCGAACAGTCAAAGCTTTTCAGAAAAGCCGAGTTTTCATCACCGACGATCAGGGATACGAGAATGAATGCTGACCGCTTTGTGATCAAGATGGAACTGGAAGGATACGAAAAGAAGGATGGCGAAAAGAAGGAAGCACCGTCCAAAACCGAACCGGCAAAGAAGGAAGGTGCTGCTCAGTCGCCGGCAAAGACTGAGCCCGGGAAAAAGGACGCCGGAGCACCGGTGTCTGCCAAAACCGAACCGGCAAAGAAAGAGCCTGCTGCACCGCCACCGTCCAAAACCGAACCGGCAAAGAAAGATGTGGAAAAACGATTGCCCGAGAAGAAAATACCAG
The DNA here is from genome assembly GCA_964421445.1 of uncultured Pseudomonadota bacterium. GTDB lineage: Bacteria > Desulfobacterota > Syntrophorhabdia > Syntrophorhabdales > CAYQXL01 > CAYQXL01. Next base: position 9,026 of record CAYQXL010000052.1, read on the forward strand.
AAAAACGTGAACGCTGAGAAACTAAAGATATGAAAAAGAGCAGGAGACTCATCCCATTTGCCGTTCCATTGATAATAATTCTCGCCGTCCTTATGGGATATGAATACGGGTATCTGCGAATCCGGGATGAATTGAAGGTCGTACGGGATATGGAAGCGGCGAAACAGAAGACCCTCCAGAAGTACGTCAGCCTGATCGCTGAAAAACCGGATCTCGAGAAGAAGCTTGCGGCGTTGAAGGAAAAAAGGAAAGTCGACAATTCAAAGATCATTGAAGGGCAGACGCCATCTCTTTCCGCAGCTACGCTTCAGGATACGCTAAAAGGCATTATTACGAGCCGGGGCGGATCCATATCGAGTGAACGGGTGGAGAAACCGGAAGATCTGGGGGCATTCAAGGTTATCAATGTGAGTATCGATACGGTGCTTCCCGACATGAAGGCGCTCGGTGAGATTCTCTATGGAATCGAAACACGGACGCCGTACCTCGTTGCCAAGGAACTGGATGCACGGGTCAGAAATTTCAGGGAGCCACGGGAACTGATGGTGAAGTTCAAGATTTCAGCGTTGATTGCGGGGAAATGACGTGAGACTCGTAGCGTATCTCAAAACGAATGCCACTGTCCTGAACGTTATCCTTCTGTGCATGGCCATTGCGATCGTCATAATGGTTATCTTTCCCTATACGCACATGAAAGTTGCGTTTAGTATCCCCAAACCTGTTGTTAAGCCTGTTGCAGGAGAAGACAAGGGGGCTGATGTTGCAACCAGCCCTTCGCCGTCCGATTTCCTTGTTCTGGCCGACGAAAACCTCTTTCACCCGGAGCGCAAGATGCCCGTCGACAAGAAGGCAGAGATACCAAAGCCGGAACTTTTGTTGTATGGGACACTCGTGTCCGACGGTATCAGTCTCGCCTTCGTAGAGGATAAGAAGTCGGCGAAGAGTACGCCGGGACGGGGGAAGAGACAGTCGGTCATAAAGAAGGGGGAGGTGGTCAGCGGTTTTACGGTTACCGAAATTCACGTTGATCGAATTGTCCTGGCCCGGGGCGAGGACAAGATTACAGTCAATCTGACGGCAGCCGACAAGAAACGTGAAGGAGAAGGGGCGCCTCCTGCTCCGGCAGCGGCACCGGGAAAACCGGCTGCAAAACCGACGGCCGGTGATGCACAGACAGCAGAAGCGGTGAGAAAGGCCGCCGATGCCATGGCCGGACGAATCGATCGCCGTGCAGCTCCTCCGATCCCCCGCGGTGTCAACCTGGGTGGAAAGCCCGCTACGCCGCAGTATACTCCGCAGCGAAGAACCGATGGGACAATACAGCCTGTGCCTCAGCCTGCCCCGTCGTCCACATCCAGATAGGTTATCAGTTCCTCAACAGGCTGAAGACCTGCTCAAAGAACTCCTACCGGGAACAGGTCGGGGGGGGGTGCGATTGTCCTATGGAGAACGAGATCAATTCTCCTGACCGATTCTCACAGTGCTTGGCTGGTGAACAGTGCGGGCACGTGGGTCAATTATCTTATCTGCGCTGTTCTGATCGCTCTTTTTACCGAGTCGGGACTACCACCGCAGGCGGGGATTGAGGTACTTTCCCTGGTTCACCATTCAGAGTCGCCGGCCCCTTGGGCACGATGATCGTTGTGGTTCCCTGAGGCTGAGGACCACCTTTTTGGAGAAGATCCTCTTTCCGCAATTTCCCTTTCCCTGATTCGGTAATACTCCGAATGTAGCCTGACGTCACCTTTGTTGCGTCGTTCTGGTTGCGGATGACCCTGGGAGTAAGGAGTATAATCAACTCACTCCGGCGGTTTGTGAGGTCGGTGCTCCCGAAAAAGTAGCCGAGGAGAGGAAGTTTGCTGAGAACCGGTATCCCACCCATGGAATCGGACTTGTCTTCCCTGATGAGCCCACCGATGACGATCGTTTCGCCATCCTGAACGACGAGGTTTGTGCTCGCTTCGATCTTTTTGAGGATGATGTTCGTCTCATCGGCGAAAAGTTTTATCGTATCGTACGACGAAACCTCTTGAGTGAGGTCGAGGGCGACGAGTCCCCCTTCATTGATCCGTGGCTTAACCTTGAGAATGATACCGATATCCTTATACTGAATTGTTCGCTGGGGGGCAACTGTTCCCGATCCAAATGTTTCTGATGTGACGATCGGCACCTGCTCGCCCACCTGAATCCGTGCTTCCCGGTTGTCCGATACAAGAATGTGGGGTGTGGCGAGAAGTTTCGCCTTCGACTGGGTAGCGAGCATGTTGATGACGGTTTTGAAATCTTGTCCCACGACACCGGCGAAGGTGAAGGTTCCCTTTCCCGTATCGGCCCCCGGGGTGGCGCCAGGCGTGTTGAAGCCTACCGTGCCCGCAACGGCGCCGAGCGCTCCGCCCATTCCTCCGGGATTGAGCTGGAGGGCCCAGGAAATCCCGAGGGAGAGATCGTCTTTCAGATTGACCTCGGCAATGAGTCCCTCTATGATCACCTGGCGGGGCATTATGTCGAGCTGTTCGATGGCTTCGCCGATCAACTCGTAATCCTCCGGAGTGGAAAGAATGATGATTGAATTGAGAATCTCATCGGCAAAGATCTTTGTTGTGGGCGATACGAGCGTGTCGCCTGAGGAGGACGACGATGAAGCGCCACCTGCTGCGCCTCCGGGACGGGCAGGAGCCGCTGGTGCCGGTGCTGCAGATGGGGGCCTCGAAGACTGTCCGGAAGTCCCTGAAGCACCGCCGGAAGCGGATGATGAACTCAGCGTCGGGGTGGAGCCTGTTGATCCTGTTCCGCCAGTCCCAAGAAATACCTGCTGGAGAATGCTCGCCACATCTTTAGCCTTGCTGTTCTGGACATGATGAACAAAGACCTGGGGCTTTTTCTTCTTTACCTGCTCGTTATCGAAGAGGCTCACCAATTGAAGCAATCGCTTGATATTTGCATCCGTATCGACGAGGATAATCTGATTGGCATTAGGCACTTCGATGGCAACAGCATTTGCCGAAAGAAAGGGGTTGAGGAGCTTTAAAACCTCACCCGCCTGGAGGAAGGTGACCGGAACGATGTGGATCAGTGCTTTTCCCTGAAGCGTTATCGTATTCGGATCACGGCCGATACTGACTGGTGCGGGCTCCCTGGGAACTTCGGCGATGGGGACGATCCGGTAAAGGCCGCTTTCCTCGACGATTCCTACACTGTTCAGCCGGAGAATGACCTCCATGAGAGGAAGAACCTGATTCGAGGGCACAGGGGCGACTGATCGGAATGTAACCCGTCCTTTGACACGCTGGTCAATTATGTAGTTTACCCGGAGGATATCTCCGAAGACAGTCTGGACAACAGAGTATATGTCTGCATCATCGAAGTTAAGGCTTATCATCCCTCCCCGCTGAGGGGCAGCGGCCCTGCCGCCTGGCTGAGGGAGACGAGGCTGAACAGGGGAAGAGGGCTGAGCCGGTGGTCGTTGACCATTGGGTGTTGCAGGGGCCAATATCGGCTGGCCTGGAGCGGGTGCCGGCTGCTGTCCGTTTGGCGGCCTGCGGGTAGGATCGGCAGTGGGTACAGGGGGCCGGACAACCGGTGCAGGGAGAGCCTGGGCTGGCACCGGTGGAGGCGGTGAGGGAATGCTGACCGCCGGCTGACCGGGCTGTAACGTCGTTGCTGGCGGCGTCACAGGCTGAACTGTCGACGGTGCGACAGGAACCTGTCCCTGAGCCTTAGGCCCGGAAGAAGGTGCGGGTAAAGATGGTGCCAGTGTCTGCGTCGGGACATTGGAACCAGTATCAGTGGTTGTTGTCTTTGCCGGAGGCGTTGTCTTAGCTGCCGGTACTGATTGTGCCGATGTCGAAGTCTGAGGCTGAGCTGTCTTGCCGGCAGGAGGAACGATCGTTTTTACGTGAGGCGGCAGTTTTGCGGCCGGAACGGTTGGTTGAGTCACTTTCGCCGGGGTGGTAGGTGCAGGTACGGGCGGCGCCGGACGACTTGGTGTAATGGTAGTCTGAGGAACTGGCTGGGGTGTGGTGATAATCTGCGCCGGTGGTGTTGCTGTGGTAGCGGGTGGTTGTGGTGGTATTGTCCCCGGCTGCATCTGAACGCCTTTTGCCGTTTCAGGCGTCCCAGTCTTTATGGACGAAGGGGGCGGTGGAGCAGGGGAAACCTCCGGTTTGCCTGTTTCCGTCCCATTGCCGCCGTTGGTGTCGGCAGGGGAGGAGGGACCGTTATTCGATGTTTCGGCCTGCGCAGATGGTTTGTTGCCTTCTCCTTGCTCTTCCTTTGCAACCTGTGAATAAACATCTGTTACGCAGGGACTGAACGCTAAAAGGCATCCAAGCAGGATGGCCCAGAGTAGTTTGTGCAATAATCCTCCTACAGCAATGCTAATACATATTCTAAAGTGCTCATATTGTCAACAGAATAGGCACGGGACGGGACGAAGGTCATTCCCAGCTCGTGACGTCCTTGTCTTCTCCTTCACCGCCGGGAGAACCATCCCTCCCGTGAGTGAAAAGATCGTATTCTCCGTGTGTTCCGGGAGACTGATATCCGTATGGACGGTTCCACGGATCATTCGGTATCCCTTTCTTCAGATAAGGCCCATCCCAGTTGTCAATTCCCGGATTCGTGACGAGAGAATTAAGGCCTTCCTGGGTGGTCGGGTAACGTCCGATGTCGAGCCTCATCTGATCGAGACCTTGACCGAGCAGTTCTATCTGGGCTTTTGCGGCAGCCTGTTTGCCTTTTCCCAGCTTAGGGAAGATCCTGGGGCCGACGAGAGCCGCCAAAAGACCGATAATAATCAGAACGACAAGGAGTTCTATGAGGGTAAAACCTTTTTTGTCCTGCCGCATGGATAGTAGTCTGGTCATTGCTCCTCCTGTTTGATCCTGTTTATTATACTGAATGGATTTCGGGTGGTCAATAGATGGACTCTTACAACAGGCTGGACAGTCGCCACAGCAGGCCATAGACGGACCTTTGGGGACAATGAAGGATCGGTTCATTTAGTAGTTGAAATCGACGCTAAAGAATGTGAAAATAACACGGCATTCATCCCGGTGCATACGAGCGCCTGTAGCTCAATCAGGATAGAGCAACGGACTTCTAATCCGTAGGTTCCGTGTTCGAGTCACGGCAGGCGCGCTT
>CAYQXL010000053.1:0-13894 GCA_964421445.1 uncultured Pseudomonadota bacterium
CGCTGCCCCTTTCGTGGCAAGATCCTCCATGAAATCGGCGAGACTGATACCGAAGATGTTTTCAAACCGCCTGGGGTCGGTGACCCGCTCCTCCCCTGTCACGAGGAGGAACTTATCCTTCTCCTTCGTCATGACGACCTCCGTCTCGCCAAAGGGTCCGTAGATCTCGATAAAAAGGTGATCGGGGTAGTCCATCTTCAGCGTCATCGTACCGGAAAAGGTCTGGTCTTTCCACCGGACATCGAGCTCACAGTAGGCTGCAACATAGGTGATCTTCTCAGGCCATGTTACAGGCGAGACAGGGGTCCGGCCCGATATGAGCGAACAGGAACAGAGTATGGTGAGGAGAGCGAGGAGAGCGGCACACCGTTTCATTTCTTTGGCGTCGTAAGTTCGTCGATCTTTTTCTGAATCGCCTTTTTCTTGTCGTCCTTTTTCTCGAGATCGAGGGCTTTTCGGTAATACGAGAGGGCTTTGTCGTACTCTTTGAGGGCGCGATAGACATCACCGACATGCTCCGTCACTGTCGGGTCGTCAGGCGATGTCTGCTGGGCTTTCAGCAGTTCGGTCAGGGCTTCCGCAAACCGGCCCTTCTTGAAGTAAACCCATCCGAGACTGTCGAGGATATAGCCGTCGTCGGGCTTCTTCGATAAGGCCTTTTTGATCATCTCTTCGGCCCTGTCGAGATTGATCCCCTGGTCAGCCCAACTGTAGCCGATAAAATTGAGGGCATTCGCATGGCTCGGGTCAATCAGGAGAATGGCCTCCATGTTTTCGATCGCCTTTGCGAGATCTCCCTGCTTTTCATGGAAGACACCGGTCTGATAGAGAACCTCGACATTCTTCGGATCGATTTTCTTCGCCTCCTCGAGAATGGCAAGCCCCGAAGCCGTATCACCTTTCTCCTCATAGAGAACGGCAAGGACAAGGTGGATCTCGGGATCGTCCGCCTTCTGTTTCAGCATCGCCCTGAATGTTCCGATACCCTCATCGACCCGGCGCTCTTTGACATAGATCGCCGCCAGTGTCTGCAGGGCTGTATGGAATTCCTTTGATCCGTATCCGATCTTGAGCAGTTCATCAACGGCCTTCTTCAGATCGCCTTTTTCCCGCCAGGCAATCGCCAGATAGAGCCGTGCCGCATCGTCGTTCGGTTTGGCCGCAAGGGCAAGGCTGAATTCGCGGATCGCTTCGTCAAACCGTTTTTGTTCGAGGTGGAGGAGTCCTATCTTCACCCGGACGGCGAGATCATCGCGATCCATGTCGGAGAGCTTTTCGAATTCCGTGATGGCCCTGTCGTAATCCTTCTTCCGTATGTAGATGTTGGCAATTCTCGACCGGGCTTTCGTGTTCCCCGGGTCATTGACCATCACCTTCTGGAAATATTCGATGGCCTTGTCAAAATTTCCCTCCCGCTCATAGAGCGTTGCCACGTCGGCGAGGGCAGGCTCGAAATTCGGTCTCAGCTCAAGAACCTTGCCGTAGTGCTCCTTTGCCCTGGCATACTGCTTTTCCTCGGCATAGAGCCGGGCCAGATAATAGATCGTGATAACGCTTTCCGGATCGTAGGCAAGGATCTTCTCGTAGGCTCCGATGGCATCGGAAAACTTCTTCTCTTCGATGTAGGCTGACCCGAGGAGAAGACGGGCCTCTGTGTCTTCCTTGTTGATCTCGATACACCTTTCGTACATCTTTCTGGCCAGTTCGAATGCACCGCGGGCCGAATAGACCCCTCCCAGGGTGATGAGGGTGATACGGTTTTTCGGATCTCTTGCCAGAACATCGACGAGCAGTTCTTCCGCCTTCCCGAATTCCCTGTTCTTGATATACGAGAAGGCCAGTTCGTTGCGGATGTCGACCGATTCAGGGTCAGATTTGAGGGCCGATCTGTAGTATTTGATTGCATCGTCGAAATTACCGGCGCTTTCACTCCTGTACCCCTTGAGATAGGAGAGGATTGCATCGCCGTAACGGACGTTTTTGGCCGTCGCTGCCACCGGCAGAGAGAGTGCGGTCAAAAGAAGAACAACAATGATACGGTTCATTGCATCGAATAGTACCACAGATGCAGGAGGAAATCTATGGACCGTCCGGTCATCGGATAAGATGGCCGATCCGTGTCCACCGTATGTAGTCGAGCGGTCCATCGCCTTGCGCATCCCATGAAAAATAGAGGATCAACGCCTTTCCGACCAAGTCCTCCTGGGCAACAAACCCCCAGAAGCGGCTGTCGAGACTTCTGTCCCGATTATCCCCCATGACGAAATAGGATCCCGCAGGCACTTTGACAGGCCGGAAATTATCCTTCGGCGAAAGCTCTCCCGGTATTATCTCCCTATCGGCAAAACGGCCCCAGGGATCGATGATCCTCTGACCGTTGACATAGATCGCCTTGTCCTTTATTTCAACCGTCTCCCCTTCTGTGGCTATGACCCTTTTAATGAAATCCTTCGCCCGGTCCTGGGGATATCTGAAGACAATGATGTCCCCTCTCTTTGCCTTGCCCAGATTGAGCAGAACGATGTCCGTAAAAGGGACTTTCACAACATAGCTCATCCTGTTGACCAGAAGGTGGTCTCCGATCAGGAGGGTCGGCTCCATGGAACTGGAGGGAATCTTGAACGCCTGAATAAAAAAGCTCCGTACAAAAAAAGCGATAACTAAGGCGATGATGAACGATTCAAGGTATTCCCTGGTTTTCGTCTTTTGCTTGTCCATCTCTTACTACTCCTTTTCCGTTCCTGCCTGCGTGATGCCGCCCCTTCAGGTATCCCGCGATCTGTCCTACATTCTCTCGGGAACCGAGACACCAAGGATATCGAGGCCGCACCGGATGGCATCACGGAGGACAGAGACGAGCATGAGCCGTGCCTTTGTCAATTCCGGGGGATTCCCGAGAACCCGCGCTTTATTGTAATAGCTATGGAATTTTCCCACAAGATCCATGAGGTAGAACGTGATTCTGTGCGGCTCAAGGCTTCTGGCACTCCCTTCGAGGACATCGGAGAGACGAAGAACGTTTTTGATAAGACTCATCTCTTCCTTCATGGTGAGGAGATTCACGTCGGCCGATCGGTATGACGACTCGGAATATCCCTCGTCCGCAGCGTTCCGGAGAATGGAGGAAATCCTCGCATAGGCATACTGAACGTAATAGACCGGATTTTCGTTGGTCGTCTTTTTTGCGAGGTCGAGATCAAATTCGAGATGAGCATCGGATTTGCGCATAAGAAAGAAGAACCGTGCCGCGTCCTTCCCCACATCGTCGAGAACCTCATGGAGAGTGGTGAACTGGCCCGACCGCGTCGACATTCCGACAGGTTTGCCCTCCCTGAGAAGCGTCACAAACTGGATAAGGAGGACCTTGAGGCTCTCCTTCTCTTTGCCAAGGGCCGAAATGGATGCTTTCATCCGGGGGATGTACCCGTGGTGATCAGATCCCCAGATGTCGATGAGCATAGAAAAACCGCGGTCGAACTTATCGCGGTGATAGGCGATGTCGGAGGCAAAATATGTCTTTTCACCGTCAGACTTGACGAGAACCCTGTCCTCGTCCTTTTCGAAGCTGCTCGTGCTGAACCAGATGGCACCATCCTTTTCGTAAACGTGACCCCGTTCCCTGAGATCACTGATCGTATCTTCGACGGCGTTCTTTTCGTAAAGCAGGGACTCGCGGAAGTAATTGTCGAAAATCACGCCGAAATCCCCGAGGTCCCGAACCATGCCCTCCATGATCCGGCCGCTCGCATAACGGGCCATCATTTCAATCGCTTCCTCCCTGTCTTCAGGAACGGAAAGATTGCTCTCCTCTATCTCCCGGGCAAGATCCCTGACATAGTCGCCCTGGTAATAATGCTTTTCAAATTCTATCTCCTGCCCCTTCAGTTCGCACCACCGGGCATACGTCGATTCGCCGAGCGTCCTGATCTGCTTCCCGGCATCATTGACGTAGTACTCCTTGACGACCCTGTGCTTCGTGGCACGGAGGATATTGGCGAGGACATCGCCTACAACGGCACCTCTGCCGTGACCAATATGGAGCGGTCCCGTAGGATTGGCACTCACGAATTCAATGAGAACATTGCGGCCCTCACCGGGAGACGGGTAGAGACTTTCAATGCCCTGACTTCCGACGTCCTGAAGGGACGATCTCCAGACATCGTCACGGACAAAGAAGTTGATAAAACCCTTGCCCGCCGTCTCAACACGGTCGCAGAGTGCGCCGTAGTCCATGTTCGCTATAAGGATCTGCGCCGCATCGAGGGGACTCTTTCTGATCTTCGGCGCCAGTGTAAAGGCAACGTTTGTGGAGAAATCGCCATGCTCTTCTTCCCGCGGCGTTTCAATAAGGGGGTGCAGATCGAGATCGCCCGGCACGAGGCCCTTCTGTGCCGATACGGTAAGGCTATGACGAATGATCTCGATGATCTTCTGTTTCACCATCATGTTTCTCCGAATCTTTTGTCGTAAGGTCTCTCGTGAAATCGGGACAGGCGCGGCCCTCATCCTTGCCGCGGAGGAATTTCTTCTGGCAATCCTTTCGCCAGGCACAGACAACACAGAGTGTCGGTTCATTTCCCATGGCGTGCCTCTCTGAGGATATCTTTATACAGCTTAGGCTGTCTTTCTTTCATAATGGGCCATTCGCGGCGGACATTCTTGAGTCTCTCAAGGTCCGCATCGGCGAGAAGGACACTGTCCGCCCCTGCTGTCGGGCCGCCGACGAGTTCACCTTCGCCGTTCACACAAAAACTCATGCCGTAGAAATCCTGAGCGGCCTCGCTCCCGACCCGGTTGACCCGCATGACATAGAGTCCGTTCGCAATAGCATTGGCAGAGATCACGGTCTGCCAGAGGCCCTGAGTCTGGAAGGCGCACGCCGTAGGCGCAAAGATGATCTCGGCCCCTTTCAGGGCGAGAATGCGGCTCACCTCGGGATAGAGATTGTCCCAGGATATCTGGATACCTATCGTGCCGAAGCCTGTGTCAAAAACGGGGAATCCCTGGTCTCCCCGGCTGAAGTAATACTTCTCCTCCCAGAGGGGGATATCGGGTATGTGGACCTTCCGGTAGACCCCAAGAAGCTGGCCGTCAGCACCGATAATGGCGCAACTGTTGAAGAATGCATTTCCGGACCTTTCAAAGAACGGAACCACCAGAACCACGTCAGATTCCCGCGCTTTCTCCCTGAAGAGGGTGATCGTCTCTCCGTCAACCGTCTCGGCCAGGTCGAAGGCCAGTTCATCCCGGTTCCGGGGGAACCATGGTACGGTGAAGAGTTCCTGAAAACAGACGATCTTTGCTCCTTCTTTCAAAGCAAAATCGAGAATCCTCAGTGCTGTTTCGGTGTTTTTTTCTTTGTCCCCGGAGCAGGCGAACTGTATACCGGCTATTTTCATTATGGCACGGTGGGATATCCCATCAAAAATCCTTTTAATTCCTGTCTCATACGCCGATAAAGGTAACAGATAGGCTTCCGGGAAGTCAATGAAAAACGGAAGGCAGCCGGGCCGGCAGCGGCAAGGGAAAACAAAGGGCGGGGCCTCTTTAGCCCCGCCCCCTGATCATTGCAGGAAGAGTCGTAGGTCAGTAGTTTTCTGCCAGCACTTCATAATATGCCTGAGGGTGTGCACAGGCAGGGCAGAGATCCGGTGCAACGGGTCCTTCGTGAACGTAGCCGCAGTTTCTGCATCTCCACTTCACAGGGGCCTCTTTCTTGAACACCGTGCCATTTGCCACATTGTTCAGAAGTTTCAGGTATCTTTTCTCATGCTCTTTTTCCACCGCAGCGATGTGTCTGAATACTTCTGCTATCTCGGCGAAACCTTCCGCATCAGCAACGTCTGCTGCCTCCGGATAGAGGACCGAGTATTCGAGGTGCTCCCCTTCTGCAGCCGCCTTGAGGTTTTCTGCCGTGGTCCCGATTTTTCCTGCAGGATAGGTAGCTGTAATTTCCGTCTCTCCGCCTTCGAGAAATTTGAAGAACCGCTTCGCATGTTCTTTTTCATTATCCGCCGTATCGGAAAAGATGAATGAAATCTGCTCAAAACCCTCCTTCTTGGCCTGGGAGGCGAAATAGGTATACCTGTTCCGGGCCTGAGACTCGCCTGCAAACGAGGCGAGAAGGTTCTTTTCCGTTTTTGTGCCTTTAATGCTTGCCATAGATTCCTCCATTCTTATTCCCTGCGCTCAGGCGCCGGGCACAGCCTGTTTCGCGAATATACAGCCTTACGACTTCCACAATCCGTGAAGATTGCAGTATTCCCGTGCCGACACATCGACACCGGTCACAGGGAAGAAGGCTTCAGGGGCTCCTCCGGGGCTCAGGAACTGACGGCACACTTTTCCGTCGACGATCAGTTCAATCCACATGATGTAGTGCTTCTCTTCCATCGGATGGGCAACACTGCCGACTTTCACTTTGATGCCATCCGGCCCCTTTTCGATGACAGGAACATGTTTCTCGAGGGCTGCATCGACGGTATTCTCCTTGAGTAATGCCATCGGTGCATTGCAGCATGCAAGCTCCCCTTTTCCGCCTACGAGTACTTCAATGATATTCCCGCACACGCCACACTTGTACACTTCATACCTCTCTGCCATTCTACACCTCCGCTTTAAATTTGATTGTGCTTATTCACAGGTGACACAATCTTTGCAGACCCCTTTAAAATAGCCGTGAACCTCTTCCACCCGGTGGCCTTCGACCTCCGATTTCACTGCATACTCGCAACAGATGTTTATATCAAGTATAGCACCACATTCCCGGCACACAAGATGGTGGTGGGGAGACGTATCGATATCGTACCGGGCTTCATCCGCTGAAACGGTCAAGGCAGTGACGATCCCTTTTTCCATGAATGTGCTCAGCGTGTTATAGACCGTTGTCTTTGAGATCGTCGGAACATCCTTCGATACCCGTTCGTAGATGCACAGAACGGTAGGATGATCTCTTCTCTCCAACAAGGCTTCCAGTATTTTCAGTCTCTGGAAGGATGGCTGAATACCGTGATGGCTCAACATTTTCAATAACTCGTCCATTGATGTGTTCATTATAAGATTGTATTTATTACAAACTACAAACGATGTCAAGAGAAAAATGAATCCACCGGTACTTGGACCTGCCCGTCGGCCGGGCATGCAGACAGGGGTAGCCCACGCCTCTACCGTCCGTGGCTTTTGAAAAAATCCCAGATCACATCAGTGGCGGAAAGGTTTTCGCCATCATCCGCTTTGGCGCCATTAGACCGTCCCTGCGGCCATACGTGACCGCCGCCTGCAATCGTATAGAGCACAACATCCCTTTTCCCGGGACAGTCGGAGTAGTGCTCTCTGATGATTCTTCCCGATTCGTTGCGGATAACGGGAGGGTTGCACCGGTTCGCCTCTCCCCAGAAGGAAAATCCGTACCGTACGGGCGCATCAACCCTGTCATGTTTGTCGACCCTCTGAAGGGGCCGGCCCCCTCCGTAGAGGACGTGCCGGTCTTCCGTTCCGTGAATGATGAGGGCGGCGACAGGGGATGAAGGTGCGCAGTCGGGAACATTGAGGGCCCCTGCCACAGGAGCGATGGCTGCGATTTTGTCCGGAAGGCGGCAGGCAAGTGTATGGGCCATCATGCCGCCGTTCGACATGCCTGTCACAAAAACACGCTTCCTGTCGACGGCGAAATCGGCGCTCATCTTGTCGATGAGCCTGCTGATGAAACCGACATCGTCGATCCTGTGAGCGAGGGCATATCCGCAACAGTTGCCGCTGTTCCAGGTCAGGAGCCTCGTCCTCAGAAATCCGCTTCCGTCGGGGTAGACCACGATGAATTTCTCCCGGTCCGCCTTCTCCGAGAAGCCTGTCATGATCTCGGCATTCACCCCGTTACCACCGCCGCCATGGAGGACAATGACAAGGGGGACGGGGGACGTACCGTTAAGCCCCGGCGGCAGGTGTACGCGAAACGTTCTGATGGCTCCGTTCACGTCCATGACCCCCTCCAGATTCCGGCCTCTCGTGGAGGACCGGTGGCCTGTCTCGCCCCATCCGTCAGGGGCACCGGAACCGGCCACGAGAAACGCTGCAAAGAAGAGAACAACAATACGTTTTATCAATGTTTTCATACGCTCTGAAACCACCTTTCACCTGTGCCGGGAAAGGGCCCGGACATCTCTCGCTTGCCGCCCTGAACGTGCGGTGTACATCACGACAATTTGCTTTTATCATCAAGGGCTTTTGTGATAATGTACTATACATGTTCGGCATAGGTCTACCGGAACTGATCATCATTCTTATCGTCGCCCTTCTGGTTGTGGGACCGACAAAACTCCCTGATCTTGCCAAAAGTCTGGGAAAGGCTCTCGGTGACTTCAGAAGAATGGCAGATGATGTCAAGGGAACGATCGAGGAAGAGATGAACCGCGATGACAAGCCTGACGGCGCAGTCACGGAAGCCGGCAAGCCTGACGGGGCAGTCACGGAGACCAGGAAAAATGGGGAAGGACCGGACAAAAAGGGGGATGCAGAGGCCGGCAAAGCGTAAGAGACTCGTCTTTCAGGCCGGCTTTTCAGGATCCTTTTCCCTCCACCACCACCCGATGAGCAGATTATAATGGACGACAAACAGCCCCTCATTGCACATCTGAAGGAATTGCGGGACAGAATCGTCGTGTGCGTCATCGCTGTCGCCATCGCTTTTTTCGTCACCTACTATTTTAAGGAACAGATCTTCCGGTTTCTCATGGAACCCTTCATCAAGGTAATGCCGCAAAAAAGCTCTTTCATCTTTATCGGCGTTACAGAGGCTTTCATCACCTATTTCAAGATGTCCGTCGTTGCGGCCCTCTTCCTCGCCGCTCCCGTTCTTCTCTACGAGATATGGATGTTCGTAGCCCCCGGTCTTTATGATAAAGAGAAGAAATATGTCTATCCCTTCATCTTCTTCGGGAGTATCTTCTTCATCGCCGGTGCCCTCTTCTGCTATTACTTTGTCATGCCTACAGCCTTTGGCTTTTTTGTAAGTTACGCGGCAGATTTCATCACCCCCATGCCCGACCTGAAAAGTTACATGAGTCTCTGCCTCCGGCTTCTTTTGATTTTCGGATTCATATTTGAACTGCCCCTGGTTAGTTACTACCTGTCTAAGGCAGGTATCATAAACGCCCGGATGCTGTCATCGAAGAGACGTTACGCAATCCTCGGGGTCTTCATCGTCAGCGCCCTCCTCACACCGCCTGATGTGATGAGCCAGCTTCTCATGGCCATACCTCTCTGGGGATTGTACGAATTGAGCATCGTTATCGCACGGGTTTTCGGCAAAAAGGAGACATTGGATGAGGAAGCTTAATGTTGTAATTCTCGCCGCAGGCAAAGGCGAACGGATGCGGTCAACAAAACCGAAGGTTCTGCACGAGATCATGGGACTCGCCATGATCGGGTATGTCATCAACAGGGCACAGGAACTCGAACCGTCGAAAATCATAGTAGTTACGGGCTCGGGAAGGGAACAGGTGGAGGCTTATGTTCAGTCGTACAATGTCCTGACCTCCGTCCAGGAGGAACAGAAAGGAACAGCCCATGCCCTCCTCACCACCGAACGGTTTCTCGGCTCCGACGACACGCTCATCCTGTACGGCGACGTTCCTCTGATCACAGCAGAAACCCTGACGGCATTTCTCGCCTTCTATGAAGACCACCGGTCGATCTGTTTCATGACGACAGACGTCGTCAATCCTCACGGTTATGGACGGGTTGTCATGAAAGACGGCCGGATTCTCGCCATCGTTGAAGAGGCCGATGCAGACGCTCACCAGAAGCAGATACGGACGATAAACACAGGAATCTGCATTATTCCTGGCAACGACCTGGCAATGGTGAAGAAGATAACCCCGTCGAACAGGAAAAACGAATATTATCTTACAGAGATCTGCGCCGTGGCAGAAGCGGAAGGAAGGGCCGTTCATGCCTATTTTCACCAGCCGTCGTCAGAGGTTCTCGGTATCAACACACAGTCGGAACTGGTCGACGCCCAGCAGACAATGCGGGAGCGGATTATCACAGGTCATCTCAGCCGGGGCCTGGCACTGATCGACCGAAACGTCTATATCGGCACGGCGGTCAAAATCGGCGGCGATTGCACCGTCTATCCCAATACATACCTCGAAGGGAACACAGAGATCGGCGAAAGGGTCGTGATCGGTCCCAATGTTATCGTTCGTGATTCCGTTCTCGGCAATGGTGCCGTGATAGACGGATTTTCCGTCGTGGAAGGGGCACAGGTGGGGCAGAACGTCAGGATCGGCCCGTTCTCCCGGATACGACCGGGGACCATCCTCGAAAGGGATGTGAAAATCGGAAATTTTGTTGAAGTCAAGAACTCAACCCTCGAAGCAGGGACCAAGGCAAGTCACCTCGCCTATATCGGTGATTCGGAAATAGGGAAGGATGTCAACATAGGAGCGGGGACCATAACCTGCAATTATGATGGAAAGAAGAAGCACAAGACCGTCATCGGCGACAACGTTTTCGTCGGAAGCAACACTTCCCTCGTGGCCCCTGTGCGGGTCGGGAAGGACGTCGTTATTGGAGCGGGATCGACAATCACCAAAGAGGTTCCTGAAGGGACCCTCGCTGTTACGCGGGCCGTCCAGAGGCACGTTGACGGATACGGGAGGAAGAAAAGATGTGCGGAATAGTCGGATATCTCGGGAATGAGGAAGCATGCGACATCCTCATCGATGCCCTCAAACGTCTCGAATACAGGGGGTATGATTCGGCAGGGATCGCCATCTGGGACAAAGGGACCATCAATGTAGGGCGGCGCCAGGGAAAGGTTGACGAATTGAGAAAGATCGTCTGCGATCAGAATTTCCGGGGCAACCTGGGTCTTGCCCACACCCGTTGGGCCACCCATGGCATGCCGTCCGAACGAAACGCCCACCCCCACCGGTCTGAGGATATTGTCGTTGTCCACAACGGCATCATCGAGAATTACATAGAGCTCAAAGGCCGGCTGCAACGGGAAGGCCTCAGTTTTCACTCCGATACGGACACAGAGGTCATACCTCATCTCATAACAAGCTACCGGAGAAAAGGATTGTCGTACATCGACGCTATCCGTGAAGCTCTCAATGACCTCAGGGGATCGTTCGCCCTTGGAATCATCAGCGAAAACGAAAACCTTCTCGTAGCGGTCAAAAAAGAGAGCCCTCTGATCGTCGGTATCGGTGACGGAGCCTATTACATCGCCAGTGATGCACCGGCCATTCTCGACAGGACCAACCGCTTCATCTTTCTCGAAGACGGAGATATGGCCGTAATCAGCCACAATGGCGTCACCCTCATCGATCTCGAGGGCAACACAATAGAGAGGAAGGTCCAGACCGTCCAGTGGTCCGGAGCCATGGCTGAGAAAGGCGGCTACAAACATTTCATGCTGAAAGAGATCTTCGAGCAGCCCCGTGCCATAGCCGACACGCTGATCGGGAGAATCGACGAGGAAGCGGCAGACGTCTACTTCGATGAACTGAGCCTTCCCGATCTGAAGGGCATCAAAAAGATATGGATGATCGCCTGTGGTACATCGTATCACGCCTGCCTCATCGGAAAGCACCTGTTCGAAGCGAACCTCCGAATCCCTGTGGAGACAGATATCGCGTCAGAATTCCGGTACCGCGATCCGATCCTTTCAAAGGATGATCTCGTGATCCTCGTCTCTCAATCGGGAGAGACGGCAGACACAATTGCCGCCATGAAAGAAGCGAAAAAGAGGGGCGCATCGACACTGTCAGTCTGTAACGTTCTCGGCAGCACCCTCGCCCGGGAAGCGGATGGCGTCATCTTCACCCATGCCGGTCCCGAGATCGGTGTCGCTTCGACGAAAGCTTTCACCACCCAGATTTCTGTCCTCTATCTCTTAATGATCCACGCAGGCAAAAAGCTCGGCCTCCTGTCAGATAACGAGATCCGTTTCCATATCAGCGAGATAAAGAAGATTCCCCACAAAATCCAGACGATCCTCGATGGGTCAGCACGCATAGAGGAGCTTGCCAGAACGTTCATGACGTTCAAAGATTTTCTCTATCTCGGAAGGGGTATCGCCTTCCCTACGGTCCTCGAGGGAGCACTGAAACTGAAGGAGATCTCCTACATCCATGCCGAGGCCTATGCCGCAGGGGAGATGAAACACGGTCCCATAGCCCTTATCGACGAGAATCTTCCCGTCGTCGTTGTCTCCCCCAACGATATCACCTACAGAAAGACCTGCGGCAACATCGAGGAGGTCATCACCCGCCGGGGAAAGGTTCTTCTCATCACCGACTCGGAAAATCACGAGATGATCGACCGGGCATATGCCCACATTCTCGTTCCCGAAACCCTCTACGAACTTGAACCGCTCCTCACCGTTGTCCCTCTCCAGCTTCTCGCTTACCATATTGCGAACTTTCTTGGCACTGATGTTGACCAGCCACGAAATCTGGCTAAGAGCGTTACCGTTGAATAGACCTTTTTTGTCGATGTCACCGGTCCGAATCGACATTTTTGTCTCTCACGATTGTACGGTGATCGGTGCCCTTACGAAAAGAGGTTGCAATAGGGCGGATTATGTGGATCTTTCGTCACGGCACAATTGTTGCTTGCTTATACATCAGACTGAATATCATGGAGGTTGTTCATGATCAAAGCACTTTCGATCATCGCACTTTGTGCTTTTGTGGTCGTCACTGTCATCCCCTTGCCGGCGTTCAGCCAGCCCAGGGGGGGCGGTGGCGGTGGTTACCGTGGAGGACCTGGAGGCGGACCTGGAGGACCGGGTGGTCCTGGAGGAGGTTTTGGTGGACCAGGTTCACGGTTTTCCTACAACAGACCGCCAGGCCCGGGCCCTGGACCGGGACCGTACCCCAGGCCTTATCCCGGCCCCTATCCCCGACCTTTTCCCGGCCCCTATCCCGGACCGTACCCCAGGCCTTATCCCGGACCGTACCCCTACCCCTATGTGGCCCCGTATTACTGGGGAAACTATAATTCCGGGTACAACGGTTGGGATATGGCAGCGATCGGTGCCGGAGGGCTCGTTCTCGGGGCACTGATCGGGGGGGCTCTCAACCAGCCCCGGTACTATTCATCAGGTCCCAGTTCTCCATCGGGAGCCTATACACCTGATTACACACCGCCCAGGGCCTATGCCTATCCTGATGACAGTAACATCAGCGGCGGCGTGTCAGGACCGTCAACAGACAACCCTCCGGGCCAGTGGGTCATGGTTCAGGGTAAATGGATCAACGGGAAATGGGTACCACCGCATCGCGTATGGGTGCCCGTCAATCCGTAAAAACATCGATCGTCACATATTAAGAAGGGGTCACCGAATGGCGGCCCCTTCTTAATATCGCCTTACTCCTCCCTCACGATGTGAATACCACGATTTCTTTTCTGAACAAGGGAGGAGTGGTCTCAGGATCATGGCAACGCTTCTGTCAGCAACACAAATCAATCGATTATGGTCATGGATAAATAAAACAAACAGCGCTGGCAACATCAAAGAAGGTTACTTACACACCTTTCACTGCCCCCCCTTCCCCCGAACCTGCTTTGCCAGCGCTGTCAGGAAGTGCTCTATGAGAGAGCAAATACCATGCCGTTTCAGGCTGCAGAAAGCATTCATAATTCCGGAAAGTTGCGAGTCAGCGTTTTGCGGGGATTTCGTATACGTTGAAACTTTCTTTCACTATGTGAAGATACTCTTCACAGAACAGAGCCATGCACGCTTAGAGGTGTCAGGTCTTTTCCCTCGAAATACCATAGGCAGCCATCTTCTGTCTGAGCGTGGGCCGGGAGACGCCGAGAACATCGCAGGTCTTCCCCAGATGCCAGCGGTTAGCTTCAAGGATCTTGAGAATATGCTCCT
>CAYQXL010000054.1:0-13888 GCA_964421445.1 uncultured Pseudomonadota bacterium
ACCGGACCGAACCGTCTTTTGTCGTCACACGGAATTCATACCGTCTCGGGACATCTTCTCCTCTTTGCCGTGCTATCCCCCGTGCTTTTGTCTCCTCCCTGTCCTCAGGAAAGATGATGTCCCAGAAGTCGAGGTTCTTCAGATCATCGAAGATATAGCCCGTAATTGTTTCAAAAGCCGGATTGATATACTGGAACTTACTCTTCTGAACGGTGAAGACGGCAGATGCCGTTGTCTCTGTAATTGCCCGGAATCGTTCTTCACTCTCTTCTAATCCATGGAGCGCCCTTTTTCTTATTGTTATATCCCTGATATAGCCGCCGATTCCCCTGCGGCCGTTTTCGAGAACGACCGGGAACTTTCGTGTTTCGTAAATGCGGTCTCCTACTTCCTCCTCTTCCACAAGAATATCCTCGGCAGAGAGAACCCTGATATCCGTTTCCCTGCATCCTTTGGCGGCCTCCTGGGGCATGAGTTCGAAGTCTGTCTTTCCGAGAACCTCTTCTTCCGGCTTGCCGAAGTAGGCGAGGAGGGGTCTGTTCGCCATGAGGTGGCGAAAAAGGTCGTCTTTCATGAATGCCATATCTGACATGGAATCGAGGAATGTTCGGTACTGTTTCTCTCTCTCCCTCAATGTATCTTCAATCTTTTTCCGGCCGGAAACATCCCTGATGATTGAGTAGGTGAATTTTTGTCCTTCTGTTTCAAAAACCCGTGCGCTTATCTCGACGGGAAAGGGCGTTCTGTCCTTTTTCTGATGGTGGGCGGAGAATGTGAGACCCCCCTGTTCTTCAATGTCATTCAGGGAAGGAAGAGTGGCGGGAAGGGCCATCGGCGCCCGCAGATCATAGGCATTCAGGGCGAGAAACTCGCTCCGGCTGTATCCGTAAACGGTCAGGGCTCTCTCGTTCACGTCAAGGATGTTTCCCGTCGCGTCGCAGAGCAGGATCATGTCGTGGGCGTAACGGGTCAGGTAGTCGAACCGGGCGACACGTCCCTGATGTTTCACTTCCTCTTCATACTGTTGCCGGTAAAAACGACTGGTCTGGCGATTGGTGAGGACGATGATGGCCAGAGCGATGACGATGATGAGAAGCCCTGAAATGGCAATAATGAGTCGAATGCGACCCTCAAGAGGCCGATAGACATCACTCTGATCTACTTTTGAGACGATAAACCACGAACTGTCGGGGATGTGGCGGATTGCTGCCAGGACCGGAATGCCACGGTAGTCTCTCCCTTCGGTTACCCCTTCCGCACGGTGAAGAACCTGATGTTCCACCTCAGACTTCGGGCTGTCAACAGGCCGGCTGATCGTTGTCCCGCCATCGTCCCGTCCCGGTCTGTGCATGACCACCGCCATTCCCCCTTCGTTCCGCACAATGATCGTTTCGATCGTACCTGTCAGGGTCGGCTGCTCCCCAAGGAAGGGGAGGAGGTCCTTTGACGGATCGAGACGAAAGAAGAGTGCAGACGAAAATCGTGCTCCCCCGCTGCCGGAGTTCAATGAGGTTCTTCCGGGGAGAGGAATGACCAGGTCGAGATGAATACCGGGGTATTCCGGTGTTTCGTGAAAATCAGACATGATGATCTGTCCTGATTCGAGGGCCATGCGGACCCGGTCTTTTCCCTGCTCTCCCAGGGTAGCCTGATCGGCGCCGAGAAAGATGAGAGGTCTGAGCTTTGTGTCAATGAGTGCGACGTCCGAATATCCCCCTTCATGATAGAGGGTGGTGAGCCAGACCTCGACGTCTTTCCGCGATTCTTTTGTCCGGTCACGAATAAAGCGTTCAATGGACGACAAGAGTATGGGGTTCTTCATTATTGCCTTGCCATCGCCCGTTCGCTCCCGCCACCACCGTGTGACCTGGGCTTCTTTCTGCCGGGCAGAGGCTGTCAGGATTTTCTGTGCCTCTGTCCGGAGTTCGGCCTTCTCGTTCTTGTAGTAGAGAGACCCGAGCCACAGCATGCCGCCGGCACAGAGGAGGAGGACTAAAATAATCAGAACAGGACCGCCCTCTTTCCCTTTTTCTTTGCTCCCGTTCTGCCTATTCTCCATAGTGGGCAACCCTGTTTCTCCCTGCCGCCTTAGCCCGGTACATGGCGATGTCGGCCCGTTTCAAAAGGTCTTCTGTCAGGTCGCCATGATCGGGATAGAGGGCAATGCCTATACTGGTGGTGATCTCTACCGTTATGCCATTCAGTTCAAAAGGAGCGGAGAAAGACGCGACCACCTTTTCCGCTACGACAGACGCATCGCCGGATCGTTTAATGTCACAGGCCAGGATCGCAAATTCGTCCCCTCCGAAACGACTTACCGTGTCGCCCTGGCGGAGATGTTCCTTGAGGCGAACAGAGACTTCCTGGAGAAGTCGGTCCCCCACAGAGTGGCCGTATGAATCGTTGATGTCCTTGAAACCGTCGAGATCAAGGAAGAGAACGGCAATCTGTGTTCCCGTCCGCTTTGCGATTGCGACTGCCTGGGAAAGACGATCGTTGAAGAGTGCCCGGTTCGGCAGGCCGGTGAGTGTGTCGTGGAATGCGAGATACTTGACCGTCTCTTCAGCCTGAACGCGCTCGGTTACATCGAGAAGTGTCCCGATGGCTGCCGGTCTTCCGCCGAACACCATACTCGACCCATAGATCTCGACGTGAATGATCTTTCCGTCTTTCCGTCTTATCTTCTGCGTGAAGTTGGCTGGCTCCGAGCTGTCGGGGGTCGCTGATTTGAGAGCCCTCTGAAATGCCTCCCAGTCATCGGAGGGAATCAGATCCTTTGGTCCGAGCCGATCAATCATCTCTTCTTGCGTATAACCGTGAATTTCAGCAAACCGGCGGTTTGCGTACCTGAAGAGGCCATCCTGAGCGATGTATACGCCGACGATCGACTCCTCGACGAGCCCCTTGAACTTGTACTCCGAGTCTTTCAGGGCCGTTTCCATCGCTTTTTGATCTGTAATATCGAGGAAGGCGATGATCGTTTCGCCACCAATGAGGGGAACAACGAAGAAACTGACGACACGTTCGGCCCCGTTTGCCGACCGTACTCTGATCGAGGGAGGGGCATCGGCGGCGACCGGTGTTGCTTCCGCCGTTCCGTCGAAAGCTGACAGGAGGAGGGTCTGGTCCGCCCTGATGGGAACGAACTCCCTGAACCAGCGCTCTTTGTTTCCTGTTTCTTTTTCGTCCTGGCCGAAAAACTCCCTGAACCATCTGTTCATATACACAAATTCCCCTGCCCGGTCGATGAGGGTGATGCCGAAAGGGACATTTTGTGCAAGCATTTCAAATTTGCTCTTTTCGATCTCAAGGTCTTCCATGAGGTTCAGGAGAGCCTTCTGCGTATCGTAGAGCTCCTCCGTCCGCCGGGTAACCTTATTCTCGAGAAGTAATGCCGCCGCTTCGAGGTCCTTTTGTGTATCTTCCAGTTTGGTGAAGGTCTTTTTGAGGTGAATGGTCATGGCGTTAAATGCACCGGCGAGCTCTCCGATCTCGTCGTGTGTTCCGATTGCCACGCGGCTGTCAAGATTCCCCTCACCAATGAGGGCCGTCGCTCTTCTCAGGGTTTCAACAGGCCTGGACACGGTCCGGGACACAAAATAGGCCAGAATGAGTCCAAGGGCAAGGATCGGGAGAATCATGAGCGAGAGGGCGTCTCTCGTTGTATGAAGGGAGGCCAAGGCTATCCGGGCCGGTATGCGGGCGATCAAGAACCACGAACTGCCGCTGAAATCGAGATATCCCTGTTCCCGGGCGTAATAGTAGAGAAAATCTGTCCCGTCCTGGTCGGTGAACCGGAAATTCCCCTGTTTTCTCGTCGTCAGTCGCCCTTCGATTTCTTTCCAGTAAGGGATCTGGTCTTCGAGAGGGATGCTTCCCATGTGGCTGGAATAGAGGACGACGCCGTTTCGGTCGATAAGGTCCATCCGTGTCCGCCGAGCCTCGGGAGCGGTGAGTGTGGCAGGTACGATGATCTCGTGGAGCCGTTCCACAGGGATGCGGGCGACGATGTATCCCGTCAGCCCGCCGCTTCTGTCCCTTATGGGAGCAGCGAATCTGACGATAATCCGTTTGAGGGAAATCGATGGGTAAATATCGACATTATACGGTGCCCCGACAGCCATCTTTTCGAAGAAATCGCGGGAAGGGTGTTGCTTGCCGATCTCGAGCCCCGATGTATCGATGATCCGGACCCGGTTGGTGTCGAAAATGGAGAAAGAGAGATAGCTCCGGAGGTATTTTTCATACTCCTTGAGCCGTCCTGTCCTTTCCTTTTCTGTGGACCGCCCGGAACTGATTACCGGATCCCGTGCGATGACCTGAATATCAGCGAGTCTTTCGTAAAGATACCCATCGAGGGTATCGAGGATCTGGGCTATCCGATCTTCGTAAACCTCGGAGATCTCTTTCTCCATCATCTTCATGCTCGATGTGTGAACAAGAACATAGACGGGAATGGTGACGGCGAGAATGAGTCCCATGAATACCAGAGAAAGCTTTGTCCGGAATCTCATGCCTTTTTCTCCCGGGAGATGAGGCGCTTAGCGATTCTCTTCGACAAGTCTTTCGAGCTCCTTGATTCGTCTCTTCAGTTCCACCATCTTCAATTCCCGGTCCACCATGAATCTGTTGAGGCGCTGGAGATCTGCCATCCGCTCCCTCAACTCGTTTTCCGTGGTTTTCCGCCCCGTCATGTCCCGAATGATGGAGACATATCCCCGTATTTCGCCTGAATCGCCCCTGATCGACGACAGGACAGACTCAACCAGCCTGATGTTACCGTTCTTCGTCATGAGGTTCCATTCCGTTCGAAACGTGCCGCCGGCATCAACGGTGGGGTAGGCTCGTTCACTGAAGAGGCGAAAGCTTTCATCATCGGGGTGGATCAGGCGCGTGGACTGGCCGATGATCTCGTTACGGGTAAATCCGAAATAGTCGAGGAATGCCTGGTTGCAGGCCCAGACCGTCCGATCGGGCCCTATCATGAAGATCGGGTCCGATGAGCTTTCGACGAGCGTTCGCGACTCTTCCTCCGATAACCGGAGTCTTTCTTCTACCCGTTCTTTCTCCGTAATATCCCTGACCTGGTCTATAATGTACGCCGGATTCCCTGACTGATCGAGGACGAGAGAAGCGTTGACAACAGCCCATATAAGGTGACCATCTTTGTGCAGGAACCTTTTCCTTGTTTCGTAGGTCTCTCTAAGGCCTGCCAGAAGTTCGGCGAACAGGTCCTGCTCTGCTCCCCTATCCTCTGGATACGTGATGTCGCCAACCGTCGTAAGGTGGAGTTCATCTGCCGAATAGCCTGTAATCTGGGTGAATACCCTGTTGACACGGAGGAAGTGTCCGTCAGGTCCGATGAGTGCCATTCCGATGACCGCCTCTTCGAAGGCGCTCTGATATCGTTCCTTCGCCCGTTCCAGAGCCTCGACGAGATTCTTTTCCGCCGTAATGTCATCGAATGAAATGACTATGAGTTTCCTAGGACGAGATGGGGTTTCAGGTATCTTCCGGAAGGTAACGGAAAAGTACTTTCGATTGTCATAGGTGGACAGAGGAATTTCAATGGTCCTCTCCGTCGCTTCCGATGAAGCAAAGGTCGTAAGATCCGTTTCGAGGGATGAGAGGGGCTGGTTCTCCCGTATATGCGTGCCGTAAATGTCTTTCGGTTTTCGACCTCCGAAGAAGTGGAGCGACCCGGTGGTATTGTAAGCAGCTATGTGACCTGTTTCATTGAGAATGACAATGGCCTCAGTGAGGTCCTGAACGATAGCCCGGTAGGTGTCGATGTCCAGTGTCAACAGCATCTCCTGGGTACAAGCCTGTCGTCGGGCTTGCGAACTCCCTGTTGCCGGCGGAGGATAGTTGTGACCTATCCGGGGTACATGCCGCAAACAAAGCTATATGTCGATGGTATGAAGAAGCCGACCTGTGTTGTGAGTCTCTGCGCCCCCATTCATCTATGCTCGCTTCAGAGTTTTTATCTTATTATCAGCGGGGAGACACTTTGTCAACTGTTTTGAGGTGGGCCACCTTGTGCCTCAGCGCCAGGGGGTTATGATGTTCCATGTCATACGTTTCGATGATGATTGTGCCTCCGTACCCCAGGGACAGGAGACCGGAGACGATTCTATCCAAATCGATTCTGCCGTCGAAAAGGAGATGGTCATCCTTGGCTCCATCGTTGTTGTGGAGGTGAACGTGGACAAGATTTTCTATTCCGGCATTCTCGATATCCTTTAATATCGCACCTTCAGGGTCTCGTTCCCCCTGCTGGCATTTGGTGACGAAAGCATGCCCTACGTCGAGGGTCATTCCGAGTGACGGCACCCGTTCTTTGATGGCGAGAAACTCGCCTACATCGTGGAAGAAAAAGTAGGGCATGTGTATATTCTCCAAGCCCAGCGTGATCTTCCGGTCCGCGGCGTATGTGGCGAGGACGTTAAGGTCGGTGTAGAAGTTGTTTCGCGTCTTCCGTGCTGTTTCAGCGGCCCGTTCAGCGAGGAGGGAGTATCCCGGGTGAATGACGACCGTCCTGCAGCCCATCTGCGCTGCTGCGTCAATGGCTGCGCGAAAGCGCTCGAGGGAAAACCGGCGGAAATCGGTGAAGAGACTTCCCAGATTGACTTCAAAAAGGGGGCCGTGGAGCGAAAAGCGGATACCCTGGCCGGTCAGCTCTTCAATACGGGAGAAAAGACGTTGGTCGAATTGGTCGAGGTGAGGAAGGTCGTACATCAACTCAATGGCGTCGACACCGATGCCGGCAATCCTGTCGATCGCATCCCTCACCGTGATGTTTGAAAAGAAAAATGTAGAGAAACCTATTTTCACTGACATATGACGGAATATGGGAACAGAAGGGCCGGCAGATTGAACGGCCAGCCCTCGTCTGCGATCAGCCCTTAACGGCCTGTTTGACCTGGGAGACGATCTCTTCGCTGTTCAATGAACTGATGGATTTAATGAGACCTTCTTTGGTATAGAAGTCGATGAGGGGCGCTGTCTTTTCGTTGTATGTCTCAAGGCGCTTTGTAATGGCGTCTTCTGTTTCATCTGCCCTCTGTACAGCGGGAGATCCGCATTTGAAGCACGTTCCGTCGGCTTTCGGCGGTTTGCTTTTCACGTTGTATATCTCCTGGCAGTCGGGGTTCGAACAGGTTCTTCTCGTGGTGAGCCTGTCGAGAATCACATCTTTCGGTACGTCGAGGTTGACGACGAGGTCGAGCTTGATGTTCAGTTTCTGGAGGAGTTTCTTGAGATCCTCTGCCTGAGGGATTGTTCTCGGGAAACCGTCGAGGATAAAGCCCTTTGCACAATCGGGCTCTTTCAGCCGTGCTTCCATGATATCCATAATCAGTTTGTCCGGTACGAGTTCGCCTCTCTCCATATAGCCCTGTGCTTCCTTCCCCAGGTCTGTTTTTGCCTTCACTGCATTCCGGAGTATGTCGCCTGTTGAAATCTGAACCGATCCGTCAAAATCTGTGAGCTGTTTTGCGACAGTTCCTTTTCCTGCACCTGGTGCACCGAGAAGTATTATTTTCATCGTGTCTCCTCCTTAATTGTTCACGTAAGCTCTGGTCTGTTCTTCGTGTATGTCGTGATATGCCCATGAGTTTATCAGAGATAGGGGGAAAAATCATTCAAAAATTGTGAAAAGTTTCACCGATCGTGGCCCCTTCGAACAGAACGGAGGGAACGGTCCACTCTCGCCGGGAAGGCAGGGGTGATCCTGAGAGCAGGGGCCCGGCGGCGGCATGTGAGGATCCTGTCATTACCTGCTTTCGATAAAGAAAGCCATGATTGTTACGGCGATCATGACGGCTCCTGAAACGGCGTAGACGAATACCTGCACGGTCGAATCGCCGATATATCCCATAATGGTTGTCCTGTGTGCCACGAAGATCCAGTAAAAAAGGAAGAGATAGGCGAGAATGATCCCGGCTTTATGTTTCCCTGCAATCATGGATACAGAGGCGATGACGACAAAGAGCACAAGCTCCCACATAGGGATGGCGAGACTCTTGGCTGTAAAGAGGGAGAAGAACGTGTCGAAAGCGGCGGACATAGGCACCTCTCTTTTTTGTTCTCATTATACTACAGAACAGACGCCTGTACAGTAATGCGCCATACTGGCCGGCCCGGTGGGTTGGGTTGTGTTCCTGTATATTGACATGACAGCACCGGTCCCGCATAATGTTACGCGATGAAGCGATACGTCCTTCACCGGGATACAACGCCCAGGGGCAGCCGGATAGACTACGAGGAGCATCTGAACGGCGAACAGCTCGAGGCTGTGCTGAGCGGTGATGGCCCCATACTTGTCATTGCAGGCGCAGGGAGTGGAAAGACGCGGGTTGTCACCTATCGTGTGGCGAGGCTTCTGGAACGGGGGCTGTCACCGAACAATATTCTGCTCCTCACATTCACGAACAAGGCGGCCCGGGAGATGCTGCACAGGGTTGAACACCTGATCAAGATCGACACACGGTTCATCTGGGGCGGGACATTTCATCATATCGCAAATATGATCCTGAGGAGACACAGCGAGCTTCTCGGGTTTCGAAGGAATTTTTCCATTCTCGACAATGAGGATGCGAAGGATCTGATTGAGGTTGTCCTCAAGGAGTCAAGGATCGACAGAAAAGCACGGCGATTCCCCAAAGGATCGGTCTTGCGGGAGATCTTCAGTTATGCGGCCAATACGATCTGTACCGTCGAAGAAGCCGTTGACGGCCGGACGCCTTATTTTCGTGATCTTTCCGATGAAATTGCCCTTCTTGCCGAGCGATATGCCCAGAAAAAGCGATCAATCCATGCCATGGATTTTGACGATCTCCTTCTCTATTGGTACCGGCTTCTCGAGGAGCACGAGGATCTGAGGCACCATTATGCCGGCGTTTTTCCGTATATTCTCGTCGACGAATACCAGGACACAAACGGTATTCAGGCGGGGATCATTGATTTTATGGGCCTCATCAACAGGAACGTCATGGTAGTCGGTGATGATGCCCAGAGCATCTATTCGTTTCGCGGTGCCAATTTTCAGAACATTCTCGATTTTCCCGAGAAGTACGGTGAGGCCCGAATCTATAAACTGGAAACGAACTACAGGAGCACCCCTGAGATTCTTGGTCTTGCGAACCATTCGATCCGGATGAATCTTCACCAGTTTGAAAAAAACCTGAAGAGTCTGAGGGATCCCGGCGAAACGCCTGCTCTGGTCTCGACGCGGGATGTGTTGCAGCAGGCTGAGTTCGTTGCCCAGCGCATCCTCGAACTGAGGGACGAAGGTGTTCCGCTTCACCAGATCGCTGTCCTCTACCGCGCCCACTATCACAGCATGGAATTACAGATGGAGATGACCCGCCGGGATATTCCGTACGAAATACGGAGCGGGCTGAGGTTTTTCGAACAGGCACACATCAAGGACGTCGTCTCCTTTTTACGGGTCATGGTCAACCCCGAAGACGAACTGTCGTGGCTCAGAATGTTCGCCTTGTTTCCGAGGGTCGGGAAAAAAACTGCCGAACGTATCCTCACCGTGATGAAGACATCGGAACAGCCTGTCGACATGCTTGTATCAAAGGAATTAGCGGGCCGTTTCAAGAGTCTCCCCCGGGAAAACTTCGAGACCTGGTCCAAGCTTTTCGGAGAATTGGCGGATCTTCGGGACCGGGAAGCGCCGGCGGACATGATTGCCGCTGTTCTTTACAACGGATATACGGATTATGTCCGGTATACCTACGAGAATCACGAGGCTCGGCTGGAAGACTTAGGCCAGTTGATGAACTTCTCGACCCAATATCAGTCTGTCGAGGCGTTTCTCAGCGATCTGGCCCTGATCAGCGGTGTAAGCGGGGAAGAGATCGCAAAGGCCGGAGGGGACGATGAACGGGTGATTCTCAGTACGATCCATCAGGCCAAAGGGCTGGAGTGGAAGGCTGTTTTTATTATCTGGTGTGCCGAAGGGCGATTTCCGAATCCAAAAGCCCTGGAAGAAGGTGATCTCGAAGAGGAACGGCGCCTTTTTTATGTTGCCGCGACCAGAGCCATGGATGAACTCTATCTCTGTTACCCCCTCCTCACGTTTGACAAACAGGTGGGACACGTAATCATGCGTCCGTCGCGGTTCATCGGCGAACTCCACAGGGGCGACTATGAAGAATGGCAGATATCGGAACAGGGTTTTTAAGAGGACCTGTATCTGCCGGTTGCTGTCAGTTGATAAAAACCCTCTTGTACCGTTCCATGTCCTCCAGGGCGAGTCCTGCACCGAGAACGACTGACAGAAGTGGTTCGTCCATGACATGAACCTTGACGCCTGTCTCCCCCTCAATCCGGTTGCTCAACCCTTTGAGCATGGCACCACCGCCTGTGAGGACCATGCCTGATTCATTCAGATCGTAGACCAGTTCGGGAGGGATCTTCTCCAGCGCTCTTCTGACGGCATCGACAACGGCGGAGACAGGCTCTTCGATAGCCTCCAATACTTCTTCAGCGGTGATCCGTATGTTCTTCGGGATGCCTGTCACGAAATCTTTGCCGACAACCATGATGTTCTCCGGTCCTCCCTGGAGCGGAGAAATGGATCCCATAGCGATCTTCAGCCGTTCCGCTGCATTGATACCAATGGAGACCTGGTATTTTTTATAGATATACCGGACTATTGCCTCATCCAGCTCATCGCCGGCAACGCGGAGCGATTCGCTGTACGCTACGGCGGAGAGGCTGATGATTGCCACCTCTGTTGTTCCGCCGCCGATATCAACAACCATGCTGCCCCGGGGGACTTCGATGGGGAGCTGGGCGCCGATCGCCGCAGCCATCGGTTCTTCGATGAGAAAGACCGTTCTCACGCCGGCGAGGTAGCATGCATCGATGACGGCTTTCTTCTCTACCTGGGTGATGCCTGACGGCACACCGACGACCATCTTTGGTTTGCTGATGTCCCGGTCCCTTCCGGCCATTGCGAGGAAGTACTTTATCATGGCCTTCGTCACGTCGAAGTCGGCGATCACGCCGTCCTTCAGGGGCCTGACGGCGCTGATGTGAGGAGGCGTTCGTCCGATGTATTCCTTGGCGTCCCGTCCCACAGCGACGATCTTTCCCGTGTTGTTGTCGATGGCGACGACAGAGGGCTCGTTGAGGATTATTCCCTCCCCCTTCATGTAGATAAGTGTATTGGCAGTGCCCAGATCCATGGCAAGCTGGGTGGAGAAAAACCCAAACAGTCTCTTCAGAAAACCCATCCCCCTTCCTCCTTGACTCAATGAGTGTACATCGTTTTTGAATCAGCCATCCCGATCAATTCCCAGAGGTTTCCAGAATCCCGCGGAAAGGACGCAAGGCCTGACTGGAGCATCGCTCCTTCCTTTTGCCAGTCTCCCTGAGTAGCGATACTCCGAAGAACGGCGTAATGAATTATTTTTAGCATATTCCGCGCTTCTACGGGATCACTTTCTTTCAGAAGAACGTAAAAATGACCGTTACTCTCTCTCGCAACGACCCCTTTTTTGCCTGAACAGAATTTCAATGTGTCCGCCATCCGGCCGAGAAGTCCCTCAGTGGCCCCAATTCCGAGGTGGCGATAATAATTGGGCACATTGGTGAGGGTGAAGGAGAGAAGGGAAAAGACCCGTTTTTCATTCAGGATCCGTTCGGCGATTCTCAGGAACGAGGGAAATTGCATTGAACCGGTGACATTGTCGATATCACGGGCATTTCTCACGTACTCCTTCATCCAGAGGGATTTGTAATAGAGGGAGAGCAACGCTGCCGCATCGCGGAGAACGCTTATAGACCGTTCTTTAAGCGGCTCATCACCGTAGGAGACGAGACCGGCCACACCAAAGGGCATGTCATCGCTCTTCAGGGGGAAGGCAAAAAGCTGCCGCGCCTTTGCGGGCTCACCGTCGAAGAAGAGGGACCTCTCCTTCAGATATCTCGCTCCGAAGGGGAGGAGGAATTCCCGTCCCCCTTCGAGGATCGTTGAAACGACACTCGATCCCATGGTGCATTCTTTTTTCAGAACGCCTTCGGCCCCTGTACCTGCCGCCGATTCAACGAAAAGGCGGCCGCTTTTTTCGAGAGCGACGAAACCGAGATGGGCTCCTCCGAAACTGAGGCATTCACCGATGATGTCTGACGAAACAGTTTCAGATGCAAGCTCGTCGCGGCAAAGACCGATCATCCTCCGCCCGATCTTCATCGCTTCCACTTCTTCTTCCAGTTCTTCTGTTTTTCGTTCCCGTTCCAGTTCATCGCCCATGAGAGAGACAAAACTGGCGAGGATCTTTTTCTCCTTGTCTGTGAAGGCATACTTCTTTTTCGAGTCGACAACGAGGACCCCCCGCGAATCAAGGGGATAGCCCATAAAAGACTTTATATCTTCGCTCCCGCCGTAATATCCGAGTGTGCTCTCGTCCTTATCAAAATAGGGGATGATCAGCGGTTCGTTATGTTTGAGAACCCATCCGGGGAGAGAGTTTTCGACGGAAAGGGTGCGCCGTTTGTCGAAGCTCTGTGAAAATGTCACCGCCGACCGGCACAGGAGGCTTCCTCCGGTCCTGACATAGAATGCCACGGTAAAGGCTTCGTAGACATTGAAGATGAGCTGGGAGAGGTGTTCGATCATAGTTTCCAAGGAATTATGTCACCATTCTTTTTTGGGTGTCAATGAAAAGTGTCACCGATGGGAGGGCTTGTGTCAGAACCCGGTGCCCGGCGAAGACGGAGAGGCCTCCGGCACGTACTCGTTCAGCGGCAATGGCCACTGGTCGCCGAATTTGTCGAGGATGCGGCAGAAACTGCACGATTCTCCGAAGGTCGGATAGCCGCACTGCCGGCAGAATGACAGTCCGGGCCTGGCCGGCGCCGGTTCAGCCACCCTCTTCAGATACCCCTTCATAAAAGCGAGTTTTGTCCCTGCCGACTCTTCTTCGATACGATTGAGAACCTGTTTATAGAGGAGCGTATTCGCCCCCTTGGAGAAAGGGCACTCGTCATGGATGTAATCGATCCCGTTTAGTATTGCATAGGCGGCGATCTCCCGTTCGGAGCAGAGGAAGAGAGGCTTGACCTTTCGTGCCATACCGGCCTGGGCACCGTCAAGGGCTATGTTTTTTTTCCACAGATAGTCTTCCTTCCAATAGAGGAAATTGCCGAGGAGTGCCGAAGCTTCGTCATCAAGATTGTGACCGGTGGCGAGAACGGTGTAATTCTTCTCCACGCATACCCGGTGAATCGAGTACCGTTTTATCATCCCGCAGAGTGAACAGGGGGTTCTCCGGATTATCCGTGCCATTTCGTCAATGCCTTTCCGGAAGATACGGCCCATGGGGAAGTAGTAGAACCGCCGGCCCAGCCTGTCTGCCATCTGTTTCGTCTTTTCCAGGGAACGGGCTGAATAGTCGGTAATTCCCAGATCAACGTAGATACCGTCGGCCTCGAAGCCGAGTTTCGTGAGCATCTCCCAGAGGGAGAGGCTGTCCTTTCCTCCTGACACGGCGACGATCGGCCGGTCTTCAGGTGAGATGAGAGCGTATTTTCTGATGGTCGAATGAACCCGGCCTTCGAGAAAACTGCAGAAGTGGGTCTCGCAATAAGCCGTGTTATACGATCGGAGTGATATGCTGGCCTGAGAGCCGCAGACCCTGCATTTCATCCGCCTGAAATTACCCGGACTATTTTTACCGAGTCCCGGACTTCGACCCTCTGATCACCGGTAACAAGCTTGCCGTTCACGACGACGAGGTGTGACTCAGGGCTCAGGGCGAGTTTTTCCAGGAGTCTGAAGGCTGGCATTCCCCGTTCAAAAAGATGAATCTGGCCGTCAATTTCAACTTTCATCGCTATTCAATAGCATACCGGGAGGTGGTTGTCAAAA
>CAYQXL010000055.1:0-8800 GCA_964421445.1 uncultured Pseudomonadota bacterium
ACCCGCGACTTCAACCTTGGCAAGGTTGCACTCTACCGCTGAGTTATTCCCGCTCGTGCTATGTTTTATAATATAAGATGGTCCTTCATGTCAATCCTTTCGTTCAGGAGGGAGGATCTCACCGGGAAACAGGCTGGCAGGCCATTTTGACAAAGTGTAAAAAATGAGGATAAATGTTAGCGATGTGGTGGTGTCTCCTCTTCTTTCTTATTTTTCCCTCTGTCGGATGGTCTTTTGACCGTATTGTTTCATTATCCCCCCAGATAACGGAGTCAGTTTTTCTCCTCGATGCCGGTGATCGTCTCGTGGCTGTGACCGATATGTGCACAAGGCCCGGTGGATTGTCAGAGAAGGAGAAGGTAGGGAAGCCGCTGGCACCGGACGTAGAAAGAATCATTGCCCTCAATCCCGACCTCGTTCTTGCATCGCGGGAGGGGAATCCTCCATGGATTGTGGAACGGTTGAAGCGTATGGGGGTCAGGGTGCGGTACTTCCCGAGACCCCATAATTTCCAGGAATTGTGTGACAATTTTATTGTTCTTGGACGGGAACTGAAGAGACAGGAGGTGGCCCGTGCAATCGTTGACTATGTTCACCGGCAGCTCAGGTCAGGGGACAGTTCATCTCCGAAACGGCTTATGTGGCAGGTTGGTGCCGATCCGCTGGTCGTGGCGTCGGCGTCAAGTTTTGTGAACGATATGATTGTTTTTGCCGGAGGGATGAATGTCATAGAGACATCACTGCCCTATCCCAGGCTCAACAGAGAGGAGGTTCTTGCAAAGAAGCCCGATTTTATCGTATTGATGGATATGGGCTACAATGTTGATGTCGAGAAGGAGCGGTGGAGGCGGCGTCTCCCTGGAACCCGGTTTATTGTTATGGACTCGTATATCACAGGAAGCCCGACACCTGTAACGTTTGCTGTTGCAGTTCAAAAGCTCCGGGATGCCTTGAGGAACGCGAGGTGACGACAAAAGATGATGGCCGCCTAAGGCCGTTTCTGATTCCGGTCTTGGGCACGCTGGGGGCTATTCTCATAACTGTTGTTGTTTTTTCTCTCACCTATTCAACGAGACCGGGTATATTCTTCCATAATATTCTCTCAGATGAGAGTTTTCGTCCTGTCTTCATGCAGATACGTCTTCCCCGAACGGTCATTGCATTCCTCGTCGGAGGGGCGCTGGCCATGTGTGGAGTCGCCCTCCAGTCAATTCTGAGAAATCCCCTTGCTGAACCTTACACCCTCGGTATTTCAGGTGGCGCATCTCTCGGCGTCGCTGTTGCCGTTGTAACGGGCCTCGCGGACTATCTCGGTCCTTACGGCAATCCACTTCTGGGGTTTGCAGGAGCCCTTGTTTCCATGGCGATTGTCTATGGACTATCAAAAAGAAGGCTCTTTGATCCGGCAACGATGATTCTCTTCGGTATTGTTACGAACCTTGTCTTCTCATCGTTTGTATTCCTCTTCGTGTCTCTTATGGATCCCGACAGGGTTCAGGGGACGCTCATGTGGCTCATGGGAGATCTTTCCACGTTGGAGCCATCAGTGGTCATATGGTATGTACCCCTGCTGCTGATTCCTTCAGTTCTCCTCGGCGTGTTCGGAAGAGATCTGGACCTCCTCTCGCTCGGCAGCGAGAAAGCCCGGTATCTCGGGGCGGATCCGCCCCGTCTCTACAGGATATTGTTCATCGTCACCTCTCTGTTGACCGCCCTCTGTGTTTCAGCATCGGGACTGATCGGCTTCGTTGGTTTGATCATCCCCCCTTTTTTCAGGTATCTTATCGGCCCGCGACACGGAACACTTCTCGTCACGTCGTTTTTCGGAGGGGCAACATTCCTTGTTGCCGCAGATGCCATGTCTCGTCACGTCCTCTATCCTGTTGAGCTTCCCGTGGGGGTGGTGACGGGGATTCTCGGTGGGTTCGGCCTTCTCGTTCTTCTGGTGAAAAGAAAATGACCGATCCTCTGTTTCTTTCTCTGCGGGATGTGAATTTCCGATATGACGGAGCGGCGGTGCTTAGAAAAATTGACTGTGACATAAGGCGGGGCGAGTTCGTGGGTATCATCGGCCCCAACGGATCCGGTAAGAGCACGTTATTGAAGATAGTATCAGGGTTTCTCAAGACCGGTACAGGGGAGGTGAGGCTCCTTGGAGAGAAGATCGATGAGTGTGACACATCGGAGCTGGCGAAGATGGTGGCCGTTCTTCCTCAGAGCATTGACGTTCCCTTTTCGTACACTGGAGAAGAGTTTATCAGAATGGGGCGGTATCCTCACCAGTCACGGTGGAGGAGCCGGTCTGGTACCTATGACCCCGTTGTATCATCCGTTCTCGAAATGCTGGGGATTGAGCATCTGCGAAACCGGGAGGTCAACTCCCTCTCCGAAGGAGAGAGGCAGAATATCTTTATTGCCCAGTGTCTGGCACAGGATCCGGTCCTCCTCCTCCTCGATGAGCCCGTCAGTCATCTCGACATCAGACATCAGATGCATGTGCTCGAAATCCTTGAAAACCTCAACCGTGACGGGTTGACGATCCTCATGGCGATCCACGATCTCAATCTCGCTGCCCAGTTCTGTTCGCGGCTCATCCTTCTCTCGCAAGGATCAATCTATGCTGACGGTCCCCCTGAAGAGGTTTTGACCTACCAGAATCTTGAATCGGTCTACCAGACCATAGTGGTAGTCCGGGAAAACCCCCTCACCTCCAAGCCTTTCGTAATCCCTGTGCCCCGAAAATACGTGACGAAATAGCGTTACATCTCCTTGACTTAAGGTCCATGTTCCTTTAGGATTAAGTACATAAAATCAGCAGGAGGCAGAATTATGGAAAAAAAATACTATGCGTGGATGATTGTCTCCCTGGCACTTCTGGGGTTTCTTTTTGGTTCCAATACCGTTCTTGCGCAGAAAACCGCACCTGACACAATAACCCTCCAGTCTGAAGGGGGAAAATTCGGCCCTGTGCCTTTTCCGCACAAGACTCACGTTGAGAAAGAAAAGATCGATTGTTCGAAATGCCACCACAAGGACAAGAACCCGAAAGAGCCTGCACAGTGTAAAACGTGCCACCTGCAGAAAGAGGTGAAGGACAACGCCTCCCTTGCCAAGGATGCCTTCCACAAGAATTGCGTGACGTGCCACAAGGAAATGGCGGAAAAGGGAAAGAAAGTGCCGGTGAAGTGTACCGAGTGCCACAAGAAATAGTACCTCCCTGTCTCCGTTGAAATTTATTTCGTCTCTCCGGTTTGCGATCATTATACTTGCCCTCATTGCCATTGGGGCGGTCCTGGGGACCGTCATCAAACAGGGGGCGAGTGTGGAGGAATATCTCTCCCTCTATTCTGAAGGAACATACCGGGTCATATCATTTCTGAAACTGGACGATGTCTACCATGCTCCGTGGTTCTATCTGCTTATTGTCCTTTTTGGAGTCAATCTTGTGCTCTGCACGATAAACAGGGCGCAGACCCTTATAAAGGGAACGAAGAAGCCTTCGGTGCCTGAGGCGACGACGCTTGCCGCGATGGAACTCACTTTTACCGTAAGGGACGGGGACTTCGATGAAATTGCCCGGCAGGCAGGCAAGGGATACAGAAATGTTTACAGGGGGCCCGAGGGGGCTGTTTTCGAGAAAGGGCGGATTTCCCGGTATGGTGTCTATCTTATCCACGGAAGCATCATCTGTATCCTCGCTGGAAGTCTTATCGGCGGAATCTGGGGGATGAAAGGGTCTCTTCTTCTTATGAAAGGAGAAACAAAAGATCACATTACCGGAAGAAAGAACCCGTCGCAGGAGATACCCCTTGGATTCGATGTCCTCTGCAAAGACTTCACGGTGAGTTTTTACCCTGGCGGGCAGCCGAAAGACTATGTGAGCACGCTTCAGGTGAGGGAGAACGGAAAGACTGTGCTCGAGAGAGAGGTTCGGGTCAACAGTCCTCTTCAGTATAGGGGGTACCGGTTTTACCAGTCCACCTACGGAACGGTTGCCACGTTCGATTTTGATATTGAAGGGGAGAAGGTTTCCCTGAAACAGAATGAAGTCTTTAAAAAGAATGACCTTGTTCTCATGCCGGCGAGATTCAGGCCCGATATCCACGGTATGGGGCCCGGGGTTCTCGTTGCCTACGTCGAGGACGGTGATACAAAGGCCCAGTGGTTTCTTAAGAACGTGGAGCACATGAAGGCCCACTCCCTTGCGGGGGTTCGGATACACCTGACGGGCATGACCGAAGAACTTTACACAGGTCTTGAGGTATCGAAAGATCCGGGGGTATTTATCGTCTGGGTGGGATTCGGGGCCATTCTCATCGGTCTCTTTGTCAATTTTTTTATATCCCACAGACGCCTCTTTGTGAGGAAGACAGATGACGGGATAATTGTTGCCGGGTTTTCGCAAAGGAATAAGGAGGCTTTCAGAGGAGAGTTCGACAGGATCGTGCGGAGCGTGAATGGAAATTAATCATAAAATACTCGGCATCACCACCATTCTTTACGTAGTCATCTTTCTTCTCCATTGGGTCTACTTTGCGTCCAGGAAAGAAGCGGTAATGAAGGCCATGTGGGGCCTTCTCTATATTACTTTTGCTCTCCACACTGCAGGCCTCGCTGTCCGGTGGGTTGAATCGTACAAGCTCGGCATCGGTCACGCACCCCTGTCAAATTTCTATGAATCTCTCATCTTCTTCTCCTGGTCGACGACGTTCCTCATGATCGTCATGAAGAAGCGTATCTCCTACCCTGTCATCACCATGAGTCTTACCGTCATATCCCTCTTTTTCATGGCATATGCCTCTCTTTCCCCGTCAGTAGCGCGAACGATTCAGCCCCTTGTCCCCGCTCTCCAGAGCAACTGGCTCCATATTCATGTGTTCACCTGTTTTCTGGCCTATGCAGCGTTCGCTGTCTCTTTTATCTGTGGCCTACTCCACGTTGTTCACGGGGGATGGATGCCTCCCAGGGAGATGCTTGATGAACTCAACTACAGAAGTGTCATGGTCGGTTTTCCGATGTTGAGCGCGGGCATCCTGACAGGTGCTGTCTGGGCTCATTATGCATGGGGTTCATACTGGAGTTGGGACCCGAAAGAAACATGGTCGTTGATAACGTGGATCATATATGCTATTTTTCTCCATGCTCGCTTCGTAAGAGGCTGGAAAGGGACGAAAATCGCTGTACTCTCCATAGTAGGGTTTGCGAGCGTCATCTTCACTTATTTCGGGGTGAACTTTATTCTGTCAGGATTGCACAGTTACGCGACATGAAAAAGAAACGGATTAAAAGCCTTGTTCTCTTCGGGAACGGTATCAATTGCGAGTATGAAACATCTCATGCTCACCGCCTTGCCGGTTTTGATGCAGAACTGATGCATATCAACGACCTTATGGAAGATCCGGCAAGGATCCATGAGTATACCTTTCTCAATTTCCCCGGAGGTTTCCTTGACGGTGACGATCTCGGCGCCGCAAAGGCCCAGGCGGTGAAGTGGAGATATCACCGTTCCGCTCATTCAGAAGAACCGCTGATCGAAGAGTTGGTCAAATTCGTAGGGGAAGGAAAGATAATTCTCGGTATTTGCAACGGATTTCAGTTGCTTGTAAAGACAGGCCTTCTTCCCGGTCTGAGCGGCGATTACGGCAAACAGACCGTCACCCTCACATTCAACGATTCAGGACGGTTTGAGGACAGATGGGTCTGGGTCAAGGCGAATCCCCGGTCGCCCTGCATCTTCACACAGGGGCTTGATGTGGTCTATCTTCCCGTAAGGCACGGGGAAGGAAAGTTTGTCACCTCCGATGACGATGTTCTGAAGAGACTGACTACAGGACAGCATATAGCACTTCAATATTCTCGGGAGGATGGAGAGACTGCCGACGAGTATCCTTTCAACCCCAACGGATCGGTGCTTTCGGCAGCAGGGATCTGTGATGAAACAGGAAGAATATTCGGGCTCATGCCCCATCCCGAGGCGTTTGTTCACTTCACCCACCATCCCAGGTGGACGAGGGAACGTCTTCCTGAAGAGGGCGAAGGTCTTAAAATCTTTAGAAAAGCTTTTGAGTATGTGGTAGAACATCTTTAGGAGGTATATGAATGAATAAGACTGATATTATAGACAAGATCGCCGAAGAGGCCCGGGTAAACCAGAAAATCGCAAAAATGGCCGTGGAAACGATTATCGAGAGCGTCTCCAAGGCGATCGTTGAAGGCGAACGGGTTGAGATACGAGGCTTTGGGAATTTTACTCTGAGAAATTACAAGGCGTATCGCGGCAGAAATCCCAAGACCGGCGAAGTGGTCGATGTTCCACCGAAAAAGCTCCCCTATTTCAAGGTTGGCAAGGAGTTGAAGGATAAGATATGGGACGGGGAAGACTAAAAAACGTTCCAGTAGGGACGGAGGACATCCTGAACCTGGACCACCGTTCTTTGCATCTCTGCTGAAGGGTCTGCGCTCCCGGCGGGCACGGAGGAGGCTCCCTTCAGTTCCAGTATGACCGATTGTACCGAGCTTGTTAACCCTGCAATATGATATCCCCCCTCTAAAGTAAAGAGTACCTTTCCTCCACAGTCTTTCCTGGCGATCTCCAGAAGGACCTGTGTCATCGATACAAAGCCCTCTTCTGTAAGTACCATACCTCCCAGGGGGTCATCATAGTAGGTGTCAAATCCTGCGGAGACAAGAACGATCTCGGGCCGGAAGGCCTCGGCGACGGGGACGAGGATCTTTCTGAAAGCGTAGAGATAGTCGGCATTCCCCATGCCGTACGATAAAGGAACGTTGATTGTGAAGCCTTCGCCCTTTCCCTTGCCGGTCTCTTCCATCCGTCCTGTTCCCGGATAGTAGGGATACTGGTGAGTGGAAAAATAGAGAACCGTGGCGTCATCGTAGAAGCTGTGCTGCGTGCCGTTTCCGTGATGGAGATCGAAATCTACGATCAGAATGCGGGTGAGGCCGTAGACCTTCTCCAGATAACGGGCACCGACTGCGACATTGTTGAAAATACAGAATCCCATGGCTCTGTTGTATTCGGCATGATGTCCCGGCGGACGGACAAGGGCGAAGCCGTTGGTGATTTCTCCGGCCATAAGCATGTCGGCGAGTTGAAGGACACCTCCGACGGCGGCGGATGCCGCCTCGTACGATCTGTCTGATGCCGCCGTATCGGGGTCGAGACGGGTATGTCCCTTGCCCTTTGTGCCGGCGATCCATTCGATGTACGCACTGGCATGATTGAGTGCAATTTCGTCGTGGGTGGCAAAACGGCGGGACGGGAAGACAAGTCCGTCGTGTTTCAACGTATCGAGCATGGCGTAGATACTTTCAAGTCGTTCGGGACACTCGGGATGAAAACTGTCGATGATGTGTTCCAGAAACAACCCGTCCCGTACGATTCCGGTAGCCATGCTGTCCACCTCGCTGTGATTTATTTAACTATTCCACAGGTTCGGGGATAAATCCAGCCAAATGGGAATGCTTCCTCAATTCCTGAAGAATTCCCGGAACTTGTCGGTAAAGCCCTTGGAGCCTGCCTGTGGTTCTTCCCGGAAGGCCTGTGAAAGTTCTTCAAGAAGCTCCCTTTGCCGTTCTGACAGAGAGGTAGGGATCGATACCTCAACGAGAACACGCTGATCGCCCCGTTTTCGGCCGTTAGAGGATGGGACCCCGCGCCCCTGGAGCCTGAAGACATGTCCTGGTTGTGTCCCTGAAGGAACAGAGATACGTGTTTCACCGTCGATCGTGGGGACTGTGATTTCACCTCCAAGGCACAAGAGGGGGAAATCAGCCCGGGCTCTGTACAGGATATCGTTTCCTTCACGCATGAAAAACGGATGGTCCTTGACGGCAATGACGATATACAGGTCGCCGGGGTGGCTGTCTCCTGATGCCTGTATCCCTTCTCCCCTCATTTTGAGACGGGAACCCGTATCAACACCGGGAGGGATATTTACCGTAACGGTCTTTGTCGTTTGTACCTGCCCTTTGCCTCTGCAGGATTTGCAGGGATGCTTGATAATGTGGCCCTCTCCGCCGCAATATTCGCATGTCCTGTTGATCGTGAAGAACCCATGGCTCTGCCGGACCTGGCCCCGTCCGCCGCAATATTCGCAGGTCTGGAGGATATGGCCCGGTTCGACGCGAGACCCCTTGCAGACAGGACAGAGATCAATCTTGGGAATCTCCAGCTGTTTTTCCACACCAAATACGGCTTCCTCGAATTCCAGTTCAAGGCTGTACTTGAGGTCGTCGCCTTTTTTTTGTCGTTGCCGCCGCGCTCCAAAAAAATCGCTGAAAAGATCATTGAAGACGTCGTCAAAATTTCCCCTGAAGCCAAAATCGGCAAAGGGACCCGATCCGTCAGCAGTCCCGAACTGTTCGTATCTGAATCGCTTTTCCGGGTCCGACAGGACTTCGTAGGCCTCGTTGATCTCCTTGAAGTGTTCTTCTGCTTCCCTGTTGCCGGGGTTTCTGTCGGGATGATACTGCATGGCGAGGCGACGGTATGCCTTTTTCAAATCATCGTCGGAAACGTCATGAGGCACATTCAGAATGGCGTGGTAGTCCTTTCTCATGGTCGATGCCTGATTGCCTTTACTCGTTGTCCGGTTTTCGTGAAACCGATACTTTCGATGGCCTCAGGAGGCGACCGTTAAGGATATAGCCTTTTTCAAATTCAGAGACGACCAGATCGGGGTCGATGTCATCCCGGTCTTCCTGAAGCAATGCTTCGTGATAGGTCGGATCGAACACTTTGCCGATCGCCTCGATCCGGTTCAACCCGGCCTTCTCAAGT
>CAYQXL010000055.1:8900-12390 GCA_964421445.1 uncultured Pseudomonadota bacterium
CACTCGTCCGGGACCTGTTCTTTCTTCTTTTTTTTCTTGTGTTCGTCCCGGTGTCCCTCCATGCGAGAGGTGTTCCCGGGATCTGCTGATTTGGTTTCATCGTCTTTGTGTTTCTTGTCTTCCATTGTTTTCCTACCTCACGTGGCACTTAAAATATCGGTGATGGCCTTCGCCGTGTAGTGGACTACGGGAATAACCTTTGAATAATCCATGCGAACAGGCCCGATGACTCCAAGGACTCCAAAGCTCCTGTCGCCGACCTTGTACGTTGATGTGATGACACTCATGTCTCTCATTTCCTGAATATCTGTTTCGATGCCGATTATGACGTTTATCCCTTCATCTTTGAGACTGTGATCCAGAAGATGGAGGAGTTGTTCCTTTTGTTCCAGGGCATGGAGAAGCTTTTTCAACCGTTCGATGTCGGAAAACTCGGGCAGAGCGATCATTTTCGATGTTCCATCGATATAGATGTCCCGTTCGTCCTTTGAGGTCATGATTGTTTCAAGGGAGTCCCTTATCTCTGCCAGGAGTTTGTTGACCGTCTCCCTGTCCCTGTGCATATCTTCGACAATACCGTCCTTAAGTACATAAAAAGGACGTCCTCCGAAGCGTTCATTCATGTAGTGTTTCATTGTGGCCAGAACTTCTACGGAAAGATCCGCCTCCGTATCGACGAGACGGGTGTGAACCATTCCCGAAGCTGTCACGAAGACGATGAGAATGGTTGTAGGGGCGAGTTTGACAAACTCGATCTCCTGAAAGATCATCATGTCTACCCGGGGCTCCACGACGATGCCGGTATATCTCGATATGTCAGCAAGCACTTTCGACGCATCTTCCATCAACTTTTCAAAATGAAAAAACCGCGACCGTTGAAGCGTGTCGATGATTTCGATGGCTTTTTTGTTCGGACGGCGGAGTGTTACCATTGTATCGACATAATACCGAAAGGCTGCCTGGGTCGGCATCCTTCCCGCAACAACGTGAGGTTTGTAAATAAACCCCTTTTCTTCAAGATCGACCATGACGTTCCGGATGGTCGCTGAACTGAGACGACCCTCCATCATCTTCTCAATTGTTCTGGAGCCGATAGGCTCGGCAGAATGGATGTATTGGAACATGATGAGCTCAAGAATCCGCTTTTCTCTTTCGGTCAGTCTTTCCATAGAAAACGAGTACTCCGGAAATGGTTCAATCCTACAATAAGTTAATGATGTGGACCTCCTTTGTCAAGGAATGAAAAGTTTGCTACCCTGCCGGTCCAGACTCCCTTTGTTGTCTTTTATTATTGCTGAAGCTATAATGTCCGATGAAGGGGAGATATATGGACTATACGATCAGAATAGGGGGAGAAGCGGGACAGGGTATACAAACCATCGGCGACACCTTGGCGAAAGTCTTTTCCCGTTCGGGATACCATGTCTTTTCTCACCAGGATTTCGAGTCACGGATTCGCGGAGGACACAGTTTCTATCAAATCCGTCTTTCCGATGAGCCTGTGCTCTCATCCCGGGAGAGGGCCGACATCCTTGTGGCGCTGGACCTGAAGACCGTTCACCTCCACGAAGGGTCGCTCACGGACGGTGCTGTAGTTCTTTACGATCCGGCCATGGTGAAGGAGACCTTTAGTGATCCCCGCTTTCTCGCCGTGCCGTTTCTTGAGATTGCCATGGATGCAGGGGCCGGAAAGATCGGTGCAAATACAGTGGCCACCGGTTCTGTCCTCGGCATGCTGGGGATGGATCCTGCACCCCTCGTTGGCGTTCTCCGGGACTCA
Source organism: uncultured Pseudomonadota bacterium (assembly GCA_964421445.1). GTDB lineage: Bacteria > Desulfobacterota > Syntrophorhabdia > Syntrophorhabdales > CAYQXL01 > CAYQXL01. The sequence goes on from CAYQXL010000055.1 coordinate 10,681, forward strand.
CTGGCAAACAAGGGTGATGCGGTGGTCGGGGCAAATATCCGAGCATCTGATGAAGGGTTGAAGCGAGCTGTCCGCGGATGTCTCCAATGCGGATTCACCCTCCATGGCGGAGGAAAACCGCATATGCTCCTCAATGCCAACGACGCTATCGGTCTCGGGGCCATTGGATCGGGCTGCACATTCTACTGCGCCTACCCCATGACGCCGTCCACGGGGGTGATGCTCTTCCTCGCATCGAAGGCCCGGGAGTGTGGAATTATTGTGGAGCAGGCGGAAGACGAGATCTCGGCGATCAACATGGCTCTCGGGGCATCGTTTGCCGGAGCGAGATCGATGACGGGAACGTCGGGGGGTGGGTTCGCTCTCATGGCGGAGGGCCTCTCTCTTGCCGGAATGACGGAGACGCCGATCGTTGTGCTTCTGGCCCAGAGGCCTGGACCGGCGACAGGGTTCCCGACACGGACCGAGCAGGGAGATCTGCTTTTTGCCCTCCATGGGGGCCATGGTGAGTTTCCTCGGGTAATCTTTGCTCCGGGATCACCGGAGCAGGCGTTCTCCCTTACGAGTAAGGCATTCGATCTTTCCCAGAAATATCAGATTCCTGTGTTGATTCTCACCGATCAGTATCTCGCAGATTCGCAGTGGACGTACGACAGTTTCGACATGAAGGGACTCAGGTACACTGAGTACCGCCTCAGAAGCGATCTCCTGAACGAGGCTGCCGACTACAGGCGTCATGCCTGGACGGAAGATGGTGTGTCACCGTTTGCCATACCGGGTGGATCCCGTCATGTTGTTGTCACGGACAGCGATGAACATGACGAAGAAGGCCATATTACCGAGGACGGTGAAACACGGAGGCGGATGGTCGAAAAGAGGCTTTTTAGAAAAATGGACCGTCTCAAACAGGAAATCTCACCGCCCTTTTTTCACGGCCATGCCCGGCCGAAGATCGTTGTTGTGGGATGGGGATCGACCTTCGGTGTCATGAAAGATGCTGTCGATATACTGGTCAGGAACAACGATATCGCCATGATCCATTTCAGCGAGGTCTACCCTTTTCCGGACCGGACAGGGTTCGATTATCTCCGGTTGCTTGAAGAGGCGAAGCTCACCATCTGTGTTGAAAATAACGCCACAGGACAGTTTGCGAGACTTTTCAGGGCCGAAACAGGTTTTAATTTTGATGTGAAGATCAATAAATACGACGGCCGGCCGTTCACTCTGGACGAACTTCTGGGAGAGAAGAATGCTCACCTTCGAAAGTTATGACAGTAAACGTATCCCGGCATGGTGTCCGGGATGCGGAAATTATGCCATTCTGAGAACGTTTAAGGAAGCATTCCTTGAAATGGAGATTGATCCTGCCGATTTTACCGTTGTCTCGGGGATAGGACAGGCAGGGAAGTTTCCCCACTACGTGAAGTGCAACACGTTCAACGGACTCCACGGCCGGGGACTACCCGTTGCTCAGGGTATCAGGCTGGCCAATCACGAAATGCCTGTCATTGCGGTGTCCGGCGACGGTGATTGTTACGGTGAAGGGGGTAATCATCTTATCCATGCCATCCGGAGGAATGTCGGCGTAAAGCTCTTTGTTCACGACAACCAGATTTACGGGTTAACCAAGGGTCAGGCATCACCGACGAGCATGGAGGGCATGGTAACAAAAAACCAGCCCTTCGGTGTCCTCTCGGAGCAGTTGAGTCC
>CAYQXL010000055.1:12490-13590 GCA_964421445.1 uncultured Pseudomonadota bacterium
AGCTCAGTTCCATCAATACCCATAGGAGGGTGATATGGCCAATTATTTCGAAGATAATTCCTTATCCATCGGAAACACGCCTCTCGTTCGCCTGAATCATGTTACTGGTGGTGCACCGGCGACTGTACTCGCAAAAATCGAGGGCAGAAACCCCGCCTTCTCAGTCAAGTGCAGAATCGGTGCTGCGATGATATGGGATGGGGAAAAAACAGGGCGTTTAAAAGCAGGCATGGAGATAATTGAAGCGACGTCGGGAAATACAGGAATTGCCCTTGCTTTTGTGGCCGCTGCCAGGGGATACAGACTGACCCTTACGATGCCGGAGACGATGAGCATCGAGCGACGGAAGGTGTTGAAGATTCTCGGTGCTACCATTATTCTCACCGAAGGGGCAAAGGGGATGAAAGGAGCGGTCGCCAGGGCGGAGGAGATTGCAGCCCGTGATCCTCAGCGGTTCTTCCACCCCCGCCAGTTCGAGAATCCTGCAAATCCCGCGATCCACGAGGCTACCACGGCTGTGGAGATATGGAATGATACGGACGGAAAGATGGACATCCTCGTGTCCGGTGTCGGAACGGGCGGCACAATTACAGGTGTGAGCAGATATTTCAAGATTACGAGGGGGAAGGCGATTGTCTCTGTGGCCGTAGAACCCGTTCATTCACCGATCCTTACCCAGACGAGAAATGGAGAAGAGATCAAGCCAGGTCCTCATAAAATACAAGGTATTGGCGCAGGATTTGTCCCCAAAGTGCTTGATCTTGCTCTTGTGGACAGGATCGAAACTGTCAGCAACGATGAAGCGATGGAGATGGCAAGACGTCTTGCCCGGGAAGAAGGCATCCTTTGTGGCATATCCTGTGGTGCCGCTGCCCATGTTGCCGTCAGATTAGCAAATGAAACAGAGAATGCCGGGAAAACGATTGTGGTTATCCTCCCGGACGCCGGGGAGCGTTATCTCTCAACGGCACTGTTTGAGACGGTAGTGGGGGAGGCAGAGACCGCCACGGCGTCTGATACCCCCATTTAGAGAACGAGGATAAGGTCTGTGGAACCGTTCGATGCAGTGATTGAATACCTTAAACAAGGGAAGGGCGGAG
>CAYQXL010000056.1:0-4864 GCA_964421445.1 uncultured Pseudomonadota bacterium
TGACCATCAATGTTGCTGAACGTCATATTTCAAGGAGATAGGCATGGAGCTTACACAGGAACAGGTAGATATTAAACTGGCGGCACGGGAGTTCGCCGAGGGAGAATTCAGGGACAGGGCAAAGGAGTTCGATGAAACGGAGAGTTTCGATCTCTCCATCTGGAAAAAGGCCTGCGAAAACGGTTTCGTCGGCACCTTCATTCAAGAGGAGTATGGCGGAGCTGGCCTGGGATATTTTGAGCACTCATTAATCGCGGAAGAATTCTGGAGGGTCGATCCCGGCTGTGGTCAGGCTGTGCTTTCCTGTACATTCGGCTCAGAGATGATCCAGGCCTTCGGTTCAGAAGAGCTGAAGAAAAAATATCTCCCTCCCCTCGTAAGCGGCGACGCCATTATGGGTTTCGGTATTACCGAACCCGATGCGGGCAGCGATGCGGCAGGCGTCAAAACACGGGCGGAAGTGAGGGGCGACAAATTCATCATCAACGGGTCCAAGATGTTCATCACAAACGGCTCCTTTGCACATTACCTCCTTCTTTTGTGCCTCACGAACCCCGATGAGAAAGATGCCCACAAGAGACACAGCGCCATACTGATCGACACGACGTCACCGGGCTTTGAAGCCACCAAGATACATGGGAAGCTGGGGATCAGGGCATCAGACACAACAGAGATCAGCTTGAGCAATGTAGAGGCGCCGGTGACCAACCTCGTGGGAAAAGAAGGACGGGGGTTTCACCAGCTCATGGATTTTTTCAACAAAACGCGGAACCACGTGGCGGCACAGGGTGTGGGCGTTGCCCAGGGTGCCATGGAGATGGCCATCTCCCACATCAAGAAGAGAAAGGCCTTTGGCGGCTCCCTCTCCCGCTTTCAGGGTCTCCAGTTCATCATTGCCGAGATGGCGACACGGATTGAGGCGGCCCGGAGCCTCTATTGGCGGGCAGCCTACTCGGTTGACAGAGGCAAACCGGACCCGGCCCTCATTTCAATGGCCAAATGGAATGCCGGTGACACGGCCGTTTATGTAACAAACCAGGCCCTGCAGCTCCACGGCGGTTACGGTTATATCGCCGAGTACGATATTCAGAGATTTTACAGGGATGCAAAAATTGTGGAGATCTACGAAGGTTCAAAAGAGGTGGAAAAAGCCATCATAGCCGCTGACATGCTAAAGAGAGTAAATTAGAAGACTTTCGGGAAGTCACCGGGGCACGGCGGAAGACTTACTGATCTTTCGGTTCCGTGCCCTTTTCCCCGGAATTTGCTGCAATCTTGTCGTAGAGATTTTTCCGGGTTATGCCGAGGAGACGGGCCGCCTTACTCTTGTTCCCCCCTACGGAGGATAAGACCCTCTGGATGTATTCTGTTTCCAGTTCAGCAAGGCTCACCAACATCCCTCCGTTATTCCCCGTAGTGACATCCTTAGCAGATGTGACCTCTTTGAACATCCATTCAGAGAGATCTTCAGCACCAATCACTTCCCGAAAACTGCTGAGAAGAGTAGCTCTCTCGACAACATTTGCAAGCTCCCGTACATTTCCCGGCCACCCGTATGTTCCCAATAACTCCATTGCTTCCCGGGAAAACCGTTTCGTCTTTCCTCCCCTTGAAAATTTGCGAAGAAAGTACTCAAGCAGCAAGGGGATATCCTCCCTTTTTGCCCTCAAAGGGGGGAGCTTGATCACAAACGTGTTTATTCTGAAAAACAGATCCTTCCGAAAACCTCCTCTCTCAATTTCTTCTTCGAGAATCTTGTTCGTCGCAAAAATACACCGGATATCGACACGGGTCTCTTTCGTGTCCCCCACTTTTATGAAAACACCCGATTCGAGGACCCTGAGTAATTTGGCCTGGATGGCCAGTCCCATATCCCCCACTTCATCAACAAAAAACGTGCCCTTGTTCGCTATTTCAAGGAGACCCAGCTTGTTTTCATGGGCTCCTGTAAAAGCTCCTTTCTTATATCCGAACAGTTCGCTCTCAACCATCGTCTCCTGGAGCGTACTTGAATTGATGGCAACGAAGGGGTTCGCTGAACGGGGACTCGAATCATGGATCGCTCTCGCCGCAAGTTCCTTGCCCGTTCCCGTCTCGCCGACAATCAGGACAGGGGCGTCAGAAGGAGCCACCAACGATATGAGTGCCCGCACTTTCTCCATCGCCTTGCCCGATCCGATAAAATCATTGTGAGCCTCGATCCTGTGAAGATGTTCTTCCAAAACAATCGTCTTTGTTCTTAACATTTTCTTTTCATATGCCTTGGCGATAACGCTTGAAAGCTCCGACATCTTGCATGGTTTCGTCAAATAATCATAGGCTCCAAGTTTCATGGACCTGATGGCAGTATCAATAGACCCGTAGCCTGTAAGCATGATTACTTCAATGGAAGGCTCCATCTGTTTGACTTTCAGAAGCAGATCAACGCCATCTATATCGGGCAGGTGTATGTCGAGCACAGCCACATCTATATTCTCACCCTTGACTATCGAAAAAGCTTCATCGCCACCGGAGGCGGTGAATACCTTCATCCCGTCTTCGGTCAACTGGTCTCTGAAAGCCTCAACAAGCCGTGCCTCATCATCGACGATAAGAATGCGGATCATCGTCTGACCCCCCTTCCAGCTTTTTTTTCGCAGGCAACAGGATGGAAAATGTTGTCCCCGAGCCCGGTTTGCTTTCTACGCCGAGCGTTCCCCCCATGTTCGTCACAAAATAGTAACAGAGGGATAAACCGAGCCCAATCCCTTTCTTTGACTCTTTTGTTGTGTAGAATGGCTCAAAGATCTTGTCAACGATTGCGTCGGGGATACCAATTCCATTATCCTCTATCTCGACACATACAAAAGAAGAATCTCCGCCATTTACCGGCTTGACCCTTATCCAGATCGTTGCTTCCATTCGTTCCTCAACCGCATCGACAGCATTGGTAATAAGATTTACAAAAACCTGGCGAAGGGCATTTATGTCGCCGAGTATGAACGGGCAGGAATCATCTGTTTCCCGGACGACCCGTATCGACTTGTTTATGTTCATGAACTCGAAAATCGCCTCCATGAGCCTGTTCAGGTCTATTACAGTAATCTCAAGCCCGTCTTTTTGCGAAAGGCTGAGAATATCAGCCGTAACATGTTTGCACCGGAATGCTTCTTCTTCGATGATTTGAAGATATCCCTTCAGCTTTGCCAGTTCAGATTCGCCTACCGACCTGTCACGGAACGAACTGAGGTATCTCGTGGCCCTCTCTGAGTACGCCACAAGAGTACCAAGGGGGTTGTTCAGTTCATGGGCGATCCCTGCGGCAAGCCTTCCTATGACGGAGAGCTTCGTCTCCTGCATCAATTTTGCCCTGGACCTTACACGATCTGTCGTTTCTTCTATAATACAGAGGAGCCCGGCAATTGCGCCGTCCTTTCCCTTAAGCGGAACCCCCTTGAAATCCATATAGATGTTTCTGTCACCCATGTAGGTCATAAAGGGATAATCCCAGAGCTGGAAAGGCTCGCCCCGCAACCCCCGTTCAATATGTCCGGCGAGACCACATTGAATGGTATAGGGGTTCGTAACCCAGTTGAATCCAATCAGCTTTTTCTCTGCTATAGATCCCAATCCCGAAAGCGAGGCAAGGCTCGGATTGATGCTTGTAAACGTACCCTTCTTGTCGAGCGTAAATATGGCAACCGGTGCATTGTCGATAATAGCTTCGTTGAATTCACTCAGGAGGCGGAACTCATTTTCCACCTTTTTCTTTTCCGTTATATCTTCCAGCGTCCCCTCGTAATAACCCGTAGCACCATCGGCATTCTTCACGGCCCGCGCATTAAACGAAACAAGGATTCTGCTTCCGTCTTTCTTGTAAAGTTCACACTCGAATCCTCGGACGACATCATTGAGCTCAAGAGAGTGCATGAAGGCCGTGCGCATCTCGGGCTGTACGTAGAGCTGGTCCTGAATATCGGTCCGTGACAAGACAAGATCATCAGGAGAATCGTACCCCAGCATTCTCGACAACGCCGGGTTCACGACGATGAACCTGCCGTCAGGGGTCGTCTGAAAGATACCCTCGATGGCGTTCTCGAATATGCCTCTGTACTGTTCCTCCGCCTTTCTCAGCAGTTCTTCGCCCTGCTTACGTCTCGTGATGTCGAGCAATGTTCCGATAACGGCAGGCCTTCCGCCATAGGTGGTGTGAAGACCGTAAGCTTCTATGTTGATGATCGTGCCGCCCTTCGTCACACCTCTGAACTCATAGTGAAGGGATTCCGCTTCCCCTGACAGCCTCTTGTATATGTTGCCGATCACAATGGGCCAGTCTTCCGGAAGAACCACCTCTTTCGGACCTCTCACGGCAAGAAGTTCGTCGATTGAGTAGCCGAATATATCGGCCAGTTTGGGGTTTACATATTTGAATACTTCGTCCTGGATGAGATAAATGCCGGCAAGTGATCTCTCTGCAAGATCCGTCAGATGATCATCTGCTATGCGAACCATGCCTTCAACGTTCTGTCCATCGAGTCGCTTCCCGGCCTTTCGGCCTGTTATTTTCCTGCGGGATAGCCGTAGTCGCTTTTTCATGACTACCACATTACGTTCGCTCTCTTTTTGTGAGTAAACATCAATCCGTACGGTGTCCTGCTTTCTGTGGTTATCTCTACCACAATCAATCATTCCCGTTTATGGCGCCATTGTTCAGTATACCACACCCCTCTGGCCGGGATAGGATGGCACATGGTCTGCCCTCCTGATCTCAAAAGACTTTCTTCAGAAGTTCGCTGGCTATGATGGCCTTTTCCACCTCTTTCGAGCCTTCATAAATCTCGACAATCTTGGCATCCCTGTAGAATCGCTGGATATCGTACTCGGC
>CAYQXL010000056.1:4964-13122 GCA_964421445.1 uncultured Pseudomonadota bacterium
TGTGAAAGGGCCATCTCAAGAGCTCCCTGGGCAAGTCCGACCCCCTGGGCCGCCACGTGATTCCTGGTCATGTTGAAAAAGTCCATGAGCTGATAAAAACCCCGTCCTTCACGGCCAACGATATTGTCAACAGGCACTTCCACGTTGCTGAGACTGACTTCGGCAGTATTTGATGCCCTGATACCCATCTTTCCGTGTATCTTTGTTGCCTCAAAGCCAGGTGTATTGGTGTCGACGAGAAAAATACTCGCCCTGTTGTGGACCTTCTTTTCGTCAGGGGCTGTGATGGCATAGACAAGAAGGTAGTGCGCGAGACACCCGTTCGTTATGAACATCTTTGATCCGTTGATAACATACCGGTCCCCATGCCGTTCAGCCCGGGTCTTCACCATCGTCACATCGCTGCCTGCGTCAGGCTCGGTGACTGCCGTGCCGATGATGGCATCTCCGCTCACGATACGGGGAAGATAGGATTTCTTCTGTTCTTCCGTACCAAAGGCCTGGATCATTTCTGCCCCGAAACTGCACGAACAGAGGCTCTGGCCGCACCCTGGATCGACTCGCCAGAATTCTTCTGTAATAAGGGAGTGTTCAAGAAAACCGAGGCCCGCACCGCCGTATTCCTCCCTGATGAATGCACCGATAAATCCATTTTCTGCAGCGCGTCTGCAAATGGACAGATCAAATTCTTCTTTCTCGTCGAACTCCTTCGCTCTGTCTCTGAACTCACTCTCTGCGAATTCCCGTGCCGCTTTGATGATATCCTTCTGTTCCACTGTCAATTCCATCTGTATCCTCCCGATAATCTATCAATCACCGTAAACCGGTCTGTCATTGCGCTCCAAATTGACGTCGCAACTCTGGTTTTGAAATCTTACCGGCAGGGTTCCTGGGCAGTTCACCAATAAAATGGACCGATTTGGGGACTTTATAGCCTGCAATCTTCCCCTTGCAATACCCGATTATATCACTCTCTGACACCGTCTGGTCCTCATGCAACACAATAATCGCAGTAATGGCCTCACCCCAGAGAGGATGGGGAACACCGATCGCTGACGACTCCCTTACGGCAGGATGCTCATTCAGGACTTTCTCGATTTCCGCCGGATAGACGTTTTCACCGCCGGTGATGATCATATCTTTCTTTCTGTCGATAATGTAGACATAACCCTTTTCGTCAACAGAACAGATGTCTTCGGTATAAAACCAGCCGTTTCTGAAGACCTTTCCGGTCAGTTCCCCTTTTCGCCAATACCCCGATGATGTGCCAAGCCCCCGGGCCTTCATCTCTCCTGTACCGGGCATATCAACAGGGTCATCATTCTCATCAACAATCGCAATTTCACAATCGTAAGCTGCCCGGCCACAGGATTCGAGGATTCTTTCATTTCCTGCGGCAAGTTCCCGGTCAATATCATGGGCTGACAGGTTTGTGGTCACGCCTGTTGTTTCCGTTGTCCCGTGATGTTCACCAAGGATACATCCGAACGTATCGATAAATTGCCTGTAGACAGAGGGAATGATACCCGCTCCGGCGAACCAGAGTTTTGTCATCGAGGAGATGTCGTACCGATCCTTGCACTCAGGCCAGGCATCGAGCAACATCCTGACCATCGGTGTCGCCAGCATTCCCGCAACCAACCGTTCTTCATGGGCCCCCTTGAAGAGTGCCTCAGGATCCCATTTCTGAAACAGAATGCTCGTTGCACCCCGGTAAAAAGGACCGAAAAATGAACTCGTAGCTGTTACGTGATACATGGGGCATACGGTAAAACCTACGTCTTCCGTCCCTATATTATTGTTAAATGCACAGGTACGGCCCTGATGGTAACAGTTCAGGTGGGTTTGCATGACCCCCTTCGGTACACCTGTCGTTCCGCTGGTATACATGAGCAGTGCGACATCGTCTTCACCAGGTTCGCTCTCGGGACTGTCTGTCGCTTCATAGTGGGCAAGTTCTTCATAATGAAGCCAGCCTGCGGGCTTTTCTCCCTCGGGCCCTATGAAGATCAGTTTCGTGATCGACGGAACGATACGGGTAACCTCCTCTACAATCCCCATATAGTGACTGTCAACGAACAGGGCTACAGGCTCTGCATCTTCCAGCACACCCGCCATCTCCCGCGGCGCAAGCCGGAAATTGACGGGGACAAAGATAAAACCTCCGCTCGGCACCGACAGGATCAGCTCCATATACTCGTACGAGTTCTGGCTCAATATCCCTACCCGGTCGCCACGGTTGACACCCATGCCCCTCAGGGCATTTCCTATTGCCGTCGCCCTCTTCCTCAAGTCTCCGAACGTTGTCGATTTGCCCGTTTCCCAGTCCTTCATTGCAATCTTGTCGGGATAGAGTTCAGCATTCCTCCGTATGAGCGTTCGCAGTGTCTGAAAGTTCTTTTGTCCGGTCACGTTTCACTTCCTCCCTTGAACAGATTTTCTGCCATCTGACCTTATTCACCTGTATATATCGTAGTCCCCGGGCAACACCGGGGATGCCGCATGACCGATCCCAGGCGGGATCAGCGAACGGGCGCTTTCCCGCTTCAGGACCTTGCGGGCCTCATTTCATAAGTACTGCCGGAAGATAGAGAGTGAGCTGGGGGAACATAAACAGCAAGGCCACGCACACAATCAGCGAAATGAGAAAAGGATAGACACCACTGTAGATGATCCCCATCGGTACTTTTGTGATGTTCTTCACCACAAAGACACACATGGCAACGGGAGGAATGACCGATCCGACGCAGACAGTGAGGGAGATCATTATGCAAGCCCAGATGGGATCGAAGCCCATCTGGACAATTGCGGGGAAAAAAATGGGAGTAGCAAGTATCATGAAGGCCAGATCGTCGATAAAAGAGCCCCCGACGAGATAGATCAAAAAGATCACCGCCATAATGATGTGACGGTTCAGCGGCAATGTCACAACCCATTCTGCGACAGCATTGGGAATATTTGTGACAGCAATGAAGTGCCCGAGTACCGTTGACGAGGCAACAATCAGCAGAACCATGCAGGACGTTCGCAGAGCCTCTTTTATCGACTGTCTGATACCGGCAAACTTTATGTCCCTCTTGACCACACAGAGAACAAGAACGGCAAAGGTTCCGATGCTCCCTGCTTCGGTGGGGGTAAAAAATCCATTCATCAGACCGCCTATGATGATGAGAAAGATGGCAACAGGCCAGATAACGACGGGCACTGTGGTGAGGCGGGCCTTCCACGTAAATCGCTCACTGGCAGGACCGATCTTGGGATTTATCCGCGCCCAGCCAAAGATAATAACGGCAAAAAAGAACGAGATGAGCAGACCAGGTAATAATCCGGCCATAAAAAGCTTACCAATAGATTGCTGGGTAATGAGACCGAGAAGGATAAGGGTAACGCTGGGAGGGATAAGAACTCCCAGCGTTCCAACTGTTGCCACAACACCTGTTGAAAGCTTTTTGCTGTAATTGAACCGATCCATCTCGGGCACCGCCACGCTTGCAAAGGTGGCGCAGGTCGCGACAATCGACCCGCAGATGGCCTTGAAGATCGTTGCCCCCACAACCGTTGCCATGGCAAGACCGCCGGGAATGTGACCGAGAAACTTATGAGCACTGTCATAGAGGCGCTTGGCAATACCTGCATTAAACGCTATCTGTCCCATGAGAACAAAAAGGGGAACTACCGTCAATCCATAGGACTCGAGCGAATCGTAAAAGTCGTTCGCCAAAAGATTCACGGCCTGACCAGGCCCAACAATATAGGCATATCCCGCCACACCTATAAGGGCCATGGCGAAAGCAAGTTCGAGGCCCGTCAGGAAGAGACCCATTAAAACAACAACAGCAATGATCCCTATCGTAATTTCATTCATTTGTGGTCACCACCCTGAAACAACGCAACAATCTGAAGAATGAGGACAATGGCCTGGACCAACCCGCAAAAGGCCAGGCCATATGCCACGGGATAGTAGGGAATGTGGAGCGTGAGAGAGACATCCCCGCTTCTGTAGAGGTGATTTGCCTTTTCGAAAAGAAACCACGCCAGAAGGATAAAAAGGATAACCCCAAGCAACCGGGTTATGACCTGAAAGATCTTTTTCGTAACATTCGAACGGTTTTCCAGGAGAAAGTCGACATAGATGTGAGCATTGTCCCAGGAGGTCTGAGGAATAGCGAAGGCAACCACTGTGGCCCCGGCCATTGCGACCAGTTCATATGTCCCTGTTATGGGCTTTCCGAAGAACCGTAAAATCACGTCTACCACTGTGAGCATCATCATGAGAAAGAGCATGATGCCACCAAACGTGTTCATCCAGGCACTGAGCCGTTTCACCGAATTCATCAGGACTTCCATATACCCTCCCGTGACCGGAACACCGGTAAAATCCTACTTCTTTCGGGTTTTATTGAGGCTCTCACGAACGAACTTGACCGCCTCGTCACCAGGCAAACCTTTCTCCTTCATTTTCTTCACGTATTCGTCAAAGAGGGGTTGCGCCTTGGCAGCCCATTTTTGATTCTCTTCCGCCGACAGGGTGATGATCTTGTTGCCTCTCTTGAGGATATAATCCTTTCCGTCCTGGTCCATCGTATCCCAGAGTTTTCCCTGTTTTTCGATCCATTCCCCATTAATGGCCTCGATCGCCTTCTGAACATCGGCAGGGAGGCTGTTCCATTTGTTCTTGTTCATGGCCACCACAAAGGTCGCGGTATAGGCTGATCCGTAATTCTCCGTTGAGTATTTGACAACTTCTCCCAGCTTCCAGCCCTTCAGCGCCTCGAATCCGCACATGAGACCATCGGCTACGCCTTTGGACAAGGCATCATAGGCATCACCCATGGGCATGGCAACCGGTGAGCCGCCAAGATGCGACATAAAACTGGCATTCGAACCAAATGTCCTGATCTTCATACCCTTCAGATCTTCCAGTTTGCTCACAGGTTTCTTGGTCGTGTGGAGGATACCAGGGCCTTGAGCATGGAAATAGAGCACCTTCACATCATTGAATTCTTTCGGTTTGAATTTGTTATAGAAATCATTGGCAAGCCTTGTTGCCACGAGACCGCTCGGATAGCCCAGGGGATAATCGAGTATTTCTGAAAGGGGAAATTTCCCCATCGTGTACCCAAGGACACAGTTGCCGATGTCAACAACTCCGGAAAGAATGCTGTCGTACGTCTGCTGGGGCGTGGTGAGAGTGGCGCCGGCATAGTGGCGGACCTTCACCTTACCGTTGGTCCTTTTTTCCACTTCCTTGGCCCACTGGTCTGAAATGGCGGCGTTCGGATGGCTTACAGGGAAGAACGTCGAATAACGGAGGGTGATCGTCTTGTCCTGAGCTGAAACAGGACCGGCAAAGAAAAGCATGCTAACGGTGAAAAGAAAAACCATCACTCCAATGCAATGAATGCGTTTCATACAACCCCCTTTGTTTCAGTATTATCGTTATCAGACAGCAATTTTAATGCCACTTTGAAGAGGCCTGTCTTTTCCCCGTAACAAAAGAAAATGGCTTCGCAACGTTTTTGGAGACTGTGCTTTTTCAGCACAGATTGTGTCATATCGATACAACCGACCATTGCGAGGGGGAGAGTACCCCTGGAGAAACGGCTAATCCTTACTTATTCGTGAATTTTGACGTAGAGTTTTCTGCGGCTGATGCCGAGAAGACGGGCGGCTTTGCTTTTGTTGCCCCCTGCAAGTTCCAGAACACGGACTATATGCTCTTTTTCAACCTGCTTGAGATCGAGAAGCTCTCCATCCGGCCGAAGGGCAGCGCACTCTGCCCGGGTATCGGATTTCATCATGTTTTGTGGCAAATCTTCCTGAAGAATCTCCTGACGGCCGGCGGAAATGAGCATTGCCCGTTCGATAACGTTCGCCAGCTCCCTTACATTACCGGGCCACCAGTACCCGTTAAGAACTTTCATCGCACCCCGGGATATCCGTTTCTCTTCCATCCCACGGCTGAATTTATTGACAAAATACCGGGCCAGAAGGGCGATATCCGTTTCCCGCTCGCGAAGAGAGGGCAGAACGATCGTGAAGGCGTTCAGCCTGTAGAAAAGATCCTTCCTGAATCTCTTCTCCTTCACCTCGTTTTCAAGGGATTTGTTCGTGGCAAAGATAAAACGGACATCGACTTTCGATTCGCGGACATCTCCGAGACGCCTGAAGATGCCGGTCTCAAGTGTTCTCAGGAACTTCGCCTGGATAGCCATGCCCATATCCCCCACCTCATCGATAAAAAAGGTGCCTCCATTGGCAAGCTCCAGAAGGCCCATCTTATCCGTCTGTGCACCTGTAAAAGCACCCTTTTTATACCCGAAAAGCTCACTCTCCAGTATGCTCTCCTGGAACGTACTGGAATTGACGGCCACAAACTGGTTCGTCGACCGGGGACTCAATGCATGGATGGCTCTCGCTGCAAGCTCTTTTCCCGTCCCTGTTTCGCCGAGAATCAGGACAGGAACGTCGGACGGTGCAACGAGAGAGATGAGCCGCTCCACCTCGTTCATCTGCCCGCTCTCTCCTACAAAACGGTCCTTTACATTGACCCGGTGCAGTTGCTCCTCAAGGACGAGATTTCTCTCCGTCAGCGCTTTTTTTTCGTAAGCCTTTGAAATAACACTGCTCAGCTCGGACAGCTTGCATGGCTTGCTCAGATAATCGTAGGCACCGCGCTTCATCGACTGTATCGCTGTATCTATCGACGCGTGACCGGTCAGCATCACAATCTCCAGGTTAGGTTCCACTTCTTTCAGCATTTCAAGAAGTTTCACCCCGTCCACATCAGGGAGCCTGATGTCGAGAACACATACGTCGAAAGAGTGTTCCTTGACCATTGCCAGGGCTTCACCACCCGTCGCGGCTGTGAACACCGCAAATCCTTCCCTGGATAGTTTTTTCCTGAAGGCCCGGACGAGCTCTTCTTCGTCATCGACTATGAGAACACGCATTTCCGCCATCTTTCCGCCTTACCCGTCTTCACCCTGAACAGGGAGGGTTATTTTGAATATGCTCCCCCCTCCCGGTCGCCTCTGGACCTCAATACTTCCACCCATTCTCTGGAGAAAATCATAGCACAGCGTCAATCCGAGACCTGTGCCTTTCTTCGGTTCCTTTGTCGTAAAGAACGGTTCAAAGATAAGGTCTGTTATGTCGTCTGGAATACCGGTTCCATTGTCTTCCACCGAAACTTCCACGGTCCTGTCGTTCTTTGCGGCCGTTCTGATCCAGACGGTGCCGTTTTCCGTCCCCTCCACCGCATCAAGGGCATTGCTGATGACGTTGAGAAAAACCTGCCGCAACGCTTCAGGATCACCTTTGACCGGGGGAAAGCCGGGAGAAATCTCCCGGATCACAGCGGCCTTCATCTTTCGCAGATCGACAAGATGGGCAAGATCGTCAAAGAATTTCCCAAGATCAATTGTCGTTTCGCCAAAGTCTTTCTTCCTCGTGACCTCAAGAAGATTCTTGATCGTTCTGGTGCACCGGTAGGCCTGTTTCTCGATCGTATCAACATATTCCATCAACTCGCCGAGGTCTGCGACACCGAGCGACTCCTTTCCGGCATTTTCGATAAGTTCCCTTGCAAGCTCCGTATTCGCCGTTATGGTTGCCAGAGGGTTATTGAGTTCATGAGCTATCCCTGCCGCGAGCCTTCCCACGAAAGACATCTTGGCCTCCTGAATCAACTGGGCCCGTGTCCTGACGATTTCCGTCGTATCTTCAATAATGCAGAGAAGTCCTTCGATCGTTCCATCCTTTCCCGATACGGGAACACCCTTGAAATAGATGTACTGAGGCTCTCCCCAGTAGTTTATAAAAGGGAAGTCCCAAAGCTGAAACGGCTTCCCCTCCAAACCCTCCCTGATATACCCGGCCAGGCCGCACTTGATCGTATAGGGGTTTTTAAGCCAGTTAAACCCCAGCAATTTCTCCTTTGCCTTCTCACCGAGACCGGATAGAACAGCGAGGGCCGGATTTACACTTGAAAACTCGCCCTCCTTGTTGACGGTAAATATGGCGACCGGCGCGTTCTCAATGATCTTCTTGTTGAATTCATTGAGCCGTTGCAATTCATCATATGCATCTGGCTGACCGATCTTGTTCTTCATATTTTTCACTCTATCCGTTCAATTGCAAAATTGATGCCAGTTCT
>CAYQXL010000057.1:0-1512 GCA_964421445.1 uncultured Pseudomonadota bacterium
CCCGTACCCTCGGCGGGCTGGTCCCTCCATGCGACGTTTCTTCACGATGAAACACCCCTTGATCTCGATATTATGAGACAAAAAGCGATCGTCATCGTAGTGTTCTCTGTTATCGTTCTTCTGTCCTTTTTTGCCCTTCTTTTTAAAGTCTATGAGGGGGATAACGGGAAGCTCTGGAAAGCATCGCTCGTATTCAGCATCATCCTTGTCACTGCCATCGGGGGCATTTGGCGGATCGCACTTCGGCTGGATACGGATATGAGGACGGAGGGGCCGCGGATCACCAATCAGGCGAGCCTGGCGAATGTTGTTGAATCATATACCGCAAAATATGCCGGAAAGCCGGGTGGAGACCCTCTGTACATCCCGACAGGTATTTTTCTCCGGTCCATCGAATTTTCCGGGGCCAACAGGATAGCGGTGAGCGGGTATCTCTGGCAAAAGTACGGTTCCGAAGCACGGCGATCTCTTACGCCGGGATTCGTTTTTCCCGATGCCATGGATGATGTGAAGGTGACCGAGTCCTATTCCATAATGAACGGCGATGTGTTGGTAAAAGGATGGTATTTCTATGGAACCCTTTATGAACGGTTCGATTACTCCCGGTATCCCATTGACTACGAATCGATCGGGATACGGATCTGGCACAAGGCGATAGACAAGAATGTTGTCCTCATCCCTGACGTCGAATCGTACAATCTGATGAACCCTGTAACCCTGCCGGGGCTGGACAGGAATTTCAGCCTCTCCGATTGGGAGATACGAGCGGCATTCTTCGATCTCAGATCCAATGCCTATGCCACAAACTTTGGTACCGGCAATTACCAGCTTCAGGAGGGCTATCCCGAACTGTCCTTTAATATCATGATCCAGCGGAACCTCGTCGATGCGTTTATCCGGAACATGACACCCCTTTTCGTTGTTGCACTGCTCCTCTTTGCTGTCATGTTCATTATGACTGAAGAAAAGATGTCAAAAAAGTTTGCCATGGACATAGGAGAAAACCTCGTTTTTATCGGATCCATGTTCTTTGTGATCATCTTCTGTCATATCAGCACGCGTTCCAAAATCCCCACCCAGGAGATTTTTTATCTCGAATATTTTTACTTCATCATGTATGTTGCTCTTTTGTGGGTTCCCACCAGTGCGAGTCTTTATGTGGCGGAGAAAAAGAGTTTCTTTGTCCGTTACCGGGAGAACCTGATGTCAAAATTGCTGTACTGGCCGGTGATACTGGGTGTTCTCCTCCTCATCACGGCGATGACGTTCTACTGAGAAAATTTCCCCAAAAAAAGACACCATGCGGATTGTCCTGTTTCCCCTGGGAAAACCGGTATTCGGACAAGACCTGAAAGGGATTGAAAATCACCGGGCCGGTGGTGTAATGTGTACCCATACCGCTTTGAGGAGGAAGGTTGTGAAAGTCAAGCACATAGTTCTGGTCCTGTGTATCATGATGTCCGTGATCTACATCGGCGGATGCTGCGGCGGCAGCACCACGACGGTAGAAAG
>CAYQXL010000057.1:1612-12908 GCA_964421445.1 uncultured Pseudomonadota bacterium
CGCGGTTCTGGCCTGGGAGCCCTTCCTCCAGCCTGCAGAGGGCTCTGGCATGAAAGGCCCGCTGCCCGTGCCGTCAATCGTTGCCGTCGATGACGATACAGGGACTTCTGTACCGGCAACGGTGTTTCTGGCGGCTATCACATTCTACCAGACGAGGATATCTCACCTCCGGTATGGTCAGTGCGGTTTTCGGCCAAGCTGTTCCCGGTATTCGTCTATGGCGATCAGGGAAGAGGGTCCACTGACAGGGCTGATGATGACCGGTGACCGGCTGATCCGGTGCAATCTGTTCAAGAAGCCCAGTCCCGACTATCCGCTCCTGCCGGGTCTTGGCAAACTCTATGACCCTCCGTCCCGGAATCTTCTCCACCGCCCATGACCACCAGGTGTGTTCAGCAGATTCTCCTTTTCGCCGCCGCCGTCTCACTCCTTCTGTTGATCCCGTTTCACTGCAGGGCTGCCGATGGGGTCGTTCTTACGGAAGAGATTCAGCTCAAAGTGGCTGATGCGTTCATGGAGGATCACGAGTATTACCGGGCTGTTACGGAATACAAAAGGTTCATCATCCTCTTCCCCCACTCCCAAAGGGCAGACTACGCCCTCTACACAATGGCCATGGCGTTTTATAGAGGCGAAGACTACGGCTCATCGCTTAAGGCTTTTTCCCGTCTCGAGTCGGCTTATCCCGAAAGTCCCTATATTCCGGCGGTCCTCTACATCAGGGGGCTTGTTCAATGGAGGATGAAAGACCGTGACGGTGCCCTTCTTTCCTTTCGAAACGTTCAGGAAAATCATCGTGAATCAGAGTACGGTCCTTTGGCCCTCCTTGCCGAAGCCCTTATGACAATGGATGGCGAAGACGTTGAAGGAAGTGTTGCAGTCCTGAAACGCTTTGTCCTGGCCTATCCTGACGATCCCCGCCGGGATCAGGTCACAGAAGCGATCCTGCTGCTCGGTGGATACGGTGATCTTCCCCGGAAATCGGAAGTCCTTGCGGCAATCATGTCAGTCTTTCTCCCGGGAAGTGGATATGTCTATGCCGGTCATCCGGGGGATGGTGCAACATCGTTCTTTCTCAACGGCCTTTTCATAGCCGGGACGTGGGCGGCACTCGGTAATGCGACCTATGCCCTTGCCGGTATTACCGGGGTGATCGGTGTGCCCTTTTATCTCGGGAATATCTACGGTTCGGCGAACGCTGCGGCAAAGTGGAACAGGGCTGTCAGGAATGACCTGAAGACAAAGGTCTCCCGTACAATCGGATTCGACACGACCTCTCCTCCTGTCCCGTGACGAGACGGAAAAGCCTCTATCCCGTCATTCATGGTGCAGGGCCGGCTCTGACGGAACAAAAGGAAAAGCATTCAAGGATGTTGATATGAAAGGTTATCTCTCCCTTGGGTCGAACCTCGGTGACCGGGAAAAGCATCTCATGGACGCGATAGAGCGGCTGAAAACGGAGGGAATGACCGTTACCCGCATATCGCGGATCTATTCGACACCTGCCGCCGAGGTGGAGGACATCCAGCCGCCGTACCTCAATATCGTCATAGCCATCGAGACAGGCCTGAATCCCGACGAGATTCTCGCTCGATGCCAGAAGACAGAGAAAGCGCTCGGGAGAGAACGGCCCTATCCAAAAGCACCGCGGACGATCGATATCGATCTTCTCATGATCGATAACATAGAAATGGCAACGGAAGACCTGACGCTTCCCCATCCCCGGCTTGAAAAGAGGTCATTTGTGATCTATCCTCTTTGTGATGTGGCTCCCGATCTTCTGCTTCCATCGGGGAGATCCGTTTCAGATGTGCTCCGTCATTGCGGAGACAGAGAGATAGAAATATACCAACCGCAAAAGGGAGGAGTGGGATGAGGCCTGCGATACGTTCACAGGATGTGTGGAAGACTTACGGCGCTGACGGCGAAAGGGCCGGTGTGGCGCTGAGAGGGGCGAACCTCGATGTCTTCGCCGGTGAGCTTGTTGCCCTTCTCGGGAAGAGCGGATCGGGAAAGACGACCTTCCTCAATATTCTTGCAGGGTTGGACAAGCCTTCCCGAGGCACTGTTGAAATAGATGGTGTTGACATCGAGGCACTGGGTGAAAAAGGGAGAACGATCCTCAGGCGGCACAAAATAGGTTTTGTATTCCAGTTTTTCAATCTTCTGCCTACCCTCACAGCCTTTGAAAACGTCTCTTTATCCCTTGAGCTTGCGGGGAAAACGGATAGCCATGCCGTTATCGAAGCCCTGGGAGCAGTCAATCTCGCAGGAAAGGAACACCGGTTTCCTCATGAGCTTTCCGGTGGCGAGCAACAAAGGGTCGCCGTGGCCCGGGCTCTCGTCAAAAAGCCTGCCATTGTTCTTGCCGACGAACCGACGGGAAACCTCGACACGGCCACAGGGACAATCGTCCTTGACCTCCTGACAAGGGAATGCAGAAAATCGGGAACGACTCTCATCATGGTCAGCCACTCCCTTGCCACCTGCCGGTATACGGACCGCATTCTCCGCATGCAGGACGGTGTTCTCACGGAGGAAGAGACCTGCGGGGAGCCTGCCCGGTGAAAACGGTCCTCATTTCGTTCCTCCGTCACCTTATCCGGAGAAAGAGCCTCAATATCCTCCAGATTCTTGGTGTCGCCTGCGGTGTCGCTGCAGTTATCGGTATGACTCTCTCCGCCCGGTCCGCCCTCTCCAGTTTTGGTGCTGCCGTCGACTTTCTGAAAGGCAAGGCCACCCACGTTCTCGAGAAACCTGCAGGGCCCATGGAAGAGACGGTCCTGGCAGACCTGATGAAAGATCCGTCTGTCGACTCCTTTTCGCCGGTCATCGACAGAAAGATCCGCCTCGCTGATGGTGAGTCAGTGCGAATCCTCGGGGTCGATCCCTTTCTCGACCGGGCCATCCGTCCTGAAGTGGCCCGTATCAGACCGAAACAGGGTTCGGACATACGGTCAGCCTTCGTGACGTTTTTGACAGACCAGCGGTCTGTTATCATCGACGAGAATCTTTCGCGCCGGATCGGCGGCGAAGGGAACAGGGTTCTCCGCACTTCCCTTGGTGACTTTACCGTACTATCCACCTTTCCCAATCCGTCGGGCGAACCTCTCGTAATAATCGACATCGCTCACAGCCAGGAGCTTTTCAGTCAGCGTGGCCTTATCGATCGTGTCGATCTCGTGGTCAATGATGAGCAGGGTCTGCGGTCACGATGGGGAACGGGATTCCGGATCGAGTCAAAGGGAGAGCGAAGGGAGACGCTGGAAGCAATGCTGAGGGCTTTTAAGCTCAATCTTCAGGCTCTCTCGCTCCTTGCGCTTTTTGTCGGTGTTTTTCTCATTTACAACACGGCCATGTTCGCAGTCGTCAGCCGGCGCAAGGATGCAGGAATCCTGAGAAGTCTCGGAGCTCACCGGTCTGAAATCGTCGGAGCGTTTCTTGCTGAGATCCTTCTTCTCGGTTTTGTCGGCGGTGCGCTCGGCGGTGTTCTGGGCTATTTTCTGAGTCGCCTTCTCACTGTTCTGGTCGGAAGCACGATCAGCAGCCTCTACTTTTTTCTCACCCCCTCTCCTCTGCCCTGGTCGAATATCAATATCCTTGCCGGTGTTGTCCTCGGGTGCGGTGCGAGCCTTCTCGGGAGCCTGTCGCCCCTTGTTGAGTTGGCACAGATACCCCCGGCCCTTACGATCAGGGGGAGAATCCCCGACAGGGAGCACCCGAAAAGAGTGGGGAAACATGCCATCACCGGTCTTCTCCTGATCATCTGTTCAGTGGTACTTCTCCTTCTTTCCTCTATTCAGGTGTATATAGGCTTTGCGGGAGCCTTTGTCTTTCTGCTGGGCGCCAGTTTCTGTTCAGGTTTTGTTCTGGTCCATGTTATCCGGCCCCTCCAGTGGCTCTTTACCCGGTTCGGAGGCCTTGCTGGCAAGGTGGCAGTGGGCAATATTGCTCAAAACAGTTCCCGGACCTCTGTCGCCATCGCAGCGTTTATGGTTGCTCTTTCCATGTCTATCGGCCTTGGCTCGATGATAGGAAGTTTTCGGAGTTCCCTCGTATGGTGGATGAATTCCCAACTCCGAGGTGAGATGTATATTTCGGCGAAGGGGAATGTTGAAGTGCCCGAGGATTTTTTCGAAGAGATCACGAGGGTTCCCGGTGTGGGAGGTGTCGATACCTTCAGAAATGTTCAGGTCGTCTACGAAGGTCTCCCTGTCTATATCACGTCTATCAGGGCCGATGTGCTTCAGCAATTTGCCCGGTTCGGGTGGGTCAGGGGGGGCGATGAGGCCTGGGATGGAGTCAAGGCGGGGAAGATACTCATTTCCGAGAGCTTTTCGCGGCGGTTCAATGTGAGGGAAGGTTCGCAGATAACCCTGAAGGGGGTAAACGGCCCTGTCTCCTTCACGGTAGCCGCTGTCTTTTACGATTACACCACAGAACACGGGCTGATCATGATGGATCGGACAACTTATCTGAAGACCTTCGAAGACAGGACGATCAACAGTCTCGGTATCTTTATGGCCAAAGACGATCCCCGGACACCTGCGGTACTTGCTGAAATCAGGAAACGGGCGGTGGCGAGAGGCCTTCCCGTTGCCACGAGGGCGGAGCTCCACGGAAATGTCCTGAAAGTCTTCGACAATACCTTTGCCGTTACCCGTTCCATGAGGATACTGGCCATCACCGTGGCATTCTTCGGCATTGCCGGTGCCCTGATGACCTTGTTTGTGGAAAGACAGCGGGAATTCGGCGTGTACAGGGCCCTTGGATTCTCGACGAATCAGATAGCCGCCATGACCCTCATGGAAGGAATAGGCATGGGTCTTGTGAGCTTTCTCATGAGCATAGCCACAGGTACGGGCCTTGCGGTAATACTGATTAAGGTGATCAATCTCAGGAGTTTCAACTGGACGATCTTCTACCATTTTGCTCTCGACCCGTATCTTCTCGCCCTTGTTACGGCCATTGCGGCGAGTATCGGTGCGTCACTCTATCCTATCTGGAGGGTGTACAGAACCTATCCCCAGATGCAGATCCGCGAGGATTGAGGGAAGATTTATCGGGAAAAACATCTGACAGGCAGGCGAAAGCGGAAGAAGCGAGGACAGAAAAAGGATGATGAGAAGGGGCATGGTGGAGCAAAAAGGAAACAGTGTAAAGGGTCTCATGGTGAGATGCTGGCTCGCTGTGGTGATGATCTGTCTCATGACGGCCATTCCGGCAGCCTCTTCCGAAGGCGACTGGCGCCAGGCTGTGGGGCCCTGGTCCTGGAGTTTTCCCAGGGATCACGGAAGTCATCGTGAGTTCAGGACTGAGTGGTGGTATTTTACAGGAAATCTGACCGGCGATAATGGCGGACCTTACGGCTATCAACTCACCTTTTTTCGTCAGGGGATTCGGAGGAACAGGTCAGAGGATGGGAACAGGTGGACGGCGGGAGATATCTATCTGGCACATTTTGCCCTCACTGACGGAAAGGGGGGAAAGTTCTGGCATTTTGACCGGTCGTTGCGGGCAGGACCGGGGCTGGCCGGTTCAGCCGAAGGGCAGATGAACGTGTGGGCGCTCACGTGGTCAGTGCGGATGGACAAGGAAGGGATAAGGCTTAAGGCCCACCAGAAAGGGGTAGCCATCGACCTCCGCCTGACGCCAAAAAAGCCGCTGGTTCTCCACGGAGAAAACGGGTTAAGCAGAAAGGGACCGAAGGAAGGGCAGTCATCGTACTACTACTCGTTTACCGATCTTGAAACGAAAGGCACCCTTCTGCTGCCGGGAGGAGGCGTCCCCATTCCCGTTACAGGGACAAGCTGGTTCGACCAGGAATTCGGTTCCAATCAGATCACGGCTGAACAGGTCGGGTGGGACTGGTTTGCCATTCACCTTACCGACGGGCGGGATTTGATGATCTACTTTCTGCGAAAAAAAGATGGTTCCGTCGAGGTAACGTCGTCCGGCACGATCGTGGAGAAGGACGGCCGTTCACGGCATGTGAAGCTGGGCGAGATAACGATGGATGTTCTCGCCCGGTGGAAAAGTGGCAGGAGCAAGGGGGAATATCCCTCGAAATGGCGCGTCCGTATAGCGTCTGCGGGGATAGACCTTACCTTTTCGTCCATCGTCCCCGACCAGGAACTTGTGACAGAGGCGTCAACGGGGGTTACGTACTGGGAGGGGGCCGTAGCAGGGACGGGGACGTCCCGCGGCAAGGCTGTAAACGTTGTCGGGTATGTTGAGCTGACCGGGTACGCAGGAAGCCTGGGCGGCGTCTTTTAGGCAAAAGTCCTTTTTGTTTTCCGCGAATATTCAGGGAGGAGAGGAATGATAGATATTTTACGATGTCGCAGGAGTATACGTAGATATGAAAAGAAATCGCTCGATAGCGAAATGGTGGAAATTCTGAAAGAGGCGATTCTCAGGTCTCCTTCGTCCAGGGGTATCAATCCCTGGGAGTTTGTCTTTGTCGATCAACCAGAGATCCTCAGGGAACTGGCCAGAGTGAAACCCCAGGGGTCGGCCTTTCTCCGGGAGGCGGCATTGGGGATTGTCGTGTGTGGCGATGAGACGAAGAGTGACGTCTGGGTTGAAGATTGTTCGATTGCGTCGATCATCGTTCAGCTTGCTGCCCACTCGGTAGGTCTGGGAACATGCTGGGTTCAGGTCCGTAACCGGGCCCATTCAAACGATGTCACCGCCGAAGCTTACGTTCAGGGGCTTTTGGGGATTCCGCCCCATCTCCGTGTCGAGTCTATCATTAGTATCGGTCTTCCGGGAGAGGTGAAACAGGCGATTCCCAAAGAAGAACTGGGGTACGGCAAGATACGTTACAACAGGTACGGATAAGACAGCGCACCACCCGGCCCCCCGCCTGAACACAGAGGCGGTGATAATAGGAAGGCCCCCCCGTCAGGATAGGTGCCATGACTCGGTTTTGAGTCCGCCCCTTCCTTCATAGACGATTGTCTCCCGCGCAGAGGCAGAGGCAATGGCCCTTAACAGGGACCGTTTTTGCACCCCTCTTTCCACGCCGAGCGAAGGGGCAAGACGGAGAAAAAACCGTATTCTGTCTTCTGCCGTGATCCTGGCTGGCAGCGTTGTATTTAACTGAACGAGCATTCTCCTGGCCTCCCGGTCCGATACTCTGCGAAATTGAATGTCCTCGACGTCGAGAAGCATGAATGTTCCATCCTTTTTTGAAAAGATATTGCATCCCTTCAGGTCTCTGTGGGTGACAGCCATATCGAAAAGACCTATCAGGAAAGCTGCCAGTCTGTCGACAAGTGACCGTCTCTCTCGTTGATTCAGGCTGTCATAGGTGTCGTCGAGGTACCGGTCCAGTTCCTCCCCCCTTCCCTTCAGGTCTTCCATGGCGACAAATCCCCACCTGCCTCTGCTCGGTTTCGTCATCCAATAGGCCTGGGGGATGACCGCCAACTCCATATAGGCCAGAACCACGTGATTCTGCCAGGCTCTTTTCAGTCTCCGGAAATCCCGGTAGCTTTTCCGCACGTGGGTGGTGTACCGTTCGAGGCGGACCTTTCTGTCATCTTTTATCGTTTCTGTCCATTCTCCCTTGTCTCTGCCGGCACCGCGAAAGAGAATATCATTGCCCCTGACCTCCAGCCGGGATGTTGTGTTAAAAGCCCTCTTTTTCTTTGCTGCAACCCACCGGGCGTCGAGCCCGCTCAGGTTTGTCTCAAAGGGCCGCTGGAGTTCGGTCTTTCCATATGCGTGAAAAAAGAAGAGCCGTTCGTCCCTGCTCATCTGACGGTACGCCATGGCGAGTGCGTGGGTGAGATTGGATATTTCATCGCCGACCGTAAAGGACCGTTTGCGGGTCATAGAGTGGAGATCGATGAGATGGAGCAGGCCCCCGGCGACAAGGATATTTTCGAGATGAAGGTCATTGTGTCGGATATGGTGCGCGGCGAGTGTCCGAAGGAGGTGAGCGAGCGAGGCAAGGAGGGCGGACCGGCTTTTCGTCTCTTGAAGAGCGTCAAGGAAATGCTGTCCGTCGATATAGCCCTGAAGCACATACGACCGTCCCTCTCCGATGCCATAGCCCAGGGGTGTTGCAGTGGGGATCTTTGCCTGTGCAAGGAGACGGCCCGCTTCGAATTCCTTTTTTCCCCGTGACGCAAAGATGTTCCTGAGAGCCCCTGTTACCCCTTTTTCCACGAAGGATTTGACAAAGATCGTCCGTCCGCCGATGCCGATGACGTGGTGGCTTCTCCGGGAGGATGTCTCTTCGGGCAAGGCTGTGACAAACGGTATCAGTGTTTCATCTGAAAGGAACCAGGTGACTCCTCTTTCCTTCAGTTGTTTCATAGGCGGTCCATGATCCCTGCGATCTCTTTCCCCCACCGTTGAAGTGAGTACCGTTTCTCGACCGTCGTTCTCGCGTTTATGCCGAGACGTTCCCTGAGGGCGGGATCAGTGGCCAGCATCCTGATCGCCTCGATCCACCCCGTGACGTCCGGCCTCAAAAGACCGTCTTCTCCATCGGCGATGATCTCTGCAGCGGCACCGTAAGGGTGGGTAAGGGAAGGAATCCCTGATGCCATGTACTGAATAAGTTTGAGGCCGCATTTTCCCCGGGACCACATATCGTCCCTGAGAGGCATGATGCCCACGTCGAAGCTGAGGAGGGATCTTTTTTCCGTCTCTTTCCCCCAGGCCTCGAATTCGATTGGGGCACCCTCTATCTCGGGAGCCCTGTCGGCGACGACCTTGAATGTAACCGAATCCTGCAGTTCAGGGGCAAAAAAGAGGTCCTTGATATCAGTCAGATAGGGCAGGGTTGACGAACTGCCCATCCATCCAACCACAAGCCGGGAAGTTGTCGTATGGGTTTTGAGAGGGTAGTCGGCGGTGTCGACGACGGTGGGAACGTGGAAAAGAGAGTCGGTCCGGTGTTTTTGGGCTTCCCCCAGGAGAAAACGATTTCCGCAGAAGACGGCATCAGCGAGCCTTACCATATTCTTGAATTTACGTCCTCTCGATCCGCTCGCTCCCCGTATACCGTACATGACAGCGTCGTCAAAATCATAGACGAGCCTTTTTGCCGCATTTCTGATGATCCGCAGCTTGACGGGATCGAAGAGGAGTCGCTGAACATAGAGAATACGGGCGTTCCGCACCTCCTCAACGAGGGTGAAAAACCCTGTTCTGCTCGTGAGAAGCTGTACATCCCAACCCTCGGCCTCGAGGAAAGGAAAATACTGCTGAATCCGGTATCCCTGAGGCTTCTCGTGTGTCAGGAAGACGATCCGTTTCAGATGATCTCCTTCAACCAGGTCATGAGCTTCGGCGCACAGGCCTGAACGGTGTAACCGTCCAGAATCTTCTGCCGCCCCGCTTTGCCCATCCGTTCCCGCAGATCCCTGTCCTTGATGAGAATGGAGAGTTTCTCGATCCAGTCTGTTTTTGTATCTGCCCAGAACCCATTAACGCCGTTTTCGACAACATCCCTGTTGATTCCGACCGGTGTGCAGACCGCCGGTACGCCGGCGGCGAGATACTGAATGATTTTGAAACCGCACTTGCCCCGGGACCACAGATCGTCATAAAGGGGCATAAGGCCGATGTCGAGTCGCTTCAACTCGTCGATTTCCGTGTCGTATTGCCACTGGACCTTCTTAAGAGGGATTGATTTGGTCTCCATAAAGGTGTCGCAGATTATCGTGAGGAACGCATCACCATGCCGGCGGCCTATCTCCTCCCATGTCTCCCTGTATCCCTTCATATAATGTATGCTTCCATGGTCGCCTATCCAGCCGAGATTGACTCCGTCCCGGGGGCCGTAGATCTTTTCAGTGTAGCGATCTGCATCGACAGGGGTGGGAAGGATCCTGATGTTGGTGTGATACTTTGCCGCCTCATTTTTGAGGAAATCGTTCCCCGCAATCACAAGGGTCGTGTACCGGAGCATCCGTTTGAAACTCAGGACCCGGCGTAATGAATAGGGATCGGATGAAAGGGAGTTCTTGAACATGATGGCATCGTCAAAGTCATAGACAACCGGTTTTTTGAGCTGGTGCAAGGCAAAAAGGACCAGAACGGGGAGCCGTTTCCTCTGAACAAAGATGATGTCATTCCGTTTCAGTACCGGTAAAAACCGTGCCCAGCCCTGTAAAGAGACGGGGAACGGGAAGACCTCCGTTTCAAAACCTTTCTCCTGAAGAAGAGGCAGGTATTGGAGAACCCGGTAACGGCTGGCGGCAACATGGAGTCCCTGAATGAAAAAGACGATACGCACGGATACCCTCTCATGAGAAAACAACGGGAAATGATACCACGGCGACGGCGCAAAATGAAAGGACTTCACCGCACGCCTCAGACCGTCCGGCAACGGAGCACCTGTGCCGCACAATGTCACAGAAACCGCGCCTGCGCTTTTGCACCACGAACCGGTTGCATCGGTGGCCCGTCAGGATTACAATGAACCGGTAGTGCCCCAACAGGGGGTATGTATCGAAAAGTCTGAAAGGAGGAGAAGAATGTCAAGAGATGCGAAAAACACAAAAAGAGTCTGCGCCGTAATCCTCTTTAGCGCTGTTTGCCTTGTTGCCGTCTGCGCAACAGTCATTGCTCAGGGACCACGGGAAAAGGCGAAAGAACGGGCCTCCGCCCGTATTGCAGAGGAGCGGGGAGCCGTACCAACATCGGGCATGGATGCCCTTACGGCCATCTTTACCCGCCGTTCCATCAGGAAGTACACGAATCAGCCCGTATCGGACGAAACAGTGAAGACGCTCCTCCAGGCGGCGATGGTTGCGCCGTCAGCACGAAACGAGCAGCCCTGGGAATTCATCGTCATCAGGGACAAAAAAATACTCGACCAGGTTACCGGTTTTCATCCCTTTGCCAAACATGTTGCCGGTGCTCCGGTAGCAATCGTCGTTGCAGGCAATACGAAACTGGAGGCCGAAAAAGGTCTGTGGGCCCTCGACTGCTCCAATGCGACGATGAACATACTCCTTGCAGCCCACTCTCTCGGGCTCGGAGCGGTCTGGACGACCCTCTACCCCTACAAAGACAGGATGGATGGGGCCCGGACACTCCTTGCGATTCCCGATCACGTCATTCCGCTTGCCATCATTCCCATAGGCTACCCCGGGGAAACGAAGCCTCCTGCAATCGACAGGTTCAACCCTGAGCGGATACACAAAGACAAGTGGTAAAAAAGAACAGGGCCGTCACTCGACGGCCCCGTCTGTTCTTTCTTTCAGTACAGATGGAGAGACTACTTCGTCTGCTTCACCGTAAAGGTCTTCTTCGATGAGAAGCTTCCTCC
>CAYQXL010000058.1:0-3605 GCA_964421445.1 uncultured Pseudomonadota bacterium
CGCTGTTCCCGACGACGAAATAGGGGATCCCTTTTACTGAATATCGCTGGTAGTTATGTGTGTGGCCTGCGAAGTTTCCGCTGATGGCGTAGGTGTGGTAGAGATTTTCCCAGGGCCTGAGGTCGGGGTTGATCGTGGCCCTGCCATAATCCCAGACCGGATGGTGATGGATGGTGAACGTACCTGTCATCGTATTGTTGAGCTGCTCCGCCAGCCAGGGCGCCTGGCTGGCGGCAAGGGCGAGAGAGGTCTGCGGATCATCGCCGTGGGCATGACCGGGGTCGGGGGAATTGAGCACGACGAACCGGACATCGGAGCAGTCGAAGGAATAGTTCAGTGGTCCGTTCGGGGGCACGTCATATGTCCAGTGGTATTGGTCGGCCGTGGTAGGCGGCCCATCCGCATGGCCGTGATTGTGGTATTCGTGGTTTCCGATAGTGGTGAAGATGGGGAATTTTGCAAACATCCCGTCGGCATACTGAAAATAGGAGGTCCAGAAGGTCTGGTCGTCCCACCCTGCATAGTCTCCGCCGTCGAGAATGAAAAGCACATCCGATTCATGGGCTGCGATGGCGTCTGCGACGTACCTGAACCGTTTTTCCTGGGCATGGGTATCGCTGATGACGATGAAGGTGAAAGGACCGGTCACGGGCATCGTCCGGAATATGCGGTTCTTGAATACATCCGGATCGCCTGACGGCTTCACCCGGTACACATAGGACGTGTTTGGTTCAAGGCCTGTGAGCGGTATGTGCTGATAGGCTCCTTTTGTCTGGGATTCTATGGTTGTCTCAAACTTGTGGTGTTCATTGTAGTAACTCGATGTGGCGTACTCTACGGATCCTCCGCCGTTGTCGTCTCCTCTCCAGTTGATGGTAGCCGAATCGGTCGTCGGTCTTGTTACCCAGGGCGGCCAGTACACCCCTGTGTCTGCAATCGCCGGAACGACATAGAGAAGACAAAAGAGTGTCATTACGAGAGAACACCAGCAGCGTTTCATGGCTGAGTGACCCATAAACCTGCGTCGGATGGAGAAGGGTTGGGCGATGCTCAGTGGCGATTCTTCTCCGGCATTGACATCTGTTACCACCAATCTTGTGCTTGCTGGCATGATGATCTCCTGATCTTGTCAGTCGCGACCGGAGAGAAACGGGGAGCGCTGAGCATCAAACAGAGAATCGTTTGTATTTAGGTTATCTTTACCATAATAGCGGTGAATTATCATCATGATCATTCTGATCGGCATCGCCTCTTTTCTCCGAAGGTGAGGGGGCCTTACGGCAGATACGATCATGACAGACCGTGGTGCCTTGCCTGAGATCGTTGAAACTTTCTATCCCCCATAGTAAAATCAGGAAAACAAAAAAACTCTTCGTGCCTTACGTTGTTGCCCGTCAGTAAAGGAAGAAGGAGGCGTTGTCTTTATGGCGATGAACGAGGTGGCCAGAGCGGTCGGGTCTTTCCGGAGCGGCCATGCCTGTTCTCAGGCTGTAGTGGGAACCTGGGCCCGGCGGTTTGGGCTGGAAGAGAATCTTGCTCTCCGTATCTCCGCCGGTTTCGGTGGTGGAATGGGTCTCGCCGGAACCTGTGGCGCCGTAACGGGGGCAGTCATGGTTCTCGGTCTTGCGTACTGTGATGAGACCTGTTGCACCAAGGCTGGTCGCAGTGATCTCTATCAGACAGTCAGGTTGTTTGCTGAACAGTTCCGTCAGCGGGAGGGCTCATTGATCTGCCGGGAGCTTCTCGGATGCGATATTACGACAGAAGCAGGTTTGAAGACGGCGCAGGATGGCAATATGTTTGGAACGCGATGTGTCGGGTTGGTGGAAACTGCCGTGAGTCTTCTTGAGGTTTTTGTGCCGCCCTGCGCTGAGTGAGATGAAACCGCGTTGCCGCAGCGGCGACGCGAAGCGGTGTACCGGCACCATAGAAAAGGAGGGTCATTGTGAAACGAAGCGTAGATGTTCTGATTGCAGTAATCACGATTGCTTTTATTTTTGCAGGGTTTTTCGGTTCAGAGGCCGGGGCCGGTTCTCCCGGTTTCACCATGGAGGAGAATATGAACCGCTATGGTGAGGACTATAAAGATATCGGCCTTGCCACTGCCGACCCTGTCCTTTGCGCACAAGCATGCATGAAGGAAGGTAAATGCAAGGCATGGACATACGTCAAGCCGGGAGTGCAGGCGGAAAGTGCGTGGTGCTGGCTCAAGGACAAGGTTCCGCCGATCTCGCCCGACGAGAACTGCATCTCCGGTGTAAAAACGAACCGGAGATAGAGGCACGGGTTGCTGCAGGCAGGCAGATGTAGCGAATCCTCCCGATCGGGTTGCCTGCCACAGGGAACCATGTGGTAAGACCCCTGCGCCGCCGCAGCCGGTGAGAAAAGAACGATAGGACGACAAGGCTGAAACTGAGTGCGAAAAACAAACAGGACCGGTAGCGTGCTGTTCAGGGAGGCCGCCCTTCCCCTTGAAGTAGTCATTCTGATGATCGGCGGTATGGCGCTTCTTATCGCCGGGATTCTGCTTTTTCTTGTATCGGCGGCACGGCTTCCGTACTACGAGAATGGCCTTTACGGAGTTCTTCTCGTTGTTTTTGCCCTGCAGATCATCATGCTGGGGAAAACGCCTTTCGGCGATATACCCCGGTCCCGGTGGTCGATTGCCTCTGGTGTCGTCATCGCCGCCGTCGGCATTTCGGCCTGTTTCGTTCCGACTTTTACCGTGTTTCCCCAGGTGCTGCTGGCTGTCTCTTTTGGTCCCGGCGGACTCTTCCTCCTTTTCCATATGGTTTTCTCCAAAGGCAAACTGCCCACGTGGCTGAGGCACAGAGGGGTTCTCCTCCGTCTTATCCCTGCATGTTTCGGTGTCTATCTGTTATCGATCTTCGTTGCAGTGCTTCTTGTGACTCAGGGCCTTGCCGCAAGGCCTGTGACAGCGGCGGCCATCCTTGTTTACGGGGTTGCGGTCCTTTTTCTGGCAGCCGTCCTGAAGACCGTCTATCGGACATATCCTGAGGCGGAGACCGGTGCCGGCGATGGAGGGCTTTCGGCGGATCAGGCGATGCTCCTGCTCATGGGTGTCTTCATGGTGCTTCTGGGTATACTGCTTGTTCCGGTCAGTGCGGGTCTCCTTCCTTTTTCCGGTCATGCCCAACTCGGTCTTCTCATGGTGATCTTCGCCGTTCAGATGCTTGCTGCAGGGAATACGCCGATCGGTCCCTTTCCCCGGTCATGGGCGATGATCGGAGCAGGGCTCGTCTTTGCTGCCCTCGGAATTGTATCCTCCATTGTTCCCGAGATTCTTGTAGGCCTCCTGACGGTTCTTGTCGGCCTTCTGAATATCCTGGGGGGTCTTGTCGCCGTGGTGAAGATCTCAACTCCGTATTTTAAGCGTGGGGAACAGCGGAGGGAACGGGCTTCGCCATTAGCGGCAAAACTCTTCGCCGCTCAGGTGACAATGAATCTGCTGACGATCCTCTTCGGTATATCGATGCTCATCCCCGGCCTCTTTCACGGAATCCTTATCGGCGTAATTCTTGCCGTGAATGGCTCTGTCCTCCTATATCTGTTGCATATCCTGGTTGTTCTGGATATGATGCAGA
>CAYQXL010000058.1:3705-12706 GCA_964421445.1 uncultured Pseudomonadota bacterium
GGCTCTGTCCTCCTATATCTGTTGCATATCCTGGTTGTTCTGGATATGATGCAGAGAGGTGCGGAGGCTCCTGTCTGATTGCCCAGATCACAGGGTAACGTCCGCCGCCCTTTTGTCATGTGGCCGTGACCTTTATGGATGGCCGCGGCCGCATGCTGATATAAATACCCTCCAGTCGGAAAGGAGACGAGAAAGATGAAGGACTATTATGAAAACAAGGTTGCAGTTGTCACCGGCGGAGCATCGGGTATCGGACTCGCGTTGTGCGAACTTCTTCTCTCCTTTGGTGCACAGGCAGTCATTCCGGCGGATCTGAACGGTGACAAGCTGAAAACGGAGACGGCACGGCTTGGCGATGCCTATCCCGGACGGGTGATTGGAATAAAGACTGACGTAACGAACGAGGAAAGCGTCGTGGCCATGATCGGACAGGCGGCGGAGTTCGGATCAGGACAGATTCATTTTCTCTTCAACAACGCCGGTCTTGGTCTGGCAAAAGCGTTCGACGAAACGACGAACACCGATTGGAAGTTTGCCTTTGATGTCAATTTTTTCGGCGCTCTTTACGGGATCCGGGCGGTCCTTCCAATCATGCGCGCCCAGGGCGGTGGTCATATTGCAAATACGGCCTCAGGTATCGGTTTTGTTCCCATGGCCTATCAAAGCATGTACAGTGCTACCAAGGCTGCCTTGATCGGGCTGACAGGTTCCCTTCGCTACGAACTCTGGGATGAGAATATCAGGCTTTCCACCGTGATTCCAGGGACGGTGGCAACACCGATCTGGGATGGAGCGGGAGGTGCCCCTGAATCTGCGATCACACCGGAGGAGTCGGCCCGGGCCATCCTCGAGGGACTCGCGGCCAATGAGAGAATCGTCATCACCACCGATGCCGACAGAGACGGTGCAACAAACGCGTTCCGGCCCGAGGCTGCGAGAGGGATGGACGAATATCTCCTGAATGTTGCCCGGCAGAGAAGAAGCGGCAACATGCGCTCCCTGTGACAGAGGGGGAATGAACGATTCAGATAGTGGAACGGTTCGTGGTGGTGAGTATCTCTCCCAGGGTTTTCGGGATGTGGACCAGACAGAGGATCTCGATGCCTATGTTACCTGTCTGGCTCTGCTTGACTCGCTGCCTCACTTCATACAGTACAAGGCGAAAAGCTATGAACTCCTTGAGCTTTCTGCGGGGATAACGGTTCTCGATGCCGGGTGCGGTCTTGGCGATGATACCGTCCGGATGGCCCGGTTTGTCCGGCCGGGAGGACGGGTCGTAGGAATCGATTCAAGTGCCCGCATGATCGAAAAGGCCCGATCGCAGCACTCTTGTTCCCGGTTACCGGTGCATTTTGAGAAGGGTGACGTGAGAGATCTTCCTTTTTCCGATTGTTCATTCGGCCGGTGCCGGATCGACAGGGTGCTCCAGCACGTGACTCAGCCGGAAAAGGCCGTTTTCGAGCTATGCCGCGTTCTTGAGCCCGGCGGCATCCTTCTTGCCTACGACAACGACTGGGGCACGTTTTCGATAACGTCTCAGAATCCTGCAATTACGGGAGTTATTGAGAATTTCTGGTCTGATTCCTTCACGAACAGCCGGATCGGAAGGGACTTGGGCGACCTGTTCATAGCCGCCGGCCTGTCGGACGTGAAAGCGTATCCCCAGTTGTACACTATAACGGACTATGAAATAGCTGATCGTGTATACAACATCGGGGAGACTGTCCGGAGGGCCCAAGAAGCAGGTTTGATTTCCCGGACTCAGGGCAGCCTCTGGCTTGATGACTGTGCCCGCCTAAGCGCACGGGGCAGGTTTGGCGCCGCCCTTACGGCCTACACCGTTATCGGGCGGAAAGATGGTGGATAAAACGGATCATGGCGGTAGCGGCTCCTCTGTTTTCAGGGAACGGCGAAGCGCCCGAGAAGCAGTCCATCATCGTCCGTTTCGATCTGAAAAACGATGATTTCTCCTGATGAGGGTATGATGCCTGTCAGGGCTGTTATATTGACCTGATGGGTTACGAAGATGGCAGGCTTCTCTCCTCCGAGAGATCGGATGAACATCCGCAGTGCCCCGGTCTGCGATGCGCCGTTGCCTGGAGTCTCAAAAAATGAATTAAGAAGCGGCAGCCCCTTTGGTAGTCCGAGATTGAGAAGTTTGGCTGTCTCAATGCAACGGCACCACTGGCTCGTATAGACATCTGCCCCGGTAATACCGTTGGCACGGAATCTGTCCCCGATCCGCTGAGCCTGCCTGCGGCCCTCGTCGGAGAGGTTTCTCTGTGTTGTACAGTCGCCGATACGGAAGTGGCCGGGATCACCGACTCCCGGAGCGAGGGCATGGCGTACGAAGGCCACGGCTTTGCCCTGCCTGACCTGATCCCAGATTGTGTCGTCAGGTCCCTGGGAGAGAGCATGAACAGGTGTCACGGCAAGGAGAAAAAGCAAAAGAATTACCTGGGCGAGCGGGGAAGGGGCCCTGAACGGTCGATTCTCTCTGCCGGGCCAGTTGTTTCCAGTTGGCTCCTGGACGGTTAATCTGTCCCCGGGAGACGAGGCAAAGGAGAAGCGAAAAGATCTACTGACTGCCTGGTGTTTCATTGATCTAATCGTACCATGGACTCATGCGATCCGGCCCCCGGTATTCTGTTAACCAATTGAGGGGGGAGAAAAAGGGGTGCCTTCGCAGTATACCCGGACGACACCCCCTTTTGTTCATATTTTTCAGTTACCCCCTGCGCCCATGCCATCAACCATCAGTTTTGCCAGTCTCTGGACGAATGCTGTCGGATCCTTCGGTCTCGATCCCTCAAGGATCAGGGCCTGGTCGTAGAGTAGAGACGTATATTCTTTGAGAAGAGGACTTTCCCTGTCTGATTCGAAAACGCGGTTCATGGCGGCGAAGAGCGGATGTGCCGGGTTGATTTCGAGGATCTTTTGTTCCCGTGGCACCGTCTGACCCATCGCCTTGAGCAGCTTTTCCATCTGGCTGTCCATGGTCCCTTCCTCTGCTACCAGGCAGCAGGGGGAATCGGTGAGCCGTCCCGACAGGCGAACGTCTTTCACCTCGTCCTTCAGTGTCGCCTTGATCAGGTCGATCAGTTTTCCAAACTCTTTGACGGCCTTTTCTTTTTCCTCGGTTTTGGACGGATCGAGTTCGATCTCACCCTTCAATATTGACTTGAACGATTTGCCTTTGTACTCGAAGCCGCTGAAGATGAAGTCATCGACCTCGTCAACGAGAAAGAGAACCTCATAGTCCTTCTTCCTGAATGCTTCGAGATACGGCGATGCTGCCATCTCCTGGACCGTTGCGCCGGTGATGAAGAAGATCTCTTTCTGGTCTTCCTTCATGTCGGCCACATAATCGGCCAGGGTCCTGAAGGTCCCGTTTTCCGTTTTTGTTGAACGGAAATAAAGGAGATCGGCGATCGCTTCCCGTCTGGATAAGTCAAAATGTATGCCCTCTTTGAGTATTCTGCCGAACTGCTCGTGAAAGGTAAGATATGATTCACGGTTCTCTGTTTTCATCTCGTCAAGGGTGTCGAGCACTTTCTTTGTCACGTTCGCCCTGATAATCTCGACCTGTCGGTTATTCTGAAGCATCTCCCGTGAGACGTTAAGAGGAAGGTCGGACGAGTCGATTACGCCGCGGACGAATCTCAGATAGACAGGGATCAATTCCTCGCAATGCTCGAGGATCTGAACCCGCTTGACATAGAGTCGTGGTCCGATTTTGTAGTCCTTGTAAAAGATGTTGAAGGGGGCCTTGGACGGTATGAAGAGGAGAGCTGAAAACTCGGATGTGCCCTCGGCCTTGTAGTGGATTACTTTCAGAGGATCGACGAAGTCATGGGAGATGTGCTTGTAGAATTCGTTGTACTCTTCCGGTGTAATCTCCGATTTGTCCTTTAGCCAGAGTGCCTTTCGTGAATTGAGAACCTCGTCCTCCCTGACTGTGACCTTTTCGCCTTCTTTGAGTGTGCTCTCTTCTGTCCGCTCCACTTCCATGACGACGGGGTGTTCGATAAAGTCGGAATATTTTCGTACGACGGACCGTATCTCCCAGGGGTCACAATATTTCTTTTCATCTTCCCTGAGATGGAGGATGACATCTGTCCCCTTGCTCTGCTTTTCAATTTCTTCGACAGTGTAGGATCCTTCGCCGTCAGATTCCCATTTCACGCCTGTCGACGAAGGCTGTCCCGCCTTTCGGGAGATGACCGTAATTCTGTCGGCCACCATGAAGGACGAATAAAAGCCGACACCAAACTGTCCGATCAATTCGGGGTTGTTTCGTACCTCTTTCTGCTGGAGGGCAAGGAGGAAATCCTTTGTGCCCGAGTGGGCGATCGTTCCCAGAGCTTCGATGATATCGTCCTTTGTCATGCCGATGCCATTGTCGCTGACTGTCAGCGTTCCCATGTCCCTGTCGGCGGTAATCCGTATCTTCCATTCTCCGTCACCTTCGGTGAGGCCGGTGTCGGTGAGAGACTCATACCGGGCTCTGTCTATGGCGTCGGAAGCATTCGAGATCAGTTCCCTGAGAAATACTTCCTTGTGTGAGTAAAGGGAATGAATCATGAGATCGAGGATCTGCTTGACCTCAGCCTTGAACTCCATTGTCTGTCCTGACATATCTGGCTGCTCCTTTTTGTGGTGTAATTATGAATGCGGTCTTCCATAAAAACGTATTCATCGTTGTGGCGAGAGTCAAGAGAGGGGACGGCGAAGAGATGAAACGTCGATCCGTCCAGCGGGCTTGTCACCCCGAGAGGAAATTCCGCGATGCCACGTGTGTGTTGGCTCCTTCCGGGACACTGGTAGAGGGCAATGATGGCGAACCTTTTACAGACACACGACTGCCGGGCGTTCAGATCCCCCTTACCCTGGGAAACTCGCCTTGACAATAAAGCCTGTGGTTTCGCAGAATCGCATGTGCCCCTATTCGACTATTTTATACCCTTTTTCGGAGAACAATCGCTGACAGGCGGCCACGACATCAGGATCATAGAGGATCCCGCTGTTCTTTTCGATCTC
The DNA here is from genome assembly GCA_964421445.1 of uncultured Pseudomonadota bacterium. GTDB lineage: Bacteria > Desulfobacterota > Syntrophorhabdia > Syntrophorhabdales > CAYQXL01 > CAYQXL01. Next base: position 8,746 of record CAYQXL010000058.1, read on the forward strand.
TTCCAGTGCTGCCACGACCCCGATGGCCGGACGGTACGGACGGTGAGATGCCATCGACTCCACAACATCAGCCACCGCAAGGATCCGTGATTCCACGAGGAGCATGTCTCCTTTTAACCCTTCAGGATACCCCGATCCGTTCATCCGTTCGTGATGTTCCAGGACCATCCTGGCGATGGGCCACGGGAAATCGACATCTTTCAGTATATCGTATCCTGACCGGGGATGGATCTTGATCAGGCCAAACTCGATTGCAGTCAGTTGTGATGGCTTGCTGAGGATTTCTACGGGAACAGAGATCTTTCCAATATCGTGGATCGCAGCGGCCATGCGGAGTCCATCGGCCCGGTCATTGGGAAGCCCCATTTCGTGAGCGATGGAACGGGCAAGGTCGGCTACCTTCCTTTGATGGCCCGCCGTGTAAGGGTCGCGGGTTTCAACGACTGCCGCTATCGCCCCTACCGTGGCTCCGAGAGCCTTGTGCAGCCTCTCTGTCGAACGTTCGAGGGCTTCTTCGGCCCGTTTCCGTTCGCTTATATCTCTTGACAACCCCTGTATTCCGATGGGCCTTCCGTTGTTGTCGCGAACGAACGTCAGTGATGTCTCCTGGTATCTGACCGTGCCGTCCTTGTGGTAATATTCGATTGTTAACACCATCTGTCTTTCCGGGTCTCTGAGCGCATCGTTCCCGAGCTCGTCAGCCAGTATGTTTTGAGCCAGCCTGAGTGTTTCAGGGGTTACCTGGTCGGTGATAGGCTGCCCGAGCCGTTCTTCCAGGGTGAATCCGAGCAATCGTTCAAGGGAAGGGTTGGCGTAGGTGGTCTTCAAATTGAGATCGCATGTCCAGAGCATGTCACTCATTCTCTCGGTGAGGGATTTGTACTGTGCTTCGCTTTCCCGGAGCACATTCTCCATCTGTTTCCGTTCGGTGATATCACGGACAACGCAGATCAGGCCACCATCCTTGAGTCCCGTCAATGAAACCTCCTGAGGAAAGCGGCTTCCATTCTTTCTCCTGCCCATCGCTTCACCATGCCATTTGCCTTCCGTCCGAAGCGTCGGCATGATCTCTGTCTCAAATCGGATGATCTCGTCATCGTCATAGAGAGCCTTCCAGGTCTTTCCCAGAAGTTCACGCCCCGTGTCATATCCATAAATAGCTCCGTGGGCGTCATTCACATATACATATTCTTCATTCTCGTTAAGGATGGCCATGCCGTCAATGGACGCTGCCATTGCTTCCGATCGCCTGTTCAATTCGTCTTCAATGGTTTTTCGGGCAGTCATATCCCGCGCAGAACCTACGACGCCGATCAGGTCACTATTCCTGTTTACAAGGGGAGCTTTGCGGACATCAAGAAAAAGAAAGGTGCCCCGGACGTTTCCGAATTCGTCAAACTGCATCTCTTTCATATTTTCGACGGTTATTGCGTCAGAATCCTGACACATTTCTCCGAACGTATGCCAACAGGGGTCATCAGGATGGGCTGCCCGCTCCCTTTCCGCAAAGAAGAGGTCCGTCTTCCCGATCGGCTCTTCAGTGTCGTGGGCATGAAGGAGTTTTTCGCAGATAGCCTTATTCGCAAAAACAAATCGTTTATCAAGATCCTTTGCCCACAGCATATCGGGCATGGTGTCGGCCAGAAGCCGGAGCAGGGCGTAGAGTTCGTGATACTTGGATTCGCTGTTTCTGAGCGTCTCCTCTGCTCTCTTCTGACTGGTGATATCACGAATTGACTCGATGGCACCGGTCATGCGGTTTTCCTGATCGCGAAGAGGGCTGGCTTTTACCCAGAGCCATCGTGTCTGTCCCTGCAGGGCGGACAGATTCATTTCCGTAAAAAGCGTATGACCGTCCCGTTGCAGGAAAGGATAGCGCTCTGCGATGCTGTTGTCCCAGGAGGACAGGAGATCGACGAGCATGGGCCGTCTTTCACCGTAGAAAGGGATTGCATATTCATAATTTCCTTTTCCGAGCATCTGTCCGGCGCTGTACCCTGTCATCTCTTCAATTGCCCTGTTCCAGGCAATGATCGAGCCCTCTGAATCAACGGCAAAGGTAGGGTCGGGAAGGAATTCTATGATGCGGGAAAGACGGGTCTGCGACTCTTTTGATGCCCGCTCTACCTTTTTGTGCTGTGAAATATCGCGGACAAAGCCGATGATGATCTTCTGGCCCCCCAGGGGGACGAAACTCGTTGTGATTTCAACGGGGACGACGCGACCCTCTCTGGTCATGAGTTCGATCTCGTCGGGCCCTGTTGATTTTCCTTCCCTGCTTGCTTCAAGAAGCGCTGTGGCTTTTGCGAGGCTCTTTTCTGCGAGAATGGGGGCGGTAAGAAAATTCCTGCCGATCAGTTCATTCCTGTTGTACCCGGTAATCTCTTCACATTTGCGGTTACCGTAGAGAAAGTTTCCGTGAATGTCGCTCATGTAAACGCCGTCGGGCGCATTTTCCAGACAGACTTTTACCAGTGAATCGCTCAATAAATTGTTCTGTGACGATGGCGAAGAAGAGCCTTCCAGTCGGTGTTCCAGTTCCTGTATCTTTGCATGAAGGGCTGAAATCTGATCGAGGAGTTTCTGATAGGTTCTCGATGAATCATTCATCGTGCCAACTTCCTTCCCTACAACGTACTGTAATGTGGCAAAAATATCAATAAAATATGGTACGGGCCCCCGCCTTGACCGGATACCGGCTCCCTGCAGGCTGAAGATGAGGCATGATAGCGTGGAATAGACGAAATCGGTAAACTGGTGTATCGTGTGATACTAAGGTGCAGATCTGAATCATAAAAGAGGCAGGTGCGTTTCTGAACACTACGTTACGATGGCGAAGGAAGGTGCGGCATTCTTTTATGGGGACGATCGTAAACAGGCCTGCGGGAAGGGTCTGTTCACCGCGTACTAAGTGGACAGGACGTGGCGACGACATGAGGGGGTTGGGAACGCATTGCACCGGCTGATATCGGTTATTGTGGCACTGCTGATCGGGGCTGCTCTCTGCTGGTCAGGTGTGGCGGCGGAAGATCGTGCCGGACGAAACGCTCCTTTGTACCGTTCGCCGTATGGGGTTAAATTCCCCTGGGTTGTGAAGGATCTCATCCCCGACCTTGTCGAAGGTGACCGCGGCGATCCCCGTATCGAGGCCCGGATTCCTGAAAATGCCTGGTATGACCATTCCCATGTAGGTCCCTGGGGCCCCCTGTCCCGGCAGTATCCACCACCCTCAATAGCTGATTTAAAAACCGACGACTGGAAGCGGGCCCGGATCATCGCGACGGCCCTCCGTTTCGCTGGATATGGTTACCGCCATCATCATATCCCCGACTGGGATCCCCCCCGGGGATGGCATATGCCGAAAACCAACGGTTCCCGCCATGACGGCAAAGGGGTCGATTGCAGCAACTTCACCTCATTTGTCTACAACCAGGGGCTTGGCATCGGCATCAGTTCCGACATCCGCAAACAGGCTGCCACCGTATCTGTGTCACTTCACGGCACCGACAGGACTCTGCCTGTTGCAGTTATTCCACGGCAGAAATCTCCGGCCCTCTGGGCCGCCGTCCTTAAACCTGGTGACCTTCTCTTTATCCGCTCCCGGAAGGGCGGTCGTATCACTCACGTTGTTATCTGGATCGGCCAATGGGGTTTCCCGCCTGATCAACCCCTTGTCCTTGACAGCCATGGAGCCGGTGTGCGGGATTCAACGGGCAACATTATCCCTGCCGGTATTTATCTGAGGCCATTTCGTTTTGATTCGTGGTATGCCACCAATGCTGACCATGCCATACGAATTATCGGCCCCGAATCTGCCGTGGAGGGACAACCATAAACAGTATGTCTCCCCCGGTGCGGGGATAAAGTGCAGGCCGGATCGCGATTGCCGTCCTTCACTTCAAGAAACGTTTTATCGTACCCCTTACGTGGAGTGGTGACGCAAGGCCGTACTATGCCCTAT
>CAYQXL010000059.1:0-12535 GCA_964421445.1 uncultured Pseudomonadota bacterium
CTGCAAAAGGCTGTTGCCTATGGAAAAGAGATCGGAGGAAAATTCTGATAGAATCGTAAGGGGATCCGTCCAGCCCCCCTATTATGGCCGTGAAGGAGAGTTTAATGGAAAAAGAAGCGTTGATAGAAAGGGTGAAAGCCCAGACAAAGGATGGAAGGATCACCTGTGAAGCGGCTCAGAAGATTGCCGACGAAACCGGTGTTCCCCGTAAAGATGTCGGGGTTCTTCTTAATGAACTTGAAATAAAAATAACCGATTGCCAGTTGGGGTGCTTTCCGTAAGAGGTTTTTTGTCTTGCCTGCTGCTTTCTGAGGGTGTTTTCGGCGAATCACCCGATTCACAGGATCTCCCCGGTCTTGTGATGTGCCGTGAATGCCCTCTGTTTCCCTTGGTGGAGATCGGCAGTACAGGGCCGACATCGTCTCGGCCCTGTTGATCTTTGTCATGATTTCCGGTTCCTTTGTGTCGTTTTCTTTCTCTGCACCTGTCGTGGTGTAGCAAGGTAAGGTCTTGATTCTGAATTGTCAGAAAGAAGAAAGACAGAGGAATATCTCCACGAATCAGAAGAACGGCATCGTGTTTTCGCTGAGGATCGGAACGGCTTTTTGCGATCCGAAACACCTGTTTTCACTCGACGAACGAATGTCCCGGGCTGTTTGTTTTGATGTACGAGGACAAAAAGAACCGGGTGGAGTAGAGGCTCGTGTCATGGACCTTGACAAAGCATCAGTGAGGGAAGTACGTTATCAACCGGAGGAGAAACTGTGAAAATAGGCGGTTTTCAGATCAAAGAACCCGTTCCAGAGTGCAGGGAGCCTTATGCCCTCGTTGTTCTTCGGCCCTGGGTTGACGTGAATAACGTGGGGAGTATGGTTCTCGATGAACTCGAAATGAGATTTTCGGCAGTCGAACTGGGCAGGCTGTCCCGTCCCGGGCTCTTTTATGACTTTACCCGATACCGTCCTACGATCTATCTCGATGACGGTATTCAGGATATGGTCATACCGAATACGACGATCCACTATTGCCGGAGAGAAGGGCAGAACGATCTTCTCCTTCTTCGGATCCTTGAACCTCATGCCCATGCAGAGTTTTACATCCAGTCTGTCCTCCGGATGCTCACCAGGTTCAACGTAAAGAAATATGTTCTTCTCGGAAGCATGTACGATATGGTGCCCCATACGCGGCCGCTCCTCATCAACGGATACGGAATGGGAGACGGGGCCCGTGATGATATCAGAAAGGCAGGTGCTCTGCCTATCACGTATCACGGGCCGTCGACGATTGCCAACCTTATTACGAAAAAGGCCGCGGAAGCGGGCATAGACGCCACTGTCTTCATCGTTTCCCTGCCTCAGTACCTGGGGCTCGAAGAAGACTACCTGGGAAAGATGAGACTCATGGAACTTCTCAATCTCCTTTACGATATTCCCGTCGACGGCGAGGAATTCGAAAAGGCTGTCCAGCAACGGAAGCTGATCACTGACAGGGTGAGCAATTCGCCCGAGATCAAGGCCCTCCTTCCCCAACTTGAGGCTGCGTACGATATTCGGATGAAAGCCCTGGAAGCTGAGGGCTCGCCGCACCTGACACCCCAGATGGAAGAGATCCTCTGGAAAACGATGGGCAAGAATATCGGCCACGCCTGAGCAAGTCGTTTCTGTCGTATGACAGGAGAGGATGGTCCTTTTTCCTGTCCCTGCGCTGGCGCCACACTTTGCCGGTCCAATAAATAATTACCAGTCTTTTTCGGAACATCATTTTTTTCTTCCCGATCGAGTTGACAAAGCCCAAAACGTAGGCTATATGTGGAATGAAGATTAGGCACAAACAGACAGTAGAAGTTGCCAATACACAGATTTTAAAAGGTTTGAGCGGGGAGGTGGTGTCTGGGAACAATACGGTTACTGTATACAGGAATCACGGTCTGAGTCCCGAGGGTCGTACGACCGGATGAGCAGATCGAAGATTCCTTCCTGATACGATGGAGTGCATGTTGGCGCGGACAGACGTCACCGGAGATTGATAAGGAACAGGAGGTCCGGGATATGTGGGAAAACATCAGTCCCGAAAAGAGTCGATCTTTTATTGAGCGCCATTTTGACGCCAAATGGAAAAGCAAATCAGTAGCCCCCGCAAAACCAACGGTCACAATTTCCCGCCAGGAAGGGGCCGGTGGGCTTACCGTCGCTTCGTATCTTTCTGAATATCTGCAGGCGAACACGGCATCTCACGAGGAATGGACCGTTTTTTCTCACCATCTTGTGACGAAAGTCCTCGATGATCACAAGCAAAAGAAACACGTTGCAGACTTCATGAAAGAAGATCATAAAGGAACAATCACCGATGCCTTGGAGGAGTTTCTCGGTTTGCACCCCTCCACCTGGACGCTTGTGGAACAGACAAACGCGACGATCCTGCGCCTTGCCCAGATCGGAAATGTCATTCTTATAGGGCGGGGGGCGAATGTCGTGACCGGTGAGCTGAAGACTGCCTTTCATGTTCACCTGGTAGGATCCCTCGAGAAAAGGATCGAGCAGGCGGAAAAAGCTTTCAACCTCGAGAGGAAAGCAGCCATTCAGTACATCAAGAAAAAAGATGAGGCACGGAAGCGGTATGTAAAGGATAATTTTGATAGAGATATCAATGATCCATTGCTCTATCACATCGTGATCAATACGGATATGGTCACACACGAAGAGGCAGCCCGGCTGATCGGGAACGAGGTGATGGTCCGGTTCAGTCTGGACAAACCTGTCAAGGTAAAGGGAGCGGGAAGCGGTTTGATGTGATGGTTGAAACTCTTCTGCCGGGGAGGCGCCGATATGCAAGATGTTGTCCAGCAGATCGTAGCAACTGAAGGTGAAGCGAGACGTGCCGTTGAGACTGCCAGGGGTGAGGGAAATCGTATTGTATCGGAGGCAAGGAAGAAGGGCCAGGAGATCATTGAACAGGCCCGGCTCGAGGTGTTTGCCGAAGCCCGGGTAGTAGTGGAGGCAGCGGAAGAATCGGCGGAACGGGAAAAACAGAACCGTCTGGCCGAGGCAGTTACCCAGATAGAAAACGAGATTCAGCTCGACCCAGCCAGAAAGGAATGGGCGGTGAAAGAGGTTGTCCGGTGCGTGTGCGGACAGCCGTAGCCGAAGCGGGCATTGGATCGATGATTGGTCGGGCCGGTCGGGGTGGTAACGACCTCGATTATCTTGCGGCCCGTGTTCACGGCCGCCGGGGCCGGATGGCGGAAAAAGAACGGCTCGACGGTTTGTGCAGAATCGATAATCTGCCTGACTTTTTCCGGGCTGTTTTCCCTGAGACCGAGTGCAGGACGATTCACGATTTTCAGCACCGCTGCGTTGACGAACTGGCGGCAGAACTTGCAGGTCTTCGAACACACATCTCCGGTCCCGGCGGCGAGATGGTCGGGTGGACACTCGTACGGTTTCAGATAGAAAATGTGAAGGTTCTGCTCCGGGCCTGTCTGGGGCGGATCCCTTTCGATGAGATTGAGAGTCACCTTGTTGGACTTCCGGCAGATCTGGCCCTCGATAGCCTGAGGCTCGCAATGGCCGAATCACCGGAGGCATTTGCCCGTCTTGCTCCAAAAGGACTTGTGAGAACGAGTCTGGAAAAGGCGCTTGAAGTCTGTGGCAACGATCCCCGGTCGTTTTTTTTCGAAGCGGCACTCGATTGCTCTTATTTTCAGGGCCTCATCATTGGGACCGACAGGCTGGCGGCACAGGACCGGGACATTATCCGGCCCATGGTCTGCCAAGAGGTCGATATGTTTCACCTCATGCTGGTGACCAGGGGGAAGTATCACTATAACGTGACACCCGAATTGCTGGAGTTTTTTCATGTTCCCGGGACGAAGATTTCACGCAGTCTTCTCCTAACAATGCTTCGTGACCCCGACCTTTCGGTTTCTGCCGGCCGCGTTGGAGGGCGGGTATATGATGCGATGACCGCTGACGAAAAACTGATCGACGGCACAATAACCGCAGATGCCGCTACTCTTGAAAACCTTGCATGGAAGCGGCTCTTTCGTCTGGCCAACCTGGCTTTCCGCCAGAGCCACATGGGGCTTGGTGCGATTCTGGGTTTTGGAGTCCTTCGCCGGATTGAGGTGGCGAACCTTATAACCATTTCCGAGGCGATCAGGTACGGCATGGCTCCGGGAACCATCCGGAGACGTCTGATACCCGGCACTGACGGGGAGGGAACGCATGTTTAGAGCAGTTCCCATGATGTGGCTCGAAGCAGTCATACTTGCTCACGACGAGCGGGCAGTGCTCTGGAATCTCGGGAAGATGGAGGCCGTCCAGCTCTCCCGGGGTGAATATGGATCGGGAGAAGAAGGACTTTCTCCTGCCGATTACAGCGGGGCCCTTGCCCGGTGCGACAGGCTTCTCAGTCGAATCCGTGAGCTCCGGCAGGCCCTCAATGTGCCTTTAATGCCCGGTGATGATGCCGGACCGGATCATGAAAGCGGAAAAGACCAAGGGAGAGCTCCCTCCGTCGACGCCATTCTCCGTTATGCCGAGGAGAATCTTGGACTGATGGAGGAGCGGACGGAAGGGCTCGTTGAGCTTCGCCAGAACCTTCTCCAGCGCCAGAAGGAACTTCTGATCGTTCATGATCAGATGTCGCGATACAGAGGACACGAGATCCCCCTCGACGGACTGGACCGCTATTCGTTTCTCCACTTTGTCACAGGGAGCCTTCCTTCTCAGAACATCGCCGGTCTTGCCCGGGACGTAGGGGAGAATGTGGCAGTTGTGCCCCTCGATCAGCAGAAGGGACGACAGTCGATCCTCGCCATGACAACCATCCAGAATGCCTCGGCCCTGGAAAAGGTTCTCCAACAGGTGGGCTTTCAGCGGGACGTTCTGCCTGTGGTCGAAGGTACGACAGTCGACGGACTGTCAAAAGAAGAGGAGAAGGAATTAGAACAGCTTGCACAGGAACTGAAGGAACTGAACGGAAAGCTTGGACTTATCGGCGAGGAACTGCGCCAGTCCCTGGCGGAAACGGAAAGGGTTGTGAACGCCGAGTGTCATCTCCTGATGGCAAGCCAGCAGTTTGCCCGGACGGATACAACAGTTCTCATCGAGGGATGGGTTCCGTCATCGTCTGTCGGGGCTCTCGGGCAAAAGGTCAGGGAGATCACCGGCGGCAAATGTGCTCTCCGGATCGCAGAGCCTGATAGTTCAAAGGAGCAGGAGATCCCCGTTCTCCTGAAACACTCGCCGCTTCTCCGCCCCTTCGAGATGCTTGTTTCGACGTATGGACTGCCAAGCTACAGGGAGACGGTGCCGACCCTCTTTGTCGCCATAAGTTATATTCTCATGTTCGGCCTGATGTTCGGAGATGCGGGACACGGACTCGTTCTCATCGCCTGCGGTCTCTATGCCCTGATCCGGGGCTCGTCAGTCAGGATCCGGGATGTGGGCGTACTTCTTATCTTTGCCGGGTCGTCCAGTGCTCTCTTTGGAATCATTTACGGCAGCTATTTCGGTATCGAAGCGTTCAAGAAATTTGCCCTATGGCACGATCCGCTCGATGCTGATCCCATGAAATTGATGTATGGGGCCATGGTGATCGGTATATCGATGATAAGTCTCGGGCTCATTTTAAACGTTATCAATCGTTTACGCCGCAGGGACGTGATCGGGGCTATTCTCGACAAGTTCGGCCTTGTAGGCATCCTGTTCTACTGGGGCGCCCTCGTCCTTTTGCTTAAAGGGGCCGCTATCCAGGCTCAGGGCCTCATGGGTGCAGCACTTGTCCTCTTCCTTGCTGTGCCGATTGTTGGCTGGGCTCTGAAAGAACCACTGGAACACGTTCTCAGCCGCAAAAAAGGTGGCGGGCACGGAGCCGAGGGGGGCATGGCGACGGCACTCGTCGAATCGTGTGTCGGTGCATTCGAGGCGATCTTGAGTTATCTCGCCAACACCATAAGCTTTGTCCGTCTTGCGGCCTATGCCATGAGCCATGCGGCACTTCTCTTTGCCGCCTTCATGCTGGCTGCCGAAGTCAGGGATTTTCCTTACGGCGGGAGCGTCTGGAGCGTTGTCGTCATCATTCTCGGTAATCTGGTGGCTATTGTCCTGGAGGGCATCATTGCCTCTGTCCAGGCATTGCGTCTCGAATATTACGAATTCTTTGGCAAATTCTTCTCCGGAGGCGGTCAGCCGTTCGAACCATTCCGGTTGGGGACGAACAATGACAGGTCGCCTCCATAACGGTGAGGGGAAAGACCGCAGGGGGCAGGGGGAAGGGATGAGGGGCATACAACAACGGAACACGATGGCGGCGACGGCGTTGAGAGGCCCAGGGAATTAATTGCCGCCCGTATAATTGGAGGTGTCACATGGTACATCGGTTATTCTGGCGAATTGGTCTGATCGGAACGGTTTTGGCAGGCATTGTCCTGCCCGCTGCTGTGGCTTTCGCAGAAGAAGCTGCCCGGGGAGGTGGGCCGATGGATATGATGGCGGCCTACAAGGCTATCGGTCTCGGTGCAGCAGCGGCCTTTGCCATCGGCGTCAGTATCCTTGGAGCGGGATACGCCGTCGGCCGAATCGGGTCGGCTGCCCTTGGAGCAGCGGCGGAAAAGCCCGAACTTCTGACCCGGAGCATCCTCTTTGTCGCCTTGGCGGAAGGACTTGCGGTTCTCGGTTTTGCAATTGCAATGATGCTTATCCAGAAGATCTGAGAGGCGGGCCATGACGTTGTATTGTATCGGTGATGAGGACACGGCCCGGGGCTTCCGCCTCGCAGGGATCAATGCTTTTGTTGCCACAACGGCTGCGGAAGCACGGGTTGCGCTCGGTGATGCCGCGTCGCAACCTGACTGTGGAATCATTATCATTACCCAGAGGGTTGCCGGTTTGATCCGGCAGCAAATCGAGATGATCCGGCAGGAGCAGGAGCGCCCGCTGATTGTCGAGATTCCCGGGCCGGAAGGGCCTTTGCCGGGCCGCAAGAGCCTGCGGGAATTGGTACAGGAAGCTGTGGGTATAAGTATTGGCTAAGGGGGCCAGCCGATGACGACGGATGAAAAATCTACCGAAATATTGCGCGAAGAGATCCTCGCCGACGCGAAGAAGAAGGCGGAGGAGATCGTCATGGCAGCACAACGGGAGGCTGAAGAGATTCTCGCTGCCGCCGCTGTCGAGAGGAGCCGGCTGACGGAGGACCACCTGTGCCGGAGCAGGAATGAGGCGTCACGAAAAGCCGAACTGATCCTTGCCACTGTCCCTGTTGAAACGGGGCGGATGCGGGCGGCGCGGGTTGAAACGCTCCTCGATTCGATCCGTGAAGAAGCAGAACAGCGATTGAAGGCACGGGAGGGTTTCGGGTACCGGGAGACAGTCTGTCTACTCGCTTCCCGGGCGATTGAAAGGATGACAGGTGCTGACTTTGTAGTAAGGGTGCCTGAGGGGGATCGTGCCCTTCTCGGTGATGACATTGGCGACGAGATTAAACGGCGGACCGGAAAGACTGTCAGTCTCTCCGTCAGATATGAACAGAACAGCGAAAATGGTGTCATTGTCGAGGATGCCGAGGCGCGCCAGGTGTGGGACAATCGTCTCGGGAAGAGACTCGAACGGCTCTGGCCCGAAGTGCGACGGCACATAGCAGTGGAGTTCTCGTTTGTTCCGAAAAAAGAATCAGGAGGGGATGGTCCATGACCGTATTTGCCGCCACTGAACCTGTGACTACCCGTATCAGCGGCCCCATTGTAACGGCGGAAGGAATGTATGCAGCGCAGATGTACGAAGTTGTGCAGGTTGGGACTCTTGGCCTGGTGGGGGAAGTCGTGAGGCTCAATAACGATTATGCCACCATTCAGGTTTATGAGGATACGACCATGCTCAAGCCCGGTGCACCTGTCCTTTGCACGGGAGCGCCTCTGTCGGCGTGGCTGGGGCCGGGCCTCGTGGGAAACATCTACGATGGTATCCAGCGTCCTCTCCCCGGGATTCAGGCCCGAAGCGGTGCCTGGATACGCCGGGGCGAAAAGGTCGATCCCCTGGACACGGAAAAGCTCTGGACGTTTGAGCCCAAGGTAACGCCAGGTATGTATGTCTCCGCCGGTCAGACCATAGGCTCTGTTCCAGAGACGCCCCTCGTCAATCACCTCATTATGGTCCCTCCCGGGATTTCCGGAACAATTCTATCGATTGTGGGAAAGGGGGATTACCGGATTCTCGATCCTGTCGCTGTCATTGAAACGGAAAATGGACCTCACGAGATCACCATGGTCCAGAAGTGGCCCGTGCGCGAGCCCCGTCCTATCCTCGAACGGTTGCGGATAGCCGAACCGCTGATTACGGGCCAACGGGTCATCGATACGTTTTTCCCTATCGGAAAGGGTGGTGCGGCGGCTATTCCCGGCGGTTTTGGAACAGGAAAGACGATCACCCAGCACCAGCTCGCCAAGTGGTCTGATGCAGAGATCATTGTATTTATAGGGTGCGGTGAGAGGGGAAACGAGATGACGGAGGTTCTGAGGGAATTTCCTGAACTGAAAGACCCCCGTTCCGGCCGGCCGCTCATGGAGCGGACCATCCTTATTGCGAACACGTCGAACATGCCTGTCGCCGCCAGGGAGGTCTCAATCTACACAGGGATCACCCTTGCCGAGTATTACAGGGACATGGGTCTCAGCGTCGCTGTCTTTGCAGACTCAACGAGCCGGTGGGCCGAAGCCCTGCGCGAGCTTGCTGCCCGCCTCGAAGAGATGCCTGCCGAAGAAGGCTTTCCTGCATCCCTGCCGACACGTCTTGCCCAGTTTTATGAACGGGGCGGGGCAGTCACCACACTCGGCGGCACGAGGGCATCGGTCAGCATCGTCGGTGCAGTCAGCCCTCCGGGAGGCGACTTTTCCGAGCCTGTCACACAGCACACCCGCCGGTTTATCCGGTGTTTCTGGGCTCTCGATACCGAACTGGCCAATGCCCGCCACTACCCCTCGATCCACTGGCTTCGCTCCTATTCGGAGTATGTTGAAGACGTAAGCTCGTGGTGGGAAGAGCAGGTTCCTGACTGGATTGAGCTGCGGACCGAGGCTCTGACACTTCTCCAGAGAGAGGACCGTCTCCAGCAGATCGTAAAGCTGGTGGGGCCGGACGTCTTGCCTGACAGCCAGCGTCTTATCCTCTTTGTGGCGGAGATCATGAAGGACGGGTTCCTGACACAGAATTCATTTGACGAGAACGACATGTTCTGTACCCCTGAGCGGCAGGTTGTTCTGCTGAACATCATCCTTACCCTCTACCGCCGGGGAAGGGATCTGATCCAGGCAGGCATTCCCCTGTCGCGGATCCGTGCCATGAATTGTGTCCCTCAGGTTTTGCGGGCAAAATCGGCTTTCGGCAACGAGGCCCTCGATAAGCTGGCCGAATTGAAACAGAAGGTCATGGACGAAACGGATGCACTGGCAAAAGAGTATATGAAGGAGGGCGATACGCTATGCACGCCACCTTTGACGTAGAAGACAGAGGATTGCAGTATGTCGGCTCCTCGAAGATCGAGGGGCCCCTGGTTGTTGTGGAGAGGATCCGGGATGTCGGGTACGATGAAATCGTCGAGATTCTCGATTCTGCGGGCCGGCCCCGCCTCGGCAGGGTGCTCGATATTTCAGGAATGCAGGCAGTCGTCCAGGTTCTGGAAGGAACGACGGGCCTGTCGAACCAGAGCCTCAGGACGCGGTTTCTGGGGGAGAGTTTCTGTCTGCCCGTTTCCCGGCACATGCTCGGCCGTGTCTTTGACGGCCTTGGCCGTCCGGCCGACGGCGGCCCTCCCGCCCTTGCTGCCGAACGAAATGATGTCAACGGAATGCCCATCAATCCTTATACGAGGCGATATCCCCGGGAATTTATTCAGACAGGCCTGTCGGCCATCGATGGAATGAATGCCCTTGTCCGGGGCCAGAAACTCCCGATCTTTTCAGGAAATGGTCTCCCTCACGACCGTGTATCGGCGCAGATCATGCGACAGGCCCGGCTCCTCGACGAGGAGGTCGAGTTTTCCATCGTCTTTGCCGCCATGGGGGTCAAGCATGATGTTGCCCAGTTCTTCATCCGCAATTTTCAGGATTCAGGGGCATTGGCACGGGCGGTGATGTTTTTCTCCCTCGCCGATGCGCCGAGCGTCGAGCGGCTCCTCACGCCGCGGGTTGCCCTGACCATGGCCGAACATCTTGCCTTTGACTGCGGCCAACACGTGCTCGTCCTGCTGACGGATATGACGAACTATTGCGAGAGTCTCCGGGAAGTCGGGACAGCACGGGGTGAGATTCCCGGCCGGAAAGGATATCCGGGCTACCTCTATTCGGATCTTGCGAGCATTTATGAACGAGCGGGCCGTATCGAAGGATCGTCAGGTTCGATTACGCAGATGGCTATTCTGACAATGCCTGCAGACGATATCAGTCATCCTGTTCCCGATCTTACGGGCTACATTACCGAGGGACAGGTCGTGCTCGACCGTGATCTCTTCCAGCGTGGCGTCTATCCGCCTATCGCCGGTCTTCCAAGTCTATCGCGGCTGATGAAGGACGGTGTTGGAAAGGGATACACGAGGGAAGATCATCCAATTCTCGCAAGCCAGTTGTTCGCATGCTATGCCTATGTCAAGAGAGTCCGCGGCCTGGCCGATGTTATCGGAGAGGAAGAACTGAGCGCCCTTGACAAACAGTATCTGAAGTTTGGCGAAGCTTTTGAAATGAAATACCTGAATCAGGGCGAATATGAAAACCGGTCGATCGAAACGACCCTGGAGATAGGATGGGATGTCTTGTCGACCTTGCCAAGGGATGAACTCCACCGGGTGAGTGATGCCATGCTCGATAAGTACTATCACGAGAGAGAGGAGATTCCTGTCTGTGCGGCACCCGTCTGAGACGGGGTCTCTGTAGGATGGTGATATGGGAAAGCTCAATATTGCACCGACAAAATCCAACCTGCTCGTGTTGAAACGGCAGCTTGATTTCGCGGAGGAAGGATATGACCTCCTGGAACAGAAGCGGCAGATCCTCATTTTTGAACTGATGAGCAGGATCGGCCGCGCCCGGGAAATGGAAGACCTCGTTGCCGATGCTATCACGAAGGCCTTCGCCGCACTCCGTGAAGCCCAGCTCGACGAAGGATCGGATGCCCTTGACAGTGCAGCACTTGCCGTCACGATGAAACATCTGGTCGATATGTGTGATCAGCATCTCATGGGAATGAAAATACCGAAAGTGACGGTGATGACCGAGCCTGTGAGCCCCCAATTCGGTCTTGGAGGGACATCGGCCAACACCGATGCCGCCATGAGCCGGTTTGTTGAAATTCTCCCTCTCCTTGCCGAACTGGCCGAACTGGAAACGGTGGTCATGCGTCTGGCCCGTGAACTGCGCAAAACCCAGAGACGATGCAATGCCCTTTCAAAGATATTCATGCCCGATTACCGGGAAACGATTGGATATATCATGGGTTCCCTGGAAGAACGGGAACGGGAGTCCTTCGTCATTCTCAAAATGATCCGGGACCGCCTCGACCAGCCGGGACCGGCGAATGAGGGCGGGGAAGAGGGTGCGGAAAAGCGCTGAGCCGCACCCCTCCTTTTGCTGACCTCGATCGTTTGTCCTGATCAATGCCACCTCTCCTATCTTTCAATGTATGCCCCTGAATAAGTCTGGACACCGGTGCCCCGATTATGTTCTTTTTCTGTGAAAGTTTACCTCTATCGAAGGGAGACAAGCGTGACACTACGAGAAGTGGCGGAGATCCTTGATGCGACCATTGTGGGCGGAAAAGATCAGCTCGACAGGGAAGTGGCGACAGCGTTCGGTGCTGACCTGATGAGCGATGTTCTGGCATTCGCGAAGCCAGGATGTCTCTTGCTGACCGGCCTGACGAATCTCCAGATTGTCCGGACGGCAGATGTTCTTGATATCGCAGCTATTATTGTGGTTCGGGGCAAGTGTCCCCTGCCCGAAACGATTACCCTTGCCGAAGAACTGAGGATTCCGATTCTTGCAACGAGGTACATCCTTTTTGAAGCTGCCGGCAGACTCTTTGCAAAGGGTATCGTCGGATGTGTGGAAAGGGTCGGCGCAAAACGTGAATGTTCGTGATACGGTCATCTTCGAACGTTCGTTTCCTGTAGAAGGCGGTGCATTCGACAATGCCGGTCTCATCTCGACCAAAATCAAAGGACTTCTGACGGAACTCGGCCTCCCGCGGGACTTGGTCAGGCGCACGGCCATCGTGACCTATGAAGCGGAAATGAACATCTGCTCGTACGCCGACAGAGGAGTGGTCATCATCAGGGTCACGGACGGTGACATCACCGTTGAAGCGAACGATCATGGCCAGGGCATCGCCGATATCGACCAGGCCATGAAGGAAGGGTACTCTACTGCGACGGAAGAGATATGGCGGATGGGATTCGGTGCAGGGATGGGTTTACGAAACATGAAACATTTCTCCGATCGTTTTTCCATTGTCTCTACAGTCGGCGAGGGTACACAGGTGAAGATGGT
>CAYQXL010000060.1:0-11641 GCA_964421445.1 uncultured Pseudomonadota bacterium
CTTCATGGCCTGGACCTTGGTGGCCATGGCTGTGAGGCTTGTATTGTCGGTTACGAGCATGATCCAGAGGAGAAAGCCCCAGAAGGTGGCGGTAAAAATAATACCCAAAAGTACATTGAGCCAGGCGACGCTCCGGGTTCCGCCGATGAGGCAGATGAAGAGCATGATGACCGTCATGTAGAGGGCACCGAACCAGAAGGGTACCCCTACCGCTGCCTTCATGCCGGCGCCGATCCCCACGGCCTGCAGCCCCAGATAGGGGAAGAGAAACAATACGAGAAGACTGCCGAGCATGATCCGTAAAGTATTTGATTGATAGCGTTCACCGAGATACTGGACAGGGGAGAGAAAGCCGTATTTCTTTCCGCCGGCCCACAATTTTGGTCCCAGGAGGATGTAGAGAAATGCAAAGGAAATAAATGAGAAAAAGAGCATAAATCCCGGACCGGTATTGTATATGGTGCCGGGAAAGCCGTAGAAGGTCCAGGCACTTGATATGGCGAAATAGACGTAGAAAAACATGACAAAGGTGCCGATGGCCCTTCCTGCCAGAAGGTAGTCTGCCGCCGTCTTGCTTGCCAACTTGTAACCATAGGCGCTGATAAGCACCAGTATGACGCCCAGTATAAGCACTATCCAGATCATACGTTCTCCTTTGGCTTTGTCATTCCTGTTTGTTCATGTATTCTGTTTACCTCGCCCAAAGATCACCGGTAAGGCCAGTATCTGGATGTATAGATCCAGAAGGCAATCAGCCAGAGGGTGGTCTGCAGGTTGTAGAAGAAGACGGCAAGAGGCATCCAGCCGAAGATCAGATAGGAGGTGTTCTGCAGGACAAAGGGAAGAACGAATACGTACCAGACGCTGCTTATGCCGAGTACCCACAATAGAAGTCTGCCAGGTCCATGACTTGTTACCTCTCTCATAATCAAACCCCCTTCGCAATATGATCCGGACAACGACGGTGCGCAATCCGGTTTGAGCCCCTGTTATGCGCCGAACTGTTCCCGCAACTCTCTCTTCAGGATCTTGCCTGCAGCGTTCCGTGGCAACTCGGGAACGATATGAACCACTTTAGGCACCTTGTAGCCGGCTATTTTCCCTTTGCAGAAATTGGTGAATTCAGCAGGCGTGGCCTGATCGCCGTTCTTGAGCACTACAATGGCTGTGACCGATTCTCCCCATACAGGGTGCGGTGTTCCGATGACGCAGGATTCCTTGACCAGCGGGTGCTGGTGAAGAACCTTCTCTACTTCTGCAGGATAAACGTTTTCTCCACCGGTGATGATCATGTCCTTCAGACGGTCGATGACGCGGATGTATCCCCGTTCATCGATGGAACAGACATCCTCCGTGTGGAACCATTCACCCTTATAGGCCTTGGCTGTCTCCTTTTCCTTTCGCCAGTAACCGAGTGACATTCCCGGTCCCCTTATGATCATCTCCCCTATGCCGCCGGGAGGCACGGGCCTTTGGTTCTCGTCAACGATGAGAATATCCATGTCGTAACTTGCACGCCCGCATGATTCAAGGATGGTGTAATCTCCCCGGTCAAAGGCCTCCTTGATGTCCCTGACCGATAGGTTTGTCGTGACGCCCGTCGATTCTGTCGTTCCGTGATGCTCCCCGAGAATGTTGCCGAAGGTGTCGATAAACTTTTTATATACTGAGGGGATGATACCGGCACCGGCGAACCAGAGCGATTTCCAGCTCGATACATCGTATTTCTTCAGATTCGGTGAATCGAGCATCATCATCACCATGGGGGTTGCGAACATGCCTGCCGTCAGTTTCTCCTTCTCGGTGCCCGACAGAAAGAGGTCGACATCCCATCGGGTGAAGATATAGGCAGGACAGGCAGTGTAAAAGGTTCCGAAAAACGTATAGTGTGCCGTAATATGGTACATGGGGCAGATGATGAAGACCCGGTCATCCATGGTCAGGAAGTTGTTCTTTGAACAGACCCGGCCTGCATGATAGAAATTGCCGTGGGTCTGCATGACCCCTTTGGGTAGCCCTGTGGTGCCGCTCGTATACATGAGCATGGCGATATCATCTTCGAGAATCTCAACGGTCGGGTCAGCGGGAGAACTGTTCCTAATAAGTTCCTCATAGTCATGCCATCCGTCGGGTCTCTGGTCTGGTGCCCCAAAATAGATAAGTTGTCTGATAGAAGGGAGAATCTCCTTTATGGCCCGGGCAATGTCTGTAAATTGTTGCTGAACGATGAGTATGGACGGCTCTGCGTCTGCAAGGACCGCTGCAATCTCCGGTGGTGCCAGCCTGAAATTACAGACGACGAAGATAAAGCCTCCGTTAGGTACACTGATTGCCGATTCCATATACTCAAAACTGTTCTGGCTGAGAATGGCTATCCGGTCTCCTTTTTTTGCGCCCATATTCTCCAGGCCATTCGCCATCCTGTTCGCCCTGTCCTGCAAGGTCCTGTAGGTGTAGACCCTGTCACCCTCAACCTCCTTCATGGCTATCCTGTCAGGGTAAAGCATGGCATTCCTATTGAGTAAGGTGCGAATAGTTGAAAAGGTCCTTTCTGCTCCCATAAAACCCCTCCTTCCTAAGATTTGACCTTTGTGGAGAGGCAAATTGCATGCCAGCAGGACGTAACTTATCGAGATGGTTGATGTCAGCGGTTTTACGCGTTTGAGGAAAAAGATTATATTGTATACAAAGAGGACAGACTGTATTTAAAATATGCGGGTGGTGTATTAGAAATACTCACGGTCATGCCGGGAAAGTGTGTCGCGAAGCTGGAAAAAATGTTCCCCGTTTGCCCCATGTAAAAGCTATGGAGCAAAATAACTTGTATAATATTGAAACACATGTATCGGAAATAGTCTTGCAGCAGGGTCGGAAAAAACGGATGATGGAAGGCAAGACCCTAATATTCTTATTGTTCGTGATATGGCATAGTTGTTGCTAATATTTATCACAACACCATAGGAACCGTTTTACAGACGCGAAAATTGTCCGAGGACCGGGGGTTTTGTCTAATGGTTGAACAGGCAGAGACGAGGGTTTTGACCTGTATCCAATGCGGAAAGTGCACAGGCAGTTGTCCTGAAGCGGGAAAGACACCGTTCAATATCAGAATGGTTGTTCGAAAAAAACAGTTCGAAGCGGAAATAGCTGAAGGAATCCCGTGGTACTGCACGTCCTGTGGAGCCTGCACGATCAGGTGTCCCCGTGATGTCAAGCCGTCGGAGGTAATCATCAGTGTCAGGTCCGCTCTGATCGAGGATGGAGACGTTCCCCTCGCGATCCAGAAAGCCCTTGAGAACACGTTTGTTCAGAAGAACCCCTGGGGACGGTCACGGAACAAGAGAGCAGCATGGGCTGAAAAGCTTGATTTTGAGATCCCTCACGTTTCCGAGACAGAGCAGAAGCGTTTGCTCTT
The DNA here is from genome assembly GCA_964421445.1 of uncultured Pseudomonadota bacterium. GTDB lineage: Bacteria > Desulfobacterota > Syntrophorhabdia > Syntrophorhabdales > CAYQXL01 > CAYQXL01. Next base: position 3,416 of record CAYQXL010000060.1, read on the forward strand.
TGTTTGCTGTATTCAGGCCTATGACCCCCGGTGTATGGTTATTCCGGCAAATGTCTCCCGCCTCCTGACGGCGGCAGGCGTGGAGTTTGGAATCCTCGGCGAAGAAGAGGCATGTTGTGGCAATGAAATTCGACGGATCGGTGAAGCGGGTCTTTTTGAAGAGCTTTATGAGGAGAACACGGCGGCTCTCGATGAATACGGTGTGAGGGAGATTATTGCCCTTTCGCCTCATTGCATGAATGTCTTCAAGAAAGAGTATGGCAAACACGGTATCAAGGTGTCCCATTACACCGAGGTTCTCTGGGATGCCGTTGAAAAAGGGACGCTCTCCTTCGAAAAGTCCTTTGAGAAGAAGGTGATCTATCATGATCCCTGTTTCCTTGGTAAGCAAAACAATGTCTTCGATCAGCCGAGACAGATCCTGCGAGCTGTAGACGGACTTGAACTTCTCGAATTCACCAGGTCCCGGGAGACCTCTTTGTGCTGCGAAGGTGGCGGCGGGCGCATGTTTTTTGAAGTCGAAACGACCTATCAGCGAAATGCCGACGTGAGGGTTGCGGAAGCGGTGCAGAAGAAAGCGGACATGATCGCCACGGCCTGTCCTTTCTGTGTCATGACCCTTGAAGATCCGGCGACGGAAAAGGGCTTGATGGTTCGAGAACTTTCGGAAATTCTTATGGAGGTCTTGTCATGAACATTCTGGTCTTTACAAAACGGGTTCCCGCAACACAGGAAGAAGAACTCAGAATATCCGACGACGGCAAAGAGGTAAATCTGTCGAAACTTCCTTTCAAAGTGAACGACTGGGATAACTATGCCGTTGAGGAAGCGGTCCGTATCGTTGAAAAAAGCGGTGGTGCCGTGACAGCCGTCTCCCTGGGTGATCCTGAATCGGATGAAGTTCTCCGGAGGGCGATCGCTATGGGTGCGAAGGATGGACTTCTCGTCAGAAGCGACGAGATCTTCCATGATCCCTATGAGAGAGCGGCACTGGCGGGAAAGTTTCTTACAAGTGAGGCACTTCCCTTCGATGTGATATTTACCGGTGTCCAATCGGAAGACGATCAGTTCGCGTCCTTTGGAGGCATACTTGCCGGAATGCTCCGGTTACCGTACGCATCGATGGTTATCGGTGTCGATAGTGTTGAAGCCGGTTACGTAATCATACGGAGAGAACTCGAAGGGGGGCTTCAGGAGAGGGTAAAGATTGCAACGCCCTGCGTTCTGTCCATCCAGAGCGGAATCAACGAGCCCCGGTATGTATCGATCATGGGAATCAGGAAGGCGTCGAAGGTTGAACGAAAGACCTATGACGGCTCCTCGTATCATGACGGCGGTCAGAAAAAGATTGATCTCCTTCGATGGGTTTATCCGCCCAAGAAAGGGGGCGCTGAGATACTGAGCGGCGAACTGGGTGACGTCTGTGTCCGCCTGATAGGCATCCTGAAAGAGAAGGGGGTGTATCAATGAGTTATGCTCTTGTAATCGCGGAAACGAGAAGGGGGGTTTTTGAAGAGCGGAATCTCGACTCCCTCGGATTGGCAATGCTTTTTGGTAAAGAGGTGTGCATGCTCATGCCGGACGGAGTCTCTCCGCTCAATGAGAGAACTGCCGACTCGATTCTAAGGGTCAGGGCGGACGAAGAAGTCATTGCAAATCCGCTCGAACTGGTACGGATCGTCGAGCAGATCACCGGAACAAAAGGACAGGCGGACTGTATCATTTTTACACACTCGTCCTCAGGTTGTGAGTCGGCGGCATATCTCGCCGGCTATTTCGGCTTTCCTCTTGTCACAGATGTGAGCGGATACGAGAAGGATAGAGCGGTCTTTTTCAAGAGCTACTATTCGGATAAACTCTTCGGTGAATTTTCGATCGCCGGAGGCGGTACATTCATCGTGACTGTAAGGAGCGGCAGTTTCAAGGATCAGGTCTCAGAGAGACCCCAGGTTCCTGCTCCTGCTATTGTCGATTATAACCCTGCTGCAGGCGAAAGAACCTTCATCGAATATGTAGAGGAAGAGAAGGGCGATGTCGACATTACAAAGGCCGATTTTCTCCTCTCTGTCGGCCGGGGGATAGGGAACAAAGACGAAATACCTGAATATGAGGACCTTGCCAGCCGTCTCAAGGCTGTTCTTTCAGGATCACGGCCTGTGATCGATAAAATGTGGCTTCCGAAACCGCGGCAGGTCGGTACGTCAGGAAAGACGGTGAAGCCGAAGGTATATCTTGCCATGGGGATCAGCGGTGCTTTTCAACATATTGCAGGGATGAAAGACTCGGACTGTATCGTCGCCGTTAACAAGGATCCTGATGCGCCGATCTTTCAGTATGCTCACTACGGTATCGTTGCCGATATTCATAAAGTGCGAGACACGATTAAATCTATTTTGGCAGGGTGATGGGCGAAGAACGAAAACATGTCATCGTCGTCGGCGGCGGCATCGGCGGCATTACGGCAGCCCTGGAACTGGCGTCGTGCGGTGTCAAGGTAACGATGCTCGAAGAGGGACCGTCTATTGGCGGAAGGATGATTCAGCTCGACAAGACGTTCCCTACGCTTGATTGTTCAACCTGTACCCTTTCGCCCAAGATGGTTGAGGTTGCCCTGAACCGTAACATTGAACTGCTTTCCTGGGCCAGGCCTGTGGCCGTGAAAAAAGCGGGCAAGGGTTTCGAGGTCGAGGTCTATAAAAAATCACGGTTTGTAGATGTAACCAAATGCAATGCCTGCGGTTCCTGCTCCCCTGGGTGCCCCGTTGTGATGAAAAGCGAATTCAACATGGGTATTGGTCCGAGAAAGGCAATCTATATTCCCTTTCCTCAGGCTATTCCCAACAAGGCGAGCATCGATAAACGGGAAGACCGTCTCTGCAAGGCAGCCTGTGTTGACGCCTGTCCCCTCCATACGAACGTTCTCGGATATGTGAAGCATATCAGTGAAGGGCGGATGGCCGATGCCTATCTCCTCATAAGAAAAACGAATCCCTTTCCTTCCGTCTGCGGGAGGGTTTGCTATGCGCCCTGTGAAACGGTCTGCAATCGCGGCCAACTCGATCAACCTCTTGCAATTCGTTCGCTCAAGCGGTACGCAGTCGATTCGTTCAACATTGATTCTCTCATTGTCCCGCAGATTACAAAAACGGAGAAGAGGGTCGCGGTCATCGGGGCAGGACCGGCAGGCCTTGCCTGTGCCCACGATCTCGCATTGGAAGGACATGATGTCACGGTCTATGAAGCGCTTCCTGAACCGGGGGGCATGTTGCGGTATGCCATTCCCGAGTACCGTCTTCCAAAATCGGAACTAATGAAAGAGATCGACTATATCGGACGACTCGGGGTGACGATCCGGTGTAACACAGAGATCGGAAGAGAGATCAGCCTTGAGGAGATCAGGAGCGATTACGATGCTGTTTTCGTAGGTACAGGTGCGCCAAAAGGACTGCCTCTCAATGTGGATGGAGAGGATCTGGCGGGAGTCATTGACGGGATCCGGTTCCTTCGTTCCGTGAACAGCGGTGAGCCGGTCAACATCGGGAAGTGCGTTGCCGTTATCGGTGGCGGAAATACAGCCATTGACTGTGCGCGAACAGCAAAAAGACTGGGGAGTGAATCTGTTACGCTCATCTACCGCAGGACCAGGGAGGAGATGCCTGCAGCAGGAGAAGAGATAGAAGCTCTTCTCCACGAAGGAATCGAGATTCAGTTTCTTTCAACGCCGGTCCGTTTTTATGGGGATAACGGGTCTCTCTCGCAGATGGAGTGTGTGCGGATGGAACTCGGTGAACCTGACGCAAGCGGCCGAAGACGGCCGGTTCCCATCGAGAACTCGGAATTTACCGTTCCCGTCGATTCGGTCATAACGGCTCTGGGACAGGCAACGGAAACAGGCTTTACCGAGGGGTCGGGCGTGGTGCAGGGAAGGGGTGGAACGATAGACGTTGACCCGGCGACAGGCGTAACAAATGTAGACGGTATCTTTGCAGGCGGAGACGTGTCAACCGGTCCGGCCTATGTTGTTGATGCCATAGCGGCAGGCCAGAAAGCGGCCCGTTCGATAAACAGATATTTAAGAGGCGAGACGGCAGGGGGCCTGCCTGATGATGCCTCCCAACCTCAGCCTCTCGCAGAGAACGAGGTAGCGGGACTGAGAGAAAGGATTGTCAGGGCCGATCGGATTCCCGTGCCCGAAATGAATGGTGACGAGAGAACGGGAAATTTTGGCGAGGTGATCCTTGGTTACAGTCGCGAAGGTGCTATGGCCGAGGCGTCCCGGTGTCTCGCAGGGATGATTGAAGGCTGTATTCAGTGCGGTGAATGCGAAAGGCTCTGCGAAGTAAAGGCGGTCGACTATTCAATGAAGGATGAGACCGTCCGCATCGAATGTGACGGGATTGTCGTTGCTCCTGGTTTTGATCTCTACGATCCTTCGGAAAGAAGAGAGTACGGCTACGGGGTGCTCGATGGGGTTATGACAGGTATAGAATTCGAACGGCTCTGTTCGGTGACCGGGCCCACAGGAGGGGACATCCTGTTCAACGGGAAGATACCGAAGCGTTTTTATTTCATCCAGTGTGTCGGGTCCAGGGACCGGCAGAGCGGAGCACGTTTCTGTTCCCGCGTATGCTGTATGTATACGGCCAAGCATGCCAGTATCGTGAAGGACAGAATCCGGGACGCCCGGATCTTTGTTTCGTACATCGATGTGCGGGCGTACGGCAAGGGTTATGAAGAGTTTTACAAGAGTACGCAGGAAAGCGGCGCCTTCTATATCAGAGGTATTCCAGGGGAGATAACAAAGACGGAAAATGGATTGTTGGTCAGAGTAGAGGATATGCTGAGCGGGGAGATGGAGGAGATAGAGGTCGATCTGGTCGTCCTTGCCACCGGCGTGAGACCGAGGAAAGGGACGGAGGCGCTCTGTCATGCCATGTCGTTGGAGAGAGATGAGTATGGGTTCATACAGACCGACTCCATTCATCCTTCCCGGACGAACGTGGATGGGATATTTGTCTGCGGTATGGCATCGGGGCCGAAGGATGTCCCAGATACGGTTGCGTCGGGTGGAGAGGCAGCGGCGCGGTGCATGGAGTATATACGTTCATGAAAACGGGAATATTCATCTGTCATTGCGGTCACAATATAAAGCACACGATTGATGTGAGGAAACTGAGCCAATACTTCAGGAAATTTCCGAACGTTGTTGTCTCGGAAGATTATGCCTTTGTTTGTTCAGAACCGGGTCAGGACATGATAAGCCAGAGTATTGAGAGGGAAGGGCTTGACCGGGTTATCATCGCATCGTGCACACCGTCCCTTCACGGTGACCTTTTCAAGGATGTTCTTAAAAAGTCTGAACTCAACCCCTTTCTTCTGCGGAGGGTGAGTATCAGGGAACATTGTTCCTGGGTCGGTGACGATATTGAGATCAACACGGAGAAGGCGAAGAGGCTCATCCTGGCCGGACTCTATTCGTCAGCTCACTATGTTCCCCTTGAAGAAAAAGTGGTGGACGTGACGAAATCGGCGCTGGTTATCGGAGGCGGTGTCTCCGGTCTCAGTGCTGCTGAATTCCTCTCCAGGATGGGAATACAGGTATATCTCGTTGAGAAGGAAGGGGAACTCGGTGGTCATGTCAGGAATTTGAAGGATGTCTGGCCTTCACGGAAAGACGGTCCGGTCATAATCGACGAAATGATCAAAGATCTTGTCACCCGGGAGAACGTGGAGATCTTTACTTCGACAACGATAAAGACGTTCAATGGTTTCTTTGGCAACTATGAGGTGACCCTGGACACGCCGGACGGGGAAAGGCAGATCACCGCCGGCGGGGCGATTGCGGCGATAGGCTTTACCCCCTTTGACCCGGTAATAAAGCCCGAACTGGCCTATGGGAAGGATAAAAGAATCATCACGACCCTTGAATTTGACCGTATGGTTGAAGACCTCACAGTTCCCGAAAAACCGCGAATAGCGATACTCCATTGCGTTGGGTCGAGGGATGAACAGATAGGGAAACCGTATTGTTCGAGAGTCTGCTGCATCAATGCGCTCCGGGTTGGTAACAGGATCAAGGAGAAATATAAAGATTCGTATGTCGAGTCCTTTTACATGGATGTGAGGGCCCATCCCAGGGGCGGCGAGGAATTCTTTGAAGATACACAGGAAAAAGGTGTTCTCTTCACCAGGGGTAATATTTCCGAAATCATACCTGTCCCCGAAGGGTTGGTCGTGCGGGGCGAGGATACGCTTTTTGGCGAACCTTTTGAAAGGATGTTCGATCTCGTTGTTCTCTCAACAGGAATATCCCCTCCTGTTGATAACAAGGAGATTGCGTCCCTCCTGAAAATAACTCTCGACAAGGATAAATTCTTTCTCGAGGCCCATATCAAACTGAGACCCTTTGATACTGCAGTTAAGGGAATCTTTATCGCAGGTTCCTGTTCAGGTCCCAAGGATGTCGAAGAGTCGATCAATCACGGCAGGGCCTCGGCGGTGAAGCTGTTCGGCTTTCTGAACCTTGGATATGCCTTTGTCGATCCATTTATCTCTTATGTCGATCCGAAGCGGTGCAGCGGGTGCAGGATGTGTGAGCAGGCGTGCGTGGCGAAGGCAATCACCTACGACGAAGCCGCCAGGGTTGTTCGCGTTGAGGAGGCAGCCTGTATGGGCTGTGGTCTCTGCAATGCAACCTGCCCGTCGTCGGCTATCGGACTGAAGGGCTATCTCGACCGGATGGTGGACGATGAGATCAGTGCGTTTTTGGAGGCCATATGAGAAGTGTAGAGAGGAATAATGTCCTGATGATTGACACCACTTCAGGAAGGTTCCGGCCACAACGGTACAGGAGGCATCATGGCCGATGAGAGCGTAAAAAGAGACCCTGAGATAATCGGTTTTGCCTGTTCATTCTGTACCTTCAAGGCTTCGGAGATGGCGGGGAGTCTCAGGATGAAATACCCCGATGGGGTCAAGCTCATTCAGGTGCCCTGTTCGAGCAGGGTCGATCCTGCCTTTGTGCTCAAGGCGATCTTTGAAGGGGCTGATGGCGTTTTCGTTGCGGGATGCCATCCTGGAGATTGCCATTTCATCAAGGGCAATTATTACACGCGGCGGAAGATAGCAGCTCTCAAGGAGATGCTCGATTCATTCTCACTTAAAGACAAGCTCCGGCTCTTTTGGGTAAGTGCCGCAGAAGCCCGGCGCTTTGTGGAAAAAGTGACCACCATGTACAACGACATTAAGGACCAGACGAATGCGCGGGAAAAGGATTAAAGACGGCCACATCGAATCTGCCCTCAACCGCTTTCTGGAAGGGGAGCACAACGTTGTTCTCGGGTTTGGAAGCGGGGACGACGGGGGCATTCACCATCGGATATACAAGGGTACCCTCGATCATTATTCACTTCTCAACCCTGTCTTCGATGCCAACGGAGCCCTCTATCTGCGACGGCTTTTTTCCAAGGGCCTCAAGGTTATGCTTATGGTGAGACCCTGCGAGGTGAGGGCCTATGTAGAACTGAGCAAGTTGACCCAGGTTGAACGGGAAGCCATTATCGCTGTGTCTGTCGATTGCACCGGCACTGTCTCGTCAAAAGAGGGGGTGAGCGATCTCCCCGCTGACCCCCTCGGGCTGGCGACGTTCTTTGCCGCCCCTGATGCCGGTCGATGGGCCTGCCGCCAGTGCCGCGAACAGCGTGGCGTCGTGGGCGACGCCGGGATCAGGATCGACGGGAAGGGCAACTACTGGATCGTACCGTACACCGGGAAGGGTGAGGAGGTCCTTTCGCTGTTCGAGGGTGAGACTGAAGAGGTCTCGGGCGACATGCTGCTCCATGAGCGTCCGAAACCGGACCTCTTTGCAACAGATATGGTGGCCTTTGCCAAGGATTTTGAGCGATGCGTCATGTGCCTCAACTGCCGCGATATGTGCCCGGTCTGTTACTGCGTTGACTGTGTTTTTCATGGTGATGAATATCTCCCGAAAGGGGATGCCCTCCTCAACAAGATTTTTCGGACCGGTTCAACCCAGATCCCTCAGGGCAAGGAACTCTTTCACTTCATCCGGATGTACCATGTCTCCCAGACCTGTGTCGGTTGTGGTGCCTGTGAAGAGGCCTGCCCCCAGGGGATTCCTTTGACGAAGTATTTCAAGGGTGTCTCGGAACGGCTTCAGGGGATCTTCTCGTACATGTCCGGCAGGAGTTTTGATGAACCGATCCC
>CAYQXL010000061.1:0-9111 GCA_964421445.1 uncultured Pseudomonadota bacterium
AAAAAGATGATTCACGGTTGAAATCCGGACGGCCTGTATAGTAAGATAAGCGCAAAACTATTTGGGGGCGTCTGCGGACGGGTTCTTTCCGTTCGAGTTTCAACATCTGTGCCGGTGTGGCACGGCATCATTGTTACAGACGGTGTGCAGGTGACTATGTTAATGAATGACGTAATAAATCTGGAACAGGAAGCGGCTGCAATCCTGTCTGCTGCCCAAGAAGAAGTCGGGGCACTGGAGAGAGGTGCTGAAGAGGAGTTACGGGCTTTCCGGCAGAACGTAGTGGAAGAAACGGACCGGAGAATCGGGGAGTTTCGCAGGACCATCGAGGAAAAACAGACCGTTTCCCTGGCCCAGGCTGAGAAAGAACTGAAGTCGGCCCTGGACGGCATCGATGTCCTCCCGGAAACGCTCTTGCAGACACAGGTAGACCTCGTCCTGGCCCGACTGAACGAACTGTAACGGAGAATTATGGCCATAGAACCGTTAAAAAAGGTAACGGTTGTAAGTCCTAAAGAGGCTGGCGATCGACTCATCAAGGTTGTTAACAGTCTTGGTGTTATGGAAGTTCTTGACATCAAAGACACTCTCGAAGAAAAAACCCCCTTCATCCAGTGCCGTACCTCTACCGAGGAGGCTGATGAAAGACTCCACAAGATAGATTTCATTCTCAATCTGATCAACTCCTTTGTCCCTGAACAGGAGAGCTTTGTAAAAAGTCTTACCCCCCTGCCCATTGTTACGTCGTCAGATGAGATTGACGCAGTACTCGGTAGTTACAACCTGGAAGAACAGTACCTTCGTGCACGGGAACTGGATGAAACCTATCGCCGGGCCGACCGTATTGTCGGCGAAATTGAAGCGGAACTGAATGAACTCTATCCCTTAAGGGACCTTCCTTTTGACATAGCCCATCTTTGGACGGTACAGCGGGTGATGATGGTCGTTGGCTCTCTTCCGAGGAAGAATCTTTCGGTCCTGGGTGAGTTGTCAGAAGCATGGCCGACCCTTGCGTGGGAAGACATAGAGGCTGCTGGTAATCATGGTACCCACTGCATACCCTCTATTCCGGGAAAGGATGAAAAAGAGACGGAAAGGCTGAAAATGGTCTTCGTCTTTTTGAAAGATGACGGGGAAGACATACGCTCTGCACTGAATGGCGCAGGGTTTGAGGAGGTGCGGCTTCCCAGGCGGCAGGAGAGCGTTATTGACCGGATCAGGGAACTGGAGGGGGATCTTGCGGGATACAGGGGTGAGTTGTCGTCGGTAGTCGAAGAGATAAAACGTCTCGCCGTGGGCAACCGGGCTGGCGAGGGACGCCGGGCACTGCTAGTACTCCGGGCATACTGGAACAATATCCGAAACAGACAGTTCGCTGCCAGAAAAGGGGTTGAAGGTCGATGGGTTCATATGATCAGCGGATACGTTAGGGTGCGGGACCTCAATACCTTCATGGCGGTTCTGGAGAGGGATTTCCCGTCATCCACGGTGACTGTCGAGGATCCGGGACCTGAGGAAGATGTCCCTGTAAGCCTCTCTGTTCCACACCTGCTTAGACCGATCCAGCTTCTCACCGAAATGTTCGGCCTCCCTCCGTACGGGGGTTTTGACCCCACCCCGTTTATGCAGGTCAGCTTCTATGCCTTTTTTGGCATCTGTTTCAGTGATGCTGGTTACGGTCTGATGTTGATCCTCCTCGGCTTTTATCTTATGAAGAAGACGAAGAAATATCCCGGGGTATATGATTTTTCCCGAATTCTTTTTTTCGGAGGGATAAGCAGCCTGATTTTTGGTGTCGTGCTCGGCTCGTGGTTCGGCGATCTCTATAAACCGGAATACCTGGGAGACAACAATATTCTCCTTCGTCTCCAGAAAACGTTCACCGTCCTTGACCCTATCGAAAAGACCATTCTGGCTCTCATTTTTGCACTCGCCATTGGGGTGGTGAACCAGTTCTTCGGCATCGTTCTTAAAATGTATGGCGCTGCCCGGCAAGGAGACTGGATGGGTGTTTTTTCCGACGGTATCTGCTGGATTGTCACGCTTTCCGGTCTTCTCATGATGGTAGGCAAGGTCTTTGGCCCCATCCCCCCGGCCTTATTTACCACCGGTGTATGGTTCTTCTGGATCGGAGCCCTAGGTCTGGTGCTCACCCAGGGAAGGGAGAGTTCCGGTATTGCCGGCCGACTGGGAACAGGCCTGATGAGCCTGTATGGCATCGTCGGAGCCTACGGTATCACCGCTTTTGTGGGAGATACGCTTTCATACTGCCGTCTTCTGGCCCTTGGGCTCACGACGTCTATCATCGCCATGGCCCTCAACCTCATGGCGGGCATGGTGAGAGATGTCCCGTACGTCGGGACGGTGCTTTTTATCGGTATACTGGTGGCGGGGCACCTCTTCAATTTTCTCATCAGTGCCCTCGGGGCTTTTGTGCATTCGATGAGACTTATTTTTGTAGAGTTTTTCGGCAGGTTTTACGAAACAGGAGGAAGACGCTTCCAGCCGTTAGGCTTTGATACAGATTCGTGCATTATGGAGAAAAACGCCGTGGAGTGGGACAGCGTTCAGCGGGCCGTAGCCAAAAACGGTATAGCCGGGACGGCGGCCGGCAAGGGCTGAGGAAAAGGATTTAGTGGAGGATGAATGATGTCACCTGAATGGATTGAGTTGGGACGGGGGTTGTGCTATGGCGGCGCCGGGCTCGCCTTTGGTCTTTCGGGCGCCGGTTCTGCCTGGGGTATCGCAATAGCGGCACACCAGTGTGCAGGGGTGCTGAGAGAAAAACCTGAGCTTTTTGGCCGGATGCTTGTTATGCTTGCCCTGCCGGGAACACAGGGTTTTTATGGGTTTATAGCCGCTGTTCTCATGATGACCCAAACCGGCCTTATCGGAGGATCAGCGCTCAAGATATCACTCGGAACCGGTGTAGCCTTGTTTTTTGTGGGTCTCGGATGCGGCATTGTCCAGCTTGTATCCGCCATTCACCAAGGGAACGCGTCTGCGGCAGGCATTTCTCTCATTGCCCGCCGGCCGGAGGCAGCGGGGAGGGCGATCCTCTTTCCGGCTTTTGTTGAAACGTATGCTGTCGTGGGTTTGTTGGCAACGATCCTCTTTGTGATCTTTCTAACGCAACCTGTGCCGCTCCAGAATATAGCTGTTCCATAAGCGGGGAATAGAGAGCCATGTCTTTTCAGAAGATACGGGATGCGGTACTGTCTGAGGCCACGGTCGAGGCCGCCCGGATTGTAGAAAGTGCCAGGTCAAAGATCGCCGAGACCCTCCAAGGTCAGAAGGATCAGTTTGTCCGGGAATCGGAACGGCGGTACAGTGCATTAGCCGCGGCAATCGAAGAAGAGTTTCAGAGGAAACTGAGTCACTTTAACGGGCTTGCAGGGAAGACGATACTGGAAAGAAGGAACGGCATGCTTCGTACCGTTTCCCGGAAGGCCAAGGAGGCGGTCCTAGCATGGCCCGAGGACCGGTACGAGACCCTTATGTCCCGGCTTATCGTCCATGCTGCCGACGTCCGGGGTGGAAAGGTGCGGATTCACAACGATGACAGGGCCCTTTTTCTAAGAGTGGTGTCGCGGATCAACCAGGAGAGAATGGGCCAGGGAGAGATCACTGTAGACGATGGTGCTTTTTTGCCGGAACGGGGTGGCTTCGTCTTTCTGGGACAGAACTATGAAGTGGATCGCAAGCTCGAGACCATGCTCGCCCAGATTGAGCAGGAACTGACTCCGGTGATAGCCAACGGCCTCTTCGGAGGAGGAGCGCAGTGATTCCCGAAATCTCCAACGATCCGAGCTGGGGTTTTGTGTCGGGACGTATCAGCGCCTTGGAATCGCATTTTTTTTCCAAGGAGTTTTTTTTGAATATTATTGCCGAAGACCATCAGGAGGATATTCTCCCTCATTTGCAGGAGACATTTCTTAAGGACTATGTTACGCCGGCGGCGGTATGGGATGATTTCGGTGCCGTCACCGACCGGTGCTTTTATGATATGGTGATGTCGATCCGTGCCGATTCCCCTTCTCCGGCCCCTGCTGACATGTTCCTTATTTCCGGTGATTATCAGAACCTGAAGCGGGCCCTCGGGGGGTCAACGGTCTTTCCTTTCCCCTTTGGTCTGGTCAGTGAAGAAAATCTTGAAGAGATAGCGCGCGGTGACATTACGGGGGTACCGGGGCCCATAGCCGAACAGGCGACGAAAGAGCTGAGCGACCTCACTGATATCAGTCCTGTAATCCTCGACATCCTTCTTGACGGGGCATACCTGAGACACCTGCTCCTCCTTGCCGACCGGCTCGGTTCTTCTTTCATATCCTATTGGGTTTGCGAGAAAGTGCTGGCCTCGGCTGTGCTCGTTCTCTGGAGGGCGGCAAAGCAGGGGCTTCCCCTCAGGCGCTATCACCGGCATTTTCTTCCACTTGGTGATGTGACCGCCCTTGTGGACGACCTTATGGCCGTTGAAGACCTGCGGTCATGGCCACAGTCGATTGGAGGGGTGGTGGGTGAACTCATGGCCCAGGCTCTCGGCCTTGATGAAGACGACCAACTGGCAGGTTTCAATCTCAAGACGACGGATTACATGACCCGCCTTGCCCAGGACGGGAAGTTCCAGACAGCGGGCCCTGAACGGGTTTTTGCTTTTCTTGCAGGTCTGGCCGTCGAAATGCAGAACCTGAAACTTGTTGTGGCAGGCAGGCTGAATCGCATAGGAAGGGATTTTTTGAAGCTTCAGTTGAGGGAGACCTATGTCTAAAGCGGTGGCGGTGGGGGAGAAACACCTCGTGCTCGGCTTCAAGGGCGTAGGGTTTGAAATAGTGGTTGTGGAGGACAGCTCGAAACTGACACAGGAACTCGTAAAGCTGGCGAAAGAGCCGAAGATCGGTCTGGTCATCGTTACCGAAAGCATGGCCCTCGAAAACCCCCAGGCCGTAACGGAGTTCCGCCAGAGATCATCAGCTATCCTGACCGTCATTCCCACCCATGAAGGGAGCAAACACACGAGTTACATGGATATGCGGAGATCTGTTGAACGGGCAATGGGTGTTGACATACTCGGGGCTCCCATTCCGGAGGAAAGGGGCGTCCTATCTGAGGTTGTGGGTGATTTGGGCGACCGGTCCCCGTCGGAACGAGACAAGGCCAGTCAGATGCCGGGAACCGGTGATACCCGCTAAACTGCCCGTCGGCCGGTGTCGAGGTGAAATGACAACACAGGGAGAGGTAAAAACGAAGGCTATGAAGGATGAGACAGGTGAGGTAGTAAAAGTTTCGGGACCGCTGGTTGTAGCCCGGGGGCTTTCCGGAGCACGAATGTATGAGATGGTCCGTGTTGGAAAAGAGAATCTCTACGGTGAAGTCATTGAGATCAAGGAAGAGGAATACTCGGTTCAGGTGTATGAAGAGACGGAAGGAATCGGTCCCGGACAACCTGTAGTAAGAACCGGCCAACCGTTGAGTGTTGAATTGGGTCCCGGCCTCATCCGCTCCATCTATGACGGCATTCAGAGACCCCTCGATGCCCTTGCCGAAGAGTTTGGCCAATATATCGTCCGGGGGGCGGAAAGACCCTCGCTGGATCGTTCGAAACAGTGGACATTCGATCCTCTTGTGAAACATGGAGAAACGGTGGGGCCTGGCGATGTTCTCGGTACGGTGGCAGAGAGTGCCCTGGTCATCCATAAGATAATGGTGCCTCCCGGGAAATCGGGTGTGGTCAGGAAGATTGGGCCTGTTACGGGAAATGTAGATACCGAAATTGCTGTTATCGAAGGGACGGAAGGATCGTTCGGTGTCACTATGGTCCAGCGATGGCCGGTGCGTGAGCCTCGCCCTGTAATGCGTAAGGTGCCGCCTGACAGCCTGCTGGTTACGGGGCAGCGGGTGATCGACATGTTCTTCCCCATCACGAAGGGCGGTACGGCCTGTATTCCCGGACCCTTCGGAAGCGGCAAAACTGTTGTCCAGCACCAACTGGCGAAATGGGCTGATGCACAGATCGTTGTCTACGTTGGCTGTGGCGAACGGGGTAACGAAATGACGGACGTCCTCATGGAATTCCCCCACCTGAAGGATCCTGTTTCAGGGGAGCCACTGATGGAACGGACCGTTCTCGTGGCGAACACATCAAATATGCCTGTTGCAGCGCGGGAAGCAAGCGTTTTTACAGGGATTACGATTGCAGAATACTTCAGGGACATGGGCTATTCGGTTGCTCTCATGGCTGACTCCACAAGCCGTTGGGCCGAAGCGATGAGGGAAATTTCAGGAAGACTGGAAGAGATGCCGGGAGAAGAAGGGTATCCTGCCTATCTCGGATCGCGGATAGCAAACTTTTACGAACGGGCAGGGAGCGTAATCTGTCTCGGATCCGATGGTCGCAGAGGGGTTCTGTCCCTCATCGGCGCCGTATCACCTCCCGGGGGAGACCTTTCGGAGCCCGTGGTTCAAGCCACACTTCGCGTTGTAAAAGTCTTTTGGGGGTTGGATGATAAACTGGCATTTTCCCGCCATTTTCCCGCCATTAACTGGCTTACGTCCTACTCTCTGTATCAGGATGTAATCGATTCCTATGCCAACGGAAAGTTTGAGGGACGGTGGTCGTTGAACCGGAAAAAAGCCATGGAGGTCCTTCAGAAGGAGGCGGAACTGGAGGAGCTGGTCAGGCTGGTTGGGATGGATGCCCTGCCGGCCCAGGACAGGCTTCTAATGCAGGTCGCCCGAATGATCCGCGAAGACTTTCTTCACCAGAATGCCTTTGACGAGAGAGATACATATACGTCGCTGGCAAAACAGTTCAACATGTTGAACCTCATCCTCCGGTACCACGAGGTGGCAAAAAATGCTTTTGATGACGGGGCGACCCTCGATTCGATTATCGGGATGGCGGTACTGGAAGATATTTCACTGGCAAAGCTCATTCCGGAAGATGAACCGGATCGGTTTGACGACATAGAGAGAAAAATTTCTGATACCATGTTAGCTTTGACATGGTAGAAGCAGGGAAAAGATGCCACGTATCTCAAAAGAATATCGGACTGTAAAACAGATTGTAGGTCCCCTCATGCTTGTCGATGGCATTGAGGGAGCCAGCTATGGTGAGCTGGCTGAAATCAAGTTGGATGACGGCACTGTCCGCCGGGGGCGTGTTCTCGAGGTCCATGGGGACAAGGCGATGATTCAGGTCTTTGAAGGGACGAGCGGCCTTTCCCCCCACGATGTGAGGGTGAAGTTTCTCGGCCGTGGCATGGAGCTGGGGGTCTCGCCGGACATGCTGGGGAGGGTTTTCGACGGTTTCGGAAGGCCTGTTGACGAAGGACCCCCGTTGATTCCCGAGAAGTATCTCGACGTCAACGGAAGCCCCATGAACCCCTTTGCCAGGGATTACCCCAACGAATTTATTCAGACCGGCATATCGACCATCGACCTTCTTAACACCTTGGTGAGGGGACAGAAACTGCCAATTTTTTCCGGGTCCGGTCTTCCTCATTCCCGGCTCGCAGCGCAGATAGCGCGGCAGGCTACGGTATTGAAGACAGGGGAGAAATTTGCCGTTGTCTTCGCGGCCATGGGGATTACGTTCGAAGAGTCCGAGTTTTTCCTCGCTGACTTTCGGCGGACCGGTGCCATAGAACGGTCCGTTCTCTTCATCAACCTTGCCGATGATCCTCCCATAGAGCGTATTGCATTGCCCCGTATGGCCTTGACAGCGGCGGAATACCTTGCCTTCGAGAAGGATATGCATGTCCTCGTCATTATGACCGATCTGACGAATTACTGTGAAGCCCTCCGTGAAATTTCCGCGGCCCGACGGGAAGTCCCTGGTCGCCGGGGGTATCCGGGCTATCTCTATACAGACCTTTCCACACTCTACGAACGGGCAGGACGGATGAAAGGGAGGGCCGGGTCAATTACCCAGATTCCCGTCCTCACTATGCCTGAGGATGACAAGACACACCCCATCCCCGATCTTACGGGATATATTACTGAAGGGCAGATCATTATCAACAGAGCACTCAATGCCCGCGGTATTTATCCTCCCGTTGATGTGCTGCCGTCTTTGTCCCGACTCAAAGACAAAGGCATCGGAGCCGGCAAGACCAGGGAGGATCATGCTGATGTCATGAATCAGCTTTATTCGGCTTATGCACGGGGAAAGAATGCCAAAGAGCTTGCGGTTGTCCTTGGTGAGTCTGCCCTCTCCGATTCGGACCTCCAGTTTGTCGCTTTTGCTGATGCTTTTGAAGATACCTTTATCCGTCAGGGGGAGGATGAAAACCGGACCATCGAGGAAGATCTGCGGATCGGATGGGAACTCCTTTCCATGTTGCCGAGACAGGAATTGAAGCGGGTCCGGGATGTCTTTATCGACAAGTATGGGTACGGGGGATAGACAGTGGCTGCAAAGCTGGCGGTAAATCCCACGAGGATGGAGCTTTTGAGACTGCGAAAAAGGCTCCTCATTGCCCAGCGGGGTCATAAACTCCTGAAAGACAAGCTGGACGGGCTCAGCAAGGCCTTCATAAATCTGGCAAAGGAATACAAGGTTCGTCGCCTCGAAGTTGACAACGAACTTCCCTACGTACTGAAGCTATTTGTTGTGGCTGAGATCACCTCATCCAGGCTCATCACGGAAGATGCCCTGGAAAGCACCAGGCAGGATCTGACGCTTTCTGTTGCCCGACGCCGGGTGATGAGTGTGTCTGTGCCTGCGGTAGAGATTTCCTTTGGAGAGACAGCAGGGATGTATTCGTTTATTCACACGTCGCCTGATCTCGACGTGGCGGTCAGATCTCTCAAGGCGTTTATGCCGAAACTGCTGAGAATGGCGGAACTTGAAGAAGCCATCCGCATCATGAGCGGAGAGATCGAAAAAACACGACGGCGGGTAAACGCCCTGGAGTATACGGTCATTCCGAGGATCGTCGAAACCCTCAAATACATTTCGGGGAAACTCGATGAAGCCGAGCGGTCCAATACAACGAGGCTTATGAAGATCAAGGCGCTCAGGATCGCCCGCGAAGAGTCTCTGAATCCGTAATGGAGATCTGATTACGGCGCCAGTTGTACCTGGTCACCGAATTTCTCCTGAAGGGCTTT
>CAYQXL010000061.1:9211-10707 GCA_964421445.1 uncultured Pseudomonadota bacterium
CACCGGCCGAAAAGACGGAGGCGATACATAATTATTTCACCTCCTTCATGACAGCTTCGACACGATCCGTGGAAGTAAGAGCGCCGGAAGGCACTTCGATGCCCTTGGATCGGAGGAGGCGTGCCAGGCAATGGACGTAAACCATGCCAAATTCCGCTTCTGAAAGGCCGATGCCTCTCCGCGTTGCCGTGAGCCATGCCCGCTCAAAAAGGCTGAGGGCTCCTTCCCGCATACGACGGAGCCTGGGGTCGAGAACGGAGACCGGAAGGTGACGGAAAAGAGCCTTTTGTGCTTCCTCCATCTGTGAAAAGACATTTCTTAGGTATCTCACCTGAGGATCTCTGCCCCAATCATCTGCCTCTGTCATCATCTCTGCCTCGCTCGTTTTTTCTATGTTACCAATCCATAATGGCCCTGTCAATGACCGCGAGTCCGGTTACGGGACTCGCGGTGATCGCTCTTTACACGGCGAAAAAGATGCGTTATAAATAGACGGTATGAAAAGGTCATTGCCCATCAGTCACACTGTAACGTTCCTGTTAATGGCGATGACCGTGTGGCTCTTCGTGCTTGCCCCTCTTCTTTCCATCGCCCAGGTTGGGGGCAACCTCTCCCTCCTTACCTTTGGATCGGGCAAGACGAAGGTCCGACTCTATTCGGACTATTTCTGCGGAGCCTGCAGCCGGCTTGAACCTCAACTTGAACCGATCATTACCGACCTGGTAAAGCGGAACATCATTACCATCACGTTTGTCGATACGCCTGCCCACAAGTTTTCTCCCCTCTATGCCCAATACTTCCTCGCCATCTTGAACGACAAAAAGGAGATGGCCTATGCCCTTGCTGTGCGGAATGTTCTCTTCGATGCTGCCCGGGCGGGTATTGTAGACAAGGATAAACTTGAAGCCTTTCTCAACGAAAAAGGCATCCAGTTCAAGCCTTTCGATGTCAAACCCGTTTTTGCTGTTCTCCAAACGTATCTGAAAGAAGATGCTATCAAGGCAACGCCAACCGCTGTATTTCTGAAGGGCGACAAAAAAGAGTTGTTTCAGGGGGTCGAGTCTATCGTGAAGGCCCTCAAAAATCTCAAATAAGTACCGCGGCCTTTACGGATGCCCCGATTCGGGGAACACCCACTGTTGACGAGGAGACTACCATGGGGAAGGACGACGAAACAATTGCAGCGATCGTACAAGGATCGCAGACCATCGCTGTTGTCGGTCTGTCAGCGGACGAGACGAAAGCAAGCAACGGAGTGGCCCGGTATCTCATGACAAAGGGATATACGATCATCCCCGTCAATCCCGGCGAAGAGGAAATTCTTGGCCAGAAGTGCTACCATTCCCTTCTCGACATCCCTGTTTCTGTCGATATCGTCGATATCTTCATGAGGGCCGATAAACTGCTTCCTGTTGTCCGGGAAGCGGTCCAGATACATCCGAAATGTATCTGGCTCCAACTGGGGATCATCAATGAAGAAGCAGAGAAACTGGCTC
>CAYQXL010000062.1:0-10263 GCA_964421445.1 uncultured Pseudomonadota bacterium
GCAGCGGTCTGCAAAACCGTTATTCTCCGGTTCAAATCCGGATGCCGCCTCCATTGATTGCCATTCCTCCTTTTTCCATTATTGGCACCCTCCACTTTCAAACCCTTATTGTCCTTTCATCGCCCTATCGGGCCAGTTGTCTGTCCGGCCCGTTGCACACAGATGGTCCATAGGGCCGGGAGGCCTGTAGCGGCAAAAGAACCGCGCTGACAAATCACAGTTTTTACAACCGAAAGCTGTCGCCAGAAGCAATGCCGTCCAAAACGTCCCTGTCCCAAAACCTGCCATCGATGGTAGAATGGACGGTGGAATTTCATAATGATTATGTGATACATATTGAGCGCTTGAAGTAACGCTCAGATATAAGGAGACTTTATGACAGCACCGGCTCCAACGCCCGAACAATGGACAGAACTCTATGCTGCGGCAGGCATGTTCAAAGAATATGCCCCGTGGGAATGGATGGAGGACGCTGATTTATTCGGGATCGTTGACCCGCATACCGGAGAAACGGGGTACTGTTGCGTGATAGGGGCTCTCGGGGAACTTCTCGGTCTTCTCGTCTATATCGGCAGTGACGGTCTGGCTTTCTTCGAGGGGTTACAGTCTGGCAGGATCAATCCGGACGATGAGGACATTCATGCCATGCAGAGATGTCTCTCGATCAGTTTTGAAGACAGGGCGATGCTCGAAAAAAAGGACCTTGCCGTTATTAAGTCTCTTGGGTTGAAATTCAGAGGACGGCAAGCCTGGCCATGTTTCCGGAGTCACTCACCAGGTTTTCTCCCCTGGTTTTTAACGGGACCAGAGGCTGACTTTCTGAGTCTCGCCCTCCGGCGGGCCATTGGCATAGCTGAGCGGTTCAAGGATAACCCGAGTCTTCTCGATGCGCCTGAAGAAGGTCTCTATCTGACAGCATATCAGAACAAAGAGGACAACGGAACCTGGCAGGAGGCGTGGATACGGCCTGCACCGGCCGAGAAACCGGCCCTTGATATACCTGTCGATGAAGTCCGGCTCGCACGGATAAAGGCAACGACGGAAAAAATCGATGATTCGTGGGAAGGAGATTTCTTTTTTGCCCCCTTCATTGTGGATGAAGGGGAACGGCCCTTTTTCCCTTACATCGCCCTCTATGCCGATCAGAAAAGCGGAAATGTTCTCACATTCCGTCTCGCTCCCTACAGCGATTTCCAGAAAGAATTTCAGGCTAATTTCTTAGAACTTCTTGAAGAGATCAAGATCAGACCGAAAACACTCTCCGTGAAGAGGGACACGGTCTATGATTTTCTGAAACCTATGACAGACAGACTTGGAATCAAACTGAAAAAAACGGGAACACTGAAGGCTGCAGATACGGCAAAAGATACGTTAATCGATCATATTGCCCACCAGCAGTAGAAAGCAGAGAAAACGAACAAACTGGGCGACAAGGCTGAGACCCGGCCCCGGTCACCGCCCTATTCGATAAGGAAGTCCCACGCTGTATCGTTGATCCAGAGGGCAAAATACCCCCTGCCGAAGAGTTCTTTCGGCTTGACGACGTAGAATTTTCCCGCCTCTTCCTTCCCCTCAATGGGAATATCTTTTCCGAACATATACCGTGTTTTCCCTACCGGTGAAGCACCGAAAAAGAGAAGGGCGTTATAGGTAAGAACTTCCATCTGAAAATCGCCGACAAAAACAAAATACTCGATATTTTTCAGGAGAAACTTTGGGGGGTTATTCGGCTCAACAGCAAAGACACCTTCGTACTCGTAGACCACATTGGGCAGCAGCCTTTTGATCGAATCCTTCGTCTTGATGTAGACCCCATGCTCTTTCGGCACAGCGACCTTTACGTCTTTTGCGGAGACAGGAGCAACAAACGAAAGTACAAGAAAGGCAATTATCACCCATTTTACAGCACTTCTCACCGGTATTCTCCTTTTCACACCATGCTCCTCTGTTCTCTCAGAGGGTAGTCACAAAGATGCTTCTCGTCCGCGGTCCATCAAAATCAACAAAAAATATGCCCTGCCAGACCCCGAGATTCAGCGACCCGTCAACAATAGGAATCATGACTGAGCACCCTATGAGCGTTGATTTTATATGGGCGTCAGAATTTCCTTCCCTGTGGCGATAGGGATAATCAGCCGGAACCATACGATTGACCGCATCTATGACATCTTCTATGACACTCGGATCGGCGTGCTCATTGACGAGAAGGCCACATGTCGTGTGAGGCGTATAGACATTGACAAGCCGTCCCTCGCGCCCACTGACCGCTCGTGCCACATCAGCCGTAATATCGAGGGCTTCAATTCTGTTTGACGTAGTAACCCGAATCTCGCGCACTTTACTATGCGGCCCCTTTTCCCTTCTTGTATTCTTCCAGGGCTGCCTTCAAGGCGTTTTCAGCCATGACGGAGCAGTGGTGTTTTGCCTCCGGAAGGCCACCAAGTGCCTCAATCACCGATCTGTTCGTTATCTGAAGAGCCTCGTCCACAGTCTTTCCTTTTATCATCTCCGTGGCCATGCTGCTCGACGCGATAGCCGCACCGCAACCGAAGGTCTGGAATGTGGCATCGACAATGCGATCATTTTCGATCTTGAGATATAACTTCATCGTATCTCCACACTCCACGCTTCCAACTTCTGACACAACATCGGGGTTGTCCATCTCCCCCACGTTTCTCGGATGCATGAAATGATCCATCACCGTTTCATTATACGGGCCCGGTGCCATCTTTTTCCTCCTCAGGCTTTATAGAAAATAGTCTTCCCAATCAGGAAATTTCTTCTTCCTGCTGACAACACGGCAATTCCGGTCCCTCAGGCCCTGAAAATAGCAGGTGACGTGCCGTCCCGCTTCGTTCCAGACTATATCACAAAACTGCAACTTTGTGTATTGTTTATCATTTTCCTTGAGTATTTGCCCGTGATCTGGTAAAAAATTAGACCAAAATTCAGGAGGCAAATATGCAGAAACGATACTTACTCGCACCAGGACCGACAGCGATTCCGCCGGAAGTTCTGCTGAAAATGGCTGAACCTATAATACATCACAGAAATCCGCTCTTCGAAACCGTTGTCGAAGAGGTCAGGGAAAACCTCAAGTACCTCTTCGGGACAAAGAATGAAGTCCTCATCTTCGCATCTTCCGGCACCGGTGCCATGGAGGGAGCGGTTACGAATATGCTGTCCCCCGGCGACAAAGCTATCGTCGTACGAAGCGGCAAATTCGGTGAACGGTGGACAAACATCTGCAAGGCCTATGGCGTCGAGTCTGTCAATATCGATATCCCCTGGGGAGAGATTCTGGACCCTGCCCAGATCGAAAAAGCACTTAAAGAGAATCCCGACGCAAAGGCTGTCTATGTGCAGGCCACCGAAACATCGACAGGGAACAAGTTCCCCGTAAAAGAGATCGCTGCCATCGTGAAGAATTACCCCAACACACTGATGGTCGTCGACGGTATTACAGGCGTCGGCGTGTTCGAACTTCCCATGGACGCCTGGGGCATCGACATTCTCGTCTCCGGCTCTCAGAAAGCCCTCATGTTACCCCCGGGGCTCGCTTTTGCCGGCGTCAGTGACAAAGCCTGGACATTCAACAAAGCATCGAAGATTCCGAAATTCTACTTTAACTGGGCCAAGGAACTCGATAACCTCAAGAAGAACCAGACCAATTTCACCCCTGCCATCTCTCTCATCATCGGTCTTCGTGAAGCCCTGAAGATGATCAGGGAGGAAGGGCTCGAAAATATCTACAGAAAAATTGACATCCTCGCCAAGGCTACGCGGGAAGCGGCTGAAGCACTCGGCCTGAAGGTCTTTGCCAAAGACCCAAGCCCCGCCGTAACAGCGATCTGCGCACCGGAAGGCATAGATGGCCAGGCCATCTACAAGACACTCTGGAAAAAATACGGTGTTACCGGCGCAGGGGGACAGGATCAGTTGAAGGGCAAGATCTTCCGGATCGCCACTCTCGGTTACGCGGAAAAATATGATGTCATCACAGCCATAGCTGCCCTTGAGTTTACCCTCAGGGATCTGGGTTACACATTTGAAATGGGCACCGGTGTGGCAAAGGCCGTCAACGCCCTGAAGGATCTGTAACAGAATCTGCCGAATAAGGAGACACAGGAATGAAGGTCTTAATTGCCGATCAGATGTCAGACAAGGCGATCGATATCCTCACGTCGAACCAGCTCGATGTTGACGTAAAAACAGGGTTGAAAGCCGACGAATTGAAAGAGATCATTGGGGAGTACGACGCCCTTATCGTAAGAAGCGCGACAAAAGCAACAAAAGAGATCGTCGAGAACGGAAAAAAGCTCAGGGTTATCGGAAGGGCAGGCATTGGGGTCGATAATGTGGACGTAGCAACGGCTACGGAAAAAGGCATTGTCGTTATGAACACGCCTCAGGGAAATGCCCTCGCCGCTGCCGAGCATGCCATAGCCCTCATGTTTGCAGCAGCACGAAAGGTCGCTGCAGCAGACAAGACAATGAAAGAAGGTAAATGGGAAAAGAAGGCGTACATGGGAACCGAGATTTACGGCAAGACCCTCGGTGTCGTAGGAATTGGTAACATCGGCATCCTCACCGCCGAAAAGGCCATCGGCCTCGGAATGCGGGTCATTGCCTATGACCTTTTTGTATCAAAAGAGTATGCCCAGGGCAAAGGGATTGAACTTGTCGATTTCGATACCCTTCTGAAAGAGAGCGATTTTATCGCTGTTCATGTCCCTCTCACAAAAGACACTCGCAATCTTTTTAACAAAGAGACCCTCGCAAAAACGAAGAAAGGGGTCATCATCATCAATGCAGCCCGTGGTCCTATCGTCAATTCTGCCGATCTGCTCGAGGCGCTCGAGTCAGGTCATGTGGCGTTTGCAGGCCTCGACGTATTCGACGAGGAACCGCCGCCAAAAGACAGCCCTATCGTGCTCTGCGAAAAGACGGTATGTACGCCCCACCTTGGAGCATCAACAGCAGAAGCGCAGGACAAGGTTGCCATCGATATCGCCAACCAGATTGTCGATTATTTCAAGAACGGAGTGATCAAGAACAGTGTTAACGCTCCTTCCGTGTCGGCTGACATGGCCCGCCAGTTAAGCCCGTACCTCAAACTCTCCGAGTCCCTCGGCGTTTTGCTTTCGTCAATAACCGAGTTTCCGATCGAAGAGATTGAGATTCACTACATGGGTGATATCTCTGCAGTCGATACAAAGATCCTTACTCAGGGAATCGTCAAGAGCATCCTGTCCCAGCACGTCCAGGGAATCAACTATGTCAATGCTCCCCTTGTTGCAAAAAACCGGGGGATAAAGATCAAAGAGATCAAAGAGCAGGAACACGAAGATTTCACGACGCTCCTGTCGATCATT
The DNA here is from genome assembly GCA_964421445.1 of uncultured Pseudomonadota bacterium. Taxonomy (GTDB): domain Bacteria; phylum Desulfobacterota; class Syntrophorhabdia; order Syntrophorhabdales; family CAYQXL01; genus CAYQXL01. Next base: position 5,376 of record CAYQXL010000062.1, read on the forward strand.
GTCAAAGGCGGCGGCAAGGAAAGTTCCGCTCAGGGGACACTCTTTGGGAAGAAAGAACCTCGCCTTATCAAGGTTAACAATATTTACCTCGAAGCTGACCTTGGCGGCCATATGCTTTTCGTCTACAATAACGACAAGCCCGGCGTTATCGCAAGTATCGGCAATGTTTTCTTCATCCGGGGCATCAACATCGGCGGCATGCACTTCGGCCGGGAAAGCATAGGCGGCGTAGCCATATCACTCCTTGACCTCGACGGCGAGATTGAGGACAACGTAATCAGGGAGATCCAGTCGCTCCCCAACGTCATCAGCGCAAAGCGGCTCGATCTTTCATGACCACACCATAAGGTTAACCAGCGTTAAGAAAGGTTGGGCTGCCTCAGGCGGTCCAGCCTTTTTCATTATGGCAGACCGAAACAACGGACAGAGCAAATGATTAAAGCAGTCGTCTTCGATTTTGACGGAACCCTCACCCCCCTGACCCTCGACTTTGACCTCCTTCGCAGAGAGGTCGAAGCCATCGCCCGGTCTTTCGTCCCCGACCGCACTGTTGAGGCCTTCCGGGACCGGTTCATCCTCGAAATGATCGATGATCTGGCGCGCCACATCGGTGAGGAGACAGGCACTGCTTTCCGCCATCGAGCCCTTGCGAGGCTGACCGATCTCGAACTTGAATCAGCACGGGGGAAAGGACTCTTTCCCTATGTTGTCGACGTCCTGGCCACACTTAAAGGGAAGGGTATAAAGACATCGATCATCACACGTACATCTGCAGCCATTATCAGAGAGGTCTTCCCGGGATACGGCGCATTTATGTCCGCCATCATTGCCCGGGAGCACACGAACCATTTCAAACCGGACCCAAGACACCTTTGTATCGCTGCGGAAGAGATGGCCTTGCCTCCCAAAGAGCTGCTCATGGTCGGAGATCATCCGACAGACATCTCTGCCGGACAGGCGGCAGGGGCATTGACAGCGGGCGTTCTCACGGGCCGAACGGACATTCAGTCCTTCGAGGCTGCCGGTGCAGACTTCATCGTCTCCGATGTCAGGGGAATAGTGCCCATCATCGCTCGTCACAATAACGTTCGTTGACGATGTATCCGGATGGTCAGAGGCGCTCCTTTGGTTCAGACGTTTTTTCTCCGCCCTCTTTGACCCGAACCGAGAACGACGGAGCGACGTAGTCAGGAGGGAGATAATCGCCGGGAATAGTCGTTTGGTTCCCGTCGCGAAGCTGGCGAAAGTGAGGCGACATGATCTCTACGCCGCCTTCATTAAAAGCATCCTGGATATTCTGATGGAGCTGGCTGTAGATTGAGGCCATGAACTCAGGGTTGACAGTGTAGGCATTGATCTCGTATGAGACGTAGAAATCATCGAGGCTGGTCTGAAGAACAAAGGGGGGTGGTTCTTTCAGAACGTGATCTGTTGACAGGGCCGCCTTGACCAGAAGACTGTGCACAACCCTCCAGGGCGCATCGTAGCCGATCGTAACGGTTGTATGGAGAATGAGACCCTTCGATTTTTTGGCCATCTCCGTATAGTTGACGATGTGGCTTCCAAGGACAGTGGCGTTGGGGATCGTGACCTTTTCATTCTTTATCGTACTGATCCGCGTCACAAGGAGTGATGTCTCGAGAACATCCCCTGTATTGTCGCCGATCTTTATCCTGTCCCCTATCTTGAAGGCCCGCGTATAGGTGAGAACGATACCGGCAATCACATTCGAGACAGCCGACGAAGAGCCAAGGGAGAAAAGAACGCCGAAAAAGATCGACAGACCTTTGAACGCGGGAGATTCGGAGCCGGGAAGATAGGGAAAAATGATAACCGCCGTAAGGGCAATGAGAAAGAATCTGGCGATCTTATAACTCGGATCAACCCAGTCCTCGTCAAACCATTCGAAGCGCAATACACCCTTTCGCATCTGTTCAAAGAAGAACCGTACAACTCTCAGCGCATAATAGGACAGTACGCAGAGAACAACGATGGCAAAGAGGCTCGGCAGGTACTGCACCAAACCGCGCCCTACCGCCTTCACCGGTCCGAGTATATATCCGAGAAGCTGATCGGCGTAGGGGCGGGTCCAGGGAGTTCTGTCGAGGAGAGCATAGAGATAGAAATAAAAAACGAGGGCATATACTCCATAGGCGAACGCCTTCTCTACCCTCAGCATAAACGGCTTCACCTGGTCCGGTGTAAGCAGTTCCAGTCGTTGCACATGGATGGCCCGGTAAAATCGTCCCTCCTTCAACGCTGCGACCCGCCCCTGCACCTTTGCCCGGATAAAGCGAAAAACCTTGAGGGCAACGAGAAGGGCAATCGTCAAAACAACGGCAAGAATGCCGTCGACAACAAGACTCTTCACTGTTCGCTGGCGACGGTATTCGAGCAGTGAAGCCCTGATGATTTCCGACCGTTCTTTCGCAAGAACCATCTGGGGTTTCTTTGCCGTCTCACCATCCGGCGCCGTAACGGTATGGAGGATCTTACCGTCCATGACGATATCAAAGCCGAGCGAACCTTTCCTGATCTCTATGTTTTCGATATTGACAGACCGGTTTTCTGCAGCGTACTCCATTCGTTCTTTAAGGATTTTTGCCCGTTCTTCGGCAGAATATGAGCCGGCGCCGGCCTCGATGACGAACAGGGTTTTTCCTTCCAGTATGACCTGGGCAGGCTTCTCGCTGTTTTGGTCCTCCTGGGCACAGATAAGCCCTACAGCGCTGCACCAGACCAGCATAGCCATACAGAGTGATCGTGTGAACCATTTCAAGGACATCATCGCGCCACGTCTCCTTTCTTCTTTTCCTGACCGATCTGTACCACCATGCTCGTCCTGGCTCAAGGGCCCCTTTTCTTCTGACCTTTAGGGTTGCCGTTACGGGCCCTCTGTTATTATGGCAAAACCGTTCCTATTACGCAACCGATCTCTTCCGACGAGATACGTCAGAGAACGGTTCTTCAACTACAACCTCAGCCGGGTAGTCTCACCAGAGCGCCCACTGAGAGTCTCTCAGATACAATCGTACAACATTAAAAAGTTAATCGGGCATTTTCTGACAGCATAATAATCTGATTTTCGAATCCCTCCTTACCCAGCCACGGCCAACGCCCGGAATGGAGAGAGGGAAACCATTTCATACCCTTCACTCGTCACTTTTCCTTCCAAATAGTGGTAAAATATTGTATACAAACCGTATGCTTTCCACAGGCTTTTCACATATCAACGTCGGTGACTGGATCGGCCGCTGGGCAAGGATTCAGCCCGACAAGACAGCCCTGATTTCCGAGGGCCAACCCTACACCTACAGGCGGCTTCATCACCGCATCAATCAGGTTGCCAATTACTTTCTCTCCACTGGATTTGAGAAAGGAGACAGGGTCGCGATTCTCCTGCGAAACTCCCGTCAGTATCTTGAGGTCTTTTTTGCCGTGTCAAAGATCGGCGGTATCCTTGTTCCCCTAAACTGGCGGCTCGCAACGCCGGAACTCGAATTTATTATCAGGGACAGCGGTGCAACGTGGATCGTCTTCGAGGATCACTTTGCAGAAGCAGCAACCCGCTTATGCCATAAGATAACCGTAAAACACGCCGTCATCTGTTCCGCCGGAGAGAGTGCACATACGGCTGCTCCCGTGCTGTCCTGGGCCGAGGACTATGAGGGAGTGCTTGTGATGAGAGAGACTCACCGCCCGGAGGCAACGTGGGTAGCCGGTGATGAGGACCCCCATATCCTCATGTATACATCAGGAACCACGGGCCTTCCGAAAGGGGCCATTCTTTCCCATAAGAAAACCTTTTATAACGCCTTGAACGCGGGATTTTACTATGATCTCAACGGTGATGATATTTCCATCGTTGCCCGTCCCCTCTTTCACTCCGGGGGCCTGATCGTCGACATGGCCCCTGTGATCTACAGAGGCGGAACAATCATCCTCCAGAAGCGGTTTACCCCGCGGGAGATCCTTGAAACGGTTGACCGGTACAAAGTAACGGTACTTGAGCTTCCGGCAACGGTATACAATTTCATCCTTCGCGAATGGCAGGCGGGACTTTATGATCTCAGTTCCCTTAAATGCTGCTTCACCGGAGGCGAGAGGGTCCCTCAGTCACTACTGAAATCATTCGCCGATCGCGGGATTCTGATCTCACAGATATATGGCCTGACAGAGGCCTCGACACTCTTTTGGCTCCCCCTCGCCGATGCCTTCCGAAAGCTCGGTTCCGTGGGCAAACCTGTCTTTCATGGTGAAATAAGGATCGTCGACGAACAGGCAAACCTCGTCAATCCCGGGGAAATCGGCGAGATCATAGTCCGGGGACCAATAGTGATGAACGGGTACTGGAATCAGCCCAAACTCACAGAAGAGGTCATACGGAATGGCTGGCTCTACACGGGAGATCTTGCTCTTTTTGATGATGAGGGATTCGTCTATATTATCGACCGAAAAAAGGATATGTTCATAAGTGGTGGTGAAAACATCTATCCCGCCGAAGTCGAAAAGGCACTCCTTACCCATCCCGGCATCATTGACGCTGCCGTTGTCGCTGTCCACGACAAAAAGTGGGGCGAAGTAGGCAAAGCATTCATCGTCCTGGCACCGGACACAATTCTCTCTCCAGAAACAATAGCCTCCTATCTCCGTGGCCATCTTGCAGGCTATAAGATACCCGCCGAGTTCGTCTTTCTCGACAGTCTTCCCAAAACAGCGTCGGGCAAAACTCAAAAGCGGCTCCTTCCGCTCTGACAGCGAAACTGATTGACAAAACATCGGCTTATTGTTATAAAAATATCCACATGGGGCTGTAGCTCAGATGGGAGAGCGCATGACTGGCAGTCATGAGGCCGAGGGTTCGACCCCCTTCAGCTCCATTTTCTTC
>CAYQXL010000063.1:0-10103 GCA_964421445.1 uncultured Pseudomonadota bacterium
GGCAAGTTTTTTTCCGAAGACCGCAAGCCGTTTCTGAAGAGGCGTCTTCACCTCTTCCTCATCCTGGAGCATGGTGGCGATCTTGCCGAGTTCCGTCGCCATTCCTGTCCCGGTAACAACACCGAGCCCCCGGCCGTAGGTCACTATCGTGCCCTTGTACGCCATATTGAGCCGGTCTCCCAGAGGGAGGTTGGGGTCGTCGATCGGATGGACATGTTTTTCAACAGGGACTGACTCACCGGTAAGGGCCGCTTCATCGATTCGCAACAGGGCAGCTTCGATGAGTCTCATATCGGCAGGGATGACAGACCCGGCCTCGAGGATCACGATATCTCCCGGCACGATTTCGTGGGACTGGATCTTCCCTGCAACACCGTCCCGTATCACCGTCGCCTGGGGCGCAGCCATGGCCTTTAAGGCTTCCATCGCTTTTTCCGCCCTGTATTCCTGGATGAACCCAATCACCGCATTGGCGATGACGATAGCGATGATAACCAGCGTGTCTGCCAGTTCGCCGATGACACCGGCGATCACTGCCGCAGCCATAAGGATGATGATCATGAAATCTTTGAACTGATCGAGAAACATGACGAAGGCAGGTTTCTTCCTTTTCTCCGTCAGTTTATTGAACCCGTACTTTTCAAGCCGTTTCCCCGCCTCTTCCGCAGAAAGACCGTCGGTGGCAGACCCGACCCTCCCGAGAACATCGGCTATGGAATGGTGATGCCAATTTTCATTCATGGAACCTCTCCTTCTGGGTACTCATCTTCTCGTACCAAAAAAAAGACCTCTACCGTCTCCGGCAAAGGTCTTGCTTGCTAGATTCACCTAACCGACGGACCGGCCCGACTGAACAGGCGTATTGACGAACCCGCCGCTGAAGCTACTCCCCTCATGCGTACACCCCATTAAACCATACCTGTCCAACAGCAGTCAACGGAAATACGATTCTGGCGGCCACCGGGTCGGTTTAGACAGGCTGGTGTCCGTCTCTTCAGTAACGGTCGCTTTCAGGAGGAGAGTATCGCGCTCTCAGGCACAAAAGGGCGTCGAGGATCGAACCCTTTACGGAAGACCGGTTCCCATGGATGGTGAATGTTCCCTCTTCCATGGCACCGGTCTTCCAGGCGACACGGAATCCGTCCCGTTCAAAGAGACAGATATTTTCCCGCCTGTAGCCGACAAGATGAGGGATATCCCCACTGTTGATCTCAACAACAACCTCTCGTTCGTCCTGCTCACCAAGTCTCTTTTCGAGAGCGTACCGGAATACTCTCGATTTCACCAGGTAGCCGAAGGCTGGATGGTAAGGACCGGCAATGAGGTTTTTTATCAACCGCTCGTTTTCCGTAAGACCAAGGCTTACGGTTTCTATGCCTGAGCCGAGGGCTTCGAGGGAGATGTATGCCGTTCTGTCGATCGCTTCATCGAGGGAAATGGGGTGGAAGAGACCTTTATCATAAAGGTCGGCGAGGGGGGTCTTCCTCAGAACGACAAGGGAATAGATCCTCAGGAACGATGGTCTGAGCCGCTCTATCCAGTCCCCCGTAAGGCTCAACGATGCTCCTGTTTCCCCCGGAAGTCCCACCATCACCTGGAAGGCAACGGTAAAACCTTCATTGGTCAGGTCTGAGTGACACTCTGCAAGATCGCTGACAGTGTGGCGACGGTTCAGGGCTGCCAACATGCCGTCGTCAAAACAGGGCACACCGAGTTCAATCACCGTGACCCTAAACCTTTTCAGAATGCCGATCGTCTCATTCGTCAGGGGCTTCGGCCGGGTGGAGATACGAAAATTGGCAATCATCCTGTCCCAGGGGGCGAAGGACTGAAACAACCGTTCAAGATCGTCAGGGGAAAGGCCGAGAATATCACCGCCGTAGAGGCCCACCTCGACGGGCTCTTCCCCCTGCCGGTCCGCCGTGGCAAAAATCTCAGGGCCATCCATGGCGACACTTCCGGCAATATCGTCCTGACTACAGTAGATGCACCGGTCTGAACAGCCTCTGTGGGGAAGAAAGACAGGGATCGTTCTTCTTCTTGCTTTTTCCATTGAACGGGAGAATGACATGAAGCAGGTCTGCCGCTGATTCAGTCGACGGCGAGAAGCTGAGCAAGGAGAGCCCGTGCAGCCTGTTGCTCGGCTTCCTTCTTGCTTTTCCCCGTACCCTTGGCCTTGAAATCCTTCCCTACGTAGACATAGATGGTAAAACCGTTTTTGGCCTTCCGCGTAAGCCGGTAACGGGGAAGAAGGCCATACTTCTTCTGGGAATGTTCCTGGAGCATGTTTTTCGGATTCTTCTCCTCGAGGCTCTCTTCGTGAAGATATTCGGTAAAGAGTCTCTTGATGACCCTTGTCGCCGCTCTGATACCGCTGTCGAGATAGACCGCTCCGATGATCGCTTCAAACATGTTTGAAAGAACCTTCGACTCTACCGGTACGAGGTCGTGGCCGTTGCCGTACACCATATGAGACTCGAGGTTGATGGCCCTGGCGATCTCTGTGAGCGTATCCCTCTTTACGAGACAGGACCGGGCATTACTGAGGAAGCCTTCGGTCCGGTCTTTGTACTTGTTGTAAAGGATGACGCTGACGACAGTATTGAGGATCGCATCGCCGAGAAACTCGAGTTTTTCATTGTCCGATTTTCGCACCTGTTTCCGCTCGTTATAACAGGAGCTGTGGGTAATGGCCTGCTCGAAGAGACCGCGATCCCGGAATGTGTACCGGAGAATCTCTTCCAATGGTGTGGGGATCACAGGTTCTGACATGGAACGAATACGTTTGGCAGGGAACCCCGGTGGCTATGACCGGGGATTCCCTGCCTTATTAAATGGGTGTTAAATCTTGAAAGCCTCTTCCATACCGGAATAGAGCTTTCTCAGTTTCGGTTTCTCGATTTTGCCTGTAGGGTTCCGGGGAACCTGACCGAAGATGATCTTTCTCGGCCGTTTGTATTTCGGCAAGCCTTCGCAGAACTTGACCACTTCCTCTTCCGTCATCGTCACTCCTTCCTTGGCTTCCACGATAACGGCAACGATCTCACCGAGTCTCGCATCAGGAAGTCCGATGGCTGCGATATCCTTGACGCTCGGATGGGTGTGGAAGAAATCTTCGATTTCAACGGGGAAAACGTTCTCACCACCGGTGATGATAACGTCTTTCTTTCTGTCGACGAGCCAGATGAATCCATCCTCATCCTGCCGCGCCATGTCACCTGTGTAGAGCCAGTTGTCGATAAGCGTCTTTGCCGTTGCATCAGGGTTCTTGTAGTATTCCCTCATGACACCGTCACCGCGGATAATGAGTTCCCCTGCCTCTCCCTTCTTCACGTCATTCTTGTTTTCGTCAACAATACGGGCTTCCCAGTTGAAACCGGGGATTCCGATGGCGCCGATCTTGTGATCGTTTCCGATACCGAGGTGGACACAACCGGGGCCTGTCGATTCGCTGAGCCCGAAGTTCGTGTCGTACTGCATCGTCGGGAAATAGGTACGCCAGTGTTTGATCAACGCCGGCGGAACGGGCTGGGCACCGATGTGCATGCAACGCCACTGATCGAGTTTGTAGTTTTCCAGTTTCAGTTCTCCGCTTTCCAGTTTCAGCAGGATATCCTGGGCCCAGGGAACGAGGAGGAATATAATGGTTCCGCCTTCTTCACTGATCGCTTCAAGCGTCCACTCAGGGGCAACACCTTTAAGTAAAACACCCTTGCCGCCTACGATAAAGCTACCGAACCAGTGCATCTTGGCACCGGTATGATAGAGGGGCGGAATAAGGATGAAGACGTCATCTTTGGTGGTTTTGTGGTTGTGATTCTCGGTAATACATGAGCAGACAAGGTTTTTGTGGGTCAGAAGAATAGGTTTCGGCTGTCCTGTCGTACCAGAGGTGAAATAGAGGGCTGCAGGGTCGGCGAAGGTGAGGTCTATGTTGATCGCCGTAGCGGGCGCTGCATTCATGAGCGCCGTGTAGGATTCTGCATAAGCCGGTGCGGTGCCGCCTACACATATATAGTTCTTTACTGTCGGGAGCTGGCCTTTTGCTGCTGCGATTCTGCTCTCGAATTCCTCGTCGAAGACCACGAGGGTCGGTTCAGCCACTTCGGAACAGTACACAACGTCCTCTGCGCTGAAACGGAAGTTGAGGGGAACAATCCAGGCCCCTGTCCGGATCGTTCCGAAATAGGCAACGAGCCAGTCGAGAGAGTTCATCATGAAATGAAGAACCTTGTCGCCCTTCTTTACACCCTTCGCCGTCAGTACGTTTGCGAATCTATTCGCCCGTTCGTCGAACTCTTTCCACGTAATTTCGGTCCTTTTCTTTTCTGCCGGAACCCGTTCAACGAGGGCTACGTCATTCGGGTACATCCGGGCATTTCGTGCAAGTATCTCGCCTAAGTGTACATAGATATCACTCATAGCGAACCTCCTGTTATGTAGTGAATTTTGATATTGACAAACCGCCACATTCAATTTATCATGCTAAAAATCTCAAAAGCAATACAAAAAGCCACACAATACAAGGAGGGGTTTATGAATTTCGCAATGTTTTCAGGCCTTAACGCATCGAAGTTCCCCAAGAGAGAGTTTATTATTGAGAGCTATCCGTCGAAGAAGACACGGCGGGTGCTCACGTGGGAACTGTTCAACGATCAGGCCAACAAGGTGGCCAACTATTTGATGAAGGATTGCGGGGTGAAGAAGGGGGACATAGTTCTTCATCTCATGATGAACTCCATGGAATGGTATGCAAGCTTTATCGGCATCCTTAAGACCGGTGCAACAGTAACACCGCTGAACTTCCGGTTTGCCAGTGCCGACATTAAATATGCCGCCGACGTCACCAAATGCAAAGCCTTCATCTTTGGTGACCAGTTCATCGCCAGAGTCGAACCGATCATGAAAGATATGGACTATTGCAAGAATTTCATCTGCCTCGGCGGCACACCGCCGGCAGGAGTAAAATCGTACGAAGAAATCGTCGCAAAGGGTGACGGAGCAGAAGTCTGTGTGGAGACGGATGACGACGAGATGGCAGAACTGATGTTCACGTCAGGAACCACCGGCGCTCCCAAACCGGTCTGCCACACCCACAAGACCCTCTTCTATATCGGCATCGGCAACGCCATGACATACAATGAAGGATACAACAGCATCTATCTGGCACCCCATCCTTTCTACCACAGCGGTACACTCTTTCTTTCCTTTCCTTCCTACATCGCCGCAGGCAAGATCCTCATGCCCATGGATCTTCAGCCTGGATTCTATCTCCAGTCGATGGCCGAAGAAAAATGTACCGGTGGCTGGAACACAGTCCCCACATGGTCCGACCTCCTCGCCTCCATCAAGTCGGGACAGGTCAATGTTAAGGACTACGACCTGAGCGCCCTGAAGCATATTGAGATCGGCGCCCAGCCTGTTCCCTACGTCCTCCTTGAAGATTCGAAGTCAATCTTTCCCAACCTCCCGATTGCCAACATCTACGGTATCACCGAAGGCGGCGGCGGCGGTCTGACGAACTGCTACGATGAAGACATCATGGGAAAAGCAGGATCCATCGGCAAAGCAACGGTCTTCATGGAAGCCAAGATCATTGGCTCCGACGGTAAAGAACTCGCTGCCGGCGAAGTTGGCGAGCTTATCCTCAAAGGCCCCCGCCTCATGAAAGAATACGCCTTCAACCCTGAAATGACGGCAAACACCATCAAAGACGGCTGGCTCTACACGGGCGACCTTGCCTACAAAGACAGCGAAGGCTTTATCTTTTTTGCAGACAGGTCAAAAGACCTCATCATCAGGGGCGGCGAAAACATCTTCCCCGCAGAGATCGAGGATGCACTCAGGAAACATCCGAAGATTCAGGATGTCGCCGTTCTCGGATACCCTCACCCCAGACTTGTGGAAATCGTATTTGCCGTTGTTCAGGTGAGAGAGGGCGAAACACTGACCGACGAAGAGATCATCGGGTTCTGCAAGGACAAGGGACTTGCCAAGTACAAATGGCCGGAAAAGATGGTCTACACGACGATTCCCCGGAACCCTGCAGGCAAGATCGAGAAACCGAAACTGAGAGACACCTACATAAAACCTGCAAAAGAAGCCATGGAGAAGGAATTCAAGAAACAGTAAAAATTCGTTCCCTTTCTCCGCAAAATCTGACACAAACGCCCGGTTGCTTCAACCGGGCGTTTTTTATGGCGTCAGATACCTACACCGAGCGTGGCATTCGACACATAGCTGGCCTCTGTTCCGGTCACCGAATCATCTTCCGCTTCAGCCTGGAACATGTCTGCCAGCTTTGTCAGCTCCCGGGCGATTTTAATTCCTGTTCCCGAGGGATTCTGTGATTCCTCTACCCACGCTTTTCCCAGTTCTTCAGCCTCCGCCAGGGCAGCCTTGAACTTCTGCTCTGCCTTGCTCCGCCCTGCTGCCTGTTTTCCCTGACCGCCGCTCTTCTTCGGTGCTGCACTCATACGAACCCCCTTCATAGATGTCGCTTGTGTTCTGCACCTTCTCTTTCTGATTATAGAACCAATCAGAGGTCCGTCAAGGAAAAGGTTGCACAAGGAAACAGGAGGTCTACCGGGATCGTCTTCCCTTTAGAGAACGAGAACAGGGATTGACGATGGATGACGTGCCTGCCGGGGGGGGAAAGACAGAAAAAAATGGGCGGTTCCTGCCGGAGCTGGTCAGATATGGCGGAAGGCCCGGTCAACAGTCTCCGTACTCACAGGTCGGCTGACCCAACTGACGACAAGGAAGACAATCGCCGACAGTGGGAGGGCAACGATCTGAGAATCGATGACACTCCAGGGGAGACCGGCGAGATTATCGATCCCGAAGATGAGGCGGCAGAGGCCGACAGCCCGGGCACCTTCACCGTGGACAAAGAGAATCCACAGAAGGGACGCGGAAAAGCCCGTGATGAGAGACGCCTTCGCCGCCGCCTTCGTCGCTCTCTTCCAGTAAAGGGCCGCGATGTAGGTCGGGATGAATGTGGCACCACAGAGACTGAAGAAGAAGACCGTCGCACTCGCAACACTTCCTTCGGGGAGTACAAGACCGAGGATAAGGGTGATGAGAATGCCGAAGACAATGCCGATTCTCGTGACGATCGTCGTCTCCGCAACAGACCTGCCTCTGAGGATGCCCTGTTCGAAGAAATCCCTGCTCAGTGACGTGCCGAGGGCATGAAACTGACCACTCACCATGCCCATGGCTGTTGACATCATGGCAACGAGAAAAAGGGCGACAAACCACTGGGGATAGAAGGTGTCGATGTAGGTCGGTATGATCTTGTCGATGTTCCCCCCTGCGACGGCCACCGAAAACTCACCGAACCGCCTCATGAACAGGGCGTTGGTCAGGGGACCAACGACATAGGCTACGCCGGAGGTAATAAGGAGAAAGAGGGCGGCGAACGGGATGGAACGGTGGACTTCCCTGTCTGTTTTGAGGGTCATGAACCGGACATTTAACTGAGGCTGACCGATGACACCGATGCCCACACCCATAATCATTGTCGTCACAAGGTACCACCACAGGGGCGATCCGCCCTCAGGCATGGCGGAAAATCCTCTATGGCCGAGAGCTTTTATTGACGGCGGCATGGATGAAAAGAGAGCACCCAGGGAACGGTGCGCCTCGACGACACCGCCCAGGGAACTGTATGTCGTCACACAGATGATGACCATGACCACGAGAAGGAGGATACCCTGAAAGACCGACGTATAGAGGACACCCTTCAACCCACCCCAGATGACATAGCAGGCGGTGATCAGGAGAAAAACAAGAAGGGCCATGGCAAAGGGGATACCTGTGTAGACCTCGATGAAACGGGAGATGGCTATGAGGATGGCGGCGGTGTAGAGGGGCATGAAGAAGAATATGATGAGCCCGGAAAACCCCTGGATGAACCGTGATTCGTACCGCCTTCCCAGAAGTTCGGGGAAGGTATGGGCGTCAAGGGCCTTTCCCATCTTTCTCGTCCGTTTGCCGAAGAATATGAACCCTATAAGAACGCCGACAGCAACATTGAGAAAAGCGAGCCACATGAGACCAAATCCGAGAACCGCGCTCACACCGCCGAATCCGATGATCGCCGCGGTACTGATGAACATGGAACCGTAACTGAGCGCCATGATGACAGGGTGGACCTGACGACCGGCGAGAAGATAATCGGAAACGGTTACGGTCCGCCTGTAGCCGAGATAGCTCAGGTAGACGGCAACAACGAGATAGATGAGTATGAATAAGCCGAGGTAAAGCATCTTTTCAGGGGAGTTTTTCGATCAGTTCAATCTCTTCTTTTTCCCATCGAATCTCTTCCCGGTAATCGCCCTCCTTTTCCTCCAGTCCTTTCCGCCACTGGACGATTCCATACCCGAGACAGACCAAGAACGAAACAACAGACAGGGTGTATCCGAGAAAGATCCATGTATCGTTGAACCCGAGCATCGTGATATTTCAGTACCATTTCATTTTCCCTAAAGCAAGGGAAAATGATCCGCCTCCCGCCGGCGGTCCTATTTATAGAGGCGGTCCATGGTGATCATTCGCTCCGTACTCATGGAAAAGGGCTTGGAAGAGACGCGGACCGAACCGGAAAAGGGGCGATCCAGTTCGAAGACAAGATAAATGGTGAAAACAACCATACACATCATCATAAAATCAAACAGAAGCTGAACCCGGGGCTTCCCGGTACTGGTAAAGAAGAATCCGAAGAGGGAAAAGAGGCCCCCCAAAAAGATCAGCACCCACATGTCCGGCGGAAGGCTCCCGTCGAGAAGGAGCGTTCGTTCGATCCGGTACTGACCTGCAGAGATGAGAAGCTGAAGGACGGCGTTATAGTGGCTCATATCACCGATCTTGTCGGGCTTCATCCTGTCCACCTCATCCCAGAGATCGTGAAATACATGGGCCGTCTCCCGGCCTGTTTCTCCGTGCCGCATTGCCGGCCATTCTTCTTTGACCACAAGCTGGGCATAGCGGATCAGATCGGTCCGGAACTTCTCCGAATTGGGCAATCCCCGGGAGAGGCGGTACATCCCCACAACACACTCAGACTCCTTCATTGTCGCTGTTTCAGCGGTGTTGTAATATCCCCACAGACTGACGAGAGAGAAACTGAGAATGAACGAATAGACGGTGACAAAATATGTAAGGTTCTGGGACAGAAGCTGGCGCTCCGATATGTGGAGGGGATGATCCTTTTTCTTCTGAATGAAATGGAAAAGCAGGGGAACAGCTATCACAAACAGGGTGGCGACAATATACGGTATGAAGGACATAGGAAAACCCCCTGACAGTTGGTGGCAATTACCTCGGGGAGCGTATTCGCCAGACTTTAGACGACATTGTGGCATCTCCCGGCAGGAAAGTAAAGATGGGAGGGGATCAGGTAGAGGGAACGGATCTGTCACCTTCTCCATTGATCCCTCTACAGGGACAATGACGAGATCAGGGTCTGTGGTCGTTCAGCCCACATCGGGAGGAACCTTCTCATCGAAGAAGACCTTATTCGGCCGTATTCGGCCTTGCCCTGACCGCTTCACTTTACAATTATTGCCTAAAGGGTATACTGAAAGTATAATTAATATACCATGCTATTTGAATTCGACCCGGACAAAAGCGAGAAGAACAAGGAGAAACACGGGATGGATTTTTATGAAGCACAAGCGCTGTGGGATGACCCCGACCTAATCGAGATTCCTGTGAAAGCAACCGATGAACCTCGGTTCATGGTCGTCGGCAAAATTGCCGGCGTATATTGGTCGGGAGTAATAACGTATCGGAGTGAAAAAATCAGGCTAATCTCTGTACGAAGATCCCGCAAAGAGGAGATTGAAGAATATGAAGGCTGAAGAATTCGACAGGAAGTTTGACGAAGGCGAGGACGTTTCACAATACCTTGACGTTTCAAAAGCGAGAAGACCGGTTCAGGAACAAAAGCGGGTTAACGTAGATTTCCCCCTATGGATGATCCATCTTCTGGATAAAGAAGCAAAGCGTTTAGGGGTGCCCCGGCAGTCCATCATCAAGCTATGGATATTCGAAAGATTGAAGAAAGCATCGTAGCAAGTTCCAACGAGTCGCTCCAC
>CAYQXL010000064.1:0-9951 GCA_964421445.1 uncultured Pseudomonadota bacterium
TTGACAGGCGGCGTTTCACATACTCCCTGAGAAAATTGAGTTTTACCATGGATGAGGCCTTACGCCTGTTTCCGTTCTCCTGTCTTCATAATCTCTCCTGCCTTGAGCCGTATGCGGGCCATTGTGTCCGGCGAAAAAGGCCGGATCGACTCAAAGGACGGATCAAGGGTATTGACAGGTCTGAATTCCTGAACAAAGAACCGTCTGGCACCCCTGATGTAATCTGCCGTGGTGTAAACATCGTGTTCCTTGTGAAGAAAGGGGACGACGGTCATCCGGAATTCATAGTCGACCTGTCCCTGGAGAAGAAAATCAACGCTCTCGGCAATTTTCTTCTCGTCGACTGTGGTGCCGCACCACCGGTCATAGTTGTCGATGGGGCCCTTGATATCCATGGCAATATAGTCGACGAGACCTGCCCCGACAAGTTCCTTGATCGTTTCAGGCGACGAACCGTTTGTGTCGAGCTTGATCAGGAAGCCGTCACTCTTGATAGTCTCGACAAAGGAGTAAAGCCCCTTGTGTACCGTCGGTTCACCACCGCTGATGACGAGGCGGTCAACCCAGTCTCTGTGTCTCCGGAGTGCGAAACGGATGTCATCAACGGTGATTTCATCCAGTTCCCTATGGTCCTCAACGAGGTCCCTGTTGTGGCAGAAAGGGCACCTGAAATTACAGCCTCCGGTGAACACAACAGCAGAGAGGGAACCCTTCCAGTCGATAAAGCTTGTTTCTATGAATCCTTTGACGGGGAGGCTATGCTCCAACGACATGCAGGACCTCTTCGATCATGGGAACGTTCCCGCGCCATTCTTTGAGCCCGTTCTCCATTTCGTCTTCGACGACGATCGTCGGGAGCGCCATGACCCGGTAAAAGGTCGCTTCGGCGAGGCCTTCGGCAGTTCCTACGTTGTAATCGAGGACGCCCACATTCTGGGCCTTCAGAGAATCTTTCAACTGTTTTGCCATAGGGCACATTGGACAATCGTCTTTATAGAATATTTTTACCACTCCCATGGAGCCTCCCCTTGTCTATTTCGCGCCGTCAGGCGTCTCATTCGTTGACTGCAGCCTGTGAGGAACTGAAATATCCGTCGTTCCGGTATCTGTCTTTCAGCTCGCCCCGTTTTCCTTTGTTCCAGCTCGAGACCTTCGTGAAATATCCTGTTATCCGTGTGATGCCATCGACATCAGGTGACCCGCAGTAGACGCACGTATCCGTAAGTCCCCTGCCGGTCCGGTGGCATTTGTTGCATGTTGTGAATTCAGGAGAAAATGCGATCTGGTCACTTGTCGTCAGTTTGAACGTCTTTGTAACGAAATCGGCAATTGCCTCCTGTGTTGGCTGTGCTTCGCCGATCCATATGTGGGAGATCGAACCGGCTTCGATGAGCGGGTGAAAGAGTCCTTCGTTCGTTACTCTGTCGATAGGGTTCATCTGGTGCTTTACGTTGAAATGGGTTGAATTTGTGTAATAGACCTCGCCTGACGAGACATCCCCCTTCACGACCCTACCCGAGTCAGGAGAGAAGTAGCGGAGATCGAGGCGGGCGAAACGGTAGCTTGTACTCTCTGCAGGCGTCTGTTCGAGAACGAGGCGCATCCCTTCCTGTCTCCGCATCTTGTCGGTGAGAAGATTGAGGTGGGCTATCACCTTGAGACCGAACTTGAGAGCGCCTTTTGATTCATGCATTTCCTGGCCTGTATGGATCTGGGTCATCTCGTTCAATCCCACCATACCTATGAGGTGAGAGGCCCTGTTGATTCTCAGGTAGGGCATTCCGTCACGATTCATGGTAAGCAGGGCCAAAGGTCCATCCTCTCCGAGTGACAGGAGTTTTTCCATGAAATTCCGTTTTTCCTTGTGAGCCTTCACGGCAGTGACGAATCTGTCGGTGACGAGGTCGAAAAGCTTTGTGTCATCCTTCTTTGCCAGATAAGCGAGCCTCGGAAGGTTGATCGACACATTCTGGAGGGCGCAATACCTCATTCGCCAGGGCTCTTTTGCGTCCCGGAGATCACTTTCGTCAAGCTTGAAGCTCAGCCGGCAGCATTCGGATATCTTCGCCGTGTCGCCCCGGTCGAACGTATAGTACGTATTCCCCTTGTCGGCGGCGACGGCGGAGATGAGGTTGAGAAAATCCATGTGACCGTCGGTCTTGAAGAACTTCTCTGTAATATGAACAATCGGTTTCGGGAAGAAGAAGGGCCGTCCTGCGCCGTCACCTTCCTTGAAGACCTCAAAGAGGAGCCAGGCAAAGCGCTGGGCTTCCTTGGCGTAGTCCCCGTACGTCTTTCCCGTGAACTTTCCACCGGGGCCGATTGCGGGAACATCGACGAAGTGTTTCGGAATCTCCCAGTAAATGTTGATGTCTGTGAAGATCGCCTGGCCTCCCCTGGCGACTGCCTGCTGGGAAAATTCGAAGATGAGCATCTGGGCAAGCTGTCTGACCTCCCGGTCGCTCATGCCTTCGACGTAGGGCGCAAAGAAGATATTGATCGCATCCCAGCCGATGGCGCCGGCAAAATGACTCTGAAGGGCTGCTGCGAACTTGACGAGATGGGCCAGAAGGACTTCAGGGTGCTTTGCCGGTTTTGCCATAGAAAGGGAATGGGGGAGATCAAGGCCGAACTTCTTGATGTATTCGAGTGACTGGCCGCTGCAATACGGTCTGTCCACAAAGCCGAGATCGTGGAGATGAATGTCGCCGTTCATGTGGGCGTCGGCCACATCCTGGGAAAAGACCGAAAGAAGGGCATATTCTTTCTTGATCGTTTCGGCAAGGGTCAGGTTGGTCGCTTCGGGCCCGTGGGGTACATTGGCATTCTCCTTGTTCGGGTGGAGAATGAGTGTGTCGACGTCGTAGAGGGGCATGCCGAGACGGGTATGCATCTTCCTCGTGTTTTCCAGACCCTTTTCTATCAGCTTGGCGTTGACGAGTTCTCTGATGAGCGGAGCGGTGACCATTTTGATCCCTGACTTCCAGATCGTTTTTTCAACATCGACACTGATTTCCCGTGCCGTGTCCTGATCAACGAGCGTTTCTCTCATCAGGGCTTCTGCGATTTTCGATTTATCCCACTCAGAAATGGTCTCTTCTGACGTTCTGACAAAAAGATTGAGATCTGTTGCTTCCATCTGTTAACCCCCCATATGTAGTATGTTCACTAAATCAGGATACTATATATAGTATTTAATGAGGGTAATTTGTCAAGGGATATTTTAGAAATCTGGAAAAAAGTTTTCCCTGCCCTGACTCAGACGTTAAGACTTCGCAGGGTCTTTGCGGCTTTCTCGGGGGTGGTGGCGATGACGTAGAATTCGTCTTCCGTCTTGTACTTGGCCACCTTCGAGTCCTTCGGAAGGATCTCCACGTGCCAGTGGAAGTATTCGGTAAAGAGGTCTTCCTCTGCCCCCTGTTCGAGTCTGGCGACGTTGGGCGAGGTGTGGAGTACGACAGAATGGGAGGGGACAACAAGTTCGAGCCGCTTGATCACATTGAGAAAGAGACTGATGAATGATGACAGGACTGGTTCCTTCATTGCTTCAAAGCTGTCTTCGTGCCTTCGGGGGGCGATCAGTGTCTCGTAGGGGAATCTTGACGCAAAAGGACAGAAGGCGACAAAATGGTCATTCATCGCCACAAGACGATGTTCCTGCCGTATTTCCTGCCGTATGCCGTCGCAGAGGATGCACCGTTCCTTCTGGATGTGGTGGGCCTTTGCATTGGCCAGTTCGAGATTGATTCGTTTTGGCATGATCGGTGTTGCGAGAACGTGTCCATGAGGATGATTAATATTCGATCCTGAAAGTTCTCCCTGGTTTCGGAAGACCTGAACATACCGGAACCGCCTGTCTTTCTTCAGATCGACGATCCGCTCCATATACTGGGAGAGGACCAGCCCCAGTTCATCAGCCGAGAACGTACCGAGCGCCTTGCCGTGGTCCCTGTGCTCGACGATTATTTCGTGAGCGCCCACGTTGCCCATCTTGTCGTAGAGGCCCTCGGCTCTTTTGTTCTCCTGTGCCTCGATGACGAAGACGGGGTTGATGGCAGGGATGACCCGGAGCCGCCAGTCTCCCGCCGTGTTCTTGATCTCCCTGATGGCCCGGGGTGTCATGTGTTCGTTTCCCGGACAGAACGGACACCCTCTGCCCGGAGGAACATCTTTTGTTTCGTATCCCACCACGACCCAGTTGCCGCTCGCCGGATCCCGTCTCAGTTCGGCCATGGAAGTAGACTACTTCATGTGTCCATCATTGTCAAACCGGAACGACCCCATCCACTATTGTATTGAAAGGACCTTTCCAGATTGGTTAGAATAGACGTCATGGACGATATAACTCAATTTGCGGTCTATCTGGCTCAGGAGTCGGGAAAGGTTCAGAAAGAGTATTACCGGAAGGGTTTCGAGATCCGGCACAAAGGGGAGACGGATCTTGTCACTGATGTGGACATTGCCTGTCAGGAGAGGATCGTTGCCCTTATCGGCGAACGATACCCTTTGGATAACATTATCGCCGAGGAGAAGGAGAATACGCTCCAGATGCCCGGCAATGCGTGGATCGTTGATCCAATCGACGGAACGACCAATTATGCCCACAGATATCCCTTCTTCTGCACCTCTGTGGCATACCGGACCGGGGGTGTTGTCGTCTCAGGAGCCGTTTACAATCCTATCTTCGATGAGCTTTTCTACGCCAGCAAGGGAGGCGGCGCCTGGTTTAACGGTCAGCAGGTCTTTGTCTCCGAGGTATCGTCGATGAGGCAGGCTCTCCTCAGCACAGGGTTCCCCTATGATCTTGCCACGAATCCCCGGAACAATATCGACCACTTCATCCGTTTTCTCTATGAGGCCCAGGCAGTCCGCCGGGACGGATCTGCGGCACTCAATCTCTGTTACGTCGCCTGCGGGCGGTTTGATGGACACTGGGAGATGAAACTCAACCCCTGGGACATTGCTGCCGGAGCACTTATCGTCGAAGAGGCAGGTGGTCGTCTCTCGGACCTCTCCGGTGAGCCCCTCGACATCTTCAAAGGTGATATCGTTGCATCGAACGGCCGCATTCACGATGCTCTGGTACAGATACTGGGAGAAAGGGAATGAGAGACTATTCCATCGAGGATGTAAGCAGAATTATCCGGCCCGGTCTCGGCGAAGACATTCCTCTCGTACTCTATCGGATACTCAGGATTATCGGTATGCGGAACATCCTCGGTGAAACGTCGGGGGCAACACTTTATATGGTGGGAAAACAGATCGGCTCGATGATCGGAGCCTCGGACCTTGAGGATTTTACCAAGAAGATCAGAGATCTGAAAGTGGGTATCCCTGAGGTCGAGGTCGTTGACGATGACAACGTTCTGGTTAAACTGTACGAATGTATCACCTGTGCCGGTTTTTCCTATACGGGCGAAATGTTCTGCGACATGGAGAGCGGCATTATCGCAGGTCTTCTCGAGAAGGTGTATGGGAAGAAAGCCCGGTCGACTCAACTGAAAAGCTGGTCTGTAGGATACAATTATTGTGAATTCGACGTTATTCTCTACTGAGAGGCCGCTGAACCGGGGTACCGACGATGAGTGATCCCTCAAGAGAAACAGGGGATCGGGAACGGGCAATCGCCCGTCTCCGGATTGAACTCGACGAGACCCAGGCGATTGCCACAGCGCGAAACCGTCTTCTCAAAAAGAACATCGACGAACTGAACGATGTCTATAATGCCCTGCGGGAAAAGCTGAAGGAGGTCAAACGGCAGGACAGGAAGATCAAGGACTTCGAAGAGAGTCTCGTCCGGGCCAACAAACTTGCCGCCCTCGGAGAGATGGCCGGATCAATCGCTCATGAAATCAAGAACCCCCTTATCTCTATTCAGGGATTTGCCGACAGGATCGGCAAGACCGATGACCGGGAAAAGATCGAACGGTATTCGCGGCTCATAAGCAAAGAGGCAGGGCGGCTGTCGAAGGTTCTCGTCACCCTTCTCGATTTTGCCCGGATGAACGAGCCGAAACGGGAACGGGAAGACATGAACGCCATCATCGATGATACGGTTCTCTTCATGGAGCATCATCTGACGCGGTTCAGGAATATCACGCTCACCGTCGAAACGGCGAAAGAATTGCCATTGGTCACTGTGGACAAGGTTCAGATTCAGCAGACGCTGGTCAACATCATGATGAACGCCGCCCAGGCCATGCCTGACGGCGGAACGATCACGATTACGACGGATATGACCGGTGGTTCTGTCGCTGTTCGAATCTCCGATACAGGTGTCGGTGTCAGCGAGGACGATATGGCCCGGATCTTCGAGCCCTTTTTCACGACAAAGGCGAAGGGCGAAGGTACGGGTCTCGGTCTGTCGCTCTGTAAACGGTTTGTCGAACTGAACGGCGGGACGATCCGTGTTGAAAGCATTCCGGGCCAGGGTACGACCTTCGAACTCCTTTTTCCTCCGGCAGAACAGAGAAGCCCCGGCGCTGCCATCTCCTGATACCTGCGGCAGAAAAAACAAACCGAGAGACTCAGAAGGTAAATTCCATTCCATCGAAGGCGGCAACGATGTTGATTCCTGTCTTTTGACGGAGCCTTTCGGCGATCCGGCCCGGATCCTCCTCGATCATCTTGAGGCCAAAGTGGGTCATGATCGCTGTTTTCGGCTTCACGGCCGTAACGATCCGGATGAAATCGTTGAGGGCGAGGTGTTCTACAGGATCGTGGTTCTCAATTGTTTTTGTCCGCAAGACATTGACGATCAGATAGTCGGCCTTGTAAAACGTTTCGAGCCCCTCGAAATACCGGGTATCTGCAATGAGGCCGACGGTGGCGGCGAAGTGGAAGAGGAGGCCATATGTTTCGACAGGGTGGTGGTGCCGCACAGGTGTGCTGAACTCAATATCCTTGATCCGGTACCGTCCCTGTTCCCTGAGAAACTCTATTCTTTCCGGGTATGACCGGGCGTGTTTCAGGATAATCGGGTCGTCGCCGACCGTGTCGGAAGGACAGAAAAGAACGCCTTTCCGGGCGAAGCCGCCATTCGTCATAGCCTCGATGATAACGTTGGCGTCGTTGGCATGATCCATATGTTTGTGGGTGAGGATGAGGCCGTCGAGGTTCGCAGGATCGTAGGTGTCGCCTGCCTCGTTGACCTTGACAATAGCTCCGGGCCCGGGATCGATGAAGACGCGGGTCTGCCTGTATTCAAGCCAGAGGCCGCCGGTTGCCCGTGTCTGTTTCGATACGACGAACCGTGCGCCACCGGAACCGAAGAATGTAATCCGTCCTTCCATATGAGAATCCTCTGTGGTATGTCTATTTTAGATAACCGGAAAGGAGGAAGTCAATTTGTCTGAAATCACCTTCGGGATCTATCCGTCATCTCTGGGTAATATTGTTCTCGTTGCCGCCGCCGGACGGCTTGTCAGCCTTGCTGTCACCCAGGAGAACAGCATGGTGGCCTACCGGGATCTTAGAAGGCTCTATCCCGGGGGGAGCCGGTCCGACCGCCCTTTCCGGAAGATCCTTCTCCAGCTCAACCGCTATCTCAGAGGCCAGAAGCTGGTCTTTGAGGTCGATGTCGATATCTCGGGCCTTCCTGAATTCACGCAGACCGTTCTCCGCGAGGTCCGCCAGATTCCCTTCGGCGAAACGCGAAGCTACCGGTGGATCGCAGGGGCTCTCGGCAACCCCCGGGCCTCCCGCGCCGTCGGTCAGGCGGTGAAGAGAAACCCGATCCCTATCGTCATTCCCTGCCACAGGGTTGTAAGGGAGGACGGATCGATCGGGGGATTCTCCATGGAGCATGTATCGAAGGAATATCTCCTTCGGCTCGAAGGTCGTCAAAGATGACCTTCGTTCATGCTTCCCGTCCGGTATCCCTGGAGGTCTAAGGCGACGTAGGTGAAGCCGAGGTCTTTGAGGGCCCTGACGATAGGGTCGGCAACGGCAAGGACCGTTTCGAACATCGCCCGGGGAAGCTCAATCCTTGCCACATCGCCATGGTAACGGACACGAACATGACTGAATCCCATGCTCCTGACGATTCTTTCGGCTTCGCCGATACGGCCGAGGAGTTCCCTGTCGATCGGTGTTCCGTAGGGGATCCGTGACGCCAGGCAGGCGTAGGCCGGCTTGTCCCATGTGGGAAGACCGAGACCCTTCGACAATTCCCGTATCTCGGCTTTTGTGAGCTCCGATTCGAGGAGGGGACTCGCGATGCCCTTTTCCCGGCAGGCCTGCCGTCCTGGTCGAAAATCGCTGAGGTCATCGTAGTTCGACCCTTCGGCGACGTGACTGAAGCCCCGTTGTCCGGCAACCTTCCAGGCCATGTCGAAGAGACCTGTCTTGCAGTGGTAGCAACGGTTGAGGGGATTTGAGGTAAAGTCAGGGTTTGCCATTTCGGACGTATCTTCGACAACATGCTCTGCGCCGAATGATCGGGCCAGGCTTTCCGCCGCCTCCACTTCCTCGGCGGGGAAAGACGGTGATCTGCCGATGAAGGCGAGAACGTTCGTTCTGCCGAGAACGTCGAGACATACCCTGAGCAGGAAGGTGCTGTCCACACCTCCTGAATAGGCCACCACGACCGTACCGAGCGCCTTAACCCGTTCTTTCAGCTTTTCATACTTGACCAGTCCGTTCACTGCCAACAGTATATCATGACGACGGGAATGCATAAATCATTTGTAACGGAACAGTGAGTCGTATTAGAATGAAAAACTGATCGGACCGTCGTCGTCCGTCAGAATGAATCTCTTTCTGCGGAGGAAGTGCCGACCATGCCTCTTACGTTCCCATCCATGACCCACGGCGATGTGGCCTTTGGGTTCTTCAACATCGAAACGGACCTGATGCTGTTGAATGAGTATTTCTTTTTCGCCGGTGATTTCTGTGCCAACATCACCGAACTTGCAACCCTCAAATCTATCGAGCCGGCGCTCCAGGAGTGGCGCGTCTGGGTTCTGAACGAAAAGGATATCGGCGACCTTTCAGGGGCGATCAGAGGTGTAAAGTTCACCGGCTTCATCGGTGACATCTACCAGCTCTACCCCTTTCCCGACAGGGAGGAACTCTTCAAGCAGAACCCTGAAGGGTTCAAAACCAGGGCGGTGATCGAGGAGGCCATCGGAAAGTACGCCGGTCCTTCAGACATCCGGGTTGTTGCCGACCGGTACAGTGATATTGTCAAGATCGGGAAATATATCTTTCACAAGGATACGTTCCACGGACTGCTCCGGTATGTCTGGGTTGGCGGCTATCCCCGATGGAAGGACGATGTGAAGCCCGGGTATGTTCTGACCATGAAGGATGCCGTCTGCAGATCGGTCCACCCGACATTTATGGGCATAGAGAAAGAGATGGACTGACAGGTCTATTCCATTGATTTTCCGGGAGATGACAGGTATATTGTAGCAATGACCGATCACCATTTTATGCAGATCTGTCTCAGGGAAGCCCAGGTGGCCTTCGATTCGGAGGAAGTGCCTGTGGGGGCTGTCATCATCTCCGCCGAGGGGAAACTTCTCGCCAGGGCGCACAATCTCACCGTCAGGGCGAACAGGGTGACCGCCCATGCCGAGATACTCGCCATCAACATGGCATCGGACATGGTTGAGAATTACCGGCTCACAGGGTCTACCCTTTACGTTTCCATGGAGCCCTGTGTCATGTGCGCCGGAGCGATTGTCGAAGCCCGGATCAAGAGGGTTGTCTTCGGCTGTTCCGATGAAAAGCGGGGGGCCTTTGGATCGGTTGTCGATGTGAGCAAGCTGCCCCTCAACCATAAAATAGAAGTTCAGGGAGGCCTGTTCGCAGACGAGAGCGCCGCCCTTCTTCAGAAGTTCTTTCAAATGAGGAGAGGTACCGAAGTGGCCATAACGGGGCCGACTCGAAATCGGCTGTACGTTTAACGCGTACCGTGGGTTCGAATCCCACCCTCTCCGCTCTTAA
>CAYQXL010000065.1:0-9318 GCA_964421445.1 uncultured Pseudomonadota bacterium
CATTGGTGACACATTGCCATAATTGCGTTATACTGACCTGTTCTTGCCGCTTTTTCCGCCATCCGGACAAGAGGGTCCGGGTGGCTGTGCGTCAGAGAGATTTTAGAGGATAGAGGGAAATGGAGGTGCCGGAAGAATGGAATTATCACCTGAATTGAAAAACGATATCCTTACGGTGATCAGCAAGATCCCGATAGTCGATACATTGGAGATGGAAATCGTTTCTCTCGCCGACGGGCACTGCGAAACGAAGGTTCAAAGGAAGCCCGGCTATGACGGTGTTGCCAAATCATTCCACGGCGGTTTGCTCATGACCATCGCAGACAGCGCCGCGTGCTTCGCGATATTCACAAAGACGGGACCATTTGTCAGGCTTACGACAACGGATATGAATATCCGGTTCCTTGCCCCCTGTTTCACGGACGTCACTGTAAAGGCGAACGTGATAAAGCTTGGTCGAACCTTATGTCCGGTGGCCGTCGATCTGTACGATGCTGACGGAAAACGTGTTGCCGTGGCGCAGGTGAGCTACTTCCTGATAGACAGTCCGCCCGCTGCCGGTCGGTTCGTAGAATGATCGGTTCCGTTGGATGATTTCGCTGTTCAACCCACAGATGCAATACGGGATCACAAAGGGAGGTGTCTGTTCCCATGCCTGTCTCCATTATTCCCGCAAGTAGACTCAGCCCGGAGGCACTGAAGGGTCTTATCGAAGAATTTATTTCACGGGATGGCACTGACTATGGTGAACAGGAGATGTCCAGGGAAAGACGGTTCAGACAGGTAAAAGAGAAGCTGGAAAAGGGATTGGCCGTTCTTGTCTTTGATGACGAGACGGAAACGACCAATATCCTTTCAGCCAGCAACCCCGTATTGAAGAAGCTGAAGACCGGCGGCGAATGACCGGAAAGAAACTCTGTTTTACCATGTGTGCCGCTGTGATCTCAGCGATATCCCGGTTTTCGACGGATCGTCCTCACCGGCCGGTCCCCAGTCTGTGTCTCGAAGGTCTTTTTCACTTCATCAGGCTCGAGAAACCTGCACAGGTTCGCTCCGATTCGTTCGTTACTCCCCTTTTTCGTTGAGAAACTGAGAAAGAGTTCTTCCTTCGCCCTCGTCACGGCGACGTAGAAAAGCCTCTTTTCCTCCTCGATTTCCTCCCTGTCAGCGTTAACGAGAGCCTTGTGTGATGGGAAAATGCCGTCAGCCAGACCGATCAGAAAGACCCTTTCCCACTCGAGTCCCTTTGCCGAATGAACCGTGGAAAGGGTAAGAAATTCATAATCGTCATCCTTGCCGTCCTTGTCAGGATCGACGGCGACATCTGCAAGAAAATCCTTGAGGGTACGGTACCTTTGGGCCATCTGTCCGAGCATGGCGAGTTCCTTTACCTTGGACGGCTCCTTCTTGTATTTGACTTTCATGAGGGGATCGTAGTGTTCCCGCACCAACTCCAACTGGCGCCCGGGAAGCATGGATGGACCTGAGATGGTCTGGAGAAGCATTTTCAGAGAGGCAAATACGCCGGCGTTCTTCTGGTCGGTGCAGAGAGGACCGAAGACTCTTTCCAGTATCTCCGTCAGGCTGGTGTAGTGGGCAATCAATCCAAGGAGTCGTTCAACGGTTCTGGCACCGATGCCGGGGAGAAGGAGTAAGACCCGGTGCCATGCCAGTTCATCGGTAGGGTTGGCGACAAGCCGCAGATAGGATACCACGTCACGGACGTTGGCCATTTCATAGAATTTCCGTCCGCCGAAGAGCTTGAACCGGATGCCCCGTTTTACGAGTTCCGCCTGGAGGGGCATGGACGTAAAGGCTGTTCTGAAGAGGACTGCCATCCCTCTCATGACAAGGCCCGTTGCCCTTAATGACTGAACCTTCTGGGCAACCCATGCAGCCTCTTCGTATACATCGTCGAAGCGCCGCAGGAGTGGTTTGTCGCCAATGTTCCCCGTTGCCGAGACAAGCCGTTTCTCGAATTTCCGCACCATGGTTTTCAAAACACCGTTGCCCACATCGAGAATGGATTGTGTACTCCGGTAATTTTCTTCGAGCGTGATCACCGCACAGTCTTTAAACTCTTCGGGGAACTGAAGAATGTTCAGATGGTTGGCGCCCCTGAAACCATAGATACTCTGTGCATCGTCTCCCACAACCATCACGTTCCTGTGTTTCTTTGAGAGCAGGCGGACAATATCCGCCTGTACGCCGTTCGTGTCCTGGAATTCATCAACCATGATGTACCGGTATCGTGCCGAGAGCCTTTCCCGTGCTTCATCGATCCCGAGTACAGCCCTGAGGTAGACGAGAAGATCATCGTAATCGACGCAGTTGTTCCTGAGCTTGTACTGTTCATACTCGTGCTGCACGGTCTTGATCTCTCCCAGAAGGTCTTCGTAATCGCCGTAAGACCTGGAGACGGCATCATCAACATTCATCCCTTTGTTGATACAGAGACTGAAGACGTTCTTCAGCTCATTCTTTTTGGGGAACTCTTTGTCCTGGTCGTATCCCATCTTATTGCAGCACCGCCGGATTGCCTCCTCTGCATCTCCTTCGTCGTAAATCGTAAAGGAGTTCGACAGACCGAGATGTTTACTGTAAACCCGGAGGGTCTTGGAGGCGAAGGAATGAAAGGTGCCGCCGTCAATTTTTGAACACCGGGAATCATTCCGCGATGCCCGCTCGATCATCTCCTGAGCGCTCCGGCGGGTGAAGGTGAGGAGAAGTATAGATGCCGGATCAACGTTATTCTGGACGAGGAAGAGGGAACGGTATTCTATCACCCTCGTCTTGCCCGTTCCGGCACCTGCGATAACGAGGACGGGACCTTCTGTGGTGGTGACGGCCTCGTATTGAGAGGGGTTGAGCAATGTTTTGAGACTGTGTGTGCTGGAATTTCTGCTGCCTGCCACGCCTTCCTCCGGGGATGATCTGTAGTGGGTCTGCTGGAGTCGATATTAAAGTACAATCGACCGGTCGTTGTCCAGCTCCGGTCTGAAATGGCCCTGTTTCATTAGGGGAAGGAGGGCCCGGATCAGCGATAATCTTTATACGTGGGGCCGCGAGAGAGAATCATTGACCGCGGTCCAGGACAGGACTGTGGTCGTGGCCTGTCTAAAATCCTATGGAAAATCCGACATTCACGTAGAACCGCGAACGGTCTGATGGCCCCGAGAACTCAGAGCCTACCCCGATATCGAAAACGATCCGCTCTCGGACCTGGTGCCTCAGGCCGAGTTCGCCACCGGTAATCTGAGCTTCGCCGCGACGGGAGGATTGTTCGATAAAGAAGTCGGACAGCAAAACGGTCCGGGTGTGCATCGGGGCGCCGACAGGGTAGCCGCCACCGAAGACGAATCTGTACCTGCCGTTACGGTCGTCGCTGTTCTGCCGGCTGATGAACTGATATCCGCCATTCAGGCTCAGTGTCAGTCTGTGGAAGGATTTTGTAATAATTGCCGTTATCTCGCCCTCTGTTCCCGACGAGTCAACACCGGAAGGGAACTGAACGGCCCCTTTGAGAGCGAAGGCCGGAAGGGTCACTGTCTCCTGATTGAAGTTGTACAAGCCGCCCAAGGTAATATCACCTGATTTTCCCGGGCCCTCAACCGCGCCCGGTGATGTAAGAAATGTTGTCCCCAGTTCCACCTGTGCGTTAGGCAGGATGCCGTAGACAAACTGGACCGGAAAGAAGCCCCGGTTTGACGATCCCCGGTTCCACGAATAGCCGCCGCCCGCCTCTACGACAAACTCTCCCTGGGCAACGGGATAGGCATCCTGAAGACGGAGGGGGCGGTTCTCGTCAAGGTTCGTGTGATCGAGGGCCATTGCCGGGAGAAAGGGCATGACTGCGAGACTCATGACAGTGATAACGGCCAGGACTCCCTTCATTGGTATCCTCCTCAGTGGCTTTGATGGGGGCTTTTGTGCTGATCATGGAGGCCGGCGTCCTCTTTTTTCAGTGGACGGGAGTGCGTGTCTTCCCTCTCTGCGGGAAGCAATCCGAGAACCTTCTGGACCGATGGCGGACGGGTTTCTGGCTGACCGCTGAAGTGGTGGGCTCCGGACGGGCTGTGATAGTCTGTGTAAAGATCTTCCGGTACGTGGTTGCGGTGGAGATAGATGGGAAGAATGGCGAGAATGCGGGCCCGCTTGTCCCCAAGGGATGGGTAGAGTTCAGGACTGGCGAGAACATCGTCGATATTGTCGTGGAGCATGTGGAGATTGTCGAAGATTGCTGCTGCTTCAGAAAAACGCCTGCTGAATTCAGGGGCAGCCTCGGCCATCATGGGCATCATTCTCCATTCAACGGGCGGAGTGCGGAGATACCCGTGGTAATGGGCGATGACGGGCCGGATACGGTGACGCTGGAACTCGGAATCGCCCATGAGCTGGACATCATAGGCGGCTGCCTGAAGCCAGTGATATGCCCATATCTGGCTGTTGAACCGGGGATACTTTGTGGCGAAAGCTCTCGATTCCTTCCAGTTCCAGAGCTTACCATGGTGGTCAAGAGGATGTGTCGTGATGGCTTCGGGTTTTTCGAGATAATTGTCGAGAATGACTCTGTAGGCTCCCTCTTTGTCGTTGACCGTGTCTGAAGCGAAGAGGTCGTATAGACTGCGGTGGAGCGTGTGTGCCCAGTGGAACGTTTTTTGTATCTCCCAAACCATCCGGACGAATGTGGGGGCAACCTGGCTCTCGTCCGGCGGTACAGAGGGAGAACTGAAAATGAAGTCGATGACGTCGAGCCTCGCCCTTTCGACGAGTCTTTCGTCCTGGGTTCGAAGGAGTGTTTCGGCAATATGGCCGTGACCGAAATCAATCCCGTTGAACTCGCGATAGAGTTGGGGAAGTTCCCGCTCTATCGCCCACATCCATGGACCACGGGGAGGCCACCGTTTGTCCCGTGTCACCCACTGGCCCCAGGCAGGTACAGCACATATGAGTGTGAGGATTGATACCGTGAGCACGACCTTTCTCATGAACTCCATCGTGGCCTCCTGTCCTGCGACCTGTCTGTCTCCTTCGCCGCCGCACTTTCGGTGGCTGTATTCGAGCAACGTATGCACTGAAAGAGTGCATATCAAGGAGGGCGACCGGATCGTGCCGATGTAACGATTCTGGTGTCAACAGGCGCCAGTTTTGTTTTGACAAACATTTTAACGGTCCGGTAGACTAAGCGGATCTTATGCAATAAAGACAGAGATTACCATACGCGTTTACTACGGAGGTTTAAGAACATGGGAAAAGGTATCTCGCGAAGGGATATGCTGAAGATTCCGACAGTAGCCGCAGGAGCGCTGGCAATAGCGGGCATGACGCCGGGAACCTCGAGGGCTGCGCAGGAGCAGAGCGGAGGGTCAACCGCAGGCGCCGTGGTGCCTCCACTGCGTCCGATTCGCGCCGACGAGATGCGGATAACATTTCTCGGGACCTCCTTCCTTCCCCGCACTGCCCAGGAATGTAATAGTGTATACGTAGAGGTGGGCAGCGGCGATCAGTTCATCTTCGACTGTGGATCGGGTGTTGTAGCCAAGTACAACGCCATGGGAATCCCCTATTCGAAGATGGACAAGATATTTCTCACCCATCTCCACGGTGACCATACCTCCGATCTCATTCACATTTATGCCTTCGGACCGTCAGGAGACCGGAAGACCCCTCTCCAGGTCTGGGGACCGAGCCGCTCGAATATGAGGAACCCGTCTACCGGCGAGAATCCTGATGACGGGGTGAAGGCTTTTTTTGAGGCTTTTCAGACCATGATGAGCTGGCATGTGCAGGGTTTCAGCTTTTTGCAGACAGGGGTCGGACCGAGAGGGTCGGGGCAGAACGGGTATGACCTGGCGGTCACCGAACTGGACTGGACGGACAGGAGCCTCCCGCTGATCTATGATAAAAATGGCACACAGATCCGGTATTTTCCTGCGGCCCATGACAGAAATGGCTCGATCAGTTACAAACTTACGTATAACGGTATGTCGATGATTTTTACCGGCGATACAAAGCCCAACGACTATGTCACGACTCACGGGAAAGGGGTGGATGTCCTGATCCATGAGATGGTTGTCCCGCCGGAGACGTGGGTGGAAAAGAATGCCGGACTCAAGCCCGGTCAGGACGGCTATAACGAAGCGCTCAAGATAGCCCAGGATGTTCAGGACAGTTCCCATACCCCCCAGAAGGCCTTCGGTTACATTATGAGCCAGACCAAACCGAGGCTGGCCGTGGTGACCCATTTTCAGGTCAACAGCGATACGACCGGTCCTGCCTTGCGGGATATCCGGTACTGGTACCGCGGTCCTGTAGTCTTTGCGACGGACCTTCTGGTTCTGACCGTCTCTCCCAAGCGGATCGTTCAGCAGAGGGCCCTCATCGACAACTATGCCTGGCTCGCACCGGCAAATATGGAGGCAGGGTTGTGGCCTGCCGAATACCCTACAGCAACGTACCAGCTTGACCAGGAGATCCTGCTCGATCATTGTATTCCAAAGGATGTCTATGACCCGACGTAGAGAAGGGGAGGACGAATGGAGCATACGGAAGAAGGCGCCGTAGTGGCGCCAGGCCGTACATATACCGCGGACATCGTTATTGCCGGCGGCGGATTGAGCGGCCTTTCGGCGGCCCTCACCGCGGCCGAAAGGGGGGTCACAGCCATTGTCCTGGAGAAGCTGCCCATTCTCGGCGGTGCGGGAAACTTCCCGGAGGGATCTCTGGGGATAGGGACCGGGTATCAGAAGGAGAAGGGGATTACGACGACGGTCGATCAGGTCTTTGCGAGGGTGATGGAATTCCATCACTGGCGCTGCAATGCGGCGGTGATCCGAACACTCCTCGACGAATCGGGACGGACAATCGATTGGCTCGTCGATCATGGTGTCGGGATCAAGGGTATCAGGACCATGTTTCCTCCGGAGAAAAGTCTCCATGTATGGCACATCTACGAAGGCCATGGTGCCCGTGTCGTCAAGGTGTTGTCCGAATCGTTCAGGAAACGGGGAGGTCTGATCCTGATGAGGACGGCGGCCCGCGATCTCCTCATAAATTCCCGGGGAGCGGTCACCGGTGTTACTGCAGTAAACGATGGGGGAGAAGAGATAGTTCTTAACGCCAGGGCCGTCATCATTGGAACCGGTGGTTTCGCGAGCAACCGGGAAATGTTGGAGAAGTACGTTCCCGATATCAGTGCCCCGGGGATGGCAAAGCTCATGTACCGCGGACCGGCCCTTGATGGCAGGACGGGTGATGGGATCACCATGGCTCTTGGGGCCCGTGCGGCTCTTGCAGGGATGGGGACGCTTGCCGGCAACAGTCCTTATCTTGATAACGAACCTGCAATCAGACAGTTCAGCGGACCGGACTCGATGAAACAGGCCCGGTGTGCCCTCAGTCAGCCTTTTCTCTGGGTCAACAGGTATGGTGACCGCTTCTATAACGAATCGCTCGGTTCGATCTTCAGCGATGTCTATAATGCGATGACAGCGAACGGTGGCCTGATGTGGTCCATTTTCGATGATGCCATGAGACGGTCCATGATCGAGAAGGGGCCGTTGACGCCCTTCAATGCCATCGTTGTTCCGGGACAGAAGATGACGGCTCTCGATGACGGCATAAGCAAGGGCCTTAGGTCAGGCTTTGCCTTCACGGCCGAAACGCTTGATGATCTTGCCCGTTGCATAAGCATCGAACCGGCCAGGTTAAGAGAGACGATCGCGAAAGTCAACCGCTACGCCGACGAAGGGTACGATCCCGACTTCAACCGGAGACCTGAACACCTCGTCAGGTTCGATATGGAAAAAGGTCCCTACTACGCGCTCAAGGGGCTCAGAGCGTTCTTTTTGACCCTCGGAGGTGTTCAGGTGAACAGGAAGATGGAAGCCCTCGACGGCAGCGGGAATCGAATCCCCGGCCTCTATGTCGCTGGCCAGGATATGGGAGGCCTGTACGACAGCACGTACGACCTTCTGGCCGAAGGATCGGCAAGCAGCTTCGCCCTCAGTTCGGGCCGCATTGCCGTGAAGAGCATAATTGAAGAGATTTTGACTTAAGTCAAGGCATGGCTGCTGGCAGAGATGATAAGGAATGGGTAACGCAAAAAAAGGAGAGGGGAAATGAAACACGACATAGCACCGAATGTCCATTGGGTAGGGAAAATCGACTGGGAGCTGAGGAAGTTTCACGGCGAAGAGTATTCAACGCACCGTGGTTCATCGTACAATTCCTATCTGGTAAGGGATCAAAAGACCGCTCTCATCGATACGGTATGGCTCCCTTTTGCAAAGGAGTTTGTTGATAATCTTGCTTCAGAGATCGATCTCGAATCGATCGACTATGTCATTGCCAATCATGCCGAAATGGATCATTCGGGAGCCCTGCCGGAACTGATGCGCCGTATCCCCGGAAGGCCGGTATACTGCACAGCCAATGGCGTAAAATCCCTCAAAGGACACTATCACCAGGACTGGAATTTTCAGGTCGTGAAGACGGGAGACAAGCTGAGCCTCGGTACGAAGGAGCTGGTCTTCATCGAGGCCCCCATGCTCCATTGGCCCGATACGATGATGGAGTACCTTACAGGCGACGGTATTCTCTTTTCCAATGATGCCTTTGGCCAGCATATCGCCAGCGAGCACCTGTTCAACGACCGTGTGGTCCAGTCGGAACTCTTCGAGGAGGCCATCAAGTACTACGCCAACATCCTGACCCCCTTCTCGCTTCTTGTGACGAGAAAGATCAATGAAGTCGTAGGGTTCAACCTTCCCGTTACGGCGATCTGTCCGAGCCACGGGGTTATCTGGCGCGACAACCCGTTGCAGATTGTCCACAAGTACCTTGAATGGGCAGCCGATTACCAGGAGAACCAGATCACGATTGTCTATGACACCATGTGGAACGGGACACGGCGCCTTGCCGAATCGATCGCCAAAGGGATCGGAGAGGGGGACGATACGGTCACTGTAAAGCTGTATAACATTTCGCGGAGTGACATAAATGACGTTGTGACGGACGTCTTCAAGTCAAAAGCTGTTCTTCTCGGATCTCCGACGATCAACAAGGGGATCCTCTGTGCCATGGCTGCCCTTGTGGATATGATAACAGGACTGAAATTCAGGGGCAAGAAGGCCGCCGCTTTCGGGTGTTACGGCTGGAGCGGTGAGTCGGTGAAGGTACTGAATGACCATCTGGCGAGGGCAGGCTTTGATCTCCTCGATGATAAGGGCCTGAAAGCTCTGTGGCAGCCCGGCGACGATGATCTGCAAAAGGCTGTTGCCTATGGAAAAGAGATCGGAGGAAAATTCTGATAGAATC
>CAYQXL010000066.1:0-8782 GCA_964421445.1 uncultured Pseudomonadota bacterium
TCTATGTCCAGCCCTATCTGCTCCAGGCCGAGACCTACAATGCCCCCTGGGTACCGAAAGGATACAAGGGACCATTGCCCTGGGCTGTTACCTGGGATGTTACCTATGTGGCCAAACCTTCCTCGGCTCTCGGCGGGCCCGCGACCGTCTACGCCAGGACCACCATGCCCGAGAAGGCTTATGGCAGAGTCACCGGTACGGCAGGTCCCAACGATCCAAAGGCTCCGGCGCCCACTCTCGTTGTCACCAAAACACGGGATGACTCGTACGCCATCAAGAAGGGACAGCTCTCCTACATCGGTCCTGACAAGTTTCTCATCCCCATCGCTATGACGGCATCCGACTTCAGTCCTTCCAAGGGGATTATTATCACCATTAACGATTACAAACTCTATGCCACCAGCGCCAAGGGCACGTGGAAGCGGTCCGGTACGGCGAAGAATCCCGGCGATGTCTGGACCTATACGTCCCGGTACGGCACGGAGCGGCTGAATGTGACCCTCGACTTCGGAGCCAGGACGTGGGACATGGCAGTCAGCCGTGTCGA
This sequence comes from uncultured Pseudomonadota bacterium, assembly GCA_964421445.1. GTDB lineage: Bacteria > Desulfobacterota > Syntrophorhabdia > Syntrophorhabdales > CAYQXL01 > CAYQXL01. The sequence goes on from CAYQXL010000066.1 coordinate 548, forward strand.
ACTCGGTGAAGCCTTTGCCGGTGTGAAGGAGACAGCCCTTATAACCCTCGACCTCAACGGCCGCTTCGTCCTTTCTACCCGTATCGTCCACAACATCGCGTACGAGTGGGAGGCGGATCTCTCATCATTCACCCAGGCTATGGAGGTTGATACGATCACCGTGAAAAAAGACTTCTCAGACAAGGGTGCCGTAACGGTCAAGGGCAGGCTCACCGATCAGGTCCGTGCCATCGGTGATGCCTCCATCGTTCTGAACGACTCACGGAAAGACTACAAACTGATGAACATGCCCCACTTTATGGAGAAGGTTCAGAAGAAACAGTCCATCTCCTACAAGGATGAAACAGGCACCCTTGCGGCAAACCTGAAGACCGGTCAGTGGACCATGACGGCCGATACGAACATCTTTGCCCATCCCCGGCCCATGTATCACGGTGAGGCGGAACTGAAGGTAAAGATAGGGGGCAAGGACTACTTCAGCGCCTATGTCCATCCCGAGAGCTATGCTGTTCACCTCGATTATGAGTTGCTCAAATAAAATCTCATACGGTCACTGTGCCTTCTGATGACCGGAGGACAGGTGTCGCGGGATGCCGGCGCCTGTCCTCACTTTTTTGCCGGGAGACCATTGAAGGGATCAGTTTTTATCGGACCGGTCAGTTTGGTTTTTTCACGACCTCTAAAAACTGGGTGACGACGAGGGTAAAATCCTGATTATATTTCCAGTTCCAATCGGGGATAAAGACAGGCTTTTCCTGAAAGCTGTTCTTCTTGCCACGGGACCGGTAGATGTAGGATTTTAGTGCTGATATGTTGATGTCGATGAAATATGTCGTGAATTTTACCAGACCGAGGTACGAATCGGTGACCCCAAAGGTACGGAGGGTATAGGCCTTTTCCGTGGAAGCCGTGTCTTTTGTCGAAAAAGAGCCTGTGTGTTTGACCGTTATATCGAGTACGGGCCCGAGAGGCAAGGATGGTTTGTACGACCAGTTGAATCCTCCGTACCATTCCTTGTCGTCGGTGGTACTTTTTGAACCCTGCTTTGATGCGGAGAGCCAGGCGTCGTTGTCCAGTTTATACGAGTATGTCTGATTGACTGTTACCCCTGAGCCGGCTTTGTCTATTAAGGTGAGAAAATCCTTCAGTTTCGTTTTTTCTTCCCATGCCTGGATTGCCTTCACGGCGGCGTCGCGGTTTTCCCGCGTTAACGTTGTCGGGGCGTCCCGTGGTACCAGTCCGGCGGAGAGGGGGCTTGGAATGACGTTTCCCTTTTCGTCCTTTCCGATAAGCTGTTCCGGCCGGGTCACATCGAACCGTTCGTAGAACATTGCCGTGTCGGGATTGACACCGAAGGAAGCGACAGGAAAGGCGAATTCATATCCCTCAAGGCCCGTAACGGAAATCGTTGCGCTCTTGTCCGGCATGAAGCTGTACCAGTTAATGACCTTCGGTTTGACCGTGTTGTAGACAACAATTCCCCACCGCGTAAATTCGTCAAAGGGCGTGTCGTGATAGCTTGCAGATATGGTGACGGATGTTGTCTCAACATCAGTTGTTTCCGTTCCCGATTCCCACGAGAATCCTCCGATCATGGTTGAACTGTATTCACCGAGGGGCAGAAAACCCCCGCCACCCGTTCCTCCTACACCGACCTTTGACTCGAAACCGCCTCCATACGAACCTTTCTGCCATCCGATATGTTGTGTGCCCTCTTTTCTGCTGAAGGAGGGAGTGTTTAAGGGGCTTGGCGTTCCAAGAGCGGCAAAATAGGGCCAGCCGTAGACCACCATCGTTACGTTCGTGTTTCCGTTGACGAGGGCCCGCTCCCGTTTTTCCATGGCCGTCAGATCATCCTCGCTCTTTCCGTCGTACTCGGAAATGCCCCTTACTTCTCCTGGCCTGTCGGTCTCGATATGAAGCCTTCCGACGACAGTAGAGGGAAGCAGCCACGAAGGTCCATCATCATGGGGAGGGTCTGTGACATAATGGTCAATATAGATCTGGTTTGTTTCATCGGTCCTCACATACGGTCCGGTGGCCCACCGGACGAACCGCTCTATCTGGGTGTCGGCTTTACCCCAATCCTTTGTCCAGTACTCCCACCAATATACGTTTGCCTGTTTCGGAGGTTCAAGGGTCAGACGGCCTTCGGCTTTGCTGTACCGGATCTCCGAGCCCCAGGTCTCGAGCCTGTGCCATGTGTCGACTGCGTTCAACACAATTAACGGCCAGCTTCTTTTCTCGTATTGCAGATAGTTTTGTGAGAACCAGTAGGTTACCTTGCCGTTCTCATCGGGGTTTACAAAGGCACCGCCGACAATTACCGGTGTGTAGTGATCTTCGCCTCCCTTGAGATGCCAGCAGTCAGGTCCCTCGTACTGAGAGTTGAAAGGAGCAACGCCGTTAAGATCAGTCTGATAAAGAGCGAGCCCCGCAGATTTGTCGAAAGAGGCCAGGGCAAGGCTGTTTGGTTGCTGGTTAAAATTGCGGGAATCCCAGAGCTTTCCCTCTCTCTGATACCAGACGGCAATGGTTGGAGGAACAGGCTCCTTATTGTCTCTGTTCGCCAGGGCCTTGTCAAGATCGATAAGGTCGAGGTTGATGTAGCGGATGGGGGACGACCATTTTTCTCTTTGCTGCGCCTTTAGTGTTGTAATCCCTATTTTTGGGTCTTTTGTTGCCACGAGGGAGAACATGTAAAGATCACCCGTTCCGTGGGTGAGAAGGAGAATCGGTTCATTTTCATTGTCGGGATCGGCAATTTCCAGAATGCGGCCAAGGGGCTGGGTACTGTACCCGATGACTCTGTCCAGCGATGTGCCGGTCATCACCACAGGAACGATATTGGGAACGCGATTGGCAAAATATGCCTTGGTCGAGTCTATGATCTCCACAAGGTAGAGTTTGTTGTTGTACTCTGGCCCAGGATCAAGCGGATAGACTGCCGGCTTGCCTTTGACAGTGCCCATGAGGAGACACCTGATGTCCTTGTCCTTTCCACGACTATCGGGAAGATTGACGGTGACAACGGACCGGCCGAAAATGAGATTGTTTCCGTCACCAGCCTTGAAGATCGTATCACCGAAAGCGCTGCTCCATGAAAGTATACAGATGATCATGATACACAACGGAAAAAAATGGCCTTTTCTCATTATTGTCCCCCTTTTGTCCAAGTGAGATGACTGTCGTTGTTGTTTGAAGACATTATAAGGGGCGTAGTCTGTAGAACCAAGAAAAAAATGAGACTGCCGGCCCCTGCCGCACGAGCCCCACGAGAATGACGGGAAAATAAGAATAGCAGAGAGCCTGTTTTACCCTGGACCGCAGATGTTTGACAGCCACCTGCCATTGGTCTATACTTCATTCCAACCGGCCCGGTTTCAGCGTGTATCGGCTCCCGAACGAACGGCACTCAGGCCTTCGGGATGGACCGAATACACTGCTCATCAGTTCTGTCCGGCCAGGGCGTCAGGTTGAAGAGTTCGGCACCTGTCATTCGTGCGCCCCTATTGATCGTATGAAACGGTATCCCCTGAAATATCTTTTTTTTGTGCTCCCCTTTGCTATCGCCGTGGTTATCGAAATGGTGCTCCCCGTCGATTTTTTTACCTTCAAGGTCTGGGAATCCCTTCTTGTCAGGAACAATTTTGGGATTCTCTATGGACCCTTCTATCCCAACATGGAATTACGGAAGACGGAGCAGGGCGATCTGGCCCACCATACGCCCTACACGACCATGAAGGATGTTGTCTGGTACACAGACCGTTACGGATACCGGAAGAAAGAGTCAGGGGCAAAAAAATACGAGATTGTTATCATCGGCGATTCGAATACGGCGGGAAGCGGCCTGACCCAGAACGATATGCTTTCGGAAGTTCTGGAACGGAAACTGAGGGTGAATGTCTATCCCCTTGCTCCCGGAGGTGCACGCCGTTATTCACAACACAGGCTTTTTCAGGAAAAACCTCCGGATATTGTCATACTCGCCAGCATCGAACGGAATATTCTCTACTTTACCGAACCGAAGAAGACAACGTTCAAGCCCGATGATGATCTCCTCACCAAAATCCACAACGCCATTCAGGAGGTCCCTGCTCTCCAGTCGGCGGCGGTCGTTCTGAACCGCCTCGACAAGAGCACTATGCTCCAATTCTTGAGGGCTACAATCAGCAGGGTAGGGAAGCCAATCGCCAGATGCATTCCCGTGGAAGGACAGTGTTTCTTTTTCTATCAAGGAGCGAAGGCCAATGGTGCCGTCTCTCCTGAGGCTTTTCAGATCGGGGTCAATACGATCAAGAGATTTGACGATATATTCAAAGGAATGGGCATCCGGTTCATATTTCTCCCTATACCGAACAAGGAGACCGTCTACTACCGTTATCTCGGGACGGAACGACCGGTGTTCCTGGATCAATTGAACAGAAGGCTCCGTGAGTTGGGCATTGAAACGATCGATACCCAGCAGGCTTTTGACGAGGCGTTCGAGAGAGACGGCCTCCAGCTCTTCTATCCCGATGACACCCATTGGAACCGCTATGGAGTGAGAGTTACGGCTGATCTAGTTGCCGGGCATCTTGAAAATGGGCGATCGTTTCCAGAAACAAGCGGTCAGGTCCTTCAGACGTATTAACTTCTGTTGTCGCCGACGGACATCGTGATTCCTCATTGGTGTTGACTTTTTTCTCCGCGAAGAATAACCTGATTCTAAATTATATGCGGATGATCTGCCTTGAGAGAAAGGGGATGTATGTCGATCAGGTGGTCATAGGGTTGCTTGGTGTCCTGATCTTGGGGAGAGGGGGTCGGGACATATTACGGGACGCAGACCAGTATTCCTCTCTCAGATCGCACAGGAGGGGTGTATGAAACGAGTCTTTCTATGGTATCTCGCTTTTATCTTGCTGTTTTCTGCTGGCTCGGTTTGTGTCGCCGCGGCGGCGGCCGGAACAACATCGACGAAGGCCACAATTACAACCTCTGCGGGGGAGAAGGTTGAACCCGTTGTTTTTGAAACCCTCGCAAGGGAAGGAAAGGCCGATTTCATCGTCTGGATGGCCGACAAGGCTGACCTCCGAAATGCCGTCAACCTTTCTTCCCGGGAGGAGAAGGGAAGGTTTGTCTTCCAGTCTCTCAGGGGAAAGGCAGAGCGGGCCCAGAGAGATCTCGTCTCTATGCTCAAGGTTCGTAATCTACGATATAAGACCTTCTTTATAGCCAACAAGATTCTTGTGAAGGGGGCGGATCAGCAGACCGTTATCGATGTAGCTTCCCGACCGGATGTGGCCCGCATTACAGCGAATCATGTCAACCGGATTCCAGAGCCCGTCGAGTCTTCCGTTTCATCCCAAGTCACCGGGGTGGGAACGAATATATCATTTATTAAAGTTCCTGAAGTATGGGCTCTGGGGTATAACGGCTCGGGAATCGTTCTTGCCGGCCACGATACAGGTCTCAGTTGGTCCCATCCGGCAATCAAAAATCAGTATCGCGGGTGTCTCAATCCGCCGTCCTGTACATCTGTGAATCATAACTACAACTGGTGGGATGCCACGAGAACCTATCCTTTTGAACCGGACGATGGCAATGGTCATGGAACGCACACGACAGGTACCATGGTGGGCGATGATGGTGGGGCGAACCAGATCGGTGTGGCTCCCGGCGCCAAAACCATTCACTGTAAAGCCTTTACTGATGGGGGAAGCGGTTCGGATGCCGACATTCTCGAGTGCCTTCAATGGTTTCTGGCACCATGGAATCTGAACGGTGCAGACCCCGATCCCGCCAGGGCACCGAATGCCATCAATAATTCCTGGGGGCACTATGGAGGGAACTATACGATATTTCGCGACGAGATCGATGCCCTTCAGGCTGCCGGGATCGCCGTTGCCACATCTTCCGGAAACAGCGGCCCGTCGTGTCAGACACTCGGATCACCGGGAGATTATCTCGATGTCATGACGACCGGATCGGTCGGTTTTGCTGGTATTCCCTATCCAGGGACGATCAGCGGTTTTAGCAGCCGTGGACCATCGAGACTCTATCCACAGGGCTATTTCCCCGACGTCATGGCGCCCGGTGAAAACGTTCGTTCCTCCATCCCCGGTGGTGGTTACAGGGATCTGAGTGGTACGAGCATGGCGACTCCCCACACGGCAGCGTTGATCGGTCTCATGTGGTCGGCGAAACCGTCGTTGATCGGGCAGATTGAAGCGACGTACAACATTATCAGGAATACTGCCATGCCCCTTGCCGGGCAGGCCGGATCGAGTTGTGGTGGGGATTACTCGACAGGTCCCAATAATGATTGGGGGTTCGGCACGATAGATGCATATGCAGCCGTTCTTGAAGCATGGGGTCAGTACGGGCTTCTTGACGGATATGTTTTTGACAAGAATACAGGTCTTCCGGTAGCCGGTGCAACGATAACGGCGGGACAAGGTACCGGCAGCACCGACTCGAACGGTTATTATCGTGTGCCCCTCCTTCCCGGAACCTATTCTGCCACCGCCACTGCCGGGTCATACGGCATCGACAGTAAGAGCGTCACCATTACCAAGGACCTGGTCACATCACAGAATTTTACCCTTCCTGCAGGACGTCTCACGTTTACCCCGACCGGGGTCAGTGAAATGGTAGGAAAAGGTGAGACAAAGACCGTACCGGTGACCATTGCCAATACAGGCGATTTGGCGGTAAGTGTTGATATTATGAAGGGCCCTGCACCTGCGGCAACCTCGCCGGTGGCTATTCCCACAGCGAGTCCCGTTGTGTCGAAGAGCACCGTCCAGCCTTCCTCCGACAAGGCTCCGAAGATACCGAAACTCTGGACGGCGATACGGAAGTCCCTCTATCCTCAGGCAGCAGGGCTGACAGGTGTCGATGCCTATGCCCTTGACATTTATCCCGGCGAGAATCTTGTCACCTTCAACACCGATACACCCGATACATGGACGGTTATCGGCAGTACGGCGGGACGTACCTTTTATGCCTGCGATTTCAGGGGAAATGATTACTCAAAGCTCTATTCTCTTGAGCGGTACGAAAACAACCTCTATACGATTGACAGGATAACGGCTGCTGCGACGCTGATCGGTCCCTCGGTGCCGGTGGAAGGAGAAAAATGGACCGGACTGACAAGTTCCGTCGACGGGGTTCTGTACGCGTCCTCTGCGAACGTTCCGGACGGTTCGACCCTTTACACCATCAATCCCGTGACTGGAGCGGCCACGATAATAGGCCAGATTACCAATACTCCATGCATAATCGACATTGCCATGAATCCTTCCGGTGATCTTTACGGGGTCGATATCTGCAGTGATGTACTCGTACAGATTAACCCTCGTACCGCCGAAGGGACAATCATTGGGTCTATTGGATTTGATGCCAATTATGCCCAGGGCATGTCGTTCAATAAAGCGTCAGGCATCCTCTATCTGGCGGCCTTCAACACCTCTTCATGGGCCGGAGAACTTCGCGTTGCCGATCCGACGACAGGGAATACAACGTTTCTCGGTACATTTCCTGACGATGCCGAGGTTGACTGTCTTTCTTTTCCCTATGGACCGGATGTATCATGGTATTCCTTCATGCCTTCGTCGGCGACACTCAATCCCGGTGAGAGTATCCCTGTCACCGTCACTCTCGATGCCACAGGCCCGTCCATTGTAGAAGGAACATACCACGGAGGACTCCGTGTCTGGAATACAAGCCCCTACGGCTCGATTCTCTATCCGGTCACCATGGATGTTGTCAACGGTTTCACGATTTCCGGAACAATTCTCTTCAACGGATCCCCTCTGTCAGGCGTTACGATGAACGGTCTGCCAGGTTCTCCTGTGACAAATGGCTCAGGGACCTATAGCAGTGTTGTGAATCCCGGGTGGACCGGGACGGTTACGCCGGCGCGGACGGGATATACGTTCAGCCCCGCGAACAGAAGCTACACGAATGTGATGTCGAACATTGGTAATCAGGATTTTACAGCGCTCCAGTGTACCTACACCATCTCCCCTGTATCGAAGACCTTCCCGGCCAAGGGGTTCGGTCTCAGTACGAATGTGACGGTTACAGGATCAGGGATGACTGTCTGTCCTGCACCATCGGTAAGGTCAGGCTCTCCCTGGATCACGGCAGTCTTGGGAACATGGAGCAAGAACAAGGCAACGGTGAAGGTGACCGTGACACCAAGTACCCAGTCATCGGTGAGGACAGGAACAGTGGCCATAGGGGACA
>CAYQXL010000067.1:0-8655 GCA_964421445.1 uncultured Pseudomonadota bacterium
CGAGAATTCACATCGAGCAGTCATTGGTCGGGAAGGTCTTATCGAGCTGGGCCATGTGGCCGCCGATGCTCGGCGCCTTTTCTATAAGGTAGACCTTAAACCCTGCAGTGGCGAGGTCGAGAGAGGCCTGGATGCCACTGATCCCTCCACCAACAACCATGACGTCCCCAAAATTACTGTCTCCAAGACTTTGACATAGCTGTTGAATATTGTCATTGAGCGGTACTATGTTTTCCACTTTCCATCACCTCATCAAATTTTATGTGCCGTAGTCTCCAGTTCCTCATGTCTTCGCCGTGTCTACCCTGCCGGGCAAGCCCAGCCGCTCCGGATGAGTGTAGACAGACAGGCGGTTTCCACGCACACGGCCAACAAGGGCTATACCAAGATCACGGGCCAGCGAAACGGCCGTTCCCGTCGGTGAGTGCCGCGAAACAACGACCGGCACCTTCATACGTGCCGCCTTAAGCAACATCTCCGACGAAATACGACCGGTACTCAGCAGTAACCGATCCCTCGTTGACAGTTTTTTCATCAGGCATTCACCCTGTATCTTATCAAGGGTATTGTGACGCCCGATATCCTCAGCCACCATAAGCAAAGCTTCCCTGTCGGCCAGCGCTGAAGCGTGCACACCGCCACTGAACTGGTAGATCTCCATCTGTTCCTGGAGACGTTTCATCAGCGACAGAACCTCAGCGGCCGTCACAGTAAAATCCGACTCAACAGCCTCTCCGTGCGTCGCAAAGGCCGCTCCGCCGCCGCAGCCTGACGTCAGTTTCCGCTTTGTCGGCAACTCATACTCACTATTGGTCAGCCTCACATCAATTTCCGACTCTTCCTCACAGACGCGCATCATCAGAACATCACTCACGGCTGTAATGATTCCCTCGGCATATAAAAACCCGAGCACAAGAAAATTAAGTTTTGTCGGCGTACAAAGGATGGTGACCAATTCCCTCAGGTTCACATAGACTACCAACTCTTTTTCAAGAGGAACATGAACATGGTTCCTGGCCCACCCCTCCTCGGAAAACCGATCACAGAGGACTTCCGCCGCAACACTCTTCATATCAGATACGCCTGTTGTGTCGTGCATGCTCGACTTTTCAGTCTCTTAAATCACTTCTTGAAGAATCTCGGTAATGTCCTTTACCTCTATATCGTCAGCATGATTCGTCACAAGCTTGCTGTCCTCAAGGGCAAAGACACAATAGGGGCAGGCGGTTGCAAGAACTTCCGCGCCTGTTCCTATTGCCTGTTCTATTCTGAGATTCGAAAACCGCTCGTGTTTTTCTGTCTCCATCCATATCCTGCCTCCTCCCATTCCGCAGCACAGGCTGTCTTCTCGGGAATCGGCCATTTCAATCAGATCGACACCTGGGATGCTGTTCAGAATACCCCGGGGCTGATCGTATATCTTGTTGTGACGACCAAGGTAGCAAGGATCATGGTAGGTCACTTTCTTCGCATATTCCTTATTGATAGTGAGCCGCCCTTCCCTGATCAGTTGAAAGAGATACTCGGTGAGATGAACGATCTCGAAGTTAACCATGAATTCGGGATACTCATTTTTAAAGGTATGGTAGCAATGAGGAGAAGAGACCAAAACCTTCTTCACTCCGCTTTCCACAAAGTTCTTGATATTTTCCTTTGCCAGCCGTTTGAACAATGCCTCGTTGCCCGCCTTCCGGACGCTCTCTCCACAGCACATCTCTTTAGAACCAAGAATCCCGAAGTTGACACCAGCCTTCTCCAGGATCGTTGCCGTTGCCTGAGACACCTTTTTCAGTCGGGGGTCATAGCTGGGATAACAGCAGGGGAAATAGAGAACCTCGGTCGTCTCATCAAACTCTTTGACTCCGAGATCCTTTGCCCAGTTTGCCCGGTCATTCGGTTCCTGACCCCAAGGGTTACCTACGCTGGCAAGACTCGTCATCGTGCTTCGGAGGCTCGGAAGACTGGCAGGGACAACGCCGTCCGGCACCAGCAACCTCCGGATTGCTCTCATTATCTCGATTGTTTCCACACCCCGGGGACACCGCTGACCGCAGCGGCCACAGGTGACACAGAGCCAAATGTCTTCCGCTTCAAACGGAACAACACCTAACTGTGCCTGATGGTTAATTTTGCGAACAAAGAACTGCCGCACACGGTTCCAGGGACAGACGGTCTCGCATTTTCCGCAGTGATAGCAGAATTTAAAGACGTCTCCGCCTGACTCCTTGATGCCGTCAATTACCATTTTAAAGGGTTCTAAGGGTAATGTCTCCATTATCTATTCCAATCCTCGTTCTTTTTGCCTTACAACATCTCAGCCTTTCTGTGACATCCGGGCTACTGTGTCCAGAACGTTCTGCAATCCGTATTTATCGACCATCGACTGGACGCTGATTTCAACATCCTCATGCTTCACTTCTTCCTCTACTTCCTCTTCCCTCTCTTCAACTATGAGCGCCTCATTGAGACACCATTTTACGCAGAGAGGTACATCTTCCCCTTCGCACATATCGCACTTGAGCGGAAGACCGGAATCGGGTTCCTTGAACGCGTCCCTCGAGGGACAGGCTGCCCTGCAGAAGCCACACTCGTCATATTCCTTACCGTCGATGATGTATTTATCCCTGCCCATACATTCCGCAGCAGTATACTCGCCGGCGTATACAGGAACATAGACGTCCCGGATTGGATCACGGATCATCCGGACGCGGGACCGCGCCGGGTTATTGCTGCTGTATTTTGGGTTCGCGTGAAAGGCTGAACAGATGACCTCACAGGCCCGGCAGCCATTACACTTATCAAGATCGATCTTGATTGTTTTGACTTTCTTCTTAACTTTGCTCATTTTTTATTATCCCTCTCTGTTCTAAGTCTTCGGCAACGTAGCCCAGATCTAATTCCTGAAGTGTTTCCTTGGTCGGAATACCTTCGTTGTCCCATCCTTTGAATTTGTAATAGGCGTCGAGTAACTGGGATTCAAGTTCAGGGAATCTCTTCTTCCAGTGGTCTTCAGGAGGAACCTCGTCGGCTCTCCGCAGGCCCCGTCTCACGTTTACAGCCCTGAGAAGGTTTCTGTTCCTTCTGTATATCTTCTTGAGTCCTTCTTCGTCCAGATCCATTCCCGTCGCCGCCGAGATAATCTTCGGATAGTTATGAATGTGATAAGGAGGTTTCAGCGGGAACGACGACAAGCCGGCACATATACCAAGGGCATCGTCGAAGTAGTGGATCATTTCCTGCCAGTCTACGATGTCGACAGCCATATCAACGGTCGGAAAATAGGGATTGGATCGCTCGCCACGGAATTCCCAGTCGAGAACGATCTGTTTGAACTTGTCATCAGGAACCTGAATCCAGTCGCTAATGAATTCCTGTCTCTCTTCCATGGTAGCAAAAGGTGACTGAGGAAACTGTCCTTCGATCTGAGTGATGTTGATCTTCTCCCCCGTTGCGTACATAAGGAAGTACACGGGATTCAGCATACCCAGCTTGAGGGGCAACTGCTCATGTTTCTTGATGTTGTTGTGGGCATAGGCTTCTGCACCCTTTCCGATCTTCTGCGCTGCCCAGTACGTTCCATCGGCCAGGATGTCGCCAATACCTTCACGGCGAACAATCCTATCGAGGAGCCAGTAGAACTTCCCTTCATTATCAGACGGACATCCTTCAAAGTCGGCATCGGTCAGGATACCTGCATCTTTCAGTTCAAAAGCAAACGCCATCATCTGAGGAGTAGAGAATCCATCAACGCCATACTCGGTGGCACGCTGGGCGATCTTGAAACCGAAATCGAGATCGTCCACAAAAGCGGCCATGGTATATGTCAGTTTTGAGAAGCACTTCATCATGTAAGTGGACAGTCCTGGTACGGAAATGATGGCGCCACACTTCATCGGGCAGTTATAGCAACTGATCAACCGTTTTCTCACACCGAGCTGAACGCTTTTCCACCGCTCTTCGATCTGCTGATTCCAGAAATCTTTTCTCCGGACGCGGGAATTACCCCACATGAAGTTTTCCGTATGCCATTTCTCATCGACGTGAAGCATCTCCTGAGGTGATCCAAGACCCTGGAGGATCGTCATGACGTTCGGAACGGGATTTTCGTTCCGGTACTTTATATAATCAAGCACCTCTGTACAGAGTTCCACAAATTCAGCGGACCTCGCGAGATTGACATCCTTCGTTCCGCGAACGGCGATAGCTTTTACATTCTTGTCGCCCATAACGGCGCCCAGTCCGAGACGGCTTGCACTCGAACGGCCCTGTTCGATGGATGCGGTGAAGACTCTGTTCTCACCGGCCAGACCGATGGCGGCAACCTGGGCATTCGGTTGATTCAGTTCCCTCTTGATCAGTTCCTGTGTTTCTACTGCGCCTTTCCCCTTGAGGTGACTGGCATCCCGGATCTCAACCTTGTCATTATGTATCCATATGTAGACCAGATTGGGAGATTTACCCCGAAGGATCACTTTGTCATACCCGGCATATTTCAATTCAGGCGCCCAGAAGCCGCCCATCATCGAATAACCCATCAACAATGTCTGAGGGGAATAGCCGGTGATAATTGTACGGTTTGCACCGGGAGCCGGCGTTCCGCACAGAAGCCCCGTACTGAATATCAGGGGAACTTCGGGAGCAAACGGGTCCGTATCGGGAGAAACCCTTTCCCACAATATTTTTGTGTTCGTACCAAGGCCCCCGAGGTGAAGCTCCATATCTCTCGGGTCCGTCTCAACCCTTTCGATATTTCCCCGGGTCAGATCGATTTCTAAATTAAATCCTGTCTCTCCATACCTCATTTCGTCTCACCTCTGCGTATAAGGTTGTTCATGTTTGTTGTACCCTTGATTGTAATAGATGTGATACCGACGCCCACCAATACGGGGGACATTGTGTCAATTCCTGACGACATTGGACCCATCGGGGCGAAGCCATTTTATCGGTAAGAACAGCAAAGCTGTCGGAGCGAAACCCTAAGGATACCGAGTGCATGGTTATCTGGCCGGTCGCTTCCAAATTGTGAATAAATTAACAATTGGCAAAAAGTTTGTCAAGGGAAAAAAGGAAATAATTCACAAGGCTTACAATCTGATAATCGTCCGGTTTGCTCCTATAGTACCGCCTAATTAGTACCAATGATAACTAATTAACACTATTGTGGAGTGTTTTGTCAAGACCACATCGGGGGGGGAGACTGGTCAGTCTGCCACCTCATCAGGGGTCCCGGCTCCTGTATGAAGTCCCCCCTTCAACTAGGGCAGGCTTCGGAAGGTATCCTTCACCCCCTGGCCGTGAAGCTCAACGCGCTCTTTGCCAACGGCTTTCCTGTTTCCTGCCCCGCAAAATATTACGGGCAAGAGCCTCTCCTGTCAGTTGGGGGCATCAACAACACAGTAACTGGCAACGGCCCCCACAAAACACGGCTGGTAATAGGTACCGTCCGACACGTAATAGGTCTGATCACCAACCATTATAGTCGCATAGGCCGCGGGGAGCGTGGCTACGGTCGATCCGACGGCTAGACCGACTGCGGCGCCGGCGATAAATGCCGCCCTCGGCGAGACATCATCAGGATACCAGTTGCCATGATAATAGTAGCCATCATCTTCCCTCTGCCTTGCCCCCCGGCTATCGGAAGCTTCCTGGCCGACGGGACCCACGGGAGTCGGTGCCACCGGTTCGACATACCGCCCCTCCCTGGCCCCCTCATACGCGCCAGTGGAGCGCCGTTCGTCACCACCGGGTCTGAGCCGCTGATCAACATTATATTCACCGCCTCCCCGGGGGAGATCGGCTCCACGAAAACTGCCCCCACTGAACCCACCGCCGCGAACGGCACTGCCGCCGCCGTTTCTGGCATCACCATCGTGACATACGCCCAAGATGGTCACCAGGACCATGGCGAGAACGATCACTATCATTGATCGCAGAGTTCGTCTCATCAGTTCTTACCCCCTTTCTTCCCCGTGGCATCAGGCAGACTTACAGGAACAAATATGGCCTTCACCGCATCGGCGGGTGGCTCAAACCGAAAGAGGCCATTGTCTCCCGGTAGTGATGTCGTATTCCAGTCATTAAGATATGCCGTCCACTGAGGCGAACCGTCGTCGGTCCTCGGGGAAAAGATTATCTTTCGAAGGAGAGGTTTGTCACTTCCGTCGATCCAGACCTGAAGGTGGAGATTTCTGTTATTGATAACCAGATGGTGGCAGGGAATGCGGCGGACGGCATGCAGACCGACATATCTGATCTGCGGTCCACCTTTCGCTATATGGTCCCAGAGCCGGGGACTGGCGAGATCGGCCAACGCCACTCTCAGACCGAATTTCCCATCAGCCAGTGAGAGCGCCTCCTCTATCGCCGGAGGAACATTTATTGATCCAAAGATCTTGCGCGACCTATCGTACAGGGTAACGACCGTGCCGTCCATGAAAAACTCCTTATCAACACGGTCCCCCTTTGCGTTGATCCGAAGCTTGTCAGGCCGTTGTACGTACATCTCCAGATCCATAGCATACTGAATCCTCTCTCCGCCCTCACTATCGTCATCAAGGATCTCCGCCCGGAAAGAGAAGCGGGGAAGGCTCTCCAGGTAATCGCACATTCTCCGGACGATAGACGTGCCTTCGAGCTTTTCCGTGGCCCCTGCCTGTTCCACTGATAATCCCATCAACGACCCATGTACCAAAAAGACCATAATTAGGGGTAAGCTCAACCGGACCCAATGCTGTCTCATCTATGTCCTCCTTTGCCGGAACGACTGACGTCTCTGCTCTGTCCCGATCCTTATCCATTACCACCGGGTCCCGCTGATAGCAAGAGAAATAAGACCGGACAGCCATGCCCTTCCCGCCGGTGGTCGTCAGTCGTCTGGATATTTCCATGGATGGACCATCGCCTCCGGTTTGAGGATGGCATCACACTCCTCTGCCGTCAGAAACCCGAGGCTGACGCAAGCCTCCCGGAGATTCATATTCTGTTCATAGGCCTTCCGGGCTACAGCCGCGGCCTTGTCATACCCAATGACGGAAGCGAACGCCGTTACAAGCATCAGCGAATTCTTCACGTAGTAATCGATGCGGGTGCGGTCGATATCCAAATCCTTTACGAGAAAATCGGCAAAACTCCCGCAGCTCTCCTTCAGGAGGGTCAAAGACTGGACAACATGAGAGATAATAAGAGGTTTAAAGACATTCAGCTCGAAGTTTCCCTGAGAACCGGCAAAGGCAACGGCGCTATTATTCCCGTGAACCTGGACGGCAACCATCGTCATTGCCTCGCATTGAGTCGGATTAACCTTTCCTGGCATCATCGACGAGCCCGGTTCATTGGCCGGCAGAACAAGTTCGCCGAGGCCGCACCGTGGTCCTGATCCAAGCCAGCGGATATCATTAGCGATCTTCATCAGTGAACCGGCAAGGGTTGCCATGGCACCATGAGCCGCCACAAGTTCATCGTGGGCCGACAGGGCGGCGAATGTATTGGGGTGGGGCCTGAACGGCAGACCAGTCAGATGGGCTATCCTTTCCGCTGCCATCGGTCCAAAGCGAGCGTGGGCGTTCAGGCCCGTCCCCACTGCTGTGCCACCGATCGGCAGATCATAGAGATCCTCCAGGACATATCTCAACCGGTGGAGGTCCCTCTCCAGCAGACTCACCCACCCCGACATCTCCTGGCCCACTGTCAGCGGGACTGCATCCTGGAGATGTGTCCTGCCAATTTTGATAACAGAGGCAAACAATTCGGCCTTTTCAGCCAAGGCATCGCGGAGATGTTCAACGGCGGGAATAAGGTCTCCGACAAATCCTGTGGACGCAGCTATGTGCATGGCAGTAGGAAATACATCATTCGTCGATTGGGACATGTTTACATGATCGTTGGGGTGAACCGGATCCTTCGAACCGATGATCCCACCGGACAGTTCGATGGCCCTGTTGGCAATCACTTCGTTCATGTTCATATTCGTTTGTGTGCCGCTTCCTGACTGCCAAATGGAAAGAGGGAACTGGTCATTGAGTTTTCCGTGTATGATATCGTCGGCAGCCTCGATAATAAGCCGGCCCTGTTGCTCCGGCAGTATGCCCAGTTCCATGTTGACCAGAGCTGCAGCCTTCTTCGTGACGGCCAGCGCCCTAATAACTTCTCCGGGCATCTGATCCCTGCGGATAGTAAAGTGAGTGAGGGCTCGCATGGTCTGAGCCCCCCAGTATACATGCCGAGGCACATCGATCTCTCCCATGCTGTCCGATTCAACACGCATGCCGATTCTCTCTTCCCCGGAACCCATGACCACACCCCCTTCCTTGATGTTGTGACTATCTTCATCTTTCACCAACTATCCTCTTGACATGACATCATGTCAAGAGGAACAGCACACAGAGGATTTCTTTAGGAACCCGTGCATCGTTCATCCCCGAGGTTCATCTATCCACAGAATAGCACCACGCAACGGGACACAACCATGCTGATCTTTCCCGGACCTTAAATCTTAAATCTATATTTTAATCTCAGAATGCAAAAAATCCTTGATTTATCTAACGATGGCGGTAATAATTCTCGCAGACGGTTATTCTCACCGAACTTACATGACAGGCCCGGCAAAGACGCCTGATAAATATAGATATATTTTAAATACCATGGAGGTAGTGAGAA
>CAYQXL010000068.1:0-4400 GCA_964421445.1 uncultured Pseudomonadota bacterium
GTTTGTGGGCAGGCACGACAGAAATAAAAGCAATATATGTGCCGTGATTGCAGTGCTTTTCCGTGTTTTGTTCAACACACGGGAACTAATGGGGGTTACTGTTTGCCAATCGAGCCTGTTAAAAGTTCAAGAATCATCGCGTCTGTCGTTATTTCGACAATATGCTTTTATATCGGCATCGTCGTCACCCCTTGTCCGAATCGCCCCAAAGAGGGACAGGGCCCACGGCCCTATAGAAAAAACGGCCCAACCATTTGGATTGTATTTTTTTCGTCCTCTGGTATTATCTTATCACAGGAGACTGGCTGTTCCCGGCCCATTCCGCCGGATCAGTTGATCTCTCTTGACCGGCCTTGCGTGAATATAATATCTTCCGATGCAGGACCTGATGAACGAGGAGGCGTAACATGGAATTCTATGGAACATACAAATTTGTCCGGAACAAGATAATCATCCAGTTAAGAGACAGAATCTGCGAAACACCTGACGAACTCATAGGCAGTGAACTTTTTTCAGAGATCGTGGGCCGTTACGTCAGGGACCTGAAGCGTAAGGAAGCACCGCTTCTCGGCATATTCGGCAAACCTGCCCCTGAGATCAACGAAACAGACGTTCAACACCTTATCAAAGCATTGTATGTTCTCGGCAAGATGCCTCTCGATGCCGTTCCAAAACTGGTAGAAACAGGGGACCGCTTCGCCGCCGACCCTTCCCTGCTGTGGGCCTTTACCGAAGGCCTCTACAACTACTGGCGCCAGTTCGAACGTTTCATCGTGTGCGATTCAACCGGAGACCGTCTGGACAAGCGTCCTTACCGAACCTTCGATTCAACGATAGAATCATTGACACATCTGGTAAGACAAGCCTACCGGGAGGTTGTGGAAAACATAACAGGACAGCATCCCGACATCTACCGGCAGGTTCGGGCAGGCGCTGAAGTTGCCGTCATAGCCCTCCCGAAAAACCTCGCGCTGCCGGGCGGACCGTACGGAAAACTTGCTGACATTCCCGTCATACGGCAACTCCTCCTCTATCCGCCTCTTCTGCTCAATCCGCCCATGAACAAACGAACGGGAAAGTTTGAACAGATTTCCGTCAACCCTCTGGACCGGGTCGACATCGACCGGGATGAATGGCTCTGCTACCCTGCAAAGGTGGGACCTCTTCTGATTCTCGTCTATATTCACGAGAACTTTTTTGAACTCGGGCTGTCATTATGCAATCTCTTCGAATTGGCCGAGGACGCTTTTCTTGAAGGCCCTGTTGATGCCGTCTATCTCTTCGGAGTTCCCGGCGAGGTTCTCGACAACCTCGCTCCCATGCCGACAGTCTTCTATGACGACAGGGAAAACAGTATCCTCTCCGCCGCCTGTCCCAACAGGGATCAATTCGGATATTTCGGATACCTGAAAAAAATGGTCCTGACCCTTCACAACATAAAGGTCATGAAGCAGGGAAAAATGCCCTATCACGGGGCGATGGTCAGAATCATGACAAAAGGGGAGCATTCGTGGACAGTCCTGATCATCGGTGACACAGGCGCCGGAAAGTCGGAAACCCTCGAAGCACTGAGAATCATGGGCGATGTGGAGATAGAGGAGATGATCATCATCGCTGACGATATGGGGTCTCTCCATATTGATGACCACGGGAAGGTCATCGGTTACGGGACGGAGGTAGGGGCATTCGTCCGGCTCGATGATCTCCAGCCCGGATACGCGTTCGGTCAGCTCGACCGGTCGATCATCATGAACCCCAACCAGGTGAACGCCAGGATCATCCTCCCTGTGACAACCTACGAGCATGTCATGAAGGGATACGCCGTGGACATCGTCCTGTACGCGAACAACTACGAAGAAGTGGATAGGGACCATCCGATCATCGAACGGCTGACGACTCCTGAGGCTGCTCTCCATGTCTTCAGGGAAGGGACAGCCATGAGCAAGGGGACAACAACGTCGACAGGACTCGTTCATACGTATTTTGTCAATATTTTCGGGGCCATTCAGTACAGAGACCTCCATGACAAGATTTCACAACGGTATTTTGAAACCTTGTTCCGGAACAGTGTCTTTGTGGGACAGGTGCGGACACGGCTCGGCATTAGCGGATGGGAGCGTCAGGGACCTGAGGAAGCTGCACAGGCCCTGCTGGCAATGCTTTCGCACCAAAACAACGGACCTCTGTCTGGTGGAAAGGCAGGGGATGACCAGAGTGGACAGAAATGATAGGGCGCACCGTTCATTCTCCCTGCAGAAGAGTGACGGATATCACAGACAAACACGGGAAGCTGATCTATTATGCAAAAAATACTATATACCACAGATACATTACAGTCATTCCTGTTCCAACACCGAGAGGGGTAAAGTTATGAAAAAATCCATTCTTATCATTCTGTTTCTGCTCTTCCCATTTATCGTCTCAGGTCAGTCTTACGTAGCCCATTATCCATCCGAGCCACAGTCGGCCGTAGAAGCGTACTGGACACCGGAGCGAATGGCCAACGCAAAACCCCTTCCCCTCGGAAGAATAGGAGGAGAAGAGGCAGAGGGGCTCGATGCGGCGATCACGGCAAACGGGTATGATTACCCGCCCCCCCATACGACCTATACATGGGATTCGTCGAAAGCCCTTTCCCTCTACACCCAGCATCCCTTCAAAACCATGGGGAAAATCTTTTTTACACTCCCCAACGGCGACGATTCAGAGTGTTCGGGAACATCAATCGGCGGAAGGGCCATCCTGACAGCGGGCCACTGTATATCCGATGGCAAAGGTCGTTATTTCACCAACGTCATGTTTGTCCCGGCATACTCGAAACAGAACCCCACAGGTACGTATTACAGCGCTCCCTTCGGCAAGTGGTATGCGGAACAGATCTGGACCTTCGACGAGTGGCTGTATAACAACAACTATTGCCGGGATGTGGCATTCGTGGTCATGAAGAAATCAGGCAACATGACCCTTTCCCAGAGGGTCGGGTCCCTCGGAATCGCCGTCAATAAATCCTCTGTCCAGCACTGGAACATGTTCGGCTGGCCTGCCGACCCTCCGTACGACGGGAGATTTCTTGTTCAGACCCAGGCATCGTTCTCCGGATTCGCCAACCAGCGAAACCCTATGACCTGCGAAGGCGTGTCCGTCCCCCAGGGGATAGGGACTGTCCAGACCGGAGGGTGTAGTGGTGGCCCGTGGGTTCTCGATCTCGACCCCTACGAGCGGGGCACCACCGGCAATCTGGTCAACAGCGTCAACAGTTTCGGCTGGAAGGGATCGAATTACGAGATCTTCGGGCCCTATTTTGATGATGCCGTGCTTCAGGCATGGACCGATTTTACCTCCCGGTAACAGACCTGCCATATTAACGAGGGAGGCCTTAAGGCCTCCCTTTTTTTGATTTCTTTTCTGAAGGATCGTACTGCCTCAACAGGCAGACACCCGTCATCACCGGGCCCACCCTCCGCCCTATCCTTTTTGCGGCACAACCGGAAAGATCCCTGGAGTCCGTTCAGAGGAGGATTTTTCCCCCACTAGTTGTATTTAATGATATAACGCTTATTTATTTTTACATCTCTTTAACGTTCAGTATAGTCCATTTCTATGGGATTAAGGGAGACAACCGCCACCATGCGATAAAATTATTGACCTATCGTTATGTCATCATGTATATAATTATCGTTCATGAATACAGAGCAATAGAGTAAGGAGAGCATCTATGAAGAAAGGTCGTCTTGTGTGTTCCGTCGTCGTGGTCGCCGTCATCCTTTGGGGAGTTACGGTCCAGGCACAGGAAAAACTGATGGTTTTCTGCGGTGCAGCCTTCACAAAACCCATGGGTGAAATTATTACGGCATTTACCGCCAGGACAGGTGTTGATGTGACCGTTTCCTACGGAGCCGTAGGGACGCTGTTCTCCCAGATTCTGCTGACCCGGCAGGGAGACCTGTTCATCGCACCATCCTCCTTCATGATGGAACAGGCACAATCAAAAGGATTGGTCAAGGCGGGTTCGGTAGACAGCTTCGCCTTTGTCGTGCCTGCCATCAACGTTCAGAAAGGGAATCCGAAAGGCATAACCAGTCTAAGAGACCTCGCCCATCCATCGATACGGGTGGCTATTGCAAACCCGGAAATAGTCTTTACCGGCATGCTTGCCGCTGAAGTGATTGATACAGCGCTGGGTCCGGAGGAAAAGAAATCGATGAAGAAGAATATTGTCGCAACCCCCGAGGATTTCAACAAACTCGCCATGCTTCTCATCCTCAAGAAGGTCGACGCCATCATCGGACTCCACCACCTGGACCAATGGCATCCTGACCGGATCGAGACAATAAAACTGAAGGCAGGTGAAATTCAGCGCATCGGTGCAGGGCAGGTGGGAATCCTCTCCCATTCAAAAA
>CAYQXL010000068.1:4500-6326 GCA_964421445.1 uncultured Pseudomonadota bacterium
ACGACGGCATGATCGGGGAATACGGGCTCTTCAGGCAGGAGGAATACGGTGGGCAAAGTTATTGTACATCTCGCTTTCCTTGGAACAATACTGGTCATGCCCGTCCTTGCTTTCGTCGTCAATCAGGCTAACGCTGCACCTTACAGCAGTCAACCGCCGGGAAAGCCCAACACCTCCTCATCAGGCGTTTACAGATCACCTCCAACCCTCCAGACACCCCGAACCGCAGGCACCAACCCTTCTGTCCATATAGCACCTGGAAAAGCCGGAGTCCCGGCACGACCGGCCATAATTCCCCGGGCCAGAATTACGCCGACCGGTGTGACTCCTTCGGCAGCGATACCTGCCGGACCCCGGATTACTCCTTCGTCCGTCCCCGGTCAGGGAAGAGGTTACGCACCTGTCTACCAACAACCCCGAACCACCCCTTCTCCTCCGGCCAGATTGCCCAACACATCCTACAGCGGCCTCTCCGCTCCGTCGGGCAAGCCTGTAACCCCACCCCCCTCGTCCGCCGGCACCGGTCGTACCGTGACCACACCATCAGTGTCTCCGGCGATTCCAAAACCTGCTACAGGAACGGCTCTATCAGCGCCGCCTCCGGCGGGACGGGGGCCGGCAGCAAGTGGTCCGGCGGCTGCAAAACGATACGGTGATGCTCTCGTAGCAGGCATGTATGATCCCAAGGGCACTTCGGGAACACCGTCACGGGGAACACCGTCGACTGCTACCCGGGGTGCAGGGTCAACCCTGTCTCACACCGTCGCCGGTGCGGCTGGCCATAGGCCTGCACCTTCCGGATCCCATGGATCAACCCCTGCCATACACCAGGCCGGCACACCAGGTCATCCCCCCGGCTCGGGAACAGGCCACCCGCAACACCGTTCCGAACAGTACCACAGCGCAGGATATGCCGGCGACGACGGTCACCTCAGGCCGGTCAGAATTCACGGACTCCACATGGAGTCCCGCGGCACCCCGATCCATACGTATCTTATCCCGGCCGACCCCAGGACGGGAAGGCAGCCTGCCCTTGCGTGGTGGGGAGGGGCCACGATCCTCATCGATGGGGCACAACACGTCATTGACCTGAACAACGAGAGAAGGGGGCTCGATACCTGGAAAAGCGCCAACATACAGGTCGTAGACGGCAAACCGGACTACACGATCAGCAATTACCAAAGACTCGACAAAAACGGCTTGCCCGATTTGTCGATTGTCGTCGCACGGGATCCCAATGATCCGACGAAGTGGATACCTGTCAGGGGACCGGACGGACACCCCATCTCCAGAACGGCCCTTCAATACCGGGGCCAGTACGTTGATTCATCCCGCATTCCCGGGATTGCCATCAACCAACAGATGCAAAAACACAACCTCAGGCTCGGAGACCCGGTCTATGTCCACAACACCGCAAACGGCCGCGGTGCCTGGGGCATCGTGATGGATTTAAAGGGAAAGAACAGGAAGGAAAACACCGAGGTGAACGTCAACATGGCCAACCGGCTTGGCATCAACAGCGATCCGAGGCGAGGGGGAACATCATCCCCGACCCTTGTGTATACTGCCTATCCGGGAGCTGGAAGAGGAAAGAATACGAAGCCTGAGGACTGGCAGCCCGATGCAATCAGGAATGCAGGCCAGTCCGCCGCCTGGGACAACGGGTTTGACCCCTCCAAAACCCAATGGCATCTTCCCCAGCCACAGCAACCGGCTCAACCGGCGGCACGGTCTGCAACACCCCGGACCAGATCAGCGCCTGTAACCTCCAGACAGCAGCCGGGAACATCGTCCGACGAAGCACCCCTTCCCGACAGCCATTACAT
>CAYQXL010000068.1:6426-8546 GCA_964421445.1 uncultured Pseudomonadota bacterium
ACCAAAAATTAATGTATCTTCCGAACCCTATAAATGGTATATTGACCAGCTATGTATATTAATGCAGCCTCCCATTATCTGCCCGTCATGCTAATACCCAACGAATACTATAATGACCTTGCCGGATTATCGGAAGAATGGATCTATAAACGGTCCGGCATCCGGACCCGAACGAGAGCACACGAAGACGAGAATACGAACACGATGGCCATCGAAGCGGTAAAACCGTCGATAGACAGGCTCCCCTATTCCGTCCAGGATGTTGACCTTATCGTCGGTGCCACCTATACACCCTATGATACGGTAGGAACGCTTGCACACGCTGTCCAGCGCTTCTTTGACATTCCTGACGCCCGGGTCATTTCCGTCTCCTCCGCCTGCTCATCCTTTCTTAATGCCATAGAGATCGTTGAAGGTTACTTCGCCACAGGCAAGGCCACCAAGGCCCTTGTTGTCGTTTCGGAACACAACAGCGCCTACAGCGACGACCGGGATGAACAATCAGGCCACCTGTGGGGAGATGGCGCAGCGGCTGTTTTCATTTCGCACAAGCGAGTCTCGGAAAAGGATATTGAGATCATCGATCTGAATACCCAGGGGCTTGGCCATGTCGGAAAAGGAACGGAAGCAGTCTATTTGAGACCGAACGAAGGTGGCCTCAGAATGCCCTTCGGGAAGGACATTTTTGTCAATGCAAGTAAATACATGATCTCCGAGGTTAAAGAGATCATGGAAAAGAACAATTTCCCTCTGGAAGAGATCGTCCACGTCATCCCTCATCAGGCCAATTCGCGGATCATCGGCCAGGTCGTTGAAAGTCTTCGTCTCCGAAACGGCGAATTGATCATGAACATCGAGGAAACAGGCAATACAGGATGTGCAAGTACATTGATCGCATTTTCGCAAAACTGGGAAAGATTTCAGAAAGGTGAACTTATTGTCATTACCGTCTTCGGGGGCGGCTATTCAAGCGGCGCAATGCTGCTGCGCAACTGAGAAAGTCTCCCATCAGACGTAAACATGGATCAGAACAGATGAATATACGACAAACGCTTCCTTCGTTAACCATCAAGGGAAAAACCATCACCGTCCCCATCATTCAGGGCGGCATGGGTGTCGGCGTTTCCCTCTTCCCCCTTGCCAGCGCTGTCGCCGCAGAAGGGGGCGTCGGCGTCGTGTCGAGCGCAGCCCTCGACAGACTCGTTTCACAACGGACCGGCGTAAAGCATACAACCTATGAAGCCGTATTTGACGAGATATCCCGGGCAAAAGCAAAAGGCGGCATGGCAGGCATCAACATTATGGTCGCCCTGATACAGACCTACGACGACACGGTGAAGGCCGCCATCGATGCAGGGGCGGACGTGATCATTTCAGGCGCAGGGCTTCCGATGAACCTGCCGGTCATCCAGAATCCCGGCGACACGGCACTCATCCCCATAGTCTCATCGGCACGAGCCCTCGAACTCATCTGCAAGAAGTGGGAACGGGTAGGCTACCGTCCTGACGCCGTTGTTCTCGAAGGGCCTCTGGCCGGAGGCCATCTGGGGTTTAAACTCGACGAGATCCACCTCGAATCAAACAGGCTGGAAAATCTTTTGCCGCCGGTGAAGGATATGGCCGAAAAGCACGGTGGTTTCCCCGTCATTGTTGCAGGCGGAATTTATACCCATGAAGATATTGTGCGCTTTCTGACGATGGGCGCTGACGGAGTCCAGATGGGAACACGGTTCCTTGTCACCGACGAAAGCAGTGCCACCGATGCCTATAAACAGGCTGTTATTGATGCCGGAAAAGAGGATATCATCGTATCCCACAATCCCGGTTCCCCCTGTGGTCTGCCCTTCATGGTCATCAAGGAATCAAAGATGTATCAGGACACGCTCCTGCGCCGCAGAAAACCGCGGTGCGACAAGGGGTATGTGCTGCGCCAGGACCGGGCGGGCGTTTTCAACCAGTGCCGTGCTCGGATCGATGACGGCACCAGCTTCTGTATCTGCAACGGTCTCCTCAGTTCGGCAGGGTACAACGGGGACGAAGAAGAGCCTCTTTACACCGTAGGCGCCAACGGATACCGTGTCGACAAACGTACCACCGTCAAGGAACTGATGGCGGAACTG
>CAYQXL010000069.1:0-2227 GCA_964421445.1 uncultured Pseudomonadota bacterium
CAGGTCTTCCCCAGATGCCAGCGGTTAGCTTCAAGGATCTTGAGAATATGCTCCTTTTCGAGGTCTTTGAATCCCCGCTCACCGTCGGGGACCGGTCTTTGCTCCGGCACCTGTACAGGCTTTTCGAGCAGACCTACAAGCGTTTCGTCAAGGATCGTCTCCGATCGTGTTGCCAGCACTGCGTGTGTAAGCACATTTTCAAGCTCCCGGACATTCCCGGGCCAGTCGTATGCCGCCAGCCTCCTGAGCGCCTTCTTTTCGATCCCCCTGATGTTCTTTTTCAGATCGTGATTCAACTTCCTCACGACATGATCTACAAGGTTTGGAATATCGGTCCTTCTCTCCCGGACGGGAGGAACGCGGATGACGGCAACACTGAGCCGGTAGTAGAGATCCTCCCTGAAGGTCCCGTCCTGCACCATCTTCCACAAATCCCTGTTCGTTGCGGCGATGACCCGCGCCGCAGATTTGATCTTCTTCTCCCCTCCAATCCGCTCAAACTCCTTTTCCTGGAGAAATCTCAGGAGTTTGGACTGAAGTTCAAAGGGTATTTCACCCACTTCGTCAAGGAAAATCGATCCTTCGCCTGCGAGTTCGAACTTTCCCTTTCGGGCATGGGACGCGCCGGTAAACGCTCCCTGCTCGTGACCAAAGAGCTCGCTTTCCAGAAGGGAGGGGGGGATTGCCGAACAGTTGATGGCCCTGAAGGGATGACTTCTGAAAGAGCCATGATTATGGATCGCCCGGGCGATCAGTTCCTTTCCTGTTCCCGTCTCTCCTTCAATGAGAACGGTTACCCTGTTCTCGCAGAGAACGCCGATGGTCTTGAAGATCTCCTTCACAGGTTTGCTCTTGCCGATGATCTTCCCTTCCTCGTAAGGCAGGGCCTGGTCGATCGTTATTATGTTCTTTGCTCCGGACCTGAGATATGGTGACAGAACCCGCTGAACCGCCCCTTCCAGTTCTTCGACATCGATGGGTTTGGGAATATATTCGAAGGCCCCCCATTTTATTGCCTGGATCGTTGTGTCCATATCATGGAAGGCTGTTACAATGATCACCTTCCGTCGTCGGTCCGAGGGAAGCTTCTGGAGAAGGTCGAGGCCGTTCATATCAGGGAGGCGGACGTCGAGAATGACAACGTGAGGATCTGTCGCCGACAGCTTTTCCAGTCCCTCCGCTGCCGTGAGAGCACATTCGACGGCATAACCCTTCTCTGAAAAGAACATCTCGAGTGATTCAAGGAGGGCTCGTTCATCATCGATGATAAGGATCCGTTTCTCTTTCATCGTGCTTCTCCGAAGGGGAGCGTTATGCGAAGCCTGAGTCCGTGAGGCTTTCTGAGCGCCAGATCGACCGTGCCGCCATGTGCTTCGATGATCTTCTTCACGTTCGTGAGGCCCAGACCGGTACCTTTTGCCTTGTTGCTGAAGAATGGATCAAAGGCATAGGGGAGGTCTTCCTGTTTCATCCCCGGACCATTGTCGCCGATATCGATGCGAACCGTCCTTCCTTTCCGGGAAAGAACGTGGGTGGAGATTTCTATTTTTCCATTCTTGTCGAGCATGTCAACAGCATTGAGAAGCACGTTGATGATCGCCTGCTCCATCCGCTCCTTGTCGAGAGGAAGGGAAGGTTCCCCTTTTGCATACCGTCGCGTTACGGTAACTCCTGACTCGCGGATCTTTTCGGACAGAATCTCGAGGCACGTGTTGATCACGTTGTGGACAGTGACCGGCTCGAACTGAAGCCGCAGGGGCTTGGCAAAATCGAGCATCTCATCGAGAATCCGTTCGAGTCTCGATATTTCCGCAACAACAATTTCCATCCGCCGCTTGTCATTCCCCTGGAATCCTGTGTTCTTCAGGATGATCTGGCTGTTCATCTTGACCGATGAAAGGGGATTGCGTATCTCGTGGGCAAGGGACGTTGTCAGCTTGCCGATGTGAGCAAGCCGTTCAGCTTCCCTGAGGCGCTGTTCCGACTCGATACGTTCGGTAATATCGCGGCATACCCCGGCAACGGCGTATTTTCCCTTATAGACGATCCTCTTGACCTTGTTTTCCGTCGGCAGGGCCGTGCCATTTCTGTGTCGTCGCAGATAAACATAGAGGTCCCGAATCTCTTCCCCTGCGTCTCTCCGTTCGTACAATTCCTTGACGAGGTCCATCGATGACGGATCGACCATGTCCGTATACGACCGTCCCACCACATCCTTCCACGTATA
>CAYQXL010000069.1:2327-5766 GCA_964421445.1 uncultured Pseudomonadota bacterium
AGCTCGTCATCGTGAAGGTTTTCAAGAAGGATGGGAACGAGGATCGTCCGGTAGAGTTCGTAGGCATGCTGGATCTCGGACAGAGAAAACTCCCCCTTGAGGCCGAGATCGGTGATCCATTCAATGTGGGCGTTAATCCCGCCGAAATCGTTCTCCACAAGGACCGAATAATTGGCGTCGTGGGCGGCTGAAACAGTAATATACAGTTCGTCCCGTGGACGGCCGCGATAGGCTGAATTCATGTCAGAATGGAGGCGATTTACCCAGTCATCGATGATTCTGTCCCGATAGTCGTTTAAGATCCGAGAAAGATACACAACGTCACATTGTATAGGGAGAGTTGCGGCAGGTCAAGTACGACCGAGATCATTCCGCAATTTTCTCTTCCTCTGGGAAGAAAGGGCGAAGCGATGAGCCTCGTCCCGCATTCGTGCAAGGAGCTTGAGAACCGGCGATGTCCGGGAGAGAACAACGGGATTCTTCCTTCCCGGCAGATAGATGAGATCGTCGAGGGCCTTTCTTTTCACCCCTTTCGCAATACCGATATAGTCCCTCTCAATCTTCAGGTCCCTCAAGACCCTCCCTACGGCTGAAAGGTGGCCCTTGCCCCCGTCAAGAACAATGAGGTCCGGCAAGGGACCTATGGCATCATCGGTCAGCCTTCGCCGGAGTACCTCCGCCATCATCGCCGTATCGTCGAGGGAATAGGCGTCGCGGATATGGAAGATCCGGTATCCCTGCTTGTAGGGCTTCAATCCTGCGAATACAACCATTCCTCCCGTAGGGTTTTCTCCCTGAGTGTGGGATATGTCGAAGATTTCTATCCTTTTGGGGACTACTTTCAACCTGAGCGCCCTTTCAAGAGCCTGGTCGAGAGGGACAGCCTCCGTGTCCCGCAGATTCTCCAGAGCCAGCGGAAGGAGTTCCCTGCCGAGCCTGCCCGACGGACCGTGAAGCTTCGGGACGAAACCTCGCCGCGCCCCGAGAACCCTGGCAATCGTTTCCATCCCTTCGAGTTCTTCGGAAAGGACGATCTCTTCCGGAACCGGCGCGGACTGATAAAACTGGAAAAGCAGCGTTGCTATCGAATCGTGGACCGGCGCTTCCGAAAGAACATCCCGAAAGACCCTTTTGAAGATGAGGACACCCCTCTGAAACGTCAGCACAACGGCCCGGATATTTTTTCCTGTCTTCTCAAAAGCCCAGAGATCACGGTTTTTCCCCATGTGTTGATGGACATTCTGTTTCTCCATCATCGTGCCGATGGCGTCATACCGATCCTTCAACACCTTGGCCTCTTCGAATCTCCATTGCGACGACGCCTCTTCGATGCGGTCTTTCAGATCCTTCAACAGCTTTTCGTTCCTGCCTGACAGAAAATCGGTCAGTTCGTTGATCATTTCCCTGTACGCAGTATGGTCCACCGATTCGGCACAGGGGCCGAGACAC
Source organism: uncultured Pseudomonadota bacterium (assembly GCA_964421445.1). Taxonomy (GTDB): domain Bacteria; phylum Desulfobacterota; class Syntrophorhabdia; order Syntrophorhabdales; family CAYQXL01; genus CAYQXL01. The sequence continues at coordinate 3,777 of CAYQXL010000069.1, forward strand.
TTCCCCATCTGATAAAGAATGCAGGGCCTTTGACGCTTCCGGAAGACTGAATTCCTGCACCGCCGGACCGGGTAAAAATTCTGGACAATCTTAATGATGGCCCTCATATCGCGGACCTGAGGATAGGGCCCAAAATAGAGTGATTTGTCGTCCTCGATCTTTCTGGTAATAAAGAGGGCCGGGAAAGGGTCACCGACGGTCAGTTTAAGCGAAACAAAGGTTTTGTCATCCTTGAGACTGACATTATACTTGGGACGGTGTTCCTTGATGAGGTTGTTTTCGAGGAGAAACGCTTCCTTTTCGTTGTTCGTCACGATCACCTGAACACGGTGAATCCGCTGGACGAGGTGTTCTGTCTTTACCTCTTTCTTCCCCTTCTGTGTGTAACTTTTGACCCGTTCCTTCAGATTTCTCGCTTTTCCCACATAGATGATGGCATCCTTGTCGTCCCTGAAGAGATAGACACCGGATTGTTCGGGAAGACGGCCCACAACCGTCTCGTCGAAGAGAACCTCGCTCCCTGCCCCGTCCGCACCGGCTACCATATCGCTCTCTCCATGAAACGATTCTCCTCTTCCGCCATCGCCAGAGCCATCTCGTTTCACGCCCCTATCTCCATCCGTTCCAGTTTGAGGAGGCGGTCACGTAACTGCGCCGCTTTTTCAAAGTCCCATCGCTTTGCCGCTTCGCCGATCTCCTTTTTCAGCTTCTTCATCATTTTCGAGAGCTTCTTCGGCTCCACCACCTTCCCCTCGATGTCATCAAGAGGAACAGAGAGATAGTCCTTTTCATAGATGGATGAGAGAACATCGACAACAGACTTCTGAATGCTTTCCGGCGTGATCTTGTTGTCCTGGTTGTATGCATGCTGCTTTTTTCTCCGCCGTTCCGTTTCGTCAATCGTTCGCTTCATAGAGTCGGTCACTTTGTCGGCAAACATGATGACCCGCCCATTGACATTCCGGGCCGCCCTGCCGCAGGTCTGGATCAGCGATGTCTCGGACCGGAGAAAACCTTCCTTGTCTGCATCGAGGATGGCAACGAGAGAGACCTCGGGAATGTCGAGTCCTTCCCGTAGGAGGTTGACGCCAACAAGGACATCGAACTTCCCCAGGCGTATGTCCCGGACGATCGCCACCCGTTGAAGGGTATCGATATCAGAATGGAGGTACTTGGCCTTTACGCCATGGTCAAGGAGAAAATCGGTCAGATCCTCGGCAAACCTCTTTGTCAGTGTCGTCACCAGAACCCTTTCGCCACGGCCAGTCACATCCCTGACTTCCTCGAGGAGGACATCGACCTGATTTCCCGCACTCTTCACCTCGATCGGAGGATCCATGAGACCGGTGGGCCTGATAACCTGTTCGGCAACGTGCTTCCCGGCCTTCCCCATTTCATATGCCGCCGGCGTTGCACTCACGTAGACAACCTGTTTCACCCTCCCGTTGAATTCGTCGAAGGTAAGGGGACGGTTGTCGAGAGCCGAAGGGAGCCTGAAACCGAATTCGACGAGGGTTCCCTTTCTCGACCGGTCACCGCGATACATGCCGACAAGCTGGGGAACAGTCACATGGCTTTCGTCGATCATGATCATGGCATTGTCAGGAAGGTAGTCCATGAGGGTCGGCGGTGGGTCTCCCGGCCGGCGGCCCGTGAAGTGGCGCGAGTAGTTTTCGACACCTGTACAGTAGCCGAGTTCATGGAGCATTTCAAGGTCGTAGTTTGTCCGCATCTCGAGACGCTGGGCTTCGAGGAGTTTGTTCTCTGACCGGAGAAAGGCGAGACGGTCTTTCAGCTCTTCCCGAATCGTCACCACTGCCCGGTCAAGCGTATCCTGAGGGGTGACGTAATGGCTTGTGGGAAAGATCATGCATCGTTTCAGGCGCTCCTGAATCCTTCCTGTGAGAGGATCGATGACAAAGAGGCCTGTGACGGCATCGTCGTCGAGAACGACCCTGAACGCCTTCTCCTCCTCATATGCGGGAAAGAT
>CAYQXL010000069.1:5866-8412 GCA_964421445.1 uncultured Pseudomonadota bacterium
AATTCACTTTTCAGTATGAGCCTGTTCATGGATTTATTCTAATCAGTGCCCTCGGGTGCTGTCAAAAAAAGACGTTTTCCCGCCGGTTCAGATGCAGGGAGGAACATCCACAACCCTGCCTTCCCCATCCCAGCCTCTGAGCCGGTAGTAGTCGTCCTTCATCGTTTCCAATTCATCCCGGGTTATGGTGTTCCTGCCGCTGTTCAGAGGCTCGTCGAAGAAGCGGGCAGGAAGGGTATCGTCTTGTCGTGTCATTCCGGCCTCACCATTAAAGAGACGGACAGCGCTGGTAATATTGGAAGCGATCCGGCGGAGCCGTTCTTTAGAGACTTCCATCCCTGTTGTCAGGCTGACGATCCGGGCCATCTCGTCCCACTGATAAGCATCCCGGTAGAAACGGCAGAGAATGAGGGCATCCTGGAGCACGAGCCTGTCCTCAAAATCGATAAAGATCTCCGCCTTCCCTTCGATCTGGTCAGGAGGGATCATCCCTGAAAGTTCAGGGCGGAACATGGTGCACCGGATGTGACAGGCCCCCCGGTCCGATGTGGCATAGGCGAGCCCCATGCCTTTGAATACCCTCGGATCATACCCGCCGGGCTCCATGCCCTTCACATGAACAGCCAGGTCTTCCAACTCCCAGACCCGTGACGCGTGGCGGATTCCCTCTGCAAGGGTGGCACCTTCTCCGGCCCGGATTGCAGTCTTTCGAAGGAGAGCGGCTATCCTTTCCGCATCGCCATAATCTACATCGATCTTCGCCTTCCCCCGTCGCGTCGCTTCGATGGCGAATGCTGCAAGATTACCGGCGGTAATCGTATCAATCCCCAGACGGTCGCAGAGATCATTGAGATAGATGATTTCATCGAGTTTCGTGATAAGACACAACCCTCCGAAGGCGTAAATCGTCTCATATTCGGGCCCTTCTATCGTAAGCCCCGCATGTCTGCCCTCGGTAACGGTTGTATGTCGGCCGCAGGCGATAAAACACCGAGAGCATGCCTTCTGTTTTACCTCGAAACGGGAATGAAGGGCATCGGAACTGATATCCTCCCACCCTTCCACCGTACCTTCGGCCCAGTACCGGGTCGGGAAGGCATTCACCGAATTGATAACCGCAACCAGGCCGGCCGTGCCGGACCTCCTGTACCCTGCGGTCGCCGGATAGGTCTTCCCCTTCTCCCGCCAGAAACGTGCAAAGGCTTCGATTCCATCAGGATCGGCTGTCTCTCTCGTTCTGTTCCCATGAAAAACAAGGCCCTTCACATTCTTTGAACCGAGGATTGCACCGGCACCTGTTCTGCCGGCACAACGCCACCTGTCATTGACCACCGAGGCAAATCGGACCATATTCTCACCGGCCGGCCCGATAACAAGAACACCGGCATCTTGCGCTCCGGTTTTAGCCCGGATCGCCTCTTCACTCTCATAAGTGTCGAGCCCCCAGAAGGTTCCTGCTTCCCTGAAAAGGACGTTTTCATCGCTTATCTCAAGAAAAATAGGGCTCGGAGAGATCCCTTCGATGATGATCGCATCGTATCCCGTCCTGCTCATCGGTGCCGCAGCCTTACCCCCCGAATAGGATTCAGAGAAGATGCCCGTAAGCGGCGATTTTGTGAATACTCCGTACCGGCTCGACCCCCAAATCTTTGTGTCGCTTGCCGGCCCGAGAGCGAGAATAAAATCGTTCTCCGCCGAAAAAGGGTGAATCGCCCCTTTTTCTCTCCTCATGAGAAGATAAGCACCCAAGCCCTTGCCACCGAGGTAATTCTCGTAGACCCTGTCAGGAATCGACGTTGTCCTGTACGATTTCTGACCAAGATTTATGACAAGGGCACTGTTGAAAAATCCCTTCATCGACACTCCTCCTGTGCGAGAGACACGACGATCCCGTTGCGCCGTCGGGCGCCATTAATTTACTACGCTTTTTGCCGTCAATCTATGAAAAAATAAGGGTTTACGGGAACAAAGAGCTTGACATCACCATGCAAATATATCAACATTTACACCATAGATTAAAATTTTTTAAGGAGGAGTGGGATGAAAAAAATTCTAATGGCAGTACTTGTGCTTTTGATCAGCGTTACCTTCGTATCGACGGTCTTCGCCCAGGCAAAACCGGCAGAAAAGCCGGCGGCAGAAAAAGCAGCGCCAGCGGCGGAGAAACCTGCGGCTCCGGCAGACAAGCCGGCAGGCGACAAACCTGAGGTCAAGAAGGATGAGGCTCCGGCAAAACCGAAACCGAAATTCAGCGGATTTGTGGGCACAGTCACCGCATTGAACGGAGCGGAAAAGCTGATTACCGTCAAAGGCCCGAAAGATACGGTCACCTTTGATGCCTCCAATGCCAAGTTCAAAGGCTACAAAGCCATGGACAACGTCCATGTCGGCGACAAGATTGCAGTCAAATACGGAAAGAAAGACGGCATCATGATCACCAAGATCGCTGCTGCAAAGGTAGCAAAGAAGGAAGCGGCGCCGGCAAAGGAGAAAAAGGAAAAACCGGCAAAGAAGAGCAAGAAATTTAAAGATGTCGATGGAAACAA
>CAYQXL010000070.1:0-8410 GCA_964421445.1 uncultured Pseudomonadota bacterium
GTCTCGGCGGAATGGCCTTCCGTAGTTGACTTTTCGCAGTCAAAAGGTCTATATCTTTAGCGGCATGAAAAAAGAAACAGTACGGTTGCGCAAAATCAGGAATATAGGAATAGCAGCTCACATAGATGCGGGAAAGACAACGGTTACTGAGCGTATTCTCTACTATACCGGCAGAACCCACCGCATCGGGGAGGTCCACGAGGGGACGGCTGTCATGGATTTTCTCCCTCAGGAACAGGAACGGGGAATCACAATCACCTCCGCTGTCACGACGTCCTACTGGGACGACCACGAGATTCAGATAATTGATACACCGGGACATGTTGACTTTACAATCGAAGTGGAACGGGCCTTACGTGTTCTTGACGGGATGGTCGCCGTGTTCTGTGGTGTCGGCGGTGTTGAACCTCAGTCGGAAACGGTCTGGCATCAGGCGGAAAAGTATCGCGTTCCCCGGATTGCCTTTGTTAACAAACTCGACCGCATCGGTTCAGATTTTTTTGCTGTTATCGATGCCATGACAGAAAAGTTGGGCGTGAATCCCATACCCCTCCAGTTCCCTCTCGGTCGGGAAGATGGTTTTTACGGTGTTGTCGATCTCGTTGCAATGGAAGCGGTTGTATGGGATGAGGACAGTCTCGGTGCTTCCTTCGAGGTGATATCGATTCCCGAGGATCAGCGAGCCCGTGCGAACGAACACCGGGAAGCACTTCTGGAAAAACTCTCACTTGTTGATGACCGTTTTATGGAACTCTATCTCGACGGTAGCGATATGAGTCCTGATGTCATCATCGATGCCATCAGGAAGGCGACGATATCGTTGAAGGCAGTCCCCGTACTCTGCGGCGCTGCCCTCAGGAATAAAGGGATACAGCCCCTGCTTGATGCAGTTGTCCGGTATTTACCCTCTCCTGTCGACGTACCACCGGTACAGGGCGTCAATCCCCAGTCCGGTGAACCGGAAACAAGAGATGCCACAGATGACGAAGATTTGAGTGCCCTCGCGTTCAAGGTTGTTCTGGAGGAAGGGCGGAAGCTTGTATACATTAGAATCTATTCGGGCGTTCTCAAGGTTGGCGACGAAGTAATGAATGTCAATCTTGGAAAGAAGGAGAAGATATCCAGGATCTTTAGAATTCATGCCAACCACAAGGAAAGGGTCGAAGAGGTCAGAACAGGGGCAATCGTCGGGATCGTCGGTCTGAAAGAGACGTCGACAGGCCACACCCTTGTGAAATCAAAACCGATCCTTCTCGAATCGATCGAGATTTATCAGCCTGTCATATCGGTTGCTGTAGAACCGAAACGGAACATCGATCAGGAAAAACTGATGATCATCCTGCAGCGGATTACCGAGGAAGACCCTACGTTTCTTCTCAGGGCAGACGATCACGAGTACCAGACCGTTGTCTCCGGCATGGGCGAACTTCACCTTGATGTCATAATGCGACGGATAAAGGAAGATCACGGAATTGATCTCCACGTCGGTAAACCCCAGGTGGTCTATAAAGAGACGATTGAAGGCGATGCGTCTATCGAACAAATTTTCGAAAAAGCCATCAATAACGTTGCCTGCAAGGGGTCAGTCTCTCTGTCTGTTTCACCGAACAGCAGGGGCGACGGCATAGTTGTCCATCACAACCTTACAGAAGACCATCCGGCGTATCAATACCTTTCTGCTGTGGAGGAGGGTATTATGGAAGCGTCGAATGTTGGGATACTCAGGGGGTTTCCTCTCACCGACGTAAGGGTTGTCGTAGCTGAGGCCCAGTTTAATAACCCCGACTTTGCACGACTTACATTGAAAATGGCTGCCTACGAAGGTTTCAGGAGGGCCTGCGCCGACGCGAAGCCGATTCTTCTTTCTCCGATCATGTCGGTGACGGTGACGACGCCGAACGAGTTTCTCGGTGAAATTGTCAATGATCTGAACAGCAGGAAGTCCCAGATTACCCATTTGCTGGCAAAGGATAAGGTCACCGTTATTGAGGCCTATGCGCCCCTTACGAAAATGTTTGGATATTCAACGGAAGTCCGGTCGCTCTCTCAGGGAAGAGCCTCCTTTTCCATGTATTTTTCCCACTATGACAAGGGAGAAAATGGATAGAATTAGCGAAGTACTCTCTTTTTTGAGGGGGGAGGATCACCACATCTCAGGGGACTATATCTCCTCCCGGCTTGGTATATCGCGGACAGCCGTCTGGAAATATATCAACCAGCTTGAGAAACTGGGATACAAAATCGGAAAGCTGAAAGGAAAGGGCTACCGCTTGCTCAAGACGCCTGACAGGTCATATCCCTGGGAGGTCCGAAGGTTTCTTAACGAGGGGATTGTTGGCTGCAAACTTGTGTATAAAGAGAGCGTCGATTCGACGAATATCTTTGCCTTCAAGTTTGCTCTCGCCGGAGAGCCGGAAGGGTCGGTCGTTCTTGCCGAGACCCAGAAAGGTGGAAAAGGACGATTGAACAGAAAGTGGTACTCGCCTGCAGGCAAGAATCTCTACCTCTCTGTTATCCTGAGGCCGAGAGTGCAGCCGTCACGGGTGTACCCCATAACATTTCTCTCTTCCCTTGCCGTCTATGACACGATTGAAACAGTTGCCGGCATCCCGTCCACCCTGAAGTGGCCCAACGATGTCCTGATAGAGGGAAAGAAGATCTGTGGTACCCTTCTTGAGCTGTCAACGGAAACGGATATGGTCAATTTCGTGATCGTCGGTATCGGGCTCAACGTCAACACGGAACGGGCTGACTTCGACGAAGAGATACAGGAAAAAGCGACATCTCTCTTCCTGACGACAAAAAAACATTTTGAAAGGGCAAGAGTCTGTGGTATTTTACTCTCCAATCTCGACAGATATTACAGAATATTCTGTCATGAAGGTGAAGAGGCTATATGCAGGCTCTGGGAAGAACGGTCAGGGATCAAGGGGAAGTTTTTGACCGTGAACCAGATGGGGCAGGTTTTCGAGGGCTACGCTGCAGGGGTCGACAGGGACGGCGGCCTGCTCCTCGATATGAATGGTGAGAGGCGTAAAATAATTGCAGGAGACGTGAGCGTATAATTATGTTACTTGTCGTCGATATCGGAAATACAAACATTGTTTTTGGGGTCTACAGGGACGATACATTGATCAACCACTGGAGACTGAGCACCGTTCTTCAGAAGACCGTCGATGAATATGCCATTCTCCTCAACAGTCTTCTCTATATCGAAAAGATAAAATTGAGCGAGATACACAGCGTCATCATCTCCTGTGTTGTCCCTCCGCTCCTTATACCCTTTGAGATTGTCTGCCGGAAGTACATCGGAATTATCCCCATTGTCATTGAGCCGGGGATAAAAACGGGGATGCCGATTCTTTATGAGAATCCTCAGGAAGTAGGTGCAGACCGGATTGTCAACGCTGTTTCCGGTTTCGACAGGCACAAAAGACCTCTCATCATCGTCGATTTTGGCACAGCGACAACGTTTGATTACATTACCCCCCGGGGAGAATATGCCGGTGGAGCTATCGCCCCGGGCATGATGATCTCTCTTGAAGCTCTTTTCGAAAGGGCGTCAAAGCTGCCGAGGGTAGAATTGGTCCGCCCGAAGAGTCTTGTGGGGAAGAATACGGTAACGGCCATGCAGGCAGGAATAACCTTCGGATACACATCGCTGGTCGACGGGATTGTTCTGAAGATGAAGGAAGAAGTTGGTACAGATCCGTATGTTATCGCCACGGGAGGACTCTCGGGTCTCATCTATAAACAGTCGGAGACGATCAATGAAGTCGATGAGTTCCTGACATTGAGGGGTCTGAAGATTCTTTACGACAAGAACAAGGATCACCACAAGTTTAAATAATCATCATCCCGCACCTGTTTTTTCTGCAGTTTGCGTCAATTATTCCGTCAAACAGAAGGGCCCGGTCCACGAGCCCTTCTGTTTGCAGTAAAAGCCCTCAGGCGGACCTGGCTATCCTCCACAGCACGAACCGGGCATACCGCAGCCTCCTGGCGAACCACAGCAGGAGCCTGAGTCCGGTGAAAATGATGCCTGATTGCTGCGGCCTGTGTTGTGAGCCGACAGGAGTTTGGTGAGATCGGTACTGCCGCACTGCTTGCACAGGAGCGGTTCATCCTTGTTAAAGACGATAAACTCGCTTATTTCTCCACAGGTACCGCATTTGTATTCGTAGATTGGCATTGTTTCCTCCTCTGTACGGTAATATTAGCCGCCGTTCTCTTTATTGTGGTTATGGTGTGGGTCTGGTGAATCTTCCGGTGTACAGCCGGGAAACAGATAGCCCGACAGGGGCATCCGGTGACCACGGGAGTCATTATCGGTGAGCCATGACCGCTTTTCCCCCCAGATAGGGAGTAGTCTGCTCCGCAGCCATTCAAAGGGCAGATCAGCCTGCGGCTCATATTTTTCGAGATAATCGATATACCGGTTCCCGGAAAGATCGATATTAGCCAGGACAGCCTCTCCCTCCCCGTCGAATTCAACGGATGGGACGCCGAGGGTGTGGCAGAGATTCTGGTCGAATGCCGGCGTCACATTGATCCACCGATCGTTAAGAGAGAGCTGGCAGTACCCGTGACTCGGGAAGACATTGGCTCCGGTCTGTTCGACGAGTTGGGCAGGTGCCCGGTGATTCCTGATTTTGGCAAAAACAAGCCGTGAGGGAATGGCGACGGAGCGACAGAGAGCCGCGAGGAGCACTGCTTTCTGGACACAGTAACCCCTCCCCGCTTCAAGGATGGTACTTGCTTTGAAATCGTCGAAAGACGTTGAGATCATGTAGACACTGTAGTGAATCTCGTCGCGGACGAAGTAGAAGAGGCGGACTGCTTTCTCTTTCGGTTCCGTGATCGTTCCAGTGATCCTCCGGCTTGTGGCGACGATCAGCGGGTGTTCCGAATCAATGGTTGGCGTTGACAGAAGATACCGGTCGAGTGATTCTGACAATAAACCTTGTTCCATGGAACCTTAACCTAACACCTCGGCGCGATCATTTCAAGATGGACTGATTTGCGCAGTTGTTCACGAGAAAGCGGGCTGCACGTTTCGGTGGTCTGCCTATCGCCGTCCGTAAGGGCAGAACCGTGCGAACCCCTCAAGGTGACAGAAGCCTCCCGCCGTTACGCCAAAGATGAGGTGTTTTTTTGAATAGTGCTTAATGAGGCTCCAGATGAGATCGAACGTTCCGTTGACGATTGTTGTTCCTGTGAGAACTACAAGATCTGATTCTCTTACCAAGTCGTCAGTCCGATCTCTTCCGTCCCAGATTGTCACACCGTTTCTCGATTTCCCGACGTTTTGGAGGTTCAGGTCTGTTATACGGACCCTGTCAGGTCCAAAATGGGCGATAAGGCCGTCGGCGATGGCAGGATTAAGACCTATGAGACCTGTTGTTATCGTTCCGTATGTTGTCTGTATGTAGGACGCCAGGTCACGGGCACACTGTTCCGGTTCCTCATCACGACAGTGGAGTGTTGTTGAAATGATTCCCAGATATTTGAGTGCTGCGTTCAGTGCTCCCACGTAGAGCGCCCGGCTGCCGTTGTTGTCCAGAGAGCGATTCAGGATGTCGTCCAGTCCGCCGCTGTAGGTGACAGGTGTATCTGTGAAGACATGGGCCTTAGCCTCCATGATTGTTGCCTCGATAACCGTCTCTTTTCCCTCGACGATGGGAAAGTCTCTTCGCTCCGGGTTCCCGATGGCTTCTTCGGCCGTGAGAGTTTTTGCGGTTACTGTAAAGGTCATGTTGTGCCATTTTTCGCTGTCAATAATCCGGGCGAAGGCCAATTTTGTCCCTTCAAGGAGTGAAATGTTGGTCATGGGCGCCGCCTTTTTCATGCCTTATCCTCTTCTGGTACTCTCTGTCTCGAACAAAAACCGTGCATTTGTTCAATGTGTGTCTGAATGGTCACCTGATGAGCCTATCCTTCCGGTACCTTTGTCACCAGTGTCCACGGACATCGGGTTGGTCAAGGGGCGTAAGTTCGCCGGCCCCTAATTTCATGAGAGCCTCTGAAATGGACATTCCTGAGACGGTGAATGGCTGTACGCCTGCGGCCGTGAGAACCTGAAAGGCTTTCGGGCCGAAATGGCCGCTGATAACGGCCTGTGCACCGGACTGCACAATGATCCGCGCCGTCTGTATGCCCGCCCCCTGGGCGCTGTTCATGTTTTTTGTATTATCGATGACCGTGACTTCTTCTGTTTTCCGATCAAAGAGGAGAATATTTCGCGTGCGGCCGAACCGTTCGCCGACCATACCGTCAGGTGATCCGTCCAGGCTGGTGACGGCGATCTTTTCTGCCTCCCCTCTCGCCGTGTCCGGGGATTGGTCACGATCGGGTACATTCTGCCTGCACCCCCATCTGAGCCTTCCCTGACAGGGCTGGGTGTAATCATCAGAAAAAAGAACGTTCCCTCCTTCGATCCTTACGGCCTTTCCGTTGATAAAAGCGTCGGCAATCTTCTGGTGTGCCGCAACGAGGAGTCTGTGAAGGGTAGGTTGGGAAATATTCATCTCTTTGGCTGCATCTCCCTGGGATAAACCCTGAAGATCTTTCAGCCGTATCGCTTCGATCTCGTCCTGGGCAAGAATGACCTCTTCGATATCGGCCATTCTCACCCCGGCTGGTTTGAAATACAGAATACGGGGGATGAATCCGACCCGTCTCGGGTAAGGTCGTCGTGGCACCACAGCTCCTTTTCTATTATGAATATATATTCATTTATTCCTATTTGTCAAGGGAGTGGCGAGACAGGGAAGGGGTGCCGAAAGATCGGGAAAGTTTCTCCAGGGAGAATGGCTGTGATGTCCATATATCTCCATAATGGAAATTGATTGACCGGGCAGAAAAACCGCCATGTTACATCGTAATGGACCACGTGTCTTCCATCCCTACCCAGTCGCGGTAACGTTCCTCGCCTCCCCGCGATTTCCAGTCCGAATCGATGGTGAGCTTTGAACTGATGCCCCCTCGCGGGTTGCAAACCATGACGATCCGGATCCGGTCAGGATCGTAGACCTCCATGATATGTGTATAGACAACATCGATGAGTCGTTCATAGGAGACAACGATATTTCTCAGATGAAAAAAATATTCCTTGAGGGATTTCAGTTCGATAACCTTCTTTTTTGGATAGAAGGAGATATACATAACGGCGAAATCGGGTTGCTCCTGAACGCCCAGAAAGGTGCACTCGGGGACCTTGATCTTGATCTCAAGCCCTTTTTCCGTGGGACTGGGAATGGACTTGAGAATCGTTTTGTCGATGTCTTTGTAAGTCTTTACAATCTTTGACATGTGTCTCTCTCCTCACGAAAGGCTGTGAAAGTAACGTCGTACCTCATCGAATTTCCCACACGAAAGCGTTCCTTCGGGACAGGAACTTTCAAGGCACGGTGGGCCGGCATTCTGAAAAAGGGCAGGGGCGATCGTTTTGGCGAGGCGGAGCATTGCCACTGCCATGGCCCTGATTTCCCACTGGGCCCTGTTGCAGCACCGCTGGGCGAAAAAATGGAGCAATTCTCGGGCGTTCATGGTGACGATGATTTTTGTTTCTGCAGCATTGGGAAGTACAAACCGTGCGTCTTCATATGCCGATTCACCGCCCGGCTCTTTTGTGCCGAGACGGGAGACAAAGAAATTGTATGTTTCCTGTATATAGTCCATGCATGCGAGAAATCGTTCGGCCATGGCTGGGTCGTGATCGATTGAAGGGGGGACGACATAGGAAAATCCGTCCGTTTCACCGACATAACGCTGGGACTGCTGGCTGTACGATGCGAGGCGGTGTCGAACAAGTTGGTGCGAACAGGCCCGGGAAATACCCTCTATGGCAAAGGAAAAGGTGGCGTGTTCCATGGGACTGAGATGGCCCATGGCGGTAAGTCTATCGATAAAGGCGCCCTGGTCTTCATTCGATGTTGCCGTCAGGATGGATGCAACGTCAGACGAACTGTAGCAGAGCCGTGCCGCCGCGGCAACGGTTGTTTCCGGTTCAGGTGTGTGATTCAGAAGAACGACCTTGAGATCTGTTTTTAATGGCAAGGGGTATCCTTTTCCGTAATTTATAGTATGAATCGATCAGAACGTCTATAGCCTTTTACACATCAATGCCCTGACGTCGCAACTTTTCCGTCTTTGCCCGGGAACATGACTCACACCGGAACTCGGGCTTCACATCGGTGCTCCTGTCATACCCTTTTGCCCGCACAATCCTATAGCCTCTCGATTCCTTGCCGCAATCGACACAGACCACAACATCCTTTACTTCCCACTCGACAGCAAGTTTCCGGGAGGTGAAGATGAACTTGTCTACCCAGAAAAAGATGATACCGCCGATCAGGTTTGCGACGACTGTGGCGATGATTCTGTCCGTCGAAGCAAGCCAGTAAAGGAC
>CAYQXL010000071.1:0-3313 GCA_964421445.1 uncultured Pseudomonadota bacterium
GGCTTCAGGGGATCTTCTCGTACATGTCCGGCAGGAGTTTTGATGAACCGATCCCTTATGTCACGTTCATCGAAGACGAGTTGAAGGATGCCGATGATTGACGACGATTGCCGGAGCCGGGCTATGGTGAAGAACCGGAAAGCCCCTGATAGGCGATAGGGCGATGAATCATACAGAAAAGAAAAGAGTATGGATCAGGTGAAATAGAAAGATGACCAGCCAGGAGCGGGAGAAAGTATTCAGTCATACGGGCTATGGACGGGAGGATTTTTCCGTCTGTCTGGGATGCAAGATATGTGCGTCCGTCTGCACAGCCAATGACCTTGGCCTCGAAGTCAATCCTCAGGAACTCCTGGTGAGGCTTTTTATGGGGGAGGAGATAGGCAGTGATCACAGTTTGCTCGGTCATTGCACCAACTGCTACCGGTGCACCTATGCCTGTCCCTGGGGTATCCGGATACCGGAGGTGATCAGGGCACTCAGAGAGAGTCTGGGCCTTGAAAGCACCTTTGAAAAAGCATTCAAAGGGTCATTGAAGATCTGGGGAAGGGTCTATGAACCGTATGTTTTTTTCAAGGCCGGACGGTTTCTGATGAAAGAGGGTTATCTCTCATATCTCCCGAAATGGATAGAGTACGTCAGTTTCCATCTTCCTCATAAAGTGAAGGATCTCTGACATGAATTACGCCTACTACCCAGGATGTTCCCTGACAGGATCAGCACGAAAATTCGACAAAGGTATCAGGAGACTCTTCGCAAAGCTGGGCCATACACTTGCCGAGATACCGGACTGGAACTGCTGCGGTGCCTTTGAGTTTGGAGACAGGAATGAGTTGATCCGGCTATCCCGTGAGAATCTGAGAAAAGCGGAACCTGTGGGAACAGATATCATCGCACCCTGTCCCGCCTGTTCGAGGAATCTCAAGGAGGCGAACAGCAGCGGCAATCTAACGGTCTACAATCCCCTCGATCTCTTTAACCGGGCATTTCTGTCCGGCCTTCCGGTAAAGAGGGACCTGAAGGGCCATGTCTTCACACCGTACTATGGGTGTGTCCTTCTCCGTCCGAAAGAAACGGCTATTCCCGACAGTATGGTGATGGAAGATTTTATCCTTCCCCTCGGCGGGGATGTGGAGGGGGAGAAGGTAAAGGACCGGTGTTGCGGCGGCAATCAGTTCTTTATTAACAGGCGGACGACAGAGAAGCTGTCCCGTATGATTCTCGACAAATCGAAAGGCACGATCGTCCTTTTCTGCCCCCTCTGTCAGATGGCCCTCACGACCTTTGCCGAACGGCGGAAAATCATCTACTTTACGGACCTTATCCTCTATGTGGCAGGTGAAGAGGGCACATTATGAAGATTCTCGTTGTCGGAGGCGGTATAAGCGGCATCTCTGCTGCCAAGGTTGCTCTGGGAAAGAAACAGGAGGTGACGATCCTCGAATCATCCCCTGAACCGGGCGGACTGATGGCCCGTATTGCCAATTGCAGGGTTGGGTTCTCAACGTTCTTTGACGAGATTCGAAACAGTGACCGTCTTACGGTGATCAAAAACGGAGAGATTGCAGCGGTTACAAAAGAAGGGAACCGCTTTGCCGTGACCCTTCAGGATCAGACCGTTGTCGATGCCGACAGGGTTGTCATTGCGGCAGGCCTGACGCCCTATGACCCTGTCGAATATAGAGGAAAAAGGGTTCTGACGAGTCTTGAATATGATGCCCTGATCGATCAGAGACAGGGAGAACTTCCGAGTGATTTCACTAAGATCGGATTCTTCCTCTGTGTCGGTTCACGGTCGAGGGAGTATCCTCTCTGCTCGTCCGTCTGTTGTTCTTATACGCTCAGGGAGATAAAATGGACGCTCCAGCGGGCAACACCGGAGATCACCGTTTTTTATAACGATCTGCGATTCTTCGGCCAGGAATTCTCTATGGAGACAGCATACCGGGACAGAGGAGTGAGGTTTGTGCGGGCGAACTCCCGGTATTTTGAGGAAGACGGCGACGGTGTTACAACGCGATACTATGAGAACGGCCGGCTCAACGAGGAGCGCTTTAATTACATCGTACTCGCTGTCGGTCTTCGTCCGAACAGTGAGCTTGAACGACTCAGCAGGCTCTTCAGTTTTTCGTTAAACCGGTACGGTTTTGCCAACGAGGTATCTCCTCTGTGCACAGATGCAGAAGGGGTCTATGTTTCCGGTGGAGCCCTTGAACCTATGAACATCAAGGATTCGATCCTCACAGGTTTTGGGGCAGGTCTCCTTGCATCTGGCGGTGACAATGGTAAACGGGAAACGGGCTCTGATGATGATCGGCTCTTTCGTCAGGACGAACCGCCCTTTGACTGGGGCGACAGGGATGAGAAGAGGTGGCTCTTCTATCTCGGAACAGAGGACAGAAACCACCGTGTCTTTTATGAGTATTTCTCCTCCCGGTTCATTGGTGTGGCGAGAGCTTTGAGAGCCGCAGGAAAGGAAGTCTCCATCATCACCCGCAATATGGTCAGCCCGTCGTATGGCGAGATTGTCTACGAACAGGCACGACGTGAGGGTGTCCTCTTCATTCATCTCGAGGAAGGGGAGGCCCTGACGCTGGGGGACAATCGTGCCGTCATTCACCGGCAAGGGCGGGAGTTCATTATAGAAACCGATAGAATTGTCCGTCTCGATGATTTCCGGGGAATGATGGAAGGGCGGGAATTCCTCTCCCTGTCCCGGTCCGAGCCTCAACTGAGGTGGTCACCGACAAAATGGGGGAGAAAGCGGTATCACATCGGCTTTATCCGCCATCCGAGAGATGAGCGATGGGAGGGCAGGGAACTTCTCGGTGCCATCGGCGAGATGGTCCTCGACCAGGAGGAGGATCGCATTCTTCCTGATATGAACGAGGAACGGTGCAGCGGCTGCGGCTCGTGTAAAGATGCCTGTCCTGCCCAGGCAATCGAGATGGTGATTCAGGAAAGGCAAATCGCTGTTTTTGGCCCCATGACCTCATCTGCTGTTCCCATAGCCCACATAAAGGACGACACCTGCATCGGGTGCGGTCTCTGCGCGTCAACCTGTCCGTCCGATGTCATCAGCCACAAAGCAGACCGGACATATCCCTTTCCCCACGATGCCTGCGACTCCATTCCCCTGAAAGAGAATACATAGCGTTTCTATAGCTTTCCGATCATCCCCGGTAAATCACCGCTTCGTTATTGGTCCTCTGTCGATCTCTGCCGGTTTGACGAAGAACAGGCCTGCCCTTGGTGCCCGTTCTCGTTCAGGTAAAATGAAGAGTAATAAGGTATATGGTATTCAAACAGTCTG
>CAYQXL010000071.1:3413-8347 GCA_964421445.1 uncultured Pseudomonadota bacterium
GTTCTCGTTCAGGTAAAATGAAGAGTAATAAGGTATATGGTATTCAAACAGTCTGTAATTGATCTCATCAGTTAGTTGCATGTATAATAAGTCTCCGTGAGGGATGCCCCTGTGACCATGAGTGGATACCGGCCTCTCATTGGTCCGAACCCACCAACATGGGGGTTACGGGATTCCTGAAAACACTGAGGAGGCCATATGAAACGATTTGTCTGCATACTCTTTCTTTGTATCACATTCTCCTGCTCCGGACTTGTCCGGGCCGATGAGGGGAACTTTATCCTCATGGCAAGCACGATCGGTCCCGTTGATTCAGGGATCGTCACTGTCCTTGAGGACCAGTTCGAAAAGGAGACGGCCATCCGCGTCCGTCATGTTGGTGCCGGGACGGGTGCAACCCTCGATATTGCAAAAAAGGGTGCCGTTGACCTGGTGATGGTACATGCGAAATCGCTGGAGGAGAAATTTGTCAAAGAAGGGTTCGGTACAGGAAGAATCGATCTTATGTATAATGATTTTGTCATTGTTGGTCCCCCCGGTGATCCTGCAAAGATCAAAGGAGTGAAGAAGGCCTCCGATGCCTTTAAAATGATTGCACAGGCACAGGCGTTGTTTATAAGCAGAGGCGATAAGTCGGGCACTCATGTCGCCGAGGTTTTGCTCTGGGAGAAAGCGGGCGTTAAACCATCAGGAAGCTGGTATACTGTTTACGAGAAGGGTGCTGAGGGCAATGCGCCGACACTGCGGTATACGGATACGAAAAATGCCTATACGGTTATCGACAGGGCAACCTTTCTTTCTCTCCAGAAAGTGATAAAACTCAACGTTCTTGTGGAGAACGACGAAGCTCTCCTCAACTACATCACCCTGATTCCGGTAAATCCGTCCAAGTTCCCCCGGGTCAACGGGAAAGCCACGATGGTCTTTGTCAACTGGCTTACCGATGTAAATAAGGGTCAGGCGATCATTCGTGATTTCGGAAAGGAAAAATTCGGCAGTCCCCTGTTCTTTCCCAATTCCTTACAGTGGCGTAAGAGTGTTGGAAAAGACTAACTAACCCATAAGGAGATAAAACATGAAGCGAACGTTGTCACTGTCCCTGGTGCTTTTTTTGCTTGTTTTTGCCGCATTCTCTGTCTCTGCTGTCCACGGAGCTCCGGCAGACAAGAACATCATTCTTGCAACGACGACGAGTACACAGGATTCGGGGCTCCTCGATGTTCTGATTCCCATCTTTGAGAAAAAAACCGGCTATTTTGTCAAAACCATTGCTGTCGGGTCGGGACAGGCAATGGCCATGGGCCAGAAAGGCGAAGCGGATGTTCTTCTCGTTCATTCTCCCGAGGCTGAGAAAGCATTTATTGAAGGGGGAAATGGCATAAACAGAAGACTTGTCATGCACAATGATTTTGTTATCGTCGGTCCTGCCGCTGACCCGGCGAATGTCAGGAAGGCAAAAACAACGACGGAAGCGTTCAGGCGTATCGCCGCGTCGAGCAGTATCTTTGTCTCCCGGGGGGATAACTCGGGAACACACGCAAAAGAAAAAGTGATATGGAAGGCCGGTGCTGTTCCTTATGAAGGAAAGAACTGGTATCAGCAGACGGGACTGGGAATGGGTCAGACGTTGAGTGTCGCCGCAGAAAAGAATGGCTATGTCCTCACCGATCGCGGTACCTATCTTGCCTTGAAGAAGCGGCTCAATCTGCCCATACTCTTCGAGGGGGATGCCATGCTCCTCAATATCTACCACGTCATTCAGGTAAATCGGGCAAAGTGGCCCAAGGTGAATGAACAGGGCGCCAGGGCATTTGCAGACTTCATGGTTTCAAAAGAAGCTCAGGAGCAGATTCGAACCTTTGGCGTTGACAAGTTCGGTTCACCTCTTTTCTTTCCCGATGCAGGAAAGAAGGCAGAAGATCTCGGCAAATGATGTAATTCGACACCACCAGGCCTTTTGTGCTCCGTGACCGTTTTCTGTTTGTTTCCGGAAGGCCTGTGGTGTATCAGCGTGCAGACGGCTCCCGCCATTCACGGCGATTTCGTGGATGGCGGGGTACCATTCGATATTCTTACTTTCTTTCGTAAACAATCTCGCCGTCAACAATCGTTTTTATCACCGTAACATCCTTCAGACCTTCTTTCGGCATGGTAAAGATATCGCCGGAAAGAACGGCCATGTCGGCATATTTACCTGGCTCAATCGAGCCCTTGACATCGAATTCTCCCATTGACCGGGCAGCCCAGACGGTCCACATTTTGATGGCCTCGGTGACGGAAACGGCCTCCTTCGGTTCGAAGGTTCCCGCATCAGACGTGCGCGTGACTGCGGCATATACGGCGCTGAAGGGATTGATGTTTGCAAGATAGATCCCTGTCATGTCTGTGCCTGCAGCAGGTTCGAGTCCTGCATCGATCATTGAGCGGAACCGGAAACCTGTCCTTGCGAGTTTCGGACCCATGTTTTCGATGTCCGCCTTTACGAGTTCAAGGAGCCACGTGGGCTGTACGGAAATAAAGAGACCTTCCTTCTTCATCTCCTTCGCTTTCTTGAGTTGCTGGTCGGACATCTGAAACATGCCGAAATGCTCAATTCTCATAATGCTCTTTCGCGGACGCGTTGCGATCTCATACTCATATGCAGCAAGCCCCATATCCATTGCCTTGTCTCCGGAGCAGTGGAGCATGGCCATGACACCGTTTCTGTTGGCGATATCCGCAAAGTACCGGGCCTTCGGAAGAGGTGTTACCTCTGTGCCCAGGTTACCGGGCGGATCGGTATCGAAATGACCGCGGTATTGTTCGTACATGAGACCGGTCCGGCAGTCGTTTTCACCGTCCACCCACGCTTTTATTCCGCCAAACCGGTAAAAGGCCGGATCGGCCTGAGGGGACATCCTGAATTTGTCGAGCTTTTCCGGCATCCCGTCAGCGTTGGGATCTGTCCAGACTGAAACGGTATAGCGGATCTGGGGTTTCATTTTTTGTGAGATCGCCTGGAGAACCGGCAGGGCAGGAGCGGGGGTGATGGCCAGTATGGATGTGAAGCCGTACTGTTTCCAGAAATCCTGTATGCCCGATGTGTAATACCGTTCGAGCTCTTCTACTGTTGGCGTGGTGGGGACTGCACCCATGGCGTCGGTGAGTGTTCCGTTCGGCTCGCCGGTTCCGTCAAGGATTACCCGGCCCCCTCCCTTCAGTGTGGTCACGCCCTTTGATACGCCCAGGAGTCTGAGGGCCATTGAGTTGACAACGGCGAGGTGGGCTCCGTCAGCGAGAACGACAGGGTTGTCGGGAGCAGCGCCATCGAGTTCAGCTTTGGTGGGGAGACGCTTTTCTGTGAATTTGTTTTCGCTTGCCGAGACACAGGCGACGAAAATCCATTTCCCTTTTGCCGTCTTTTTTGCCCAGGCACTGATGTTTTCGAGCGCCTGCTTCACCGATGATGTTTGGGGGTAACGGGCGTCAACCCATCCGTCCTTCATCATGATCGTTTCCATGGGGTGGGTGTGGGCATCGATCAATCCCGGTATGACCGTCTTCCCCTCAAGATTGACGAGTCGTGTCGATGGTCCGGCCAGTTTTCTCATATCCTCTGTGCTTCCGGTCTGGATGAATCTTCCCTTCTTGACAGCTACCGCCTGAACTGTTGAATTCGCTCCGTCGAAGGTCACGATTTTGCCACCGTAGAAGATTGTGTCCGGCACGGGAGCCCCTGAGGAGAGCGCAAACGCCGATGCGATAAATCCAAACACAAGTGTTGCAACCACGGACACTATGATGATCAATCCCTTTCCCAAGTCCATCCTGTCCCTCCCTTTTTTCATGTGCTCCCATTGGAGCGCATAGTAGAAATTTATCTGTCGCTTATTGTGGTCGCGCATCACTTTCGCAGGTCTTCCTGATCCTCTGGTTGGTCTCATTACCGTCGTTCTTCGAAAGCAGTGATGCCAGTTTGGTCCACCAGAGGAAAAGAACAGTGATGAAATAGATACAAACATTATTAAAGGCCAGGCTGCATGTCATTCTGGCATGCCCTGAGCGTCTATGCAATACTATTATGTGTCTTTTTTGTCTGTGATGCACATCACAGACAAAACGATCCGAAGAAGACGCAACTGGGTGGTTGTTCATTCCGGCCGGAGACAAAAGGTTTGGGGATTGGCCGGGCTTGGATGGTGTAGCTACGCCGTTCGGCTGTCGAAAAACGGGACAGGTGAGATGTGAAATAACAAACGAAGAAGACCTTGACAAGTGTTCCATATTCTTGTAATGGATAGTCAGGCAGGTTATTACGACAAAAAGATCCGTTGTTCGCTCAACCCTTATCCGGCCACGCTCTTTAACGATTGCCGTGTTCATAGTGTTTGTTCTCGTTTTCGGGGTGGCTCTCTTGGTCGCCTACGATCACAATTCGACGGTAGTTCGAAGCACGATCAATGAAAACAGGGCGATGGCAAAGCTTCTCTCCACCCTTGTCTATGAGCATCAGAGGGCAGCCGTTGGGGTCCTTGAGTCGTGCGCCCAAAGACCGGGTTTCATGAAAGCTGCAGAGAAGCGGGATTTTGCGGGGGTGCTTCCCTATCTACAATTATTGAACCAGAATCACGGTGAACTGGACGCGATCTTTGTCACTGACCGGGAAGGTGTTCTGTGGGCAAACTATCCCGTTGACCGGCAAGGATTCGGGAAAAACCTCGCTGGTCGTGACTGGTATAAAGGAGTAAGCAGGACCTGGCAGCCTTACATCTCGTCAGCGTTTCGGCTGATCGTTCTGGAAAAGGGACTGGCTGTGGCTGTATCCGTCCCCATATCGAATGGACAGGGGGAGATCACAGGGATTCTCAGCAGTGCCCAACGGACAGGGTTTCTTGCAGCTCTCATCAGACCTAACAGCATCGATCCGAAAAAACGGATCACCATCATCGAGCAGG
>CAYQXL010000072.1:0-8070 GCA_964421445.1 uncultured Pseudomonadota bacterium
CTCCCGAATCCTTCTTTGCGATAATCCACCCGTGGTACCCCTTACCGCTGTCCACTGCCACCTCGATAACAAAGGCTTCCGCCTGTGCCCGGCTGGCGGCCTCCACATATGATTTAGGTCCGTAGTAGGCAAGATCGATATGCTTGAACTGCATACCTGTGATGACCGCAGCATAGTCAGTGGCAACCTTGAACTCGATTTTCATGCCGAGTTTCTTCTCCAGGTACTTTACCAGACTGTCGTATCGGTCAGTCATGTTCGTCGATGAGTCTGTCGGGATGACTCCGAAAACAAGCTTTTCGGGCCATCCGCTCCGCGGCGCACCGAAGGCCGTCCCCAGACAGCACGTGACAACCATGACAACACATACCAGCCCTATAATCGATCTTTTCATACATCCTCCTCGTAGATTTACGGTTCTATTATCCATTCACCACGGCACGGTGAGGGAAGCAGACAACCCCCGTCTCTCCTCCATATTTCTCGACGGGACCTCCCTGATAGATTTCTTCAATGGCATCCTCCGTGAGAGATTCAGGAGATCCGTCGTAAACGATTTGTCCGCCGTTGATCCCTATCACCCTTGTGCAATACTCCCTGGCGTAGTGAATCTGGTGGAGATTTGAAATAACGCTTATGCCGTACTCTTCATTTACTGCCTTCAATGTATCCATAACCTTCCGGGCACTGACGGGATCGAGGGAAGATACGGGTTCGTCAGCAAGAATGATCTGTGGTTCCTGGGCCATTGCCCGCGCGATGGCCACCCGTTGCATCTGGCCACCGGAGAGTTTGTCACACCTGTTAAGCGCCTCTTTTTCCAGCCCCACGATCTTCATATATTCATAGATCTTCCCGTATTGATCACTGGTGTATTTCTTCACTATTGAAGGAACAAGGCGAATCGTATGGAGCATGCCGCTCGCAACATTGTCGAAAACGGACAGTCGCTTGACCAGGTTATACCCCTGAAAGATGACTCCTATTTTTGACCGGAGTCTTTTCAAGGATCGGTTGGAGATTTTATGGACCGCTTCATCGAGGACATACAGTTCACCGGAAAAAATCTTTGTCGTTGCATTCAGCGCCATGAGAAGTGTAGATTTTCCCACACCTGACGGGCCGATAATGCTGAGAAATTCTCCCGCCTCAATGTGAATGTTTACATCCCTCAGGACTTCTCTCGATCCATACCCCAACGAGAGCATTCTTGTTCGTATCTGAGCCACGGCCACCTCCACCTTCATCTCACTGTTCTGTTTCACCTTCTTTTCGTTCTCCCTCATTTATTCCCTATTGATACGAAAAACGGCAGAAGGATGCTCCCCAAAGCCATGATTCTCATAAAAGCGGCGTCTGTAACTCTCCCTTCGTGTACTTGAAAGAACCTCGATCCGAACACATCCCCGTTCATATGCAAAGGAAACTGCTTTATCAAGAAGTGCCGCCCCCACTCCTGATCCCCTTGATTCTTTCCGCACCACAAGTTCCTCGATGCTCGCCATAAAACCTTCCAATCGCAGTACCGGTCTTGCGTGGACCGATACAAATCCCACACATGATCCCGAACGAAGGGCCATAAAAACACCCCAGGCGGGATCCTCAAGCGCTATCCTCCTCCAGAGCTTCTCAAACTCCTCCCCGGACCGGACCAGATAGTCAAGGTCAGCAAGCAACTCGATTACCCGCTCCTTGTCGTTCGCAATGGCCGGCCGTATAAAAAGAGTATTTTTCATCATCATCGATTCACCTCCAACGCCGGTCCATCTCCACCACTTGTTTGGAGCATGGTCGAACGTGCAGACCTAGTGTAGACAAGAATTATGTTTTTCGTATTAAGTGACCGTTAATAATGTGTTAAGGCCACTGCAACAAGATAGCGCCGTGGGCGCTTACCTTTCACGTGAGGCAGAACCGATGCCCCTTCCATCATGACGCAAGATTGAGAGACGGCATGTTCCTGTGGTGCTCACGATACGTTTCCATGCCTTTTTGACCCATGTAATGTTCCAGAAGTTTGGCATCGCACCCCATAAGGTCCACCATGATCAGTCCGTCAAGACCATTCGCAAACTCCCTGTCCATCGTGAACCCAAGGATCTTTCCTCCAAGGAGGATATACTGTTTCAGGAGGACGGGAACGCCCTTCCTGTCATGTTCTATACAAGAGATAAGATCAGATAGTTCGTCAATATTCCGGCAGAACGTTGCCAGGGCCCTCACATCTCTTTTCTTAACCGTCTTGAGGGAGAACGGGCTCTTTCTTTTCACCAGCCTGGCAAGGTCGTTGGTGAAATGATACCTTTTCAGGAAAGAGACTATGAGTTCCCTCGAAAGGACACTGTAGTTGTTGCTTATCGTGACCGGCCCAAAAAGAACACGGTAACGGGGATGGTCCGCCACAAAACGACCAATGCCCTTCCAGAGATAAAAAAGGGGCGTATACTTCTTCTGGTACTCGGGCCGGACAAAAGATCTGCCAAGCTCGAGGCCCCTTCGGATCTGCTCCAGAAAGGCCGGTTTATAGTGAAAGAGGGTGTTCGTGTAGAGACCCTTTCTTCCGAAGCGGTCCAGAATGAGATCTACCTGACCTATCCGATATCCGCCGACAATCTCATTCTTTGATTTGTTCCACAGAAGCAGGTGTGTATAGAAGAGATCAAACCGATCAAGATCAACATCCCTCCCTGTTCCCTCTCCTGCCTGACGGAACGAGTGTTCCCGAAGCCGCCCCACTTCATAAAGGAGGTGGGGAATCTGGTGGGCTCGTGCATGAACCACGACGTATTCGCTGTTTTCCAGAAGAATCTGACCGTGAGGGAGGGCACATACCTCCGCAGCACATCGGGCACTGTCGCTCTCCACCCCTCCTCCCGTGGGCCGTCTCTTTTCATAGGCGTCGGGTGTCATGGTTAAATCCCTTCCTTTCATCGGTATAAATTTCGCCCTGTACCTAAGTGCATAGGTATGAGACCGAAGGCAACTCATAACCTCGCGATCCGTAGTGTTCCGGAGGAGCCTGTCTGCCGGGATCGGGTTCCCCAGACGAACGGGGACGATGGTATTGCATTTCCGTACCAGTTCCCGTGGCAGGAGAACTGTACGCAATCTTTTATGTATGAGACCGGCTGCATGGAAGAGACCGCTGTTCAGACCCTCAAAGAAGACGGGGAGAACAGTTGCACCGGTTTTCCGAATGATTCCGGCAACTGTGGTATTCCACTCAGCATCGGCAACCTCTCCTTTCCGCACCGACAGATACGATACCTCGCCGGCAGGAAAGATCCCCAAAGCCCCTCCCTGCCTAAGCCATTTAATAGATTCCTTCAGGGGCCGGAGATTATTGCGTGCTGAAGATTCGTCACCATAAGGATCAACGAAGAGGAGAACGTCGTTCAGCTGTGGAATGCGCCGGAGGACATAATTGGCCATGATTTTGACATCCTGCCGTCTTCTGCCAAGTATCGATGCGAGAATTATGCCATCTATTGCCCCAAAAGGGTGATTCCCCACAACAATCAGAGGTCCGTCCCGGGGTATGCGGCGCAGATCGAGTTCCGAGACATCGCAGGCGACATTGAGGACATCAAGGATCGTCTCAACAAAAGGTGTTCTGTTCCCTCTTTCGACTATTGTCCTGTATAATTCCTCGAGTCTGTGGAGCTTGAAAAGACGTTCAACGATAGCGAGGGCAGGAGTCACGAGTCCGCCCCATGGTTTGTCACAAGTAAATTCTTTCAGGGAGAAGAGATTCGTCTCAGCGGACGTGCCCGTTTCCATAGGACCCCTTGATTTACGTGAATGTGTGCGGCGGCAGCCTCGTTACCATCCTATTCTTTTACCGTTAAGAGCGTATTAATAATTGATAAGGAATCGGTTAATATACGACCGACAAAAGCAACGGGCCTGATTTCGGTCCGAGCTTTGTCCCGCTATGCCGACCTGGCATATATGTTTTCATGCTGTACGTCCTTATTTTTTACATCGTTCATCAGTTCAGTGTCGCCGACTCTGAGACTCGCGATTCCGCTCGGCGCTCGCTTCGCCGATATTTTGAGACCAGCAAAGAGCACGCCAACCTCTTCGAGATCAATGGGACCGCTGTCCGCGGGCACATGGAGAACAGCAGCACTTACACTGAGGAGAGGATATCTTCTCTCGATACCTTCGCGGTCGTGAGCGAGAATGTGCCCTCTCGTCCGATCCCGCATATCATAGAGGCTTACCGCATCCTCTCTGAACTTCTGCACGATCTGCCTCACCGTATGAAGGACAGAGAATGGGTCTTTGCCGGTCGCTCTAAAACCGGCAAAAAAATCATCACCGCCGACATGCCCGATAAAAAACCGGTTCCTGTTCGAGATCTTCTTGAGAATATCGGCGAAGAGAAGTATGGCCCTGTCACCTTGCCTGAATCCGTACCGGTCATTGAAGGGCTTGAAATGGTCAAAGTCAAAGTAGACAATCGTATATCCCAATGCCCTGTCCTCCAATACCTTTTCAATATACCGGTGGATCATCGTATTGCCCGGAAGCTTTGTCAGGGGATTCTGGTCTCTGGCAATAATGATATTCTTCTCGTTTAAAACCTTCAGGAGCGCCCGTGCACTCAGAAAACCGACATATTTGAGGTTCTCCGTAAGAAGAATGCCGTCCGAGTCCTCATCCAAAGCGAAATTCTGGAGAATATCCTCGATTTTCGTTGTTATTTCCGACACAGGACACTTCACCACAAAATCCATGAGCGTCTTTCCCGACGCCTTGTTAAGAAGAAGGTCTTTGCCGTATTTTGAATAGACAAATTCCTTCAGTTCCCTCTCCCGTATTAGTCCGACAGGCTCACGATGCTCGTTCACTACAGGAAAGAACGTGTTATTCTTATACTTTCTGAATGTCTCAAAAACCGTTGACATATCGGTGAAATGTCCCGCTTCCCTGTTGTACAGACAGATCGGGTCGAGGTGTTCCATCTTTTCGTGAAGGAGGACGTGATCTGTTGTCTTGTCCCGTCTGTCCTGGGCGTTGAGCCTGACGATCCTGTCATATCTCACCTCTAATTCGGACACATCGACCGTCGGTTTCTGAATAAAATAACCCTGGACATAGTCGCATCCGATCTCCTTGCAAAAATAGAACTCCCTCTCCGTCTCAACGCCTTCGGCGATGACGATTATTCCGAGAATGTGTGCAAGATTGAGGACCTTGGCGACAAAGAGCTTTTTCTTTGAGTCGGCCTCTATGCCGCTGATGTAAAACCGGTCTATCTTGATATAGTCCGGCTCGGAGTGATAGAGAAGTTGGAGGCCTGAATATCCTGTACCAAAATCATCGATCGCAATTCTGTATGCCTGCCGCTTGTACCGGCTCAGTATTGCTCTCGAATCGGGTGTGGAGTCAAGTTCATGCCTTTCGGAAATTTCAAAACAGACAAGGTCGGGTGTCAGGCCGAACATCTTCAGGATGGCCGATGTCTGGCCTGGCAGATAGTCGGGCATGAGGAGCACTCTGTTGTCGAGATTGAAGAATAGCTTCGTTTTTTCATAGCCCTCTATGGTCGTAAATTTTCGTATCGCTTTTTCTCTGAGCCATATATCAAACCGGAAGAGCAACTCATCTTTAAAGGCTCCATCAAAAAGGTCCTGGATGGTCAGAAACCCGCAATCACCAACGTTCCTCAGAAGGGCTTCATATCCCGTGCACAACCCGTTGTGAATACTCACAATAGGTTGAAAGGCGAAATTGATATTTTCGGCGATCAATCTCCATTTATCATCTCTGTTCACCATCGTCTCCTCTCGGCTGGCCGGAAGGCTTAGGAAGACTCCCACCCGTCGTCTTTGGTTTTCCCTCCGACCTCCCCGAACCTCCCCCTCCCCTTGCAGCGGCACACGTCATCTTTCCCTATGATTGTCGCGGCGGGAATGCGGCCCTTCTTCGGTTCATCAGGGACCTCCCCTTGAGATCCCGTCCGTCCGCATCTGGCCTGAAGCTTGGCACTCCACCCTCTTCAGTCTATCCATCCCGCTGATTTTACATCTGTAGTATCATCGGTGTTTATTAACAGAGTATTAGGCGCATGTTAAAACTCTGTTAACACCGGTTTCACTCTTTTTCCCGAATCATTTGTCGCGCACATATTGCCCGAAAACATTTCTTATGCTATTCATAGAACAAGAATCTCACAGCCTGAGAATAGGTTGAACTACCGGTCACCAGGGACTCGCTGGTCGGCAACAAAGGAGAGAAACGATGATGACACGTTCTCACAAACTGATGATCCTGTTCTGCATCATCATGGCAGGGTGTGCATTTCTGGCAGGGGCCTGCTCCTCTCCCGGGACCCCTTCACCTTCGCAGGATGTTCGCAGTCGCCAGGGGAGTCCGGCAACAGGCGGGGCGAACCTCGCCGACATCCATACAGGCAAAGATTTTGCCTCTTGTGAGGCCTGCCACGGGAAAACGACAGCCGTCGACGATAACGAGACAGTCGTCAACGACCGGTGCATATCCTGTCATGGCACCATGACAAAGAGTTCGGGCACAAAAAAGGACCACATCGACCCTCACAGATCCCATATAGGTACAACGAGTTGCACCGTCTGCCACCACGGCCATACTGCCTCACGGTCGTACTGCCTCAATTGCCATAGTTTCCCCATGTCTATTCCTGCGGGCACAGGCCGGACAAAAGCACCCGCACACCCCCCAAGGAATGACAGAAAGGCCGACTCGGCGGATATCGTCATCATCGGCGCAGGAGCGGCAGGCTTCACCGCTGCCATCACAGCCCACGATCTGGGAGCAAAGGTCATAGTCGTTGAAAAACAGCCCATTACCGGCGGAAACAGCATGCTCGCCGCCGGAGGAATGAATGCCGCCCGGACAAAGGCGCAGGCGGCCAAAAAGATCACTGACAGCCCCGATCTCATGTTCAAGGATACGATGACCGGCGGCAGGAACAAGAGCGATCCGGACCTCGTCACAATTCTTGCACAAAGATCGGCCGAGTCCGTCGATTGGCTCACATCAATCGGTGCTGACGTCAGCGATGTAGGGCGGCTCGCAGGAGCCAGTGTCAACAGGGCTCACCGCCCTGCAGGCGGGGCCGCTGTCGGCGCGAATCTCATCACGGCGCTCAGGAAGAATGCCGCCGACCGGAAGATCGATGTACGGGTGAACACCACGGCACTTCAGATTCTGAGAGACCCGTCCGGTACCGTTACGGGCGTCCAGGTTCAGGGAAAACACCGGGGCATCTATACGATCAATGCAAAGGCTGTTATCGTTGCATCAGGAGGGTTCTCGGCAAATGCCGCCATGGTTGAATCGTATCGCCCCGAGTATGGAGGGATGACAACATCGAATCAGCCCGGTGCAACGGGAGACGGGATGAAGCTCGGCGATTCTGCAGGGGGGCAACTCATTGACATGAAAGAGATTCAGATTCATCCCACTGTTGCCGCAGGGAGCAGGATTCTGATCACCGAGGCTGTTCGCGGCAACGGCGCCATTCTTGTGAATAAAGATGGCGTACGGTTTGTCAACGAACTGACGACGAGAGACGCGGCGTCGGCAGCCATTCTGAAGCAGCGGGACAAGATCGCCTTCCTCGTCTTTGACGAGGGGATCAGAAAGAGCCTCAGACAGATTGAAGGATACTTTCATCTTGACCTCGTAAAAGAAGGAGCGACGATCGGCGATCTCGCCAGTGCCATAGGCGTCCCCGGCAAGGCCCTCGAAACTGCGGTCGCAGCGTACAACAAGGCTGTCGATGACAAAAAAGATACAGCTTTTCAGCGGCCCGACATGCCCCGGCCTATCAGGACGGCGAAGTATTACGCCATCGCCGTTCAGCCCGGCATCCACTACACCATGGGCGGTCTTCGCATCGACCGCCACACTCAGGTACTGGGAAAGGATGGAAAACCGGTACCGGGCCTTTTTGCCGCCGGCGAAGTGACCGGAGGTGTTCATGGTGCAAATCGCCTCGGAGGCAACTCGATCTCAGAGACGGTTACCTTCGGCCGGATTGCCGGAGCAGAGGCGTCGAAGAGGGCACTGAAGCGATAG
>CAYQXL010000073.1:0-7958 GCA_964421445.1 uncultured Pseudomonadota bacterium
TTCCGCCTCCCGGTGATGGGGGTGGTAAAACCGGTCAAGAAGATTGGTCCTCTCTCCATCAGTGAGGGTGGAGCGCAATGGCCTGCCATCGCTCGTTTTCGTATAGACGGCACCCATGCCACGGGAAGCCATCACCTCGTCTTCGTCATTGTCGAACCGTTCCACATCGACGACGAGCCGGCTCACCGGGCAGACGACCGCCCGGTCGCCGAGCCACACAAAGAGTTCATCCACATACCAGTCGGTCACACGGCGGAGCTCTTCTGTGAGATCGTCACCGGAAATAGCCAGAGACTGGCGGACATCGGGAGGAATGAGAGTCGAGGCATGGGGGATATGACCGATTACCGGACAATCGCCGGTGCATTTCACCGCGCTGTCTTTCCGGTCTTCCGCCACCCCTTCCCATTCCCCACGGCGGCAGGTCTTTCGTGGTGACCGGCGGCGTTCGTTCACGGCAGTCATCGTGGGACCGCCCATTCCTTCCAGATGTGGGGCATATATCCCACCGTCACAAGGGAACCGTTCCGCACCACAGGCGTCCTGAAAAGAAGGGGGTCATTCAGCAGTTCCTCCTCAACGGAATGGGTGAGATAGGCGAGGTTTCGTTCCTCGTAACGCCTGCCTTCCCTGTCGATCAGGTTATCGATCCCCAGAACGGCTCCGACCCGTTTCAGTTCCCCTTTACTCATTCCCCGGGAGGCAAAATCGATGAAGTGGAACGGTATCCTCCGTTCCTTGAAATACCGCAGGGCCTTTCGCGTTTCCTGACATTTCTCCCTGCCGAAGATCTGAATGCTCATACCCGTCCTCTCGCTCATTCCTTCCCCGGCTGTTCACCGGGAGAGATAACCGCCGTTACCATGTCACTTCTCCGGCGGGAAAAGTCCCCTCCCCGATGACAGGCAAACCTAGGAAGGCCGCCAGTTCCTCCTGTGCAGGAGATCGTTCAACGAGGACCTCTTTGTCATGGCGGGATAATCGTTTGATCCGGTATTCTGTTTTCGCCGCCGTCTGTCTGTCGCCCAGAGAGATATGATAGACCAGATCAACCGAATCGAACCGCCGTGTATATCGAGCCGCTTTTTTGGATCCCGACCGATGTTCCCTGACCCGCCTGTCGACATCGGTGGTGATACCGGTATAGAGTGATCCGTCACTGCATCGCAGAATGTAAAGAAACCATTGTTTCGACGATGGGATATCCGATTCAGCCAGCACCGATCGCCATTATGCCATATTCGCACCGACCCTTCAAATGCTCTTTTTCCGCTCCCGATAACAAAAGCACGACCGGTTCTTTAATGATCATCGATAATGGTCGCTTTCAATGTTGATAGACATTCGTCCTTCAGGTATGATTCTCGGAGCATCTAAATGATTCAGGGAGAGACAGGGTGATTATTGAAGTGAACGGAAAAAAGCCCACGATAGATCCAACGGTTTTCATTGCCCCTACCGCCATGATCATCGGCGATGTCGAAATAGGGGCAGATACAAATATATGGTTCCAGACGATCATTCGGGGCGACACCAACTTCATCAGGATCGGGGCGCTGTGCAACATCCAGGATGCATGCGTCCTTCATGTTGTCAAAAACCGTCACCCGGTGATTCTGGAAGACGGGGTCGTTCTCGGCCACCGGGTTGTTGTTCACGGATGCACGGTTGGTCGAAGGTCTCTGATAGGGATTGGCGCTGTTGTCCTTGACGGCGCCATAGTCGGCGAGGAATCGATTGTCGGCGCCGGTTCGGTAGTCAGTCCCGGGACAGTGCTGCCGCCACGAAGTCTTGCCATGGGAACCCCGGCACGGATCGTCCGGACTCTCGCCGACAGGGATGTGGAGAAGATCAGAGGCATCACCGACGAATACCTTGAGTTGACAGAGTTGTACAGAGCGATAAGCTGAAAGGAACGGCCAACGGGATATCCCCCATTCACGGCCGTACCAATCGTGTACGGAAAAACAAACAATCCCGATCAGTTAAGTTCCTATTGCTTCCGCGGCAAACTTCATGTATAAGTATTGACCTGTTATCCAGAACTACGAGGAGGTTTACTATGGCGAATGCAGTTGAAAAATGGGTTGAAGAACAGGCTAAGCTTACCAAGCCTGATACAATCTACTGGGTCAAGGGGACGGAAGAGGAGATGAGGGGACTCATCGAAACGGGTATCAAGGTTGAAAAGACCGGGATGCACCAGACCTTCCGTGAACTCAATCCCCAGGTGTTCGCCAACTCCTACCTTCACCGGAGTCATCCAAACGATGTGGCCCGAACGGAACAGTTGACCTTCGTCTGCCCTCCCAACAAGGAGGATGCCGGTCCCAACAACAACTGGATGGAACCGGGTGAAGCAAAAAGGAAGATCAGCGCCCTCTTTGACGGATGTATGCGGGGAAGAACGATGTACGTGATCCCGTACATGATGGGTCACCCGGCGTCACCATACTCAAAGCCCTGTATCCAGATCACCGACTCGATCTACGTGGTCGTGAGTATGTATATCATGACACGAGTCGGACAGGAAACAATCAGACGGATTGGAGAATCGGACGACTTTGACAAGGGTCTTCATTCAATCGGGGAACTGGACCCGGAAAAACGGTTCATCATGCATTTTCCCCAGGAAGGTCTGGTCATGAGCATCGGATCGGGATATGGCGGAAACGCCCTTCTCGGAAAAAAATGTTTTTCCCTCCGCATAGCGTCCGCCCAGGGACAGAAGGAAGGGTGGCTCGCCGAGCACATGATCATTATGGGCATCGAAGACCCTGATGGCGACACAACGTATATTGCCGGAGCTTTCCCATCGGCCTGCGGCAAAACGAACCTCGCCATGATCGATCCCGTCCTTCCGGGATATAAGGTTACAACGCTCGGTGATGATATTGCATGGCTGAACGTCGGTCCCGACGGCAGACTCTACGCCATCAACCCGGAAGCGGGCTTCTTCGGCGTGGCCCCGGGGACCTCGGACAAGACCAACCCTTTCATGATGGAGACACTCAGGGCAGGCAAATTCTATCCTACCCTCTTCACCAATACCGGTCTCGATACACAAACAAATGCTCCGTGGTGGGAGGGGCTCGGTGACATTCCCGACAACCTTCTCGACTGGCAGGGAAACCCTTATGACAAAACGAGCGGAAAAGTGGTGGCTCATCCCAACTCCCGTTTTACCGTATCGGCGTACAACTGCCCCACCCTCTCTCCGGAATTCGACAACCCCCGGGGTGTTCCCATTTCCGCCATCCTTTTCGGCGGCCGCCGTTCTACAACAGTACCATTGATCTGCGAAAGCTTCGATTGGGAACACGGTGTATTCAAAGCATCGTCACTGGGCTCGGAAACAACAACAGCCGCTGCAGGGGAAGTGGGCATAGTCCGCCGGGACCCGATGGCCATGCTTCCGTTCTGCGGATACAATATGGCTGACTACTTCAGCCACTGGATAGATGTGGGAACGAACCTCGCAAATCCGCCGAAAATCTTTTTCGCCAACTGGTTCAGAAAGGATGGTGCCGGAAATTTCATATGGCCCGGATTCAGGGATAACTCCCGGATCATCAAATGGATCATCGACCGGGTCAAAGGAAAGGTCTCCGCTACAAAGACACCTATCGGCAACCTCCCTAAGATCGATGACCTCGACCTCACGGGCCTCGACATCTCCCGGGCGACAATGGAAACCCTCTTTGAGGTGAACGGGGATCAATGGAAGAACGAGTGCGACAGTATCGGTGAGTTCTACAATCAGTTCGGTTCCCGCCTTCCAAAACAGATGGGGGAACACCTGGAAAAACTGAAAAAAGCGTGGTAAGGTCCAGAGCATAGAGTAAGCACACGTCACAAAAGAGGAGGCCTTCATCATGGTTCGCCGGCAACCTGTCAGAATTACCGACCTGACGCTGAGGGACGGCCATCAGTCACTCTTTGCAACGAGAATGACGACGGAAGATATGCTGCCTGTCGCCGCAGCGATGGACGAGATCGGATTCTACTCTATGGAGGTTTGGGGCGGTGCAACGTTCGATGTGGCACTCCGCTTCCTCAATGAAGATCCCTGGGACCGTGTCCGCCTGCTGAAACAGAAGATGCCGAAAACGCCGCTCCAGATGCTTCTCCGGGGCCAGAACCTCGTGGGCTACCGGCACTATGCTGATGACGTTGTAGAGGCCTTTGTCGGCAAGGCGGCAGAAGCAGGTATCGATATTTTCAGGGTTTTCGATGCCCTCAATGACGAACGAAATTTCATCACAGCCTTCGGGGCGATCAGGAGATCGGGCAAACATATCCAGGGGGCCCTCTCATACGCGCTGACAGAGAAGAGGCTCGGTGGTCCCATCTTCAACCTCGACTACTATCTTGACAAGGCGAAGATCATAGAAGAGATGGGCGCAGACTCGTTCTGCATAAAGGATATGGCAGGAATCATATCGCCCGATGACGCCTTTATCCTCGTCTCAGCACTGAAGGACAGGCTGACAATCCCTGTCCATCTCCACACCCACCATACGAGCGGCATGGCCGCCATGTCCTGTTTGAAAGCCATCGAAGCCGGTGTCGACGGCATCGATACCTGCATGGCCCCTTTCGCCCTCAGAAGCTCCCACCCTGCTATCGAACCATTTCTCATAGCTCTCTGTGGAACACCCTATGAGCCGGCCATTGAGATTGAGTCTCTGACGGAAATCAACGACTATCTCGAAACCATCATCCCCAAGTATCTCGCCTTTGCTGACACGACTCGGTTTGCCGTCATCGATACGGGCGTGCTCCTCCATCAGATCCCCGGCGGAATGATCACAAATCTCGTAAGCCAGCTCAAACAGTCGAAAGCACTCCACAGGCTGCCTGACGTCTTTGCAGAATTACCGAAGACGCGGTCGGAAATGGGATTCCCACCCCTCGTCACTCCTACAAGCCAGATCGTCGGCGTCCAGGCCGTCATGAATGTCCTCATGGGGAGATACAAAATGATCTCGAACGAGGTGAAGGACTACTTTTTCGGCCTCTATGGAAGGACACCCGCCCCTGTGGATGAGGCTATTCAGAAGAAGGCATTGGGCGGATATGAACGGGGCGAAACGCCGATAACATGCCGGCCGGCCGATATTCTCGAGCCCGAGTTGCCGAAGGCTCGGGAAGAGTTGAGCCCGATTTCGGAGAGGATGGAGGACATTCTCACCTATGCTCTCTATCCTGGACCAGGGAAAGCATTCCTCGAAAAAAAATATGTCGCAGAGAAGGCAAGAACTGAATAAAAGGGACTTAACGCCCCTGTGCCAAATGGGTCAATGAAGAAACATTCAGTCCAAACATGAGCGGGACCGAAAAAGCCACCGGCCTTTCGGTCCCGCTCTTCTTTTTTCTCCGAAATTCTATCCGGACCTTACTGTGACCTTTTTTGCTTCCTTAATCGCCTTTGCTGTCTTTGGAAGCCTCACAGTGAGGACGCCTTTAGTGAAAACAGCCTCAACCTTGTCCGTGTCGACCTCGACGGGAAGGGGAATCGTTCGGGAAAAAGATCCGTACGACCGTTCCATGTAATAGTAGCCTTCTTTACGGTCTTCCTTCTCCTCCTTCTTTTCGCCGGTAATAGTGAGAATGTCCCGTGTCAGAGAAACGTCGATATCCGTCTCATCCATGCCGGGGAGTTCGGCACTGATCTTTATCTCCCTCTCCGTTTCCGAAACATCGATCTTCGGTGCAAATCCGGGCATCGCGACATCGGAAGAGATCGAACCCCAACCGTGAAAAAAGCCATCGACAAGATTCACCATATCCTGGCGAAACTTATCGAATGGAGACATGTGCTCCCGGGCGGGGGATGCCTTTTTTTCACCCGTTGGTTCAGGTACCATGTTTTTTGCGACCATCACACTACCTCCCTCTGGTTTTTTCTCTCCTCGTTTCTACGACCGATCAGGCCCCGGCCTTGACAGTGATCCTCCTCGTCTTCTGAACCTGGGCCTTTGGAAGCACCAGCCGTAAAACGCCATTCTTTACAGTTGCCTCGATCTTATCCCTGTCGATTTCATCGGACAGCGTAAAGGCACGCTGAAAATCGCCCATGCCAAACCCGGCGTGAAGCAGTTCGGCATCCCGGGGTATATCCACTTCAACCCTTCCGTAGATGGTGAGAAGATCCTTCTCAAGCGATACGTCAAGTGATGTCTCGTCAATACCGGGCACGTCGGCAAAGAGAATGATATCGTCCGCCCGCTCGATAATATCGACATCAGGGGCATAGATTCGTGTAGCCCGGGTCCGCTCAACCTGACTACCCGTTTCTGTCTGTTTCTTCGAAATCTCTCGTGCTCCATCTGCCATAAAAATCACCTCCTACTCTGCTTTCACGGATATTTTGCGTGGTTTGTCCCCTTCTGCCCTCGGCAGCGTAATGGTCAGAACCCCGCGGGAAAACGTTGCTTCAACTTTTTCCGCATCAACCGGATAGGGAAGCTCCACAATTCTGCTAAATTTTCCGTACCAGCGCTCCCGTCGGTGAAGAACCTCGCCCTCGCCGACCTCGACCGGATCCCGTCCTCCGTGGATCGTCAGCGTCTTTCCTGCCACCGAAATATCGACCTTTCCCGTGTCAATACCCGGTATTTCGCTGGTAACGTAAGTCCTTTCTCCATTTGCCCACACATTGACAGCGGGAAATTCGCTCGCTCCTGCCGCGGTGCGTCCGGAGAACATGCGATCCATGGCGGCTTCCATCCTGCCGAACTCCCTCCATGGGTCAACCACACGTCCAAACCCTGTCCACAACATAGCTCCGTACCTCCTTACACAATAATCTGACGGGCTCCGGGACAAATTCTTTCTCTGAGCCTCGAAAATCAATATAATTTTGCCCTCCAAACCTGTCAAGACCATCAAAGCCGCTCCCTGAAGGACTCAAGGGCCCGGGGAAAGGATCATCGCAAGGGATAGAACCGAACAAAGTGACCTTCCGTTGAGGTCCGAATAAACCCCCTCGGACGCCTCCGGCAATCATACCGCCAAAACGGCCTCGGATTTTATTCTTATTGACCTGGACCGATAGAGACCATGACGTGAGAGAACGGCGCAAAAGCATGCTGCATAAACACAGAATAAACTGAACGAGAGCCAGACCCTCCGTACCAAAAACCCGCTAAAACAGAGGCACTTTATACTCTCAAACAGACGTCATATTCATTCGACCTCCGTTGTCATATTCAAGAGGCCAGGTGTATAACGACCCTCTTCACAAAAAAAATTGCCCGAAGACTGATGACGAATCACCAGCATTCGGGCAATAAAAAACCCGGCAACGACCTACTTTCCCACAGAGTCACCCCTGCAGTATCATCGGCGCGGCAGAGCTTAACTTCCGTGTTCGGGATGGGAACGGGTGTGGCCTCTGCGCCATAGTTACCGGGAACTTTATGTTCTTTCCAAATTTTAATGACAACCCTATATGTTTGTATTGACTTATGATCAAGCCTCTCGACCGATTAGTACTGGTAGGCTCAACACATCGCTGTGCTTACACCATCAGCCTATCAACCAGATAGTCTATCTGGGGTCTTAGCCCGGTATTACTACCAGACGGGATAACTAATCTTGAGGCAAGCTTCCCACTTAGATGCTTTCAGTGGTTATCCTTTCCGAACGTAGCTACCCAGCCATGCCACTGGCGTGACAACTGGTGCACTAGAGGTTCGTCCATCCCGGTCCTCTCGTACTAGGGACAGCTCCCCTTCAATTATCCTGCGCCCACGGCAGATAGGGACCGAACTGTCTCACGACGTTCTAAACCCAGCTCACGTACCGCTTTAATTGGCGAACAGCCAAACCCTTGGGACCTACTTCAGCCCCAGGATGCGATGAGCCGACATCGAGGTGCCAAACCTCCCCGTCGATATGAACTCTTGGGGGAGATAAGCCTGTTATCCCCGGAGTACCTTTTATCCGTTGAG
>CAYQXL010000074.1:0-7793 GCA_964421445.1 uncultured Pseudomonadota bacterium
GGTTTGCGACGACTGTGGCGATGATTCTGTCCGTCGAAGCAAGCCAGTAAAGGACAATTGCCAGTATAGGCGTCGAAAGCTGCCATCTGACAAGATAGAGCCCATACCGTTTCCAGTTTACCCAGCCCATATGTCCTCCTTCTTCCTATGGTAGCACGAAAGGAAAATAAGTACCACCGTTCCTCCTTCTGTTGTTGTTTTTTTGTTGTTTCGGTATAATTTCATGTCATGCTTCCCATGATTCCTCAAGATCTCGAAAGTATCCGCCGTGAATGCAGAAGAATGGCTACGCGCCGGGCACTCATCTCGGCAACGGCGACCGTTGTGCCTATACCTTTTACTGATATAGCGACGGATATCATGCTTCTGAGGCAGGTTATACCTGCCATCAGCGAGCGGTTCGGCCTTTCGAAAGAGCAGATCGATGCCTATGATCCTAAGATAGCCATACTTATCTACGAATCGGCAAAACAGCTTGGTGCCCACATGGTAGGCCGGTATATAACGAAGGAACTCCTCCTCAAGGTAATAAAAACGATGGGTATCCGGTTGACCGCCAGGCAGGTCGCCCGGTTTGTACCCTTTGCAGGCCAGATCTTCGCCATCGGAATCAGCTTTTCGGCAATGAAACTGATCATCAACAACCACATTAATCATTGTTACGACCTTGCCCGTGTGGTACTTCCTCATCGGCAGTGATGGAGTACACTCTTTCCTGCCAGACCGCGAACCCCTTTCCCCCGGCCGTACCCATGGAACTGGGAAGAACGGTCTGAAGAGGTCCTCTTCTTGTTCCAGAGTTGTCTGAACCGGTTGGATCTCCTCTTGACAGAGTGTTGACCTGTTGGTAAAATGGCCAACATGGCAACAAGGGTGAGGGGATGATCAGTCTTGAAGAAGCGGAGATCCGGAGTGCTATCATCAAAGCAATGGCCCACCCTGTCCGGCTCATGGCCATCGAATTTCTGAAGAACGGGGAGAAGCCTTTCTCTGAGATTCTTGCCCTCTTCCATCGGGATAAATCTACCATATCAAAGCACCTGCTCGTTTTGAAGGAAGCGGGGATTCTTTCCTCCAGAAAAAGCGGGGCGGACACGGTCTACAGCCTTTTGGTTCCCTGTGTCACCGATTTTTTCGGCTGTGTTACCGCGGTCATTGAAAACAATGTCCGGCGGCAGGAGATCTGTCTGTGTAAAGGAAAAGAGGCGGCTGGTGAAGGACCGGTATAAATTTCTTATCCTTGCCGGTGCGTTCATCGTGGCCTATTTTGTTCCTTTCGGCAATGAACGGGTGCAGAGAGCGGTCCTTGAATCATTTTTCATGCTTCAGGACTATGCCCGGCAGCATGTACTCCTCTGTCTCGTACCTGCCTTCTTTATTGCCGGAGCCATATCTGTTTTTGTTTCTCAGACTGCTGTCATGAAGTACCTCGGTCCTGCGGCCCACAAATGTCTGTCCTATTCCGTCGCCTCCGTATCGGGAACGGTTCTTGCCGTCTGTTCCTGCACCGTTCTGCCCCTGTTTGCCGGGATCTACCGGATGGGCGCAGGAATCGGACCGGCGACGGCTTTTCTCTATTCCGGTCCTGCAATCAATATCCTGGCAATTGTTCTTTCGGCGAAGGTTCTGGGCTGGCAGATCGGACTCGCCCGGGCGATCGGGGCAGTAGGGTTTGCCTATGTCATCGGGTTGCTCATGGCTTTGACATTCAGGAAGGAGGAACAGGCGAGAACGGCTCTCTGTATGCCTGAGGGCGAGGAACCGAAAAGAACGCCGCTTCAGGATATCCTCTACATGGGGTCCATGGTGGGCATTCTTGTTTTTGCCAACTGGGCCAGACCGGCCGATACAGAAGGACTCTGGTTCGCCTTGTACAGTGCAAAATGGTACATAACAGGACTCTTCGGTCTTCTGCTCGGATATGCTCTTGTGAAGTGGTTCGGGGCAAGAAAGATTCCTGTCCTGGTCACTGCGGTGATTGTGGCCCTGACGGCCCTGGCTTTTCCGCAGTGGCCCCTGTTACCTTTCGCAGTGGCCATCGGGGGACTGGTGTATGTGACAAGGATCTCATCGGATGAAACGAAAGGCTGGCTCGATGCCACGTGGATGTACACGCTCATGATTGCACCGATGCTCCTGGGCGGTGTTCTGGTCGCCGGGTTTCTTCTCGGTATGCCGGGAACGGATAAGGGGATTGTCCCTGCCCGGTGGGTGGCATCCCTCGTCGGGGGAAACAGTTTTCAGGCCAACCTTTTTGCGTCGGTAGTAGGGGCTTTCATGTATTTTGCCACCCTCACCGAGGTGCCGATTGTCCAGGGACTTCTCGGTTCGGGCATGGGTCAGGGGCCTGCCCTGGCGCTTCTTCTCGCCGGTCCGGCGCTTTCGCTCCCCAGCATGCTTGTCATACGGACGATTCTGGGAACGAAGAAGACCGTTGTCTTTGTTGCTTATGTGATTCTCCTCTCCACCATAGCAGGGATGGTGTTCGGGTGGATTGCTGAATAAGAAGGGAGGTGAAAGGAATGAAAAAGATACAGATTCTGGGAACAGGATGTGCGAAGTGCATGAAGCTTGCCGAAAATGCCGGAAAAGCTGCCGACGAAGCCGGTATTCCCGTCGAGGTGGAAAAAATTACAGATATTAAGAAAATCATGGAGTTCGGTGTCATGTTGACCCCCGGTCTGGCGATTGACGGCAAGGTCAGGAGTGTGGGCAAGGTTCTTTCTGTGGAAGAAATCAAAAAACTGTTGTAAAGATGATGGACGGGAAGCGGTGCAAAGAGACGATGAGGAGGTCGGCAATGAACAGGAGAAAACGTATTGTGTTCTGTGCACTCTTTTTTATGATGCTCGTTGCCGGAACGGTGTACGGACAATCTGACGGAAGTGGTGAAAAGGCTGCCCCGCCCTTTCCTTCATACGGAATCGGCAAAACAATCGTTCGTATATACACCGACTACTTTTGCCCTCCCTGCCGCGCTGCCGAGCCAAAACTGGAGCAGGCGCTGGAGAATGCATTCAAGCGGGGTGTTGTCACCGTAACCTTTGTCGATACCCCCATATACCAGCATTCTCCCCTCTATGCACGATACTTTCTCTACGTCATCAACGGAAGTAACAGTTTTGAACGGGCAATGGCTGCGAGAAAGGTTCTTTTTGAAGCAGCAGAAAAGAAGATCACAGAGAAGGAGAAGCTTGAAGGTTTCTTGAAAGAAAAGGGCATCTCCTTTGTACCTTTTGATGTCAGGCCCGTTCTGGGCAAACTGAACGAATTGCTCAGGAATGACAAGGTTGATGCTACCCCCTCCGCTGTTGTTGCAGAAGACGGAAAGGTGCGAAAGCTGACGGGCGGCGCCGATATTACGAATGCCGTTGCCGCTATCAGGTAAGATGGCGGGACAAATGTCCTCCATCCGTTCAGCACAAAGAGAGCGTGAAACCGGGGTGGGTTGTCTCTTTCAGGAAAGATGAGCATGATCGAATGAGAAGAGGTGAACGAATGACGACCGTGAAATTGTTGCTTGCTGGTGTATGTGTGCTGATGACTCTGTCTTCCTGCGCTGCATGGTACCGTTGCCACACGGGAGGTGTTACCCCGCAGCATAGGATAGACGGGGCAACGGAGGGTAGTGGGCAGCCACAGTAGAAAAACAATGCGATCATTGAACGGTCAGGCACGTAATGGTGTGACGGAAAGGAAAGAAGAATGGGTAAAGAGCAAAGAAACATGAAAGTTGCGGGAAAAGGTATTGTTACGAAGGGGTTGAATCTTCTCCTTCCTCTCGTCGGCATAACCCTCATGGCTGTCTACGAATACTGCGATACGTCCTGTTCTTTCATCAAGGGAAGTTTTATGGGTATCGACCTCAAGTGGGTGGGGATCATCTATATGATTGTTCTCTTTGCCAGCGCCTTTGCTGTCCGGGGACCATTCGGCGGCATGACAATCCACTTCAGGACAATCATAATCTCCGCCGCCGTGGGGGTTGAATTTTTCCTCATCGGCTGGCAGATTGTCAAAGATATCTACTGTCCTTTCTGTCTTGCCTTCAGCCTCTGTGTTTTTATTCTTTTCGCCATCAATTTTGCGTCGATGAACAAGAAGCTGGTTCTTGCATCGATGGTGGCTGCCGTGATTGGTTTTGCCCTCTTTTTTGAAGGCCAGGCTGCCCCCCGTTTTGATCTCTCCCGTGTTGGAAGGGTGCTCTGAACCTGTTGATGCTCCGAAACCCTCTATCACAAGGCTGGAATGGTGTTGACGACTTTTCTTCATGAAGACACCGGCGGTCACGACTGGCACTTTTTTGAGCCGGGTCAGGCCTGACGAAGCGGGAATGGGCGATGATAGTTGTGTTTCTCTCCCCTACCGGCCCTTATTCTCCGCCTTGCTCCTCAATGGTGCTATCCCTCACCGAAGGACTTTTTTTACAGGTCACCCTTTTCCAGATCCAAAGAACCCGTCGGTCCCATCGCCGGTAAAGCCGATTGTGACCTTGTTACCTTCAACAATGACAGGAACCTGGGCGTTGCCTTTGCTGTAGGCCAGCATCTCATCGAACTTGTCGGGGTCTTTCTGGACATTGTGGTATATCGCCTTGTCGCCGTAAGCTGCACGAGCCCGGGTGCAGTGAGGTCAGGTATCGGTGCCGTAAATAATGATTGTCTCTGCCATGACCTTCTTCCTCCTGATGACGAGAGTGTGAGGAACTTTACTTCCTATCCTTTTCCTCCTGATCCTTTACATACTTCCGGTATTCCCGCAGGAGAAGATAGGCATATTCTCTGTGAGCACGTTCGGATGAGGGAATGTAGTTGTTGTATGCTTCCAGTTTTTTCATGATCTCTTCAGCCGCCTCTTCTGTCGCAGGTTTCCCCTCATTGTAGAGTTCAGCCAGCGTTTCATCGAGACCAAACAGACTGATCTGGGTATCATCGATAAACTTCAACGATCGCCAACTAACTGGTGGCGGTGTATAATCGTCTCCTCAGTCTATTCAGTTGACGTGAAAATGTGCCATACCATGCCTCCTCGAAGTATTTTTTTCTGCTCCCGGTAAAGCCCGTTCGTGCTCTCCGGCACCACCGTGATTAGTATACCAGACCTTCAACCGGCCGGCCATATGGAAACCGGACGGCAACGGAACAGCGGCCCCAGCCGCCGGGGCCAACTCAAACAGGGGTGCTTCTATTTTCTGCACGTCATATAACAGACCCCCGCAGGTGTCTCGACGGCATAGGGGAAGTATCTTCGCCGGATCCACAACGAGAGATGAACGAGATTGATCAATACCGGTACTTCTACGAGAGGGCCGATCACGGCGGCGAATGCCTGTCCCGAATTGATCCCGAAAACGGCCACTGCCACGGCGATGGCCAACTCGAAATTGTTGGAGGCGGCAGTAAAGGAAAGGGTTGCGGCCTGTCCGTAATGGGCTTTTGCCTTGATGCTCATGAAGAAAGAGATGGCGAACATAATGATAAAGTAGATGAGGAGAGGGATGGCGATACGGACGACGTCGAGAGGAATTTTTACGATGTATTCACCTTTCAGGGAGAACATGACCAGGATGGTGAAGAGAAGGGCGACAAGCGTCAGGGGGCTTATTTTCGGGATGAATGTCTCGTGGTACCATTGTCTATCTTTTACCTTTATGAGGGCGAATCGGGTAATGACACCGGCGATAAAGGGTATGCCGAGATAGATGAATACGCTCTCTGCGATCTGACCTATGGTGATGTCGACGACAACCCCCTGAAGGCCGAGAAGGGGAGGAAGGACGGTGATGAAGATATAGGCATAGACGGAGAAAAAGAGGACCTGAAAGATGGAGTTGAATGCGACAAGTCCGGCGCAGTATTCGGTGTCCCCTTTTGCAAGGTCGTTCCAGAC
This sequence comes from uncultured Pseudomonadota bacterium, assembly GCA_964421445.1. Lineage (GTDB taxonomy): Bacteria > Desulfobacterota > Syntrophorhabdia > Syntrophorhabdales > CAYQXL01 > CAYQXL01. The sequence goes on from CAYQXL010000074.1 coordinate 5,890, forward strand.
GATAACCATGGCGATGCACCGGGCGAGACCGATCATGATGAGACCCACCATATATTCGGGGTAGCCTTTCAGGAAGAGTACGGCGAGGATGAACATGAGAACCGGCCCTACCAACCAGTTCTGGATAAGGGAGAGTCCAAGGACCCTGTAGTTTTTAAAAACCTCTCCCAGTTCTTCATATTTTACTTTGGCCAGAGGCGGATACATCATCAGGATAAGACCGAAGGCTATCGGTACATTTGTTGTTCCTGACTGGAAACGATTCCAGAAATCGACAACACCGGGGAAAAAATATCCCCAGCCGACGCCGATGAACATGGCCAGAAAGATCCATAGAGTCAGAAATCTGTCGAGAAAAGAGAGTCTCTTGGTAATCTGTTCCTCAGCCATTCCGAATCCCCTCATTGTCCGTGCAGTTCGTCCCTCCCGTAGGTGGTCTGTCACCGGCCGAATTGCAGGCGGTCTGTTCGCAGAGTTTCTGCCTCTTAATCCCCTCCATCCTTTGCTTGTCATCCCTGAAAACGGAAAGATTTGAAAGGTACCCCTCCATGAATCCCAACTGGGCACCGACCGGTCCATCCAACCGTTCCTTCAGTGAATAGTGCATCCATGTTCCCACCCGCCGGCTTTTCACCAGCCCTGAATGTTTCAGATAGGCGAGATGGCGGGAAACCTTTGACTGGCCTTCGTCGAAAACGGCCATCAGGTCACAGACACACAGTTCCCCGTCCGTCAAAAGCATGATGATCCTCAGTCGCATCTCTTCCGAGAGGGCTCTGTACATCTGGGTCAACTGGTCCATGTTGTTAGCCATCCTTATAACCGCATATCCGTATAAAGATATTTATGCCATTATTGCCGATGAATGTCAATGTTCCTCCAGGATGTCAAAGGTTGGTATACTGGTTTCCATAACGAAATACCTTTTGCGACGTATCGGTTTTCGCCACACCTTCTTGACGGAAAAAAGAAGGAGGTTTACAATATATCAACAAAAGTTGATGTAAAGGAGATTCTCAATGCTTGGTACCTTCTCAAAATATGTTGTCTATGACCTCTTCAACATGACTCGCGGTACGCAGCTCTCCGCTGCACTCGAGTTCTTCATTTACGATACGATCAAGATATTCCTGCTTCTTGCTGTTATCATATTCGCAATCTCTTTTGTCCGGAGTTTTTTTCCACCGGAGAAGACGAGGAAGATACTATCTCATAAAAAAGAATTTATAGGTAATATTTTGGCATCCCTTCTCGGGGTTGTAACGCCGTTCTGTTCATGCTCGGCCGTTCCTCTGTTCATCGGGTTTATTGAAGGCGGCGTGCCGCTCGGCATTACGTTTTCTTTTCTCATTGCTTCTCCTATGGTCAATGAGGTGGCCATTGTACTGCTCTGGGGGCTGTTCGGGTGGAAGATTACGGCCATTTATATTGGTACCGGCCTCTTCGTTGCAATGATAGGCGGGTATATCATCGGAAAACTGAACCTCGAGAAATGGGTGGAAGAGTACGTATACAAGATGCACCTCGGTGAAAACCAGGTGGTAGGTACACAGACCTTTGCTGAAAGAATTGACTATGCCCGGTACAATACGAAGGATATTCTTGGCAAGGTATGGCTCTATGTGGTCGTTGCCATCGGAATAGGGGGTTTCATCCATGGCTATGTTCCCCAGGACTTCCTTGCCGGTATTGCCGGTAAGGGGAACTGGTATGCTGTGCCCGTAGCGGTACTTATAGGCGTGCCGCTCTATTCGAATGCAGCCGGTGTCATCCCCATAGTCTACGCCCTCATGAGCAAGGGGCTGACCCTGGGAACGGTTTTGGCGTTTATGATGGCTGTGACCGCCCTTTCCCTTCCTGAAATGATCATTCTCAGAAAGGTTTTGAAAGTCAGGCTGCTGGCT
>CAYQXL010000075.1:0-7687 GCA_964421445.1 uncultured Pseudomonadota bacterium
ACACCGTCGTTGCCATATGCGTGGCATAATACACCTAATCTCCATTTTCTGAGCATTCTTGACTTTGTTGAGTACTGCAGGGCACGGGGGATTGTGATCGAAGACGCCAAATTCCTGGGTTTGCGGAAAAAGGTGACCTTGTTTCCCAATCTCTTTGCCAGGACAGGTATCTTTGTACTACGTAAAACAGAGGAGGCGACGGCTTAAATGACACGATTAACGTCGGACAAGGCTGATGGGAAAAACGAGGGCCGTGACACTGCGGAGACATCCGCACAGAGAAATAACGAGGGCCCTGAGATATCGGCGGCAGAGGCGCTCGATCTGATCGGACAGGGGACTGATACATTTCTCGTTGATATTCGGCCTGACTGGGAGGCACGACTTGGATATATTGACGGTGCGACCTTTATCCCCGTAGGGTCTCTGGAGAAAGAGCTTGAGAGTCTCAATGTCCCAAAGGATGTTCCCATCGTACTCTATTGTTCTACGGGTAATCGCTCCCTGCCGGCAGCGGGGCGGCTGATCGACAAAGGGTATGCCCGTGCCTGTTCCCTTGGAGGCGGGTATCTTTCCTGGCTGAATGCCGGCTATCCGGTTGTCAGGGAGAGCGATTTTACCTGTGACCAGCTCAACCGGTACAGCAGGCAGATTCTGCTCGATCAGGTGGGAGAAGAAGGGCAGGCACGCCTGCTCAAAACAAAAATTCTTCTCGTAGGTGCCGGCGGGCTCGGTTCTCCGGCCGGTCTCTATCTTGCAGCAGCAGGGGTGGGTACCCTCGGTATTGCTGATTTCGATGTTGTCGATCTTTCAAATCTCAATCGGCAGATTCTTCACGGTGCCGACGATGTGGGGAGATTGAAGGTAGAGTCGGCACTGGCATCGGTAAAGCGGCTCAACCCTGATGTGAACGTTGTCCCCTATTCTGAGAGGATCACTTCGGAGAATATTCGGGGGATCATTGACGATTATGACATGGTTATTGATGGGGCCGATAATGTGGAAACCAAATTTCTCCTGAACGATGCCTGTTTCTTTGCCGGAAAACCGTACATCTATGGGGGGGCGGTCCAACTCGAAGGCCAGATGAGTGTTTTTTATCCGAAAGGAGGTGGTCCCTGTCTCCGGTGCATCTTCCCTGTCCCTCCGCCAGCAAATCTTGTGCCCTCATGAAGTCAGATCGGTGTCCTGGGGGTCGTCCCGGGATTGATAGGAATTATGCAGGCAACAGAGGCGCTCAAGATTGCTCTCAATATAGGTACGCCGCTCATCGGGAGATACGTTGTCTACTATGCCCTGTCAGGGCAATCGCACCTCATGACCGTAGAGAAAAACCCCGGGTGTCCGCTCTGCGGCGAAAAGCCAACGATACGAGACCGATCGGAAGAATGAGGATGTTTGGTGAGAATATAGCAGGATGGAGTCAATGAAAAACAGCGAGACAAGAATTATAGTGTGAACCAGGAGGAAGAGAATGAACAACTCAGCATGTAGCCCCGCATACTGTCCATTCAGTCATGGAGTCTGTACCGAGTGTGCTATTTACAGGGGGCGTCACCGGTACATGAGTTTTTCGCAGAAGGATGATATCGGAAAGAACGGAAATGGGACCAAAGACCACATTGCCGACTATTTTCGCGGGATGGAGGCATTGTCCAACCCGTGGGCGGAGAGGAGCACCATGTCGAAGGAAGAACTGTCGATTACGCTGGTGCTTATCGACGCTGAAACAGGGAAGCGGAGGAACTGTGAACTCAGTGAAGCTCAGACCTGGGATTGGGGAGACCCTGAGACGATGAGGATCATCAGTGACCGGCAGGTGATAGGCTTCCAGCATCTTGTTGACATTCTTTGTCATAAAGAGTTGGAAGGCGAAAAGGAAGTGGCGATGTACCAGTTCCCCCGGTTCATGTTCCTTTGTGGAGGGTGAATCGATCACCGTGCCGGTGAGGAGAACGGGCCCCGCTCATCCGGGGCCCTTTAAAGCAGCGAAAAAGGCCTCTCTATTTGGGAAAAAGCAGCGATATCCCGAGGCGGAGGGTTGAGTCCGGACCGACCTCAGGCTTTGCGACGTTATAATAGTATTGGACGGAAGCACTGAATGACTGGTTGCCCATTTTAAAGACCTTACCCACACCGCCTCCCATGGGAACGAGCCATACATTGCCGGCTTTTTTTGCCTGCCAGTAGGCATTGAGAATAGGTGAACTTACAACGAACCATCCGTTGGGAAGGTTATAGTTGACAAAGGGCTGGAGAAGCATCTGGTTTACAGTTTCCCGTTTTGTCTCACCGGCGTAGGACCACAGATTGTTGCCCAACAGGCCGATGACCCATGGGCCCTTCATATAGACCCCCACCGCAGCCGGTCCGGCTGCCCATTTCCCTGTACCGAGATACTCGCCTGTGGCCGTAGGAAATTGGAGAATAGGTCCCGCACCCCAGATAAAATCCCCGCCGGCCAGTTTCTTGGGGTTGGCTGGTGAGAGGAAGAAGGATATATTGACATCACCAAGGCCGAATTTTTGTTCAGGCCAGGGCTGGTTGACTACGGGGGCGATGGTACGGGTGATCAGGTTCCATTCCTTGTTGAGGCTGAAAGGGATGACGGGCTGAATATTCAGAACATTCTGCGTGTTGTTGTTGGGACCGTATTTGAAATTGATATTATTCTGCAAAGGAATGCTGATCATGGGATCCACGGGATTCTGCGATTTTTTTGCCAGGTCCTCGACGGATACCTCTTTTTTGTCCTGGGCCCACAAGGGCGTAACGAGAACGGAGATGAACAGGATGGCGACAATAACACGCCCCATCCACGTATCGTTCCATGCTGTTTCTGCTCTATTGGTCTTCATTGTGCTTCCTCCTGTCGAACGAAAAATATCATTGTCATCTGTCTGCCGTCCTGCAGACGGCGATCAGAGTGAAAATGCCACAGATAAAAAGACCGTTTCCCCTTTGAAACGGTTGGCTGTTGTCGTATCGTGAAGCCACTTGGCGATGAAAGAGACATCTTTCCCGAACAGTTTCGGCGTGTACATGACTGCAGGTCCGTACCCGAGGGCCGACGATTTGTCGGGACCGAGAATTGCGCCTTTCCCCGTGTCGCCTGTCACCTGTTGGTAGACATAACCGGTCAGGCCATAGCCAAAACGTTCCCAGGGGTGGTGGGCTACGATATAGTCGATGTGAAGCTCGTCGCCCGTCCTGTACGAAACGGCGCTATTGTTCGAGTTTATCATGTATCCCGCATTGAACGACCCTTCGATCTTCAGTTTTGGGTCGATCCAGGTAAATCCAAGATTAAGGTCCAGCGACGTGTAATTTCTTCCCAGGCTTACGAGTCTGTTTGAGTTGTAGTACCCTGTGGGAAGAAAGATCGCCGGGAGAAAAGAGATATGGAAATTTTCCCTCTTCATGTTCAGAATGAAAGGCAGAACGGCGATGTCGGCAAAGCCGTTCCCCGTTCCCGAACCGGCCTTGCTGAGGGGACCTGCCTTCAACCGTCCGTCCGCATTGGCGCTGGGGACGGCGGGCACGAGAACGCCGAACCCGATGCTCCCGGAGATGGCAGGGAGATTAAAGAAGTAGAAGAACTTCATCAGATCGGTCATGCTGTTCTGGCTCACTTTGGCGTATCCCCTTCCGCCGAAGATGCTTTTCCCCGTTACACTGTTGTTGATGATGAGGTCGTTCCGGAAGGAGAACCCCGGGGACGGTGCAAGACCGAAACCAAAGTCACCGTAGGTCCCCTGGACGTAATGACTCCAGGCGCCCTCACTTCCCCGGGCTGGCGAGGCACACAAAATCACCAGCACCAGGGTAACGAGAAGCGCCATGGACAGACCGGCCCCTGATCTCCCTCTGACCACCGTTCTGTGGTCTGTGCTGTCAGGTTGTGCGGTTCTGTTCTTGCTCTGCACCATATCTTTATCCCGCTGTCCCGGAAAAGTTATGGTTTCCCAGCCGGCATGGCCCCCGGCGGAAGGGTATAGGTTTTTGCCGTTTCGGTCACATCCTCATACCGTGGTGGCACGATGATGTTGACCGACATCATACCCGGAGCCTTTGTGAGCGCCTTGTTGACATCGATGTAACGCCAGCTTTTGTTATCATACGTCCTGAAATAGTACCTGGCACCCTGAAGGTCCGCTGCAACAGACCAGTAGGTCCTGTCATACATCGGTTTCTTGCCGGACAGGTCGCGAACTGAGCCAAGGGGGATATCGGCATTGTCGATGATTGTCAGGGCCAGATTGAGTCCGGCATCGCTCCCTGTCACAGGCAGGGAGGAGGTGACGAGGGCAACCATACGGACGAACCGGGAGGGTGGCGTGTAGTCGCCAGGAAGACCCAGCATCCCTGTGCCCTGGCCGAGACCCGAACCCTTGAGACCGTCAAGGGTAATCGGCTTTACGTTGTTTGCAGAGATGTTGACATGGTTGCGGAGGTTGATGAGGTGCCAGTCGAAGGGCGGCGAGTTGGTCATGACACCCATGGGGTTGTCATAGACCTTCAACTGGCCGTTCACGTATTCGATGACGGCGCAGTTACCGGTGCGGTCGTGGACAACATAATGGAGCTCCAGTTTTCCTGTCTGATCCTGAGGGCCCTCAACAACCCGGATGGTCCTGATGGCTTTCTTTACCTCGTCGACGGTGGTGAACGAACCCAGTATCCACGTCAGGACCTCGTATTGGGTCATCGTTTTACTGCTTTCTTTGGGATCAAAGGTCTGATACCCGGAGAATCCGGGAAAGAAGAGGTTGCCGGCCGCAAGGCCCTTCTCGTTCATACCGTCGATGAGAAGGGGCAGACCGAGGGTGCTCATGCCCACAAAACCGTATTTCACTACCCATTTCATACCCTTCTGTTGCCCGTCCGGGAGGGTTCCCTGATACGCTGTGCCCTTTGGCACGATGGCAACGGACCGCGATCCGAAATCCGTCTCCCCCTCGAGAGTGCGGGCGTAAAAGACCAGTCCGTCGGTTGTTGTGATCCGTATGCTGGTGCATGCCCCGGACCACGTTGTCATGCTGAAACATGCCACCAGGACAGTTAACACTGCTATCATCCTTGTTGTTTTCATTCTGTCGTCCTCCTTCGTCTTGTATGTGTTGTGCCGGCGGAACTCCACTATCGCCGTGCCGGTGTTACGTCAATGAAGTCGAATGTTGTGCTGAACGGGATGATGACCGGTTTTCCCGCATTCAGGTCGGCCCGCTTCAAATCGACCATGCGGACCCTGTAGTCGTCGTAGTTATTGTAGTAGAAACGGAGGTTTCGCTGGTCTGTGACGCTCGACCACTGGGTGGTGTCATAGACCATGGTGCCGTTTACCATTGACCCCGAGATCCCTGAGGGGATATCGAAGAGGTGAAGAAGATGCCAGGCCTGACTCGCCGCCTCGCTGCCCGTCTTGCCGGGAACAGTGTTCATCGTAAATATGGTAGCCCTGACAAACCGGGAAGGGGGGGTGAAATCCCCGGGAAGCCCTTTTAGCCCGCTGCCCATGCCGAACTGGGTGATCTTTTTCCCGTCGAATTCCACCGGCGGCACGTCGTTGACCCTGAGATTCACGTAGTTGTGCATGTTGAGAAGGTGCCAATCGAAGGTGGGAGCGTTTGTGATGACTCCGAGGGGATTCTCGTACACCTGAACGCCCCTTGCTGTATATTCGACAACCACGGACCGGCCGCCGGCATCAGTAATCCTCATGTGAAAGGGCATTGCCGACCTCATGGCGGGGTCGGTTACTATGGCCGGTGAGGCGTCGGCGGCAACGACGATTACCTTTTCGAGAGCCTTCAGGGCCTCATCGACCGTCGCCGACGTACTCAGTACATAATAGATGTGGTCGTTCTGGGAGATGGAGCGGGACTCGTCCCCCGGTTTGGCTGTTTGGTATTTCCCGAAGCCGGGCAGATAGAAGACGCCCGCGGCAAGGCCTTTTTCGTTGAGCCCTTCAACGTACCATTTGGGCTGGCCCCATGCACAGACGCCGACCGTCCCGTAGGTGGACTTCCATTTCAGGCCCTCTTTTCCGTTCGACCCCATAGCCGTGGTATCGCTGCCGCGGGGTACAATGGAGATGGCCGTAGGCGATTTCATGCCGAACTCCATGGTCCGGCCCGTCACAATCGAGCCGTCGTCAGCCTTCAGTTTGATGCCTGTGCAGGCCTGGACCGGAGCAACCGCCCCCTGGATGACCATTACGGCAACCAGAAGAAACAAAACCATCATCTTCCTCATAGTATTCTCCTTTTTTTTGCAAAGCCTTAATCGGCTTGGCTTTGTGTAATTGTGTCGGATCGCACGACGCTGGTATGACTCCATGACACTGTCGGACGATCATTTGCATGTAAAAGTACTGGTCACTATATAGCCGATGTGGTCCCAGAGCGGACCGCAGTTGGCGGGGTCGGCGATTGATTTGTCCGTGACGGGAATGATCGCCGAACCGGGAGCCTGGACCTGGAGTATATTCCCCGATGTGTTGAGGGGCCAGGAGGTCTGTCCTGCCACAACGGGCTGGGAAGAACGGGCGAACTGGATCCAGTAGTTTCTCAGGGCGAGGGACATGCCCGCCTCATCGGCCGTAAACGTCTGCCGTATCATCTGGGTATCGGTAGCGTTGCCGAAGACGTAGGGCAACTCGTCAGCGTGGCAGACGATACCAGACTGGGCACAGTCGGCCGGGATCCCGCTTGTAGCCTGACCGTCGCTGTTCACCCAGACGGGGAACGAACTGTGGTGTATGTAATGATACCGGTAGCTGTCGGCGGACGTGATGGAAGACAGTTTGCGGTTGAAGCACGTCCAGAGATAATCAGTAACGACCTGTTCAAAGCGGTCTTTCTCGCTTTTAAAAGGATACTGGGCGAAGTATTCGTCACGCATGATCTTTGCCCAGTCGGTGCCGAAGAGGAAATCGGTAAGGGCGATGTAGGCTGCGCCCGACTCAAGGTCGTTGTCAGGAAGGAGACCGATAAAGGGTACACTCTCGTTGAGGTTTGAGCCATTCATCATGGGTTTTGCAATCCGAGCCTGTATGGGGTCCATGGTGATGAATGTACCGTCTATAACAGGGTTCCAGGGGATGATGGCCTGCAGCCCTGCACAGGCGATATTCTCCGTTGTGTATGCCCCTTTCGTCTGGTTCTGGAGGATCCAGGGCACCGATGAGATGTCCGGGTTCCTGAGGCATGCCAGTATCTCGTCTGTCGTTCCCTCCTGGCAACCCATGTCCCCGGCGAATTTGTCGGCCTTGGCCTGCGCCTCTTTCACTGTCATATAGGTGATGGCGTAATTGCTCTCGAGGACCCCTTTCTCAAAGAGCGACTGGTGATTGTCGTCGGTAATGGTGAGGTGGAGGGCCGTCGACTGGGCTCCGGCGCTCTCACCGAAAATCATGACCCGGGTGGGATCGCCCCCGAAAAGAGCGATGTTCCGCTGTACCCACTGAAGTGCTTTGGTCTGGTCTTTTATGCCGAAATTGCCGTTCAGTCCGAATTTATCACCGGCGAGGAACCCAAGGACGCCGAGACGATAGTTGAGGGTCACGAAGACGATATTCTCGCCGTTTCTCGATGTGGCCACGAACTGGGAGCCGTCATAGATGTTCAAATGGTTCGTTGTATCGCCTTTTGCCGATCCTCCTGACCCGGAAATAAAGGCGCCCCCG
>CAYQXL010000076.1:0-7588 GCA_964421445.1 uncultured Pseudomonadota bacterium
TAAAGAAATACCTTCTGTCCATGTTGGAAACGGTCCACATGGCATTCATCGCCCTCGTCATTTCGGTGGTCATTGCCTTTCCGCTCTCCTTTCTGGCGTCGCGAAACACCCTCGATATTATCGTTCCCGGAAGATCTTTTACCGGGATGGCGGTGAAGAAGATTCTCTACGGATCGACCCGCTTTGTGGCGAACCTGTCCCGTTCCATCAATGAGCTGGTGTGGGCATTGATCTTTGTTTCTGCTGTGGGACTTGGTCCAATGGCCGGTATACTCGCTTTGGGGATCCACACCTCCGGTGTTTTGATCAAACTCTTTTCGGAAGGCATTGAAGCCATCGACGGCGAGCCGGTCAACGCACTCACCGCAACGGGGGCAAATCCCGTCAAGGTGATACGATATGCCGTCATTCCCCAGATCGTGCCTTTCTTTGTCTCAATGACTCTCTACCGGTTTGAATCGGATGTACGGTCCGCAACGATCCTTGGCTTTACCGGAGCAGGAGGCATAGGGGTCTATCTCTACGACAAATTGCGGGGATACGACAATCAGCACGTTACAACCATCCTTATTGTCATCATTGTGACTGTTGCTGTTGTGGACCGGATAAGTGCCGTCATAAGAAAGAGGTACACATGATGATACCTGAAGAGTGCGATTTCAGGGCAACCATTCTCAGGGTGGACAAAACGGGGCTGAGGAAGATGCGGGCCCTTGCCGACAGAGAGGGGATGAAGGTAAGACAGTCCCCGTCGATAGGGCTCGTCATGTTGAGGGTAAAGGATTCATGTGATGTCGAGTTCTGTCTTGGTGAGGTGCTGGTGACTGAAGCTGAGGTTGAATACAGGGGGTGCAGGGGATACGGTATCGCCACAGGCGATGAACCTGAAAGAGCCTACCTTATCGCTTCCGTGGACGCCATCTTTCAGAGCGGAAATATTGGGGCGATAACGGAGATCCGGTCCATTATTGTCTCGCAAAAGAAGAGAATCGACAGAAAGTTGCAACGGGAAGCTTCGCTGGTTGCCGACACTAAAGTATCTTTTGAAACACTGTAGAGGGAGACAATCTGTATGACTGACCATTCTGTCGCAAAGAGTCAGAAAATCTTCCGGCTTTTGCTTCAGGCGATGAGCCACCCGGGACGAGTGTATCGTGATGAGGATGAAGGACAGATCGGAAACCATGATCACGGTGGTTCATCGGCACTGATGGATATCATCGAGACTCTTCTGGACAGAGAGACGACCTTTGTCATCATCGGCGAAGGAAGGGATCTGTCCTGTGAGATAGTTCAACGAACCGGTGCCTGTCCTGTCGGGCTCAAAGAGGCTGATTTCATTGTTATACCTGACGGCACAAGTGGCGGGAAGATTGGAGAGGGGAAACGGGGGACCGCCGAGTACCCTGATGAGAGCGCTACGGCAGTCTATTCCGTTCAATCATGCGAAGGAGAGAACAAAGCAGAGTGCTGGTCTTTGAGTGGTCCGGGGATAGAAGGTTCACGGTTTCTTGTACTTGACGGATTCGACCAGGGGGATATGAGAACGCTTCACGAGATAAACGGTGAATTCCCCCTTGGTATTGATGTGATATGCGTAGATTCGATGGGCCGAATCGTCTGTATACCGAGGTCGGCTGTCATAAAGGAGATCTGCTGATGGGATACGTGGCAGTGAAGGGAGGCGAACGGGCGATAGAAAATGCGAGCAGGCTGAGCGTCTATGAAAGGATCAAGGGTCAGTCAAAACCTGTGCAGGCGAAGCAGATCGAAGAGCAGTTGCATCTTGCTGTTGATAGAGTAATGGGCGAAGGGTCACTCTATGCTCCCCATATTGCTGCTCTGGCTCTCAAGCAGTCCGCTGGCGACACGTTCGAAGCTGCGTTTATGGTACGGGCTTACAGGGCGACGGTTCCCCGGATAGAGAATTCGGTGCCTGTCTCGACAAAGGAGATGCGGGTAGTCAGAAGGATATCGGCCGCCTTTAAGGATATTCCCGGCGGCCAGATTCTCGGTGCAACGACGGATTACACCATACGTCTTCTCGATTTTGAATTATTGCGGGATACGGAGACAAAAAGGAGGGCCTTCATAAGGGACCTTCTTCCAGGAAGAAAGGAACGGAAGAACCTCCCCGAATCCTTTCCGAAAGTCATCGAAATGCTGAGAAGAGAAGGACTTCTCGTCGAGTCTGCGAAGAGTGGTGGCGATGATGGAAGGGTCTTTGATGTAACCCGCGAATCCCTGTCGTATCCCGCTGTACGAAGCGCCTCTCTCCAGGCTATGGCCCGGGGCGAATCAGGGGGCCTTCTTCTTCTGGCTTACTCTTCTATGCGGGGGTACGGAGATATTCACCCGACCATAGGCGAACTGAGGGTTGGGTACGTGCCTCTTCTGGTGAAGCATCCCTCTACCGGTGGCTTAATAGAAGCCGGTGAGGTGAAGGTGACGGAAGCAGAAGTGATCGCGAGATATTCAGAGGAGGGAGGGTCGCCTAAATTCAGCCTGGGATATGGTCTCTGTTTCGGCCATAACGAGGTCAAAGCCATCTCGATGGCCATCCTCGACAGGGCCATCCAGTCTCCGAATCGTTCGGCTCCGTCGGAGAACGACGAATTTGTTCTTTCTCACATCGATGGTGTCGAATCGATGGGATTCTGCATCCATTACAAACTTCCCCACTATGTTACCTTTCAGTCCGACCTCGACAGGTTGAGGAAAACACAGAAGACAGCCCCTTTCCTGAAAGAGAGCAGATAACATGAAAAGAACGAGCGGCTATTCGTTTGCCTTTATCGACGAGGGGGCGAAAAAGGAGATACGGCGAAAGATTCTGAAGGCTGTTGCCATACCTGGTTATCAGGTACCTTTTGCATCAAGGGAACTCCCCATAGCCCGGGGATGGGGAACGGGAGGGCTCCAGGTTACCCTGAGTCTCATTGGCCCGGCGGATGTACTTAAGGTGATCGATCAGGGGTGCGACGGCAGCGTCAATGCCGTTAATATGAAAAGGTTTGTTAAAGCGGTAACCGGTGTCGACGTGACGACAGACACGACCTGTGCAACGCTTGTTCAGACCCGGCACCGCATACCGGAAGAACGAATGACGGAAGAGCAAATTCTTGTCCTCCAGGTCCCCATTCCTGAGTCGTTGAGGACGGTGGAGCCATCGGAGAGAGAGACGCGACGTATGCACGGGGAAGGGGATTATACAAGGCTGTGGCTCTACCTGTACGAAGATATTGTCCGTTTCGGTGCGATCAGTATCGGTGCCCGATATCCTGTGCTTGTGAACGGGCGCTACATCATGGACCCGAGTCCCATACCGCGGTGGGATGTTCCGAAACTGGACATGGCGGAAACGCTTTTTATCTTCAGTGCCGGCCGGGAGAAGAGAATATATGCCATTCCACCTTATACGAGAGTGAAGCCGCTCGAATACGAAGATTATCGTTTCACCGTCGAAGACTTTGGTGGCGTGCGATGCAGGCGGTGTGGAAGTACAGGGGTCTATTTCGATGAAGTGATCGATGCCAGTACCGGAGAACGTTCATATTACTGCTCTGACTCAGGGTATTGCGACAAGATGGCGAACAAGGAAAAAGACAGTGAAAAGGACGGAGATGATGCGGTTGTGTCCCCGCGAGAACCGATGGAAGGTGGAGAATGAACGGTGCGGCGCTGCCTGTAACAGACAGTACTCATAAAGGAAGGGCCGACCTTTCAGAGACCATTCTTGAAGTCAGGAGACTGACCAAAATATTTGGTCCCGGATGTCCCTTCTGCAAGGATGAGACAGGGCCTGCCGCAGAGACGAATATATGCAGGAGATGTGGATCTGTTGTTGCCTGCAATAATCTCTTCTTTGACCTTTACCCTGATGAGATTCTGGGGGTCATGGGTGAAAGCGGTTCGGGAAAAAGCACGCTGATAAGGCTGCTCCATTTTGACATGAATGTTACAGAGGGGGAAATGTTTTTTCGCTCCGGAGAGCAGGAACACGACAGGACAGTCGGACAGGAGCGGAATCTTTTCGCCATGAGTGCTTTCAAGAAACGGATGGTGAAGAACCGAGTGATGGGAATCGTCTATCAGAACCCCCATATGGGATTGAGGATGGATGTAAGCAGCGGAGGGAACATCGCAGAGAGACTCATTGACGGAGGTTTCAGGAATATACGGTCTATTCGCCGAAGGGCAGTGGAACTGTTGGAGCGCACCGAGATACCGGCGGGAAGGCTCGACGAGACACCCCGTACGTTCAGCGGCGGTATGCAACAAAGGGTGCAGATAGCAAAAGCTCTTTCGGCCAATCCCTCTCTTCTCCTCCTCGATGAAGTCACGACGGGCCTTGATCTCTCTGTTCAGGCGCGAGTCCTTGACCTTATCCGGAACATCCAGAGAGAGCTTGGTATTGCCATGATCATCGTTTCCCACGATCTCGGCGTTATACGCCTTCTTGCGGCGAGGACCGTTGTCATGAAGTACGGGGTGATCGTCGAATCGGGTCTTACAGACCAGATACTCGAAGACCCCCAGCACCCTTATACGCAGTTGCTTGTGAACTCTCAGTTGTAGGGAAACAGGAAAGAAAGATGTCTTTGCTCGATATTGAAGGCGCCACAAAACATTTTGCTCTCCATGCTTTCGGGAGAAAAATCATCCGCGGTTTTCGCGATGTATCCTTTCGTGTCGGAGAAGGGGAAGTAGTGGGGTTGGCCGGTCCGAGCGGTTCCGGAAAGAGTTCAATCCTGAAATGTATCTATCGTACCTACCTTCCTTCTGCAGGAAAGATCTGGTTCTCTTCGGACCGGTATGGCCGCGTCGATTTTTCGAGCCTCTCCGAACGGCTTGTACATGTAATACGAACGGACGAAATAGGCTATGTCTCACAATTCCTGCGGGTTATTCCCCGGGTATCGGCGGTCGACGTGGTGGCTGAGTCTCTCGTCAAAAGAGGCATATCGTGCGGCGAGGCTGTGGAGAGGTCGCGGCTTCTCCTCGAACGGCTCGGTATCCCTGCCCATCTTCATGATGCCTATCCGTCGACGTTCAGCGGCGGCGAACAGCAGAGGATCAATGTTGCCCGGGCAGTGATCTGGAGACCGAGGCTATTGCTTCTCGATGAACCGACAGCGTCTCTCGACCGGCACTCGGTCGCCGTCGTCATGAAACTCTTCAGGGAGATGAAGGAGGGTGGTACAGGAATGATCGGCGTTTTTCACGATGAAGCGATTATGAACACCCTTGCTGACAGGGTATACAGGGTCGATACAGGAGATCTCGTTGATTAACGAACAGGAATTACGGACTATGGTGATCAAAAACGCTTCTGTTTTCACGGAAGAAGGGGTTGTCAGGGATACTTCACTCTTTGTGGAGAACGGAGTGATCACCGATCTTTGTTCCCACACCGTCAGGTGCCCGGGAAAAACGATCGATGCTGGCGGTAGATTCGTCTTTCCCGGTTTCATCGACCTCCACAGCGATGCGATCGAGAAAGAGATCGAGCCGCGGCCGAATGCCCTCTTTCCCGTTGGCTACGTAGTATTTGAACTGGACAAGAAACTTGCTTCCTGCGGCGTTACAACAACATATCACTCCCTGTCTTTTGCCGAACTGGAGGTCGGCCTCCGTTCCAACAGCATGGCTGCCGCCATCATAGAAGAGATCCACGGGTATACTGCGAGGCTCAACATTAACACAAGGATTCATGCCCGTTACGAAATTACCGACAGTGCCGCCGTTCCCTTTCTGGAAAAGATAATCAGGGAGCGGAAGGTTCATCTTCTTTCCATCATGGATCACACGCCGGGACAGGGACAGTTTCGGGAGATAACCGCTTTTAAAGGGTACTATGGCAGGGTGTATCAGAAGACGGATGAAGAGATGGATACGATCATCAAACGCAAGATAAGGGCTCGCAATAATGGCGCCGCTGAAGGGCTTTCCCGCATCATTGGTCTCTGTAACGAACTCGGGATCCCCGTTGCCTCCCATGATGACGATTCGAGAGAAAAGATTCGCTGGCTCTCGACGATGAACGTGATACTGTCGGAATTCCCTGTCAACATGGAGGCCGTGAGGTCTGCCCGGGAGCACGGTATTGCTGTCTGTCTCGGCTCACCGAATGTTTTCCGGGGAAATTCCCAGTTGAAGAACCTAAGCGCCAGGGAAGCCATCAGGGAGGGTCTGGGCGATATAATCTGTTCCGATTACGCGCCCACCACCATTCTCCATGCCATTTTTGCCCTTGACAGACTTGGTATAGCTCCGCTGTTCCAAGCGGTGAACATGTGCACCGTGGCCCCTGCCCGGGTTATGGGTATTGCTGATCATACGGGGTCGATCGCGCCGGGGAAGGATGCCGATCTGGTGCTTGTTGATGGGTCGGGCGATGTTCCCAGGATCCTAAAGACTTTTGTAAAAGGAAAGGAGGTTTTTTCCACATGCTGAAAATTGCGGGAAGACTGGATGAAAAAAGGATTGACGGAAGTTTCGCTGCCTTGCAGAGAGATCTCGACTTTTTTCAAGGCCTCGGTGTAGAGGCCATTGAAATACCTATCCACGGAATGAATATCATCCGCTACGGCCGTCTCGACCGAAGACTTTTGGCGCAAGCGGTGGCTATTTTTCAGGGATACGACTTTGTCTATAGCGTCCATGCTCCGGACCCGGTGAATCTCATGAATACGGAACAGGAAGAACTCCACCAGTCCGTGCTCCGGTCTGCCATGGATTTTGCCTCTGCCGTAGGGGCCGGTGTCGTTGTCTGCCATGCCGGTCAGTACATGCCGCACAATCAATTCCCCATGAACAGGAAAGCTTTTGTGACGAAAGCGGAAAGCATGGAGTTTCTGAGGTGCGAGGCAAAGGTGTTGGAGCATCTGGCCGATGACTACCCTGGAATAACTATAGCCGTGGAGAATGCGAGACCCTATCTTTTTCACTCTCCCTACTGCTATGCCGAGCGACTGGAACCACTGAAGGCGCAGATACTCGATGTCAATCGGAAGAATGTGGGTATCAACCTCGATATCGGTCACCTCTATCTTGCTTCCCGATTCTATGGCTTTGACTTTCTTGAAGAGATCGGCGCTGTGCGGGACCTGATTATCCACTGTCACGTTCACGATAATTTCGGTCTTCCCACATTCTATAACGAAAAAGAGCAGGCCCACCTCATCCCTTTCGGCAGAGGTGATTGTCATATGCCTGTAGGGTGGGGAGAAATTCCGATAGAGGCGGCACTGGCAGAGTTTGTCATTGGCTGGGAGGGTATTCTCGTGATGGAACTAAGGGGACGGTACTATGAGTGGGTTCGGGAGTCTCTGGAGAACCTAATGACGATCTGTCTCTCAATCGATGGTGCAGACAACCGCTCTGTGGTGGGAGAGTAGATATGCCTTTCGGAACAACTGTAACGTCGGACAGGGGAGAAGCCCACACAAGAATCGGCAGGGGTGAAATGTCCAGGGTCCACCCCACGGCTTCGATCGTAAAAAGCCATCTTGGGCCGTGGGTTGAGATAGGCCCACTCACGGTCGTGGAAGAGTCGACGGTCCTCGACTACAGCTATGCTTTCGGC
>CAYQXL010000077.1:0-7071 GCA_964421445.1 uncultured Pseudomonadota bacterium
GGATGGGAATACGGCGTGCCTGAAAGCATCGGCTGGATCGATACAGTCGGTGTGAGAAAAGCATGGCAGGGCAAAGGTGTTGCCCGGCAGCTTTTCCGGGAGATGATGGCCATGTTCAAGGAGGTGGGCGTCGAGAAGGTCTATGTCTTTGTGAACTGGAGGGACTGGGACCTTCTTCGGTTTTTCGACACCATGGGCTTCAGCCGGGGAGACATGATCAATCTCGAAAAAGAGATTTGACCGACAGACAGGGGAACGGTCTGTCTGCCTGTCTCCTTGCAGGATAAAAACGTTGTTCGTCTCTTTCCGGACGATACAATCGATTGCAATCCTGGTTTGCTCCATTTATTATAAAGGGAGAGGTTCGCTGGCAGCGGGACCGTCGGATGGTTGTTGTCCCTGCCACAGTCCGTCATAGTATTGCCCTGTAAAGGGTCCGGTTGCGTTGGCCTGTCTTCGGGGAGGCCCGGGGAAGTAAAGCCGGTGATCTTGTTGCTTATACATCAGGCGGCACAGGGGAGGAAGGGGAGTTGTCGTCGAACGCTGATACCCGTTTCACTGCTGTTGTTGAAGGGACGAGGGACTGTATTTCAATCAAAGACAGGAGCCTCACGTATCGATTTGTGAACCGGTCGTTTTCCGATCTTGTCGACCTTGCTGCGGCAGACGTCATCGGCAAGACCGACGAAGATCTCTTCGGTGAAGAGGGAAGCGGACCGATTCGCCAGAGCGATGAAAGGGTTCTTGCAGGGGAGACGGTGGAGGATGAACTCCAGATCTCTCTGTTCGGTGTTCCCTGTCTTTTTCACATGAGAAAAGTGCCGCTTTTTGACGGAGAAGGGGGCATCACCGGCATCTGCACCGTTGCCCGTGATGTGACGAGCAGTATGATCATGGAAGAGGGGCTGCGGCATGCGGAGGAGAAGTACAGGAGCATTTTCAGGAATGCCGCAGAAGGGATCTTTCAGGCCACGGCCGAAGGAAGGTTTCTCACGGCCAATCCGGCTTTGGCCATCATGCTGGGATACAGGACGGCTGAAGAGCTTATGGTGAAAGTGGCGTCGATTGCGGACCAGGTCTATGTAGATCCGAACCGGTGGACCGAATTCACGACAATTCTCGAAAGCAGGGATTGGCTTCTCGACTATGAGATCGAATATAAGAGGCGCGACGGAAGCAGGTTTTGGGTGTCAACGAACGTGCGGGTGGTCCGGGACGCTGTAGGCCGGCTTTTGTACTACGAGGGGGCGTCAACCGATATTACAGAGCGGAAACGGGCCGAAGAGGGGTTGAAGCAAGCCTTCGGGAGACTGAAACTCGTTCTGGAAGGGACGGTGCTGGCCCTCTCCCGGATGGCGGAACTGAGGGATCCTTATACGGTGGGCCACCAGAGAAGGGTCGCCCAACTGGCCAAGAGGATTGCGGAAAAGATGAAGCTTCCTGCCGAAACTGTCGAGTGCGTCTATATTTCAGGGATACTCCACGATATCGGGAAAGCGAATGTACCTGCAGAGATTCTTGTCAAACCTGTGCCCCTCAACGAGTACGAGATCAATATTCTCCGAAGTCACCCAAAATTCGGTTTTGAAATCCTGAACGGCATAGAGTTCTCCTATCCTGTCGCCACGACTGTTCTGCATCACCACGAACGGATGAACGGCAGCGGATATCCGTTGGGGCTCGTTGCCCATGAAATTGCCATTGAGGCCAGAATCCTCGCAGTCGCCGATGTTGTTGAAGCTGTTTCAACGCACAGGCCGTACAGACCGGCGGTTGGTATGCCGGCGGCGATCGCTGAAATCGAGTCGAACAGTGGTATCCTCTATGACCCCCCTGTTGTCGATGCCTGCCTCCATCTTTTTCGGGATGACGGATTTGTTTTTGAGTAAAAGCGAGACGGACAGGCCCTTCGTGTCGGTGCTTCCGTCCGAGGTATAACTGAAATGGATCAGAAAAAATATTCCCCAACATCGTTCCTCAGGCACGGGCTGCTGAGAAATATTTTCATCGTTGCCGTGCTCATCTCCATAGGTCTTGTCCTTTACGGTGCCCTCAGCGTGTGGCCTGCCTTCAGACACATTTTTGTGAAAGGTGTTCAGGATGATTCTATTCAGGTAGCCCGGCACCTGACTTCCCGTTTCTTTCCAGAGGGTCAACCCCTTTCGCAGAATTCAATTACACCCCATTTTACCGAAAGTCTTCCGGGAATCATGCGTGATTTTAGTATCTTGAAAATTAAGGTCTTTGCACCGTCAGGAGAAATTGTCTTTTCCACTGACCCGAAAGAGACGGGGACTGTCAACAGGAAACCCTATTTCCACGAAAGGGTTGCTTTAGGGAAGACCTATGCCATTGTGGTGAGGAAAGAGACAAAGTCCCTGGAAGATCAGGTTATGGCATTGGATGTTGTGGAGACTTATGTGCCTGTGATGAAGGGCAAGGCCTTTCTCGGCGCCTTTGAAATCTACTATGACATTACGGAAAGACTGCAGAGTCTCTCGGCGGTCGTCCAACGGTTCTCAATTGTTGCCGTGATTGTTCTCTTTGTTCTTTTAACGGTCCTGACCGCTGTTCTGGTAAAAGGGGGCGTGAGTCTTGAGCGAAGAAGGCAGGCGGAACAGGAACTGATCCAGGAGAAAAAGAAGGTTCAGAATTACCTCGATATTGCCGGTGTGGCGCTCCTTGTTGTCGGGTCCGATGAACGGGTGGTTGTGGCAAACAGGGAAGCCTGCAAAATGGTGAAGCGACCGGAAGAGGATCTGATAGGAAAGAACTGGTTCGATACCTGTATACCCGATGTCAGGCGTGACGAGGTTCGGGCCATCTTTGCACAACTCCTTTCAGGACATGGAGAAGCGGCCGAGTATCGTGAAGATGTGGTTCTTACGGGAGACGGGGAACATCGTCTTGTGGCGTGGCGTAATTCGGTACTCAGGGATGATCGGGGCACGATCTGGGGCACCCTTAGTTCAGGAGAGGATATTACGGACCGGCGGGAAGCGGAAAGACGGGCGGAAGAGGAGCATCAGCGATTCGCCGATCTCTTTGAGAGCGGGCCTTACGGGATGATCATGATAGGGAGAGAGGGACGGTTTCTCCATGCAAACTCAAAGTTCAAAAGTCTTTTCGGCTATGGCCCTGACGAGGTTTACGACGGAAGGACCTGGTTCAGAAGGGCGTTTCCTCAGGAACAGTACAGAAAAATGGTGGTTTCCTTGTGGCAGAAGGACGTCGGCACCTTTGTTCCCGGCGAGAAGGTTCCCCGGCTTCTCACCGTAACGTGCAGGGACGGCAGTGAAAAGATAGTAAACATTATTACCGTACAGCTTGGTTCAGGGGACTATATCGTGAGCTTTGAGGATGTTACCGAGAGGGTGGAGGCATCAGAGGCCTTGCGCCGGTCCGAAGAGAAACACCGGGCTGTCATTGAGAGTACGTCAGACGCTATCGTCATGCTTGATCTGAAACGGGACATCGTGTCGTGTAACACGGCCTTCCTTCAGTTATTCGGCTATGAGAAGAATGATATTATGGGCAAGTCCGTCAGAATCACCCACCGGTCCTACGAGAGTTTCGAGTACCTCGGCGAGAGGATCTATCCTGACGTGAAGAAGAAAGGCACTGCCAGGATTGAGTGGGTCTTCGCCCGGAAAGACGGGTCGCTCTTTCCGGCGGAGACGGTCATTTCCGTGGTAAGGCTGGATGATGGAACGATAGGGGGTTATGCGGCCATAATGCGGGATATCACGGACCGGAAATCCCTTGAGGAAGGTCTTGTGACGGCAAAGGCTCGGGCTGAACTGATCTTTCAGGTTGTGCCGAGCGCCATCTTTACTGTTGACCGGTCGTGCCGTATTACCGGATGGAACAGAAAGGCTGAAGAGATAACGGGATATATGGCGTCTGAAGCTGTAGGTGCCGAATGTTTTCTCTTTGCCGAGTACCCCTGCAAGGATGGCTGCGGGCTCCTCAACCCTGATGTGCCCAAACCGGTTGTGGCGAGGGAATGTACGATCAGGCGGAAAGATGGTTCAATGCGGTTTATTTCGAAGAATGCCGACTATCTCAGAGACAGTGCAGGGAACATTGTGGGAGGGATAGAGAGTTTTGAGGATGTGACCGAACGGAGAACGATGGAAAACGTCCTCAGGGAATCGGAGGAAAAATTCAAAAGCCTTGTCGAGAAGTCGATAGCAGGTGTCTATATCGTTGAAGATGGCCTTTTCCGGTATGTCAACAGACGGTTTGCAGATATTCACGGATACGAGCCGGAAGAGATGGTCAACAAACTTGGCCCGAAAGAGACGGCTCATCCTGACGACTTTCCTGTGAATCAGGAGTATATCAGGAAACGTCTTGCAGGGGAGATCGATTCGGCGCATTTTGTGTTCCGGGCTCTCCGGAAGGACGGTACGGTAGTGCACGTTGAGGTTTTTGGATCCCAGATGACATACCAGGGAAATCCGGCGATCATTGGTACGCTGATCGATGTCTCCGACCGGGTTCGGGCAGAAGAGACGATAAAAAGGATGGCTTTTCACGATGCCCTGACAGGCCTGCCCAACAGACGGTCTCTCGACGAGGAATTGCGCCGGGCCATCGCACTTGCCCGGAGGGGGACGGTGAGTTCCCTTCTCTATATGGACCTCGATAACTTTAAATCGGTCAATGATACCCTTGGTCACGATGCGGGGGACGGGGTCCTTGTGAATCTTACCAACATACTCCAGGAAAAACTGCGCCGGGAGGATATTGTCTTCCGTCTTGGCGGTGATGAATTTGCCGTCCTCCTCCGCGGTATCGGAGGGCTTGGAGGGAAGGCGGCGGCCGAGCGTCTCCGGACGGCTGTGGGGAGTCATAACTTCACAATCAAAGGTATCCGGTTCGATCTGAGCCTTAGCATTGGCCTTGTCCAGATCGATGGAGACAAGGAAGCGGGGGTGCTTCTTTCCGAAGCTGATGCCCTGATGTACCGGGCCAAAGAGGCAGGAAAGAACAGAATCTTTTTGTCTTGACAACAATTTCCATTTGCTTATAATATTAGACTTACTAAAATTTTCACAAACAGAGAGGGGAGGGCTTCATGAAATTAGCGGGCAAAAGCGCTGTTGTTACTGGTGGCGGCAGAGGTGTTGGAAGAGCTATCAGTCTGGCATTCGCAAAAGAAGGAGCGAATGTTGTCGTCAATTATGCCGGAAACCAGAAAGCTGCAGATGAAGTTGTGGAAGCTATCAAGGCCATGGGCGGAAAGGCTGTGGCAGTGAAGGGTGATGTGGGCCAGGAAGCAGATGCCCAGAAGATCATTGAAACATGTGTCGAAAACTTCGGAACTGTCCACATTCTTATCAACAATGCAGGTATTTCCAAGCCTGGAATGATGCATAAACTCTCAGTTGCAACGTGGGACGAGGTTGTTAATGTCCAGATGAGGGGCCCCTGGCTCTGTGCAAAGGCCGCATCGAAGTATTTCATGCAGCAGAATTACGGAAGAATCGTCAACGTTACATCCGTTGCCGGTGTTGTGGGAACGATCGGCCAGATCAACTACAGCGCAGCGAAGGGCGGCGTAATCTCCATGACCAAATCAATGGCGAGAGAGCTTGCGAAATACAACGTTACAGCGAATGTCATCTCTCTCGGTATTGTAACGACCGAGATGACTCACACAATCTCGACAGACGAGAAATTGAAAGAGATCTACACCAAGAGAATCCTTCTTGGCAGATACGCTGAACCGGAAGACGTAGCACCAGCCTTTATCTTCTTCTCATCCGACGATTCACAGTACATCACGGGACAGCTCTTGTGTGTTGATGGCGGTTACGGAATGACGTAAGAAGGTGAAGAGGTGGTAGTTTTTATCAAAATTCTTGAGGAGGTGTTGTAATGGCTGATGTACCAAAGACAATAAAGCAGTGGCAGATGGTCCAGCCGACCACTTTTAACAGGGAAACAAAAGAAACAACACCGGGCAAACTCGCAATGGCCGAGATACCGGTTCCGGAACTGAAAGAAGGGGAAGTACTCGTTGAGGTTGCAGGATGCGGCGTGTGCCACACGGACCTCGGGTATTTCTACGACGGCGTTCCCACAGTCAGCAAACCCCCCCTTGCTCTCGGTCACGAGATCGCAGGTACAGTCATTGCCGGCGACCCTGCATGGGTAGGAAAAGAAGTCATCATCCCTGCAGTTATGCCTTGCCGTAAGTGCATCCTGTGTAAAACAGGCAGAGGCAACAGATGCCTTGCACAGAAGATGCCCGGAAACAGCATCGGTGTGTACGGTGGATTTGCAAGTCATATCGTTGTTCCGTCCATCGATCTCTGTCTCGTACAGGACAAGAAAGGCTATGCCCTTGAGCAGCTTGCCGTTGTTGCAGATGCAGTGACGACACCCTATCAGGCGTGCAAAAGAGCAGACCTTCAGCCTGGCGACAACGTCATCGTCATCGGTGCCACCGGTGGAGTCGGCGTGTACATGGCGCAGACCATAAAGGCTCTTGGCGCAAAGACCGTGATCGGTATTGCACGGAATCCCAAGAAGCTTGAAAGGGCCCTCAGCTTTGGCTGTGATCACGTCATCAGCACCCTCGACAAGACAAACAAGGATGTTGTAGGCGAATGGAGAAATTACTGCAAAGCAAATGGTCTTGCCAACACGGGTTGGAAGATCTTTGAAGTCACCGGCTCCAAGGCCGGCCAGGACCTCGCCCTCGACCTCCTTTCCTTCGTGGGAAAACTGATCCTCGTCGGATTCGGTATGGCGAAGAGCGAGTACATGTTCTCCAAACTGATGGCCTTTGACGCCGAAATTATCGGAACATGGGGCTGCCTCCCTGAGTATTACCCGATCGTTCTTGACATGGTTCTGTCCAAGAAGATCCTTATCGACCCCTTTGTTGATGTCCGGCCGATGAGCACGATTGCAGCAACCTTTGACGAGATACACAAGGCCGGCTCCCCCGAAAAACGGGTAGTCCTGACGCCTGATTTTTAAGCTGTAGCCAAAAAATTCTTAGGAGGAACAGTATGGGTTTAGAATGGATGCCAAGAGAACACGGATTGAAAGACC
>CAYQXL010000078.1:0-6693 GCA_964421445.1 uncultured Pseudomonadota bacterium
CCTCCTGGCAAAGTTGGTCCGCCTCCCGAACCGCCACCAAAGGTGTCCGGTCCTCCGCGCCATCCCGGTCATATACCGCCCATTCCTCCGGGACGGTACACGGACAGACGGCCGCCGCCTGGCGGCCATATAGGAGTCACGACTCACGGAACGGGCTATTACAGACATGTGCCGGACAGAGTCCTCCACGAGAGGTATCGCCACGTTCCCACACGGGTTGAATACGACAGAGCCGTCCGTTTTCATAGACATCATTATGACAGGTTTGCCTATCATCACGCCCGTCCGATCTATTTCGAGCCCTATCACTACAGGGTATTCAGAAGGGTCTATGTCGTTCCTGAAACGTACTATTACAGACGTCACGTTTTCTATACCCGGTACGCCTGGAGCCCGCCGGTATATGTTTACAACATGTATCCCAGATACGGGCTGTGGGATTCCATATTCCTCGCATTCATGCTGGATAATATCGTCAAGCCACAATATGCTTTGATGTACTACAACCAGAGATATAATCCTGACATGATGTTGTGGCGCCAGACCATGGATCAGCAGGCGGCGAACGATCCGGCACTCCAGTATAAACTCTCGGTTCTTGACCAGCAGGTGGCTCAGCTTGAAGCTGCCGGTACGCCCGTCGATCCTGAGTATGTGCCGCCTGATGCCGCCGACATCGCTCTCGCGGCTGACGTAGTGCAGCAGTATGGCAGCGGAGGTGGAGGAGGCCAGTGAGTCGCAGGTAGTCAGTCCACTAACATAACGGAAAAAACCCGCAGACGTTCCTTCCGGAATACCTGCGGGTTTTCTTTTGCCATGGTTTTTGGCTTCCGGGCTACCGACTGGTTCAGAAGTTGGTCATCTGTGGTACCACCCCCCCTTCTACGGGAGATTTTCCGGATAACTGGCCCAGAAAAGAGTAGCTCCATAAGAGATGGGGATCTCTGCCGATCATGGAATCGGTCGGTTGACAAGGTTCACTCTGTGGAATAGACTCAGAAAATAGAAATCAGTCTTGAATGTTTGCGATCAGCACGGAAAGAATAGCGGGGGGCGAAGAAAGGAGCGGGAAACAACAAAGGTTGGAGACAAGGAAAGAGTTCCTGAAGGAGCTTTGTCGGGAAAGATGAAAGAAATACATGCGAATATCAGTTATAGGCTCATGTATGGACCGGGAAAACTGCCGAAATGAGACTCTGGAAGATTAACCGATTTTTGTCCCGGTTCCACCTGGCTATTATTCTCGTATTTCTCTTTCTCCTGGACGGTCTCGCACTGCTTGTAATCGTCAAGCTTGACTACGACAGCACCTGTGAACGGGCTCGCATCGTTCTTCAAAAAACGGCGATCTCGCTGGAAGAGCGTATCAAAAGGACGGTGATCGCCACCGAGGCGATACTGCAGAGCAGAGCACTGAGAATTCAGGAGATAGGACTCAAGGAGACGATCTCATCCCGTGAAGAGTGGCAACGATTTCGCAGAGCGGCGGAAATGCTGCCCGACGCAGGGTCCTTATGGCTTCTCGACGCTGAAGGCAATCTTCTCCTTGATTCGACGGTCTATCCATCGAGACAGGCGAATTTTAAGGAGAGGGAGTATGTTGCCGCCCATCGCGACGAAGGGATTGAGACTTTCATCGGACCGGTCGTAAAAGGAAAGATTACAAAGAAATACAGTTTTACGGTCACTCACCGCATCAGTGACACTGCCGGGAACTTTCTCGGTATCGTGGTTGCAGCCATAGAGACGGACGATTTTACAAACTTTCTCCGTCAGATCGATGTCGGCGAAAATGGAGCGGCTGTTGTCGTGCGTACCGACGGGGCCCTTGTACTCAGACAGCCGATGGACGATCGCTATCTCGGCAGGAACTATTCTCATCTCACGGTCTTTCGGCTGCCTCACGGCCAGATGTCCTCAGGTATCATCGAGACCGACGGAATCGACGGGGCCCGTCGCCTGATGGCATACAGCAAGGTCGACGGTTTCCCGATGATTGCCGCAACCACCATCCCTGTCGATTCTCTGACAAAAGAATGGGGCAGCAGGGCGCGGGGATATGCGCTTCTGGCGGCAGTGATTTTTGTTGCTCTAACCGGTTTCTCGTGGCTTGTGCGGCGGACGACGGTCAAGGAAGAAGAAGAGAGGCGGGAAGAACTCTCTACAGTCAACCGTTCACTGCAGGGGGAAATCGCTGAGAAGGTTGAGGCGCAGCTTGCGCTCCGTGCAAGTGAACAACGGTGGATTACGACGCTGGCAAGCATCGGGGACGGGGTCATAGCAACCGATGTGTCAGGCCGGGTCACGTTCATGAACGCCGTCGCCCAGGATCTGACATACTGGACGTTTGAAGAAGCCGAGGGACGGCCTGTGAGAGAAATTTTCCGGACCATCGACGAAGGAACGGGGAACGAGGTGGAGAATGCCGTAGAGAGAGTTCTCCAGGCAGGTGCAACGGTTGGGCCCCGTAATCATGCAGTCGTGGTGCGGAGAGATGGGTCCTCCCTCCCCATAGATGACAGCGGTGCTCCTATTCGGGATAAGGCCGGCGCGACAATAGGGGTTGTCCTTGTGTTCAGGGATATCACTCACCGTAGACAGGCAGAGGAGAGGATCCGCCACATTGCATCCTTTCCCGAGCTCAATCCGAATCCTGTTCTTGAGGTTGATCAATCAGGAGTCATCAGTTATGCCAACCCGGCAGCCCGCCGGATCGTCGGAGAGGGCGATGAAGGGCTCTCGGGCGTCCGCCTTTTTGTTCCGTCCGATCTTCCCTCCATTGAGGCGGCGTGGGACAAGGTCACCGAGTCTGTTCTCTATCGTGAAGTGGAAGTGAAGAAGAACATTTTTGGCGAAACGATCTTTTTTTCGCCTCAACTCAGCACTGTTCGTATCTATGCCTATGATATTACAAAACTGAAACATACAGAGAAGCTTATCGAGGAGAGCAACAAGCGCCTCCGGATCCTCTCGACTGTCGCGAGCCAGCTCCTTGCGGCAGACGAGCCCCGGACATTGATAGAACGCCTCTGCACGACTGTTATGGAGTATCTCGATTGTCACATGTTTTTTAATTATCTTGTTGATGACGACCACCGGAGACTCTATCTGAATGCCTGTGCCGGTCTGTCTCCGGAGATGGCAGAGGACATAGAGTGGTTGGAGTTCGGTACAGCCGTATGTGGATCTGTGGCCCGGGACGGTTCCCGAATTGTCGCGGAGAACATCCTTTCCTCCGCAGATGAAAAGACAGAACTGGTCCGCTCCTTCGGGATTGCGGCCTATGCCTGCCACCCTCTCTTCTCGGGAGGAAAGGTCATTGGAACCCTTTCTTTTGGAACCCGTTCCCGTCTCGCATTCTCTGACGATGAACTGGATGTGATGAAGACTGTTGCCGATTACGTTGCTCTTTCACTGGAGAGAAAGAAAGCCATGACAGATCTCCGGAGTGCCCGCGATGAACTGGAAATGAGGGTGAACGAGAGAACGGCTGAACTGAGTGAGGCCTACAGGGACCTTCAGGCTGAAATGAACGAGCGGAAACGGGCCGAAGAGCAACTCTTCCAGGCCCATAAGATGGAGGCTATCGGCACCCTTGCAGGAGGGATCGCTCACGATTTCAATAATATCATTGCAGGAATCCTTGGTTTCACCGAGATGGTTATAGACGACCTGGAGCCGGGAACCGTTCTCCACAGGAGGCTTTCAAATGTCCTCAGAGGGGCTTACAGGGGACGGGATCTGGTCAAACAGATACTGACCTTCAGCCGAAGGGGGAGTCCGGAGCGGAAAAATCTCTCAGTCCGGGCGCTCGTCGATGAAGCCATTTCTCTGATACGGGCAACGCTTCCTTCAACGATCGAGATCCGCACAAAGATGAATGGCCGGTCGGACATCATATCCGCAGATGCTACGCAGATCCACCAGGTACTCGTCAATCTATGCGTCAATGCTTCCCATGCCATGGCTGATCACGGAGGTACCCTGGAGATACTTCTCGACGACCGGTTCCTTGATGAGAAAGAGTGCCTCGCTTATCCTGGTCTCCAGCCGGGCCCCCATGTTATGATTGGTGTGCGGGATACGGGGTGCGGTATGACGGCCGACGTGCTGGAACGGATATTTGAACCTTTTTTTACGACAAAACCTCAGGGTGAGGGAACGGGCCTCGGTCTCTCTGTTATACACGGTATTGTCAGGGCCCACGACGGTGCGATCAGGGCGTATAGCGAGCCTGGGCGCGGTTCATTGTTTGAGGTCTTGCTTCCGAATATCCCGACATCCTCGTTCAGGGAATCGGATGTTCTTGACCAGTTCCCAGGGGGAAAGGAACATGTCCTGGTCGTCGACGACGAACCGGGGTTGGTTCAGATGGAGGTGCAGCGGCTTGAGCGGCTCGGGTACCGCGTAACAGGGAAAACGGACAGCGTGGACGCCGTCAGAACGTTTGCTTCAGATCCCGGAGCCTTCGATGTTCTCATTGCAGATTTCCTCATGCCAGGATTGACGGGCCTCGATCTGGTGAAAGAGGTCCGTAATATCCGGCCTCATCTTCCGGTCATCCTCTGTTCAGGGGTCAGCGACGGTGTACTGGAAAAAAAGATGAAGGAAAGAGATATTCAGTATTTCTTGAGGAAGCCTGCAACTATAGGTGATCTGGCTCTTCTTCTCCGCCGTGTCCTGGATCAGAACAAAGGCGGTATATAAGGATGGTGCGAGGCTGATGGCTCGTATTCTTATTATCGATGATGACGAGATTTTTTCCGAACTTCTCTGTGATATTGTTGAAGATCTCGGTCATCATGCATCCAGGGTGTTTACGGGAGAGGAGGGAAAGCGCGAGGCCGCATCCCGGTCCTACGATATTGTTTTTCTCGACATCAAACTCCCCGATGGAAATGGTCTTGACATAATTCCCGACATCCGTGAATCTCCATCCTCTCCGGAGGTGATTATTATCACCGGGTACGGTGATGCGAATGGAGCCGAGCTTGCGATAAGAAACGGCGTGTGGGACTACATCGAGAAACCGTCTTCGGTGAAAGAGATCGCTCTTCCCCTGTCCCGGGCTCTCGATTACAGAATGGAAAAGGCAGCCAGACAATCCCGGATATCCATGAACCTTGAAGGTATCGTTGGAAACAGTCCGTCGATGAGAATCTGTGAAGATCTTGTCGCCCGGGCGGCGACCAATGACGCGAACGTTCTTATCACTGGTGAGACGGGAACAGGCAAGGAACTCTTTGCCTGGGCCATCCACAGGCACAGTTCGCGATCAAAGGGCAATTTCGTCGTTGTCGATTGTGCGTCCCTGCCTGAAACACTCGTCGAGAGCACTCTTTTTGGTCACGAGAAAGGAGCTTTCACCGGCGCAGACAAAGCACGGGACGGTCTCGTCCGGCAAGCCCACGGCGGTACACTCTTTCTCGATGAGATTGGCGACCTCCCCCTGACATTGCAGAAAAACTTCTTAAGGGTACTCCAGGAACACCGATTCCGGCCTGTTGGCGGGGAAAGGGAGATGGAGAGTGATTTCAGGATGATAGCTGCTACCAACAAAGATCTTGCAAAAATGTCCGACGACGGTGAATTTCGGGAGGATCTTCTTTTCCGGATCAGGTCGCTTGTTCTCGAACTCCCACCCCTGCGAAACCGAAAGCAGGATATAAAAGATCTTTTGTCCTATTACCTCGGCCGTCTCTGTGAAAAGCACAATACAGGGATAAAAGGATATGCAACGGACTTTCTCGATATGCTTCTTTCCTATGACTGGCCCGGTAATGTCCGTGAATTCATCAGCGCCCTTGAGAGAGCACTGGTGACGGCTTACTACGAGCCTACGCTCTTCCCTGCCCACCTTCCCCTCGAGATCCGTATCGAGGTTAAGAAGGCACAACTCCATCGGATGTCTCCGAGCCCTCTCGGGACGGCAACAGAGGTAATCCCAACGCTTCAGGAGGTCAGGGAAAAGACGGTTGCAGGTGCCGAAAAACGGTATCTCGAGGAACTCCTGATGGTGACGAAGGGTAATATGGCCGACGCCTGCCGGATCTCCGGTTTGTCGAGACCGCGGCTTTACGCAGTTTTGAAAAAATTTTCTCTTACCGGTCGCCGCCAGCCGTAAGGTTTCACTTCAAACTCCACCCCATTGCCCTGCAACGATCGAATCTTCCCTGACGAGATACCATCTTGCCCTGCAAGACCGGAGGGGACTATTTTCCCAGGTGCCTAAGTTCGCACCATACATGTAACACACTGTATATATTGGATAAGATGTTCGTAACTCGACGCGCATATCTGGTGGCACGATTTCTGCTGTCCTTTTCCGTCACTATGGGTGGAAGGGCATGAACGGGAACATACATGTGCGGGACAGGCTGAGATCGCCCCTCACTCTTGTTATTTATGCCGGGGAGATGGACACGAACGGCCAGCGGCTTGTGAATATGATCAGTGCATCTCTTCCTGACCATAAGCTGCAGATCTGTGCCGATGCCGAGGCCCTTCGGGCCCATCTTGTTCAGTCACCATATGATTCGGTGATCGTTATTCTCTCTCTGCCGTCCCGGGGCGATCTGGAAGGACTTCTCGCTCATTCGCTGCTGCTCTACGATTTTCGGATTATTGCCATTCTTCCTGACAGATCGGATGATACGGTGGTGTTGGGCCACAGTCTTCGACCCCGCTTCATCA
>CAYQXL010000079.1:0-6663 GCA_964421445.1 uncultured Pseudomonadota bacterium
TTGATGACGCTCAGGAATTCAAGAATCCGCTCCTTGACCTTTTCCAGATCGTAATGATCCTCGTCAAGGATCGTTTTCGCTTTCTTGATGTCGATATTGTCCTTCGATGACTTGCTCCAGGGGAGTTCGACAAGCCACTCGAGAAAATTGCGAACCATTGTCGATTCAACGGCGTCGGGATGCATCATGTCGAGCCGTTCGAGCTGTTTCTTTGCTTCCTTGTCGACCTCTTTGGGCATCTTTGCCTTTTTGATCCGCCGTCTGAGGTCTTCAATATCTTCGTACCGTTCGTCAGGTTCGCCGAGCTCGGTCTTGATCGCTTTCATCTGCTCCCGGAGAAAATACTCGCGCTGGCTCTTCGACATCTCCTCTTTGGCCTGAGAGAGGATCTTCGCCTGCATGTTGAGCAATTCGATCTCTTTGCCCATTATTTCGGAGAGCTTTTTCAACCGGTGGACAGGTTCCTCGATTTCGAGGATCTCCTGGGATTTTTCGACGCTCAGACCGAGGTTTGCAGCGGCCACATCGGCCAGCTTGCCCGGTTCGTCGATCGTATCGAGGACCATTAGGATGTCAGGAGGGACCATTCGGCCCATGGCCACAACCTTCTCCATCTCTTCCTTCACGTATCGCATGAGGGCTTCGATTTCGAGGGTGATCTCTGTTATGATCGGCTCCTCCATGGGCTCCACTTCGACCATGAACGTCGGGGTCTCCTGGACATAGTTTTTGATCCGGGCCTTCTTCAGGCCCTGGATGAGGATTTTGATCCTCCCGTCGGGGAGTCTCAGCATTCTCATGATCTGGGAGACGACGCCGACAGTATAGATCCTGTCGGGGAGGGGATCCTCGTCAGTGAGGTCCTTCTGTGCGGCCACCAGGATGAGCCTGTCCCGTGAAAGGCTCTTTTCCACAGCATTGATGGACATGTCCCTGCCCACAAAGAGAGGGAGCGTTACCGAAGGATACATAACCATGTCCCTCACCGGCAGAACCGGCAGAATATCGGGGATTTTCAAATCGTTGTCATCCATCATGGTGTGATACCAACCTCCCTCTTACGATTGAAAGAAGACCGTGAATGCCCGATATGTTTCAAAGACATCGAGCTTGCTTGAGATTTCAAAAGGAGAATGCATGGACAGAAGGGAAGGGCCGCAGTCGACGATATCCATGCCGTATTCGGCAAGGTACTTCGCCACTGTTCCACCACCACCTTCGTCGATCTTTCCCAGTTCACCTGTATGCCACAGAATCCCCTTCCTGTTGAAGAGTGTCCTGATTTCGGCAACGTATTCGGCATTGGCATCGTTGGCGCCGACCTTTCCCATATGGCCCGTGAATTTTGAGATACAGACACCCCGTCCGAGATAGGAGGCATTCTGCCGTTCGTGAACCTCCTGATAGGTCGGGTTGAGAGCGCCGTTCACGTCGCCGGAAAGGGCCTTCGATGCGAAAAGAATACGTTTTACCGTGTGTTCCTGAGAAGATACGCCCAACCCATCAAGTACATTATAAAGAAAAATGTTTAAAAAGCTCGCTTTCATTGCTGTATTGCCTTCGGAACCTATCTCTTCCTTGTCGGTGAAGATGGCGAGGCAGCTATGATCCGGTTCACCGCAATCGGTGATGGCGTTGAGAAGCGTATATCCGCAGATCCTGTCGTCCTGGCCGTAAGCGCCGATCATGCTCCCGTCGAGTCCCACGTCCCGGGCCCTGAAGGCAGGAACAGCTTCCAGCTCTGCGCTGATAAAATCCTCCTCCTCTATGTCATACCGGTCCTTGAGGAGTTTGAGCACGCCTTTCTTGACCGGGTCCCGGTCCTGTCCCGTCAGAGGGATGGAGCCGAAGAGAAGGATGAGCTTTTCTCCTTCGATCGCCTGGGAGAGCCTCTTTTCTTCCTGGCTTTTCCGGGAAAGGTGAGGGAGAAGGTCGTCGATGGCAAAGACAGGCTCATCGCCATCTTCGCCGATAACGACGTTTACCGTCCGTCCGTCTGTCTTGACGACGACACCGTGAAGAGCAAGGGGAATCGACACCCAGTGGTATTTTTTTATACCGCCGTAGTAGTGGGTCCTGAGCAGGGCGATGTCGATGTCCTCGTAGAGGGGGTTCTGTTTCAGGTCGAGCCTTGGTGCATCGATATGGGCGGCGACGATCCGGAGTCCGTCGGTGATGGGCTTTCGTCCCCTGACAAATGCCATGACTTCCTTATTTCTGTTGACGGCAAAGGACCTGTCCGCGCTAAAGTCGTTGGAAAAGCCCCGGCGGAGAAGATCATCCCGGATATACGAGGCCGCCTCCCGTTCCGTCTTGGCCAGATCGAGAAAGGATTTGTACCTTGAGGAGAATCGAAAAATCTCCTTTCTTTCTTCCTCAGATTTCTGTTTCCATCCTGTTTCCTGTATCATGTTCACTCCTTATCTTATCATTTGCCCACAAAGAGAGTCAAACCACGCCGGTCCGGGGCTGAAACAGCCCACATACAATCCGGCCGGCGATCTGGGCGCCATGATTCCCCTGAATTACCGCGGAGAATGGGAATATTTCTGCAAAGAGATTTGACGGCGCCGCAGAATAAGCCTATAATACACGTCAAGTAATGAAGTAAAGATCAAATGCCCCGTTAGAGAGTTACTTAGAAGTTCATCCAAAGCGTTTTCGTAACACTATAACCTTTGGTCCTACTCTGCTTCAACTACTAATTTTCTTCTTAAAGAAGGTGCTATGAGTTTCAGTTTGTTCAAGTTTCACCCCGAAATAGCTGCCGGCGTCAAGGCGCTCGGCTACACAACGCCCACCCCTATACAGGCACAGGCGATCCCGCCGGTCCTCGCAGGCAAGGACGTCATGGGTCTCGCCCAGACGGGCACAGGAAAGACAGCGGCTTTCGTCCTGCCGATTCTCCAGCGATTGCTTCCAGGTCCCCGGGGCAAAGCCCGGACGCTGATAATCGCACCGACCCGTGAGCTCGCTGAACAGATCCACGGATCGATCAAAGAGTTGGGCCGGAATACCCGCCTCACGAGCTGTGCCATTTACGGTGGCGTGGCGGTGAATCCGCAGATCCAGAAACTGCGGGCCGGTGTCGATATTATCGTCGCCTGTCCGGGCCGGTTGCTCGATCATCTGAATCAGAAAACAGTTAATCTCGCAGATCTGGAAGTCCTCGTTCTCGACGAGGCGGACCGGATGTTCGACATGGGTTTTCTTCCCGATATCCGGCGGATCATCAAACAACTGCCGGAAAAGCGCCAGACCCTCATGTTCTCCGCCACCATGGCCGATGATATCCGGAAGCTGACGGACGACGTACTCCATAAGCCCGTGACCGTGAAGGTTGACCACAGGGCCCCGGCAAAGACCGTATCCCATGCCCTCTATCCCGTTGACCAGCACCTGAAGACAGGGCTCCTCATGGAGCTTCTGAAACAGACCGATACAGAATCGATCCTGATCTTCACGCGGACGAAACATCGTGCAAAACGGATCGGTCAGCAGCTTGAAAAGGCGGGCTACAGGGCCGCCTCGTTACAGGGGAACATGTCCCAGAACAAGCGCCAGGAGGCCCTCGACGGGTTTCGCAGCGGTTCGTACCAGGTTCTCGTGGCCACGGATATAGCGGCCCGGGGCATTGACGTTGTGCAGATATCCCATGTCATCAATTACGATATTCCCGATACAACCGATGCCTATACGCACCGCATAGGCCGGACCGGCCGCGCCGCGAAGACTGGCGATGCCTTCACCTTTGTGACCGGCGAGGATGAACCGTTGATCAGGAGTATCGAACAGGTGCTCGGTGCGAAAATCGAGCGGCGCTTCCTGGAAGGTTTCGATTACAAGAAGCCCGCGCCGAAGAAGGATGATGAATTCGCCCGTCCTCCCAGGCCCCAACAGGCCCGTCGGCCGGAACAGAAACCGGCCCGGACCACCACTCCTGTCTCCGGAGATGCTCCCGCCGCCCGATCGGCGCTGACATTGGTGTCTGCCCGACGGTTACGTAATGCCCCGGCGGAAAGAGGAACGACACCAGCGGCTCCTTCGCGAAGGCGGCGAAGCCGGTAACCGTCTTTCTCTGCCAGGGGAAGAAGGTCGTCTCTATCATTCCGGATAGTATGCGGCGCCGTAAAGAAAATTGCATCGTTTAGGGTCTCCCGATTAAAGATCCAGTATGATATAGTGATGACTATGGTTCCCCTTGTCATTCCCCGGAAGGAACACGGCATATCTCGGAAGCAGGTGAGCCCGAATGCCCTCCGGACGCTCTACCGGTTCCGGTCGCGAGGCTTTATCGCCTATCTGGTCGGAGGGTGTGTCCGCGATCTGCTTCTGGGGAGGCCTCCGAAAGACTTTGATATTGCCACAAACGCCACCCCGAGCCAGATCAGACGTCTTTTCTCGAACTGCCGGCTCATCGGCCGCCGTTTCCGGCTGGCCCATCTCCATTTTGACGATGAAATTCTCGAGGTTTCCACATTCCGGCGGACAGCCGTTCCTTCCGATCAGCCGGCCGTTGAAGAGGCCGAGAGCGACCAGCATCTTCCCCGTTATGTGAAGGATGACGACGGAATGATCATCAGGGACAATCTTTTCGGTACACCGGAAGAGGATGCCCTCTGCCGGGACTTTACGATCAACGCCCTTGCGTACAGCATAGCCGATTTTTCCGTCATCGATTACAGCAGCGGTTTCAGTGACCTGAGACAACGGCTCATCCGTCCTATCGGCGACAGCCAGGTCCGGTTTTCCGAAGACCCTGTCCGGATGCTCCGGGCTGTTCGTTTTGCCGCGTCCCATGATTTCACCATAGAACCGTCTGCCTGGAAGAGTATCTGCGAACTGGCCCCGGCCATCGCCCGCGTCTCTCCCGCGCGGCTCTACGAAGAGGTACAGAAGATCGTTCTCTTCGGTTCCTCCCGCCCCGCCCTGGACCTTCTCAGGCAGAGCGGTCTTCTGGCCGCCCTTCTTCCCCGTCTCGACCGGTGGCTCGCCGGTGACGGTGACCGGATGGCCATTCTCAGGGGGAACCTCGATGCCATGGATGGCCTCCGCCGGAGCGGGGAAGGGCCCTCGTTGGGGCTTGTCCTTGCGGCGATCTTTGGTCCCGGCGTAGAAGAGGAGGCTCTCGCGCTTCACAGGGAGGGCATTCCCCACCAACAGGCACTCGATGGGGCCTGTACGATGTGTATGAAAGAGATCTGCCAGACGGTCACCGTTCCCGGGCGGACAGGGAGCCATATGCGGGCGATCCTCGCTCTCCAGCCCGCCCTTCACAGAAATCCGCCCCAGAGGCCCGCAACCAGGGTGAGCAGGCCCGAATTCGGCGATGCCCTCCATTATCTCCGCCTTGCAGCCCGGACAAAGACGGAACTTCAGCCCTTTGCTGAATGGTGGAATGCCTTTCTCGCCGGCTCCACCCCCCTTCCGCCAATCCCGGCGGATCCTTCGTCTCCTGGCAGCGGCCGAAAAAAACGACGGAGAAGAAGGGGTAAAAAGCGCCCAGTAACCTGATTCTTAGGCCCTTCGGCCATATTTCGCAGGGTTCCATAAAAGCTGTCCGTACAGAAACCAACCTGCCCGCTCCATTCTTTCGGCGCTGTTTTCTGTTCAATCAAATGGACAGGCCGTGATGTTGGTCACACCATTTGTGCCCGTTACGCACTACAATCTGTTCTTATCGGAATGTGACAGGAGGCTCGCAGCAAGTGAGCGGCAGCCTCCATTATAGTGACAGTGACCGGAAGGACGATCGACGATGAATGACGAACCACGTGAACGATCCGACCCGAAAGGCCGGGGGGACGGCTGGTATTACCGCGCCACATCCGGGGGCCACGACATGGTCAGAGGTCCCTATTCGCGCCAGCAGATCCTCGCACTCCTGGACGAGAAGAAGATCGATTCAGAGACGCCGGTCCGGTGGGGGAACAGACCATGGCGCCAGATCAGCGATTATATCCCCAGGACAGCGGAAAATGCCGGCAACCGGCGGCGCTTCGCCCACACCGTCATCCCTGTCGTTTGCCTCTTCTGCGCGGCAGTCATCTACGTCGGCGTGAAGCAGCGGATGGTCTTTACGAGCACGATCGTCGCCGACGCATCGCCTGCAGCCGCCGTTATGCCTGTCAGGGCCCTTGCGCCGAACCGGCAGGCGACCCCGTCCGGGGTGTCTCAGGCCCAGGAGGCTCTCTCTACGGCCAGGATCGTTCTTTTAACCAATAATGTTCGGGCCGGCAACGGTCTGCCCGCCCTGGAAGAAAACAGCCTCTTGAACAGCATCGCCCAGGAGCGCCTCCAGGATATGCTCAACAGGCAGTACTTCGGCCACATCTCACCCACCGGTGAAGGGGCCGCTGACGTTGCCCAGAAGATTGGCTACCGGTACAGACTGATAGCGGAGAACATTGCCGCTGGCCATTTCATGAACAATCAAAAGGTGGTCGACGGATGGATGCAGAGTCCCGGTCACCGGAAGAACATCCTTTCTGATACACCCCAACACATCGGAGTGGCTGCTGCGAAGGGAAAACTGAACGGATCGGAGACGTGGGTAGTCGTTCAGATATTCGGTCTCCCGAGCCTCGCTGTCACGGCCGCTGCCCACCAGCGCCCCGAAAAGGCCCGAGATCCGTCATGCATGCCGCCGAGTGCAATGCTCGC
>CAYQXL010000080.1:0-6557 GCA_964421445.1 uncultured Pseudomonadota bacterium
TGCTGAACAACGAAGCATACTTCGAGCAGATTTTCGGCAAACCGCAGGCGAAGTAAGCACTGCACCTATCATAGGGGGGATTTATTCCCCCCTATTTTTTTTGAAAGAAGGAGAGCTGTCATGGCCTTTACCCATATAACCTTTGAAAAAAAGAACAAGGTTGCAACAATCACCCTCAATGAGCCCGTTTCGAACTGGTTGACCATTCTCATGATGCGGGAGATCAACGAGGCGATCATGGACGTCAAGAAAGACCCGGCGATCCAGCTTCTCGTTTTCGATCATGCAGGCGACAAGGCATTCTGCGACGGCGTTGACGTGGCAGATCACACGGAAGACAAAGTGAACGATATGATCGAGGTGTTCCATCGCATGTTCCGGCTGATGGAAGAACTCGACTGCACCACCGTTGCCCTGGTAAACGGCAGATCCTTGGGTGGCGGATGTGAGCTGATGAGCTTCTGCGATATCGTCATCGCCTCGGAAAAGGCCAAGATCGGCCAGCCGGAGATTGCTGTCGGCGTTTTCCCGCCCATTGCAGCAGCGTGGTTCCCGAAGATCATAGGGCTTAAGAATACGTACGAACTTCTCCTCACAGGGAAGATTATCGGCGCAAAAGAAGCGCAGGCCATGGGCCTGGTCAATGTTGTTCTGCCTGTAGAGAACTTCAGGGCTGAGGCCGAGAAGTTCATGGCCGACTTCCTCAAACAGAGCAGACCTGTTGCCATGTGGACCAAACGGGCCATCAAGGCCGGCCTGAACGTCAATTTTCTTGAAGCGCTGAGAATGTCGGAGATCATCTATCTCGACGGATGCATGAAGACGAAGGATGCAGTGGAAGGTATCGGTGCTTTCATGGAAAAGAGAAAGCCCGTCTGGAAGGACGAGTAAGACGGCGCATGCTTTACGCTCCACAGGAAGAAATCTACAATAGAATAGGCAAACTGAAGATGTTGATGGAAAAGGCCTCTCTTGATGGGGCCTTTTTCCACTACAAGATAGACTACTATTATCTTTCCGGGACCATGCAGGATTCCCTCCTCTTCGTTCCTCTTGACGGTGAACCGATTCTTTTCGTCAGGCGGGACCTCTCGAGGGCACGAAGGGAGTCGCCTCTTGCAACGGTCCTTCCCATGCGGTCTGTCAAAGACATTATTGGCCATCTGCCTCCATTGAAAAGGATAGGTGTTCAGCTCGACGTCATTCCCTATCTCGATGTTCTCAAATTTCAGGAGATTGTTGGCAATGCTGATATGATCAACGTCTCTCCTCTCACCAAGGAACTGCGGAAGTACAAGTCTCCTTTTGAAATAGCCATCATGAAGAAGGCTGCGGCTATTCAGAAAAAAGTCTATGAACGGATACCGGAGTTTCTCAAGGAAGGGGTGACGGAGATCGAGCTGGGAGGGTTGCTCGAAGCCTATGCCAAGAGTTTGGGTCACGAAGGACTTCTGCGGGTCCGCTCCCTCAACTACGAAGCGTATACGTGGCACGTGCTGAGCGGGCGAACAGGGACCGTTGTCAGTCAGTCTGATTCTCCGATGGGCGGACTCGGTTTGTCGCCGGCATTTCCCGTTGGTGCGAGCATGAAAAAGATTCGCCGCGACGAGCCTGTCCTCGTTGACTTTGGAGTCTGTTACCACGGCTATCAGGTCGACCAGACACGGATGTATGCCATCGGGTCCATGCCCGGGCTTTTTGTAAAAGCTTACGAAGCCTGCAGGGAAATCCTTTACAGGGTTCTTGACAGGGCTCTTGAAGGGAAGACATCAAAAGAGCTTTTTCAGTACAGCGTTGAACTGGCACGGGACCTGGGATATGAAGATGCCTATCTCGGGTATGGGTCCAACAAAGTCCGGTTCCTTGGTCACGGCATTGGTATTGAGCTTGCAGAGTTTCCCTTTATTGCCGCAACCCATGACTACCCCATCGGACAGAACATGGTTTTCGCCATAGAGCCGAAGATGGTTTTTCCGAAAAAAGGAGCGTGCGGGTTGGAAAACACTGTCCATTTTATTGATGGCACGTACACAATTCTCACCGATTTGGACGAGAGTATCGTCATAGTGTGAAGATTCTTTTTTCTACGGGATCGCTCTACTTTCTTCCCATCAGGGATGTATTCGAACTCGCAGCCCAGGCGGGGTTCGATGGCTGTGACCTTGTCATCGACGGCAAGTTCGGAAGCAAGGCCTACCTCGACGCGATACGCGACTGTTCCCGCATACTGCCTGTCTCTTCGATCCACGCCCCCTTTGCAAGGATCCCCGGGTGGGGTGATACGGTCGCACAACTGAAAAGAACCGTTGCCGTGGCAAAAGAACTGAACGCCGACGTTGTCAATTTTCATCCGCCTTCGTGGTTCTCCAAGGAATTCAGCTTTATAAGATGGTTTCGGAAGGTCGATGACTTCAGGAAGGAACTGGACAGCGGGGAAGTGGCTCTGGCGATCGAAAACATGCCCCGCGTCGGAACGAAACTGATGCTTGCACCGTACGTTCTGAATGACTTCGAAGACCTCATACGATTCGGCCTGAAAAGGGATCTGTGCTTTACGTTTGATACAACCCACCTTGCAACATTTGAAGAAGACGTTGTGGCGGGATTCCTCGCCTTTTTCAGGACGGGGAGACTGAGGAATATCCACTTCAGTGACTACGGCGCCACAAAGAGCCATCTCTTCCCCGGCCGTGGTGACCTTCCTGTCGTCAAGCTCCTTAATGTGATGAGGAGGCTCGGGTATGATGAGTTGCTGACCCTTGAACTGGCCCCGAACGAGTGGCCGAGGACACGGCAGTGGCTCGAAAAACTTCTCGCCTATTCGGTTACATTTCTCAGGATGCACCTGGGGATGGCATGATGGCAAAGAAAACGATTTTTCTCTGCGATGACTGTGGATACGAGACAGCCAAGTGGCTTGGCCACTGCCCCCGGTGTGATGCCTGGAATAGTTTCAAGGAGGTTACGCCGGAGACAGGGACGAAAAAGAATGGTACGGTGGCCGTTGAGCTTGTCTACGATCTTGAAGGGAGTGAAGAAAGAGTTGTGTCCGGCATTGATGAACTGGACCGGGTATTAGGAGGGGGTGTTGTTGCCGGATCGTCGATTCTGCTCGGCGGTGACCCTGGCGTCGGAAAATCGACCCTCTGTTTCGAAGTCGCTGCCCGCTTTGTTCGTCAGGGACTGGAAGTTCTCTATATTTCCGGCGAAGAATCGGCCCGCCAGCTCGTATCGAGGAGAAAGCGGCTCGGGTGCGCTGAGGCCTTTCCATTTCTTGTGACAAGCCGTCTGGACGTGATTCTCCAGGCCATCAACGAGAAGAGGTACGACTTTCTTGTCATCGACTCGATCCAGTCAACCCATAACCCCGAACTTCCCATGTTGCCGGGAAGCATGGCACAGATACGGGATGTGAGCTCCCGTCTCATCCAGGTGCTCAAGGAGAAGGAGACAGCCCATGTTTTTATCGGCCACGTTACAAAGGAAGGGGCTATAGCAGGCCCCAAGATTCTCGAACATCTCGTAGACACGGTGCTCTATTTCGAAGGGGACAAGATGTTGCCGTACCGTATGGTGCGGGCCATGAAGAATCGCTTCGGTCCTGTCGATGAGGTCGGTATCTTTCAGATGACCGCAGGAGGATTGCAGAGTATCGCCAATCCATCGGAATTCTTTATGTCCGAGCGGGGTGAACTGGGATCGGGGAGCATCCTCTTCCCCTACATGACAGGGACGCGCCCTTTGCTCATCGAGGTTCAGTCTGTGGCGACGAAGACGAATTTTTCGAATCCCCGCCGTCTCGCCGTGGGGTATGATCTCAACCGGCTGTTCATTCTCCTCGCTGTCCTGGAAAAAGTCCTCTCCACATCCTTCTTCGACAGGGATGTCTATGTGAATGTCACCGGCGGCCTCAAAGTCGGAGAGCCTGCCGCCGACCTGGCTGTTGCGGGAGCGATTCTGTCAAGCGTCAAAGAGAGGAGTGCCGGGAGAGAGACGGCTTTCTTCGGCGAAATCGGTCTCACAGGGGAAGTGAGAAAGACGGTCAATATGGATCAGCGGATCCGCGAGTGTCAGAGATTTGGTATTAGAAGAGTCCTCTGTCCTCCAGGTCTTGAGCCGACCAATGGCATGGACGTCATATCCTTGAAAAACATACGGGATCTTCCTGGTCACCTCTGACCGTTGTCTCTCCTGTGCAGGAAGAATCAACTACCGGATGGACGTCTCAGCGGCGATGCTCAGGGCATCTTGAACTGTTTCCCTTTCGGCCTGATGGTCAGCACAGGGCAGGGGGCTTTTCTGACGACCTTTTCCGCCACGCTGCCGATAAGGATATGCTCCACCCCGCTTCTCCCATGGGTACCCATGACCACCAGGTCCGCTTCCGCCTCCCTTACGTAGTCGATGATCTCGACAAAGGCGATACCCTTTTTGATAACCGTCTGTGCGGGATAATCGTGCTTGGAGAGAATTTTGTTAAAATCCCGCTCCACTTCCAGTTCGATGTTCCTGTCTATGGCCACAAGGTTTTCAGGTGTCAGGAATGACTCATAGGGGGTGAAGTAGTTCAGGTTCGGTGAAATATGGAGGAGGTGCAATTCGCTCTCAAACTTCCGGGCGACGGCAAAAGCGTAGTCAGCGATCTGGCCGGTGAATTCGGAGAAATCGACGGCACATACGATTTTTTTGAACATTATTTTCTACCCCCTTTTATCTGTATATCTCCATTTATAGCTATTCCTGGGAAGAGTGTCAAATGTTTTGTGGAGCTCGTGAAAAAACCCACTTGACAAAATACCGGGCCCGTTGCTATATATACATAACGGATCTGGTCCGGCAAATGATATTAAATTCTTGATCGCAGGTGCCCTGTAACGTCGAGAGGGCACTTTTGCATTCTGGAGACCATATGGCGGTAAAGAATATTAGCGGCATCAAGAGCCTCATTGACATGGGTATGGAAAAGGGCTATCTCACCCCTGATGAGATCAATGACTTTCTTCCCCAGAATATTTTTTCCCCTGAAGAGATTGAAGACATCTTCGATTTCCTCACCGAGTCGAACATCGATGTAACCGATACAATCAAGGAAAAGACGGAGGCCGCCGAAGAAGAGAGTCCCGAGTGGGGAGAGATGGAGAAGTTCCCCTCAGAGCGGACGGACAATATCATTTGGGCATACTTGAAGGATATTGGCCGCGTATCCCTTCTGACATCGGATGAAGAGTACCTGATTGCCAAGAAGATCGAAGAGGGCGAGAGGAGGATAAGATCTCTCCTGTTCAGCCTTACAGATGCCATCCAGGAGCTTCAGGAGATCGGTTCGCTCATAAAGAAGGATAGTCTTGCCATCGTCGATGTCATTAAGAATATCGATGAAATGGCGTACAGCAAGAAGGATGAGGATAAGTACAAGAAGAGAACCGTTTCTCTCATCCACAGCATGAAGACTCTCCATGAAAAGAAACAGGAACTCCTGGTCATCATAGCCGAAGTTCCGAAAACGGCCCGGAAACAGTACGAGAAAAAGTATGATCTCCTGGACAAGAAGACAGAGGAGATCCTTGCAAACCTCGACCTTAACAAGAAGATTCTCGATGAGATGATCAAGAGGATCAGCAAACAGGCCCAGTATATGGATGATGACGACGCGAAGTCGATCAGAAAGGTGATGGGACAGATCACCGCCATAGAAAACAGCCTGAAGACCGTCAAGAACCGGCTGATCCAGGCGAACCTGAGGCTGGTTATCAATATCGCGAAAAAATATCTCAACAGGGGCCTGTCGTTTCTCGACCTTATCCAGGAGGGAAACATGGGGCTCATGAAAGCGGCTGAAAAGTACGACTACCAGAAGGGATACAAATTCTCCACGTACTCTACGTGGTGGATCCGGCAGGCCATCACGCGGGCCATCGCTGATTATGCCCGGACCATCAGGGTTCCGGTCCATGTTCTTGAGACGATGAACAAGATAACGAAGGTGACGATCTCCCTCTTTCAGGAGCTCGGACGGGAGCCGGCACTTGAGGAGATATCACAAAAGGCCGGTCTTCCTCTCGAGAAGGTCCGGAAGATCATGCGTGTATCCAACGAGCCCATTTCCATCGAAACACCCATTGGTGACGATGAATCGAAGCTCGGTGATTTTATTGCCGACCCCAACTCTCCCTCTCCTTTCAACGAGCTCGTCGGCATCTCCCTGAAGGAAGAGATCGACAAGGTCCTCTCCACCTTAACGCCGAGGGAGGAGAAGGTGATACGCATGAGGCTTGGTATCGGAGAAAAGACAGACTATACACTCGAGGAAGTAGGTGAGGTTTTTGGTCTTACGAGGGAACGTATACGGCAGATCGAGGCAAAGGCCCTCAGGAAGCTGAAACATCCTTCGCGGCGGAAACGTCTCGAGAGTTTTCTCGAATAAGAGCATCGGATACTATATCAGGGAGGCCCTCCGGAGCCTCCCTTTTTTTCGTCTCATTCAGATCTTTCAGATCTTCCCTTGACAGGCGGCGTTTCACATACTCCCTGAGAAAATTGAGTTTTACCATGGATGA
>CAYQXL010000081.1:0-6501 GCA_964421445.1 uncultured Pseudomonadota bacterium
GAGGAGTGAGTATGAGTCCACGGCCCAGTTCGTATAACGCCAT
This sequence comes from uncultured Pseudomonadota bacterium, assembly GCA_964421445.1. Lineage (GTDB taxonomy): Bacteria > Desulfobacterota > Syntrophorhabdia > Syntrophorhabdales > CAYQXL01 > CAYQXL01. The sequence goes on from CAYQXL010000081.1 coordinate 44, forward strand.
CGTTGAAGCGGCGGAAGCGGTTGTTATTGAGTCCGGGGCGGCGCACATGACGCTCGAAGCCGTCGCGTCCAGGGCAGGTGTCAGCAAGGGAGGTCTTCTCCACCACTTCCCGTCGAAAGACGCGCTCCTTCAGGCCATGATTGAAAGACTGATCCAGGCACGGGAGGACAGCAGAATAAAGGTATTGACCGAGCTTGGTGACGATCGGGCAAGGGAGTTGAAAGCCTATATCATCTCCGGGTTTCGCAGGGATGTGAAGAAGGACAGGGTAGGTGCGCCTATCCTCGCTGCCCTTGCTCATAATCCGAAGCTTGCAGAGCCGGTCCGGGAAGTTGTCAGACAGCGATACGGCCGCTTCGGAATTAAAGGACGCAATTTTGCGAAGTCCGTTATCCTCGGACTTGCCGCAGACGGCCTGTTGCTCGCCGAGGTCTTGTCGGTCTCGCCCTTCAGCGCCGAGGAAAGGGATATGATAATCGATGAATTGTTGACAAGAGCTGATGAGGGAATGGGGGAATAGATCTGTGAGTTTGATCCCCCGATGTTTACATCATCCATTAAAGAGGTCCGGTATGGCTCAATTGTTTAAAGGGAAAGTTGTGGTTGTGATGGCGCTCTTCTGGTGCGCAATGTTTGTCATAAGTTGCGGAAAAGGAAGTGAGGGCGGCGGGGCCCCCAAAGGCGGTACGCCGGAAGTGGCGGTGGTGACGCTCCAGGAAGAGCGGGTGACCTTGATAACGGAATTGCCGGGACGGACATCACCATATCTTGTTGCCGAGGTGCGGCCTCAAGTGAGCGGTATCATACAGAAACGTCTGTTTACGGAAGGAAGCGATGTGAAAGCGGGAGATGTGCTCTATCAGATAGATCCGGCTCCCTACCAGGCAGCCCTGGATAATGCCGCAGCGGCCCTTGCCCGGTCTGAGGCGAACCTTCCTCCTGTGCGCCTTCGCGTTGAACGGTACAAAGAACTGGTGGCCATCAGGGCCGTCAGTCAGCAGGATTATGATGAGGCATCAGCTTCCCAGCGACAGGCTGAGGCAGATGTGGAGATCCACAAGGCGGCCGTGGAGACGGCACGGATCAACCTGGCCTATACGAGGGTGAAAGCTCCCATATCCGGCCGGATCGGCAAATCGAACGTTACGGTCGGCGCTCTTGCCACGGCCCATCAGGGTGCCCCGTTTACAACCATTCAGCAGCTCGACCCGATCTATGTCGATGCGACCCAGTCGTCCGCCAATCTTCTCGAACTGAAGCGGCATATGTCTACAGGAAAGATAAAAGGCTCCGGTCCTGATCAGACCAAGGTGAAGCTCTTGCTTGAAGACGGAACGCCTTATAATCTCGAAGGGACTTTGAAATTTTCCGATGTTACGGTAGAGCCGAGCACCGGATCATTCATACTCAGGATGGTCTTTCCCAATCCCAAACAGACTCTGCTACCCGGTATGTACGTACGGCCTGTTGTCCAGGAAGGTGTTGTTGACAAAGGTATTCTCGTGCCCCAACAGGGTGTCTCCCGAAACCCGAAGGGCGACCCGTATGTTCTGCTCGTCGATGAATCGGGGAAGGTGGCTCAACAGATGGTCAAACTCGACCGGGCCATCGGGGACAGGTGGTTTGTCAGCGAAGGCCTGAAGAGTGGTGACCAGGTCGTTGTCGAAGGTGCTCAGAAGGCCCGCCCGGGAATGACCGTGAAGGTCACGCCTTTTAGTAATGTTCGGAAAGATGCACCGCCAGCGGAAGGAAAGGCCGCACAGCCTTCGCCGAAAGACAAGTGAGCGGAGGCCGCTGATGCTATCAAAATTCTTTCTTGACCGCCCCGTCTTTGCCTGGGTCATAGCAATTATCATTATGCTCACAGGGGCCCTGGCAATATACAGTCTCCCTATATCCCAGTATCCGCCCATCGCTCCTCCGTCCATTTATATTCAGGCCAGCTATCCTGGTGCCTCGGCGGAGACGGTGGAAAACAGTGTCACCCAGATCATCGAGCAGAAGATGACAGGGTTGGACAAGATGCTCTATCTGTCTGCTACAAGCGATTCAGCGGGAGGGGCCCGCATTGAGCTTACCTTTGCCCCGGGAACGGACCCCGATCTCGCCTGGTCGAAAGTGCAGAATAAACTCCAGCTTGCCATGGCCGGTCTCCCCGAGGTTGTCCAACGGCAGGGTGTCACCGTCGGTAAGGCCACGCGAAACTATCTCATGATCGTCGGTCTCATTTCCGAAGATGGAAGCATGGATGGCAACGATCTCAGGGATTATGCCCAGTCAAACCTTGAAAAGGTTCTGGCCAGGGTTCCCGGCGTGGGAGAGGTCGAAAACTTTGGATCCCAGTACGCCATGCGCGTATGGCTTAACCCGGACAAACTCGTTGACTATGGATTGACGGTCGATGATGTTGTGGCTGCCCTGAAGACATACAATGTTGAGGTCTCGGCGGGCCAGTTCGGTGGAGCCCCTGCGGTAAAAGGACAGAGGCTCAATGCTTCCATCATCGTCCAGAGTATGCTGAAGACACCTGATGAGTTTGCTGCCATCCCGGTCCGCATAAACCCCAATGGTTCGATTGTCAGAATCAGGGACGTCGGCCGGACCGAGCTCGGTACCGATGCCTACGACATCGAAGTTTTCAATAACGGCAGACCTGCCGCCGGAATGGCAATCCGTCAGGCAGCCGGTGCCAACGCCCTCGACACAGCCGATGCGGTTAAAGCGAAACTGAATGAGATGAGCCGGTATTTTCCGACAGGGATGAAGGTGGTCTATCCCTACGACACGACGCCTTTCGTCAAGGTGGCCATCAATGAGGTGGTGAAGACCCTCTTTGAGGCGATCCTTCTTGTCTTTCTTGTCATGTGGCTCTTCATGGGCAATATACGGGCGACCCTGATCCCGACTATCGCCGTGCCGGTCGTGCTTCTGGGAACCTTCGCTGTCCTCAAGTTTTTCGGATTTTCCATCAACATGCTCACAATGTTCGCGATGGTGCTGTCAATCGGACTTCTTGTGGACGATGCAATCGTAGTTGTGGAGAACGTCGAACGTATCATGAGCGAAGAGGGCCTCTCGCCGAAGGAGGCCACGAGGAAATCGATGGAGCAGATAACGAGCGCTCTCATCGGTATCGGTCTTGTGCTTTCGGCGGTCTTTGGCCCGATGATCTTTTTCGGTGGGTCGACAGGCGTCATCTACCGTCAGTTTTCCGTGACCGTCATTGCTTCGATGCTTTTGTCGGTCATCGTGGCACTAATCCTCACCCCTGTTCTCTGTGCCTCTCTCCTCAAACCGGTTAAGGCGGGACATGAGCCTGCTGAAAATGCGAGCCGCTTTCTCCGGCCCTTCTTTGCCCGGTTTGACCATGTTTTTTTCCGCATTCGCGACTGGTATGTCAGAACAGTGGAACGTTCGTTTTCGAGAAAGCTCCGGTATACAGTCATCTATATCGTGATTATTCTGGCTGTAGGACTCATCTTTCTCCGCATGCCCACATCCTATGTTCCTGATGAGGACCAGGGTGTCATGTTCACCCAGGTGATGCTGCCCATCGGGTCAACGCTGGAACAGACGAAGAGTGTCGTGAATGATGTCCAGCGCCATTTTCAGGAGAAGGAAAAGGAGGCTGTGGACTCGTGCATGACGATATCTGGTATGGGATTTTCAGGAAGGGCCCAGACGAACGGAATGGTCTTCGTCAAGCTGAAGGACTGGAAACTCCGCAACAGGGCTGACCTTAAGGTGAAGAAGATAGCGGAACGGGCCATGAAAGCATTCTCGCCGATCCGGACGGCCATGGTCTTTGCCTTTCCGCCGCCGTCGGTTATCGAACTGGGACAGGCGACAGGGTTTGATTTTCAGTTGCTCGACCGGGGAGGTCTGGGTCACGATAAATTGATGGCCGCCAGGAATCAACTCCTCGGTATGGCGGCGAAGGACAGCCGGCTGGCGAAGGTCCGCCCGAATGGCCTCGAAGATGTTCCTCAATACCGGATCGACGTTGACTGGCAGAAAGCCGGCGCACTTGGTGTATCGATCGCGTCGATCCACAACACGATATCCGAGGCCTTCGGCAGTGCCTATGTCAATAATTTCATCCAGAGCGGGCGTGTCAAAAGGGTCTTTCTGCAGGCTGATGCGCCGTACAGGATGTTGCCGACGGATATTGACCGGCTCTATGTTAGAAATGCTTCGGGAAAGATGGTTCCCTTCTCGGCATTTGCCTCGGGACATTGGACGCTCGGTGCTTCCCGTCTCGAACGGTTTAATGGTTTTCCTTCGATGAGTATTTGGGGCGAACCTGCGCCGGGAAAGAGTTCCGGTGATGCGATGAAGGTGATGGAGGATCTTGTCACGAAACTTCCCCAGGGCATCGGATTCGAATGGACCGGTGTTTCGTACCAGGAGCGGATGTCAAGCTCGCAGGCTCCTCTTCTTTACTTGTTCTCCGTAATAGTCATCTTTCTCTGTGTGGCAGCACTCTATGAGAGCTGGCCTATCCCTATCGCCAACATGTTGATGTTGCCTCTGGGGTTGTTCGGCGCCGCACTCGCCACATGGTCCCGGGGATTGCATAACGATGTCTATTTCCAGATAGGGTTTCTTACCACCCTCGGCCTCACGACAAAGAACGCCATTCTTATCATCCAGTTTGCAAGGGAACGTATGGCCGGCGGAGAGGGGTTGATAGAGGCGACGCTCGGGGCCGCCCGGGTGAGATTCCGGCCGGTCATCATGACGTCACTTGCCTTTTTCTTCGGTGTCCTGCCGCTTGCAATCGCCTCAGGGGCAGGCGCGGGAGCAATGAATGCCATCGGAACGGCGGTGACCGGTGGAATGCTCTCAGCAACCTTCATCGACCTTTTCTACATTCCTCTGCTCTTTGTCGGTGTCTCCCGTCTGTTTGGAAAAAAGAGGGCCGACCAGTCCGGACAACCCGGTGCCTCACCGGAAGGCGGTCCTCCCGAGGACCCTCCTCCAGGGGGGTCTGGGAAAAAGAACGGCAATGCTGATGTGGCAATTGCCGGGGGAGTCTCGCCATGACCCGAATTATTACTGTCCTCCTGATCGTGCCGTTGCTCTTTTGTGTCGCCTGTTCCACCATGGCACCGACCTATCTGCGGCCTGAAGCCCCCGTTCCTGCGGGATGGCCGGAAGGTCCGGCATACAAGGAAACGGCGGGCGATGAAGAACTGCCTTTTGCTGCTGATATTGGCTGGAAGGAATTCTACAGCGACGAAAAGCTCCAGAAGGTGATCACACTCGCCCTTGCCAACAACAGAGATCTCCGCATCGCCGCGTCCAATATCGAAAAGGCGAGGGCCCTGTACAGAATCGTCCGTTCTGAACTCTTTCCCAAGGTGAGCGCTTCGGGCGGCTTGGTCGAGCAGCGGGTTCCCGCTGACCTTTCCCAGACGGGAGAGGGGATGGACATGCGGCAATATGATGCGGCTCTCGGAGTAAGCTCCTGGGAAGTCGATTTTTTCGGCCGGATCAGAAGCCTGAAGGACCGGTCTCTTGAACAATATCTTGCCACCGAACAGGCACAGCGAAGTGTTCAGATCTCTCTTGTCGCCGAGGTGGCGAATGCCTACCTCACTCTGGCAGCCGATGGCGATAGTCTCAAACTGGTCAGATCTACGCTTGAGACCCAGGAAGCGACGTACACCATGATCCGCCGACGGAGCGAGGTTGGTGCTTCGTCTGATCTGGACCTCAGACAGGCCCAGGCGAGGGTCGAGGCAGCGCGGGTTGATCTGGCCCGATTCACCCGGCAGAGAGCGCTCGACGAGAACGCATTGAATCTTCTTGTCGGAACGGTTGTGCCTGTTGATTTCCTTCCTGAAGAACTGAACGTTGTTGCTGTCCCGAAGGAGGTCTCGGCAGGACTTTCGTCCGAGGTTCTTTTGCGGCGGCCTGACATTCTTCAGGCCGAACACCAGCTCAAGGCGGCGAACGCAAATATCGGAGCGGCCCGGGCTGCTTTCTTTCCCCGGATCACCCTTACGGGAAGTTACGGAACGGCGAGTGATAGCCTTTCGGCCCTGTGGAAATCAGGTTCAAGTGCCTGGTCCTTCATCCCGCAAGTCGTTCTTCCGATCTTCGATGCCGGCGCGCGAAGAGCGAACCTGGCCTACGCCGAAGCTGACCGCGATCTCTATCTCGCCCAGTATGAGAAGGCGATTCAAGGGGCCTTCAGAGAGGTTGCCGATGCCCTTGCCCGCCACGGAACCCTGGGAGATCAGATAGCAGCCCAGGAAGCGCTTGTTCAGGCATGGTCTGAGGCGTATCGTCTCTCGGACGCCCGCTACGTCAAAGGCATCGACGGGTATCTCGGTGTTCTCGAAGCCCAGCGGTCCCTCTATGCAACCCAGCAGGCGCTCATTCTCGTCCACCTTTCGCGGTTGACAAACCTGGTCAATCTTTACAAGGTTCTCGGTGGAGGCTGATTCTGT
>CAYQXL010000082.1:0-6471 GCA_964421445.1 uncultured Pseudomonadota bacterium
GTCCTGCTCTATCTGCTTCCTGTGCTCGTCAGTGCCGTTCGCTGGGGCCGTGGCCCGTCAGTCCTCTCTTCGCTCCTCGGCGTCTTAACCTTCAATTTTTTCTTTGTTCCGCCGATTTACACATTTGCCGTAGCGAATATTGAACACCTGTTTGTCCTTGCCGTTTTCTTTTTGGTGGCTCTTGTGACCAGTGCCATGGCTGCCAAGCTGAGGCTGGAGCTGAAGAAAGCAACTGAACGGGAAGAAAGAACGTCCACACTCTACGCTCTTAGCCGGGAGATCGCTGCAAAAACAGACACAGAGCAAGTTCTGAAAACCTTTGTCGACAAGGTTGCGGAGACGATAAACGGCTCGGCTATCGTGCTTATGCAGGAGCCGAATGCCGATGCCCTGGTTCAGTTAGCTTCAACGGGAGACGAGAGTCTCTTCGATGAGAAAGAATATGCGGTGGCACGATGGGTGATGGCGCACGGCCAGCCGGCAGGCAGGGAACTGGGGATGTTTGACAGGTCATCGTCATTGTTCTTTTTTCCGATCAAAGCGGAAGATAAAACGTTGGCGGTCCTCGGCATCAGACTCACCATGGAGAATGCAACGCTTTCGCCCGACCAAAGACAGCTCGTTGAGACCTTTGCCAACCTTGTGGCCGTTGCCATCGTCCGCCTTCAATTCGCTAAAGAGGTCGAGCAGGCAAAATGGCTGGCTGAATCGGAGCGGCTTCACAGGACATTATTGAATTCAATCTCCCACGACTTCCGCACGCCCCTTGCCTCTATCACAGGTGCGGTGACGAGTCTTCTTGCCGAAGGAAGCCTTTACAGCGAGGAAGTCAAAACGATCTTTCTGAATACAATCAAGGAGGAGGCGCACCGTTTGAACCGGTTCATTGAAAATCTTCTTGATATGGTCCGTCTCGAGAGCGGAACGCTCAAAGTGAAGAAGAAATGGTGCGATCTCCAGGATATTATTGGTGTTGTTTTGAGAGAGACCCGGGATGTTTTGCAGGGGCATCCCCTGCGGATCGATATTCCGCCGGACTCTCCTTCTGTCATGGCCGATTTCATTCTCATAGAACAGGTATTGATTAATTTGCTCGAAAATGCCGCGAAATACGCTTCTCCGGGAAGCGAAATCTCGATCGCAGCTCATGGCCGCGACGATGTCCTGTTTCTTGTTGTAGCCGATCCCGGGCCACCAATCCCGGCAGCAGAAAGGGAGCATGTGTTCGACAAGTTCCATAGGCTCCACTCTTCGTCGCAGGCCGGAGGGACAGGGCTCGGGTTGTCTATCTGCAAGGGAATCATCGAGGCTCATGGCGGCGCCATATGGGTTGATTCATCGCCGGAATACGGCAACAGATTCACATTTTCGCTACCCCTGTTCGAAGAAGCTTCAGAACAGGTGCATGGAAAAGAGGGAAGTGATCATGTCGGCTGATGGCGCACGGGTTCTTGTTGTGGACGACGAGAAACAGATACGCAGGATGCTGAAGGCCGCCCTGGAAGGGTACGGCTATGATATCGGCGAAGCTGGTTCGGGGCACGAAGGATTGAGTCAGGCATCGATATTTCACCCGGACCTGATCATTCTTGATCTGGGCCTGCCTGACCTCGACGGCATCGATGTCATTCAGCGACTCCGTGAATGGACGGAGGTGCCCATCATCGTCTTGTCTGTGCGGGGTCATGAAGACGACAAGATCAAAGCGCTCGATGCCGGTGCAGACGACTATGTCACCAAACCGTTCAGCATGGGCGAACTGTTGGCCAGGCTCCGGGTGGCCCTGCGTCGTGCGGCAAAGTCAGACGACGAGCCGATTCTTGCCTTTGGAGACCTTTCGCTCGATTTGGCCCGGAGAAACGTGACAGTGAGAGGCGAGGAAGTAAAACTTACGCCGACAGAATATGAAGTCCTCAAATATCTGGCCCAGCAGGCCGGCCGGGTGGTAACCCACAGACAACTCCTGCTGGCCATATGGGGATCGAATTATCAGGAAGAATCTCAATATCTCCGTGTTTATATCGGTCAACTCAGACGTAAGATCGAGTCCGATCCGGCTCAGCCGACCTACATAATCACTGAGCCCGGTGTCGGGTATCGCCTCGTTACGGGAGACTGAGCGATGGATGATCATCTGTAGGGTGTCTCTGTAAAATTATTCTCATACCCTTACTTCCGGGCTGTTCCGCTTCCTCTTTATACGTTCTTTACGCTTTTCGCCAATCTTTTAACACCTAACTTATATCGGACTGTTTAAACTTCCCTATATGAAGGATGCCTCACAATAGAGGTAATCGCTATGGTGAGTGAAATGGGCTGGATCGTTCTCTTTCTCGGGTTGTGGATGGTCTGTTCCGTGTCAGGGAGCGGCAGGAAGGGCATAAAGACGATACTTGTGCCGACAGATTTTTTGGCATCGTCAGATATGGCATTGCAGGTGGCCATCGAACTTGCCGTACAGCAAAAGGCACGGATCTATCTTCTCCATGTTCTGCGATTTCGACGGTCCGGGAACGAGACGGAGATGATGGAGAAACAGGTTGCACAATTCCCTGAGGCAAAATCCGTTGAGATAGCCCTGGAGATCAGAAAGGGAAGAATCGACAACGAGATCCTGAACGTTCAGACAGAGAAAAATGTGGATCTGATCGTTATAGGCCGGCACGGAAGAACCGAGCTTGGCCATGTCCTGGCTCGAAACGTGACAGGGAAGATTAAGAAAAAGGCAGACTGTTCCGTGCTGGTGGTGGGGCCTTGATTGAACCCATTTTGTTATCCGGAACCCGGACAGCCGGAGCGTCCAGTCCCGGTACAAAAGATACGCAGGTGATACATGGACGACAATACTTCTGAACGGCGACGTAATATTCTGGAAAGGACAAAGCGGAGGCTCATCGGTTCGCCGCGGGACATCAAAGAACCGTCAATTTTCCATAAACTGTCGCTCATACCCATTCTCGCGTGGATCGGCCTTGGCGCTGACGGCCTTTCGTCTTCATCCTATGGTCCGGAAGAGGCTTTTCGTGCCCTGGGACAGCATGCGTACCTTGCCATCTTTCTTGCTGTTGCCACCGCTTTCACCGTACTGATTATCTCCTACGCCTATTCACGGATAATCGAGCATTTTCCCCACGGAGGCGGCGGGTATATCGTATCAACACACACAATCAGCAAAACAGCAGGTGTGGTCTCAGGGTGCGCCCTTCTTGTCGACTACATGCTCACCATCGCCGTTTCCCTCGTCTCCTGCGGTGATGCGCTTTTCAGTTTTCTGCCCCTGGCTTTTCAGAAGTATAAGCTTGTCTTTGTCGCTTTTCTCATAGTCGTCCTCGTTGTTCTCAACCTGAGAGGCGTTAAGGAATCGGTCACGTTCCTTGCGCCCATTTTTATGGTTTTCGTCGCCACTCATGTTCTTTTGATAGCCTATGCCATTCTCACCCATACGGGACAGATCAGACCGTTGTTTCACAGTGTCAGCACAAGTCTGGGCTCTGACATTTCAACCCTCGGGTTTTTTGGGGTTGTCGCTATCTTTCTCAGGGCGTTCTCTATGGGTGCCGGAACCTACACGGGTATCGAGGCCGTGTCAAACGGGATGCAGATCATGAGAGAACCTAAAGTTCAAACAGGCAAACGAACTATGGTTTACATGGCCTCGTCCCTTGCGATCACTGCCGGGGGACTCCTTGTGTGCTATCTCCTCTTCAATGTGAAACCTGTGGAAGGGCGGACGCTCAACGCCATACTGGCAGGGGAAGTCTTTTCCAGTTGGCCCTTCGGCAAGGTGATTGCCCTCGTCACCATTCTTTCCGAAGGAGCTCTTCTCGTTGTGGCGGCTCAGACCGGTTTCATTGACGGTCCGCGGGTCATGTCGAATATGGCCATCGATTCATGGCTTCCACGCCGCTTCGCTTCTCTTTCCGAGCGCCTGACTATGCAGGACGGCGTGATTCTCATGGGGGTGGCGGCCTTTGTCATGCTCATCTATACCGGTGGTTCCATTACGGCTTTGGTTATCATGTATTCCATCAACGTCTTTGTGACGTTTTCCCTTTCCCAATTCGGGATGATCCGGTTCTTCCTCAACAACAGGGAGCGGGACGGAAAGTGGAAGCAACATATTCTGATCCACATAGTAGGGTTGATGCTCTGTCTCACCATCCTTTGCGTTACGGTCTACGAAAAATTTGGGCAGGGCGGATGGGTCACGTTACTCATGACGTCTGCGGTGATAGGTGTCTGCTACCTTATACGGAGACATTATGCAAAAGTGAGAGAGAGTGTCCGCCATCTGGAAGAGACCCTTTCCACTATTCCGACTCATGAACCGTTCAACAATGATCCGGTAGATCCAGCGAAAATGACTGCCATACTGCTTGTAAGCAGCTTTAACGGCTTCGGACTTCACACGTTGTTATCGATCGTTCAGCATTTCCCTGGAATCTATAAAAACTTTATCTTTATTTCCGTTGCAGAGGTAGACTCGGGGTCTTTCAAAGGTGTTGCCGAGATGGAAGCCCTCCGGTTGTCTGTGAAGCGTGATCTTGAAAAATACGTAAAGGTCACGAGGGCGCACGGCTTCTCCGCAGACTACCGGACGGAGATAGGCACCGATGTTGTTGATTCGGTGACCAGTCTCGTTGAAAAAACCGTAAAGGAGTTTCCCCGATCAACGATTTTTACGGGAAAGCTCGTGTTCAAGCAGGAGAATCCATTTCAAAAGATCCTCCACAACGAAACGGCCCACTCCATTCAGAGAAGGCTCCAATGGGGAGGGATTCCTACGGTCATTCTTCCCATCAGGGTTGATATATAGATCTGGTTTCTTCTTGGCCGTTCATCTGGTGGCCATGACCTGCGGACGGCCGGGTTTGGAGAGCAGGGTCAGACGGGTGCCGGCCCGATTGGGTCTGCGGCCGCAGATTGAAGGCGGACCTTGATTATTCCCCCTGTGTATTATCGAATTCAATCATGATATTATGCTCGCAGGCGCGGTGGACCGTGTTGTTGACGTGAAGAACCTGCAACAGAGGGGAGGGGGGACGTGACGAGGAAGAACGATCAGATACTGGGAAAGGGATCCTTTGGAGTGCAGAGAGGGGTGAGAATACTGCGAATTAAAGGGACCCCTTACGAACTCGGATATCAGCATGGCTATTATTGCGCTGAAGGCATATCCGTTATGGTCACTACCGTCCTGGAGGCAACGGCCGGTTACATCAGTGCGCAGACGGGCTGGGATCCCGATATATCCGCCAGGATGATGCGGGAGGGGATGAGGCTCGCTGAACCCTATTTCCCTGCTCCTCTCAGGGAGGAGATGGAAGGCATCGCCGACGGTGCCCGTGCCGCAGGCATCGACATCGGTCTGGAAGAGGTGATGGTCTGGAACACAAACTATGACCAGTGGTGTATCTACTGCCATCCTCACCACTGGGTCCCCAATGGGGCACCCCGTTCAACAGGCACAGGATATGCCGCTCCTTCAGGAGGAGGATGCAGCAGCTTTTGCGCCTGGGACGAGTGGGCCGGTGGTGACGGCAGACTGATCTTCGGGAAGAATGAAGACAACTTCAACATGCCCGGGCAACTGGAGAACCGGATGCTCGTTGTCGCAGATCCTGATGACGGGTACGGCCACTGCTTCATGACATATCCGGGAATGATCGGGCTGGATGGGGGATTCAACGAGGCGGGATTCGAGATGATGACCCAGCTCAACTCAATGTCCGACGAAACGATGGCAGGATGCGGAATCGCTGTCTTCACCCGCCTCCTCCTGACCTCTGCCCGGACCGTTGATGATGCCGTCGATATTTTCCAAAAACATCCCCGCTGCACCGGTATTGCATACCATGTGGCAGATGGATGGAACAGGAAAGCTGCTGTTGTGGAAACGTCATCGGAGCATGTCTCCGTCCGTTATCCTGAAAGGGGCGCCAAAGCCCTCTGGCAAACCAACCACTCCAATTGTTATCCAGGATGGATGGGGTACTCGGGACACAGCATGGTGGCTGATCAGAAAAGGGTGAATGAATTGGGTGATATTGGAACGATAGAGGCGTGGCAACAAAGCCTCCGTGATCCCGACAACCTTTTTGTTCAGGCACCGAGCAGGTTTGAACGGTACTGTCAGTTGATCGATCACCACAAAGGGGCGATCGGTTCAGAGACTGCCTGCAGAATCCTCTCCGATTGTCGTGACCCCTACACCGGCAAAGAACGGCGGAAGCGGGAGCCTTCAGTCTCGAACAACATTCTCTGCACTATCTGTGCACTCTATCCCGATATGGATTTTATTGCGAAGGAGCCATTGGGACCGTTCAGGGCGCACATTGCCAATATGTGGAGCCTCGTATCCTATCCCGAGACAGGGGATTTCTGGCTGGCCATCAACGATTTTCCCGCACAGTACGGAGGGTACGAGCACTTCAACCTGAAGGCCCTCCTGTCGGAGGGCAGATCGCCGTC
>CAYQXL010000083.1:0-2861 GCA_964421445.1 uncultured Pseudomonadota bacterium
GAGCCCGTCTTTATGGACGGTGATGGAAATCTCTATTTTATCGAGACGAAGCAGCAGAGGGTTGTGATCATCTTTAAATACGGCTCCGTCCCTTATTCGTCACGGACAGAGATCGATGCCAGCGACGAGCAGATGGAGTGTGAAGGGTTTTTTCTCATGGGGTGACAGAGACGCACGGTGAATGACGGGCTATCGGTAAATCAGGCAGAAGGAGGACATATGGACAAGATTCTACGGATCAACATGGGAGCCGAGGGCGGCCCCTCGGTGAGTGTGGAAACGAGAGGGTCCGATCTTGCGGGCCTCGGAGGTCGCGGTCTCACCTCGACGATTGTCTCACGGGAAGTTCCGGCAACATGCCATCCCCTCGGGGCGGAGAACAAGGTTGTCATTGCACCGGGCCTCCTGAGCGGGACCATTGCAGCCATGTCGGGCCGTATTTCGGTGGGGTGCAAGAGCCCCCTGACCGGGGGTATCAAGGAATCGAACTCAGGTGGTCAGCCTGCCCAGGTACTCGGCCGGCTCGGGTATGCTGCGATCATCATCGAGGATAAACCGTCCTCTGACGATCTGTACAAGGTGTATATCAACAAGGACGGAGTCACCATATCTGTGGACAACAGCCTCCGGATGCTCGGCAATTATGCAGTTGTCGAAAGGATGAAAGCCGAATTCGGCGACAAGATATGCTGTATCTCCATCGGCCCTGCGGGCGAGATGGAACTCGGTTCTGCAAGTATAGCCTTCACGGATATGGAAGTCCGGCCGAGCCGCCATGCCGGCCGGGGTGGACCAGGGGCCGTGATGGGCTCGAAGAGGGTCAAGGTGATCGTCATCGACGATACGGGCACAACCATGAGGGTTCCTGTGAACGGAGAAAAGTTCCGGGAAGCGAACAAAATATTCGTCGATGGCCTCAGAAAGCACGGTGTTACAGGCGAAGCGCTCCCGGCCTACGGCACGAACGTCCTGACGAATATTCTCAATGAGGCGGGGGGATACCCGACCTACAATTTTGCCGAAGGACGATTTGCAGGTGCAGCGGCCATCAGCGGTGAGACGATGGCAGCCCTCGAAACGGAGCGGGGCGGTGTTCCGACCCACGGTTGTCACCGGGGATGCGTTATCCGGTGCTCCGGCATCTATACAGACAAGGACGGCCATTTTGTGAGCAAGCAGCCCGAATACGAGACTGTCTGGGCTCACGGAGGAAACTGCGGCATCAACGATATCGACAAGATTGCCCAGATGGATTTCATCGATGACGACACAGGCCTCGATACGATCGAAACAGGTGTGACGATCGGTGTTCTCATGGAGGCAGGTGTCCTGAAATTTGGTGACGCCGACGGAACGATCGCCCTTCTGAAAGAGGTGGCCCAGGGGACGCCCATGGGGCGGATAATCGGAAGTGGTGCGGCTGTGGCGGGCCGTGTCTTCGGCGTTGACCGTGTTCCTGTGGTGAAAGGGCAGGCCATGCCTGCCTATGATCCCCGTGCCGTCAAAGGTCTCGGTGTCACCTACGCCACGAGTCCGATGGGTGCCGATCACACCGCCGGATACGCAACAGCGACGAACATCCTCAAGGTGGGAGGTTTTGTCGATCCCCTGAAAGCTGAAGGCCAGGTGGAACTCTCACGGAACCTTCAGGTAGCGACGGCGGCGATCGACTCGACAGGCATGTGCATCTTCATCGCTTTTGCCGTTCTCGATCAGCCTGAAACATTTCAGGCGGTCATCGACCTCCTCAATTCCTTCTACGGTCTCGAACTGACCGGGAACGATGTTGTTGCACTGGGGCAGACGATCCTTTCGGTGGAGCGCGACTTTAACCGGCGGGCGGGCTTTACGAAAGAGCATGACCGGCTTCCGGACTTTTTCAAGAACCAACCCATTCGGCCTCACAATGTGATATTCGATGTGACCGATGAGGAGCTTGACTCTGTCTTTAACTGGTAGAGGCTCCGAAATTTTCGATGGAAGAAAAAATGGGGACCCTGTGGAGGGTCCCCATTTTTGGCAGATGATCCCCGCAGGAGACGGCGGACAGAGAAAAAGGGGAAGAAGCTGAATGGATATGGTTGAAATGAAAGTCGATGCCCCGACGGCCCTGGCCATCTCCTATCTCCTCCAGGAGGGTTTCAGGGTCTATGGCGACGTCAATCTCTCCGTCCGGGCCGTACTCAGGAATGTGGCCGGTCTCGATGACGAATTCATAGACCGGAGGCTTTCAACGATCTTTCTGAACGGGAAGTGTGTCGATGACATCGATTCGGCGATCGTGACCGACGGATCGGTTCTGGCCCTGTCGTCTGCCATGCCCGGTCTTGTGGGCTCGTCGTTGCGAAGGGGAGGCATGTATCGCTCCCTTCGGAGCGGTGTAACCTTCAGGGCTGACGGTGAGGCAGGAACGAAGACGACCGGGTCGGTAGAGATCAGGTTGTTCAATTCGGTCATCCCGTCCTTAGGTTCCCTATTTCTTGAAAGAGGGGTCGTAATTGATCGCGGGGCGCTTCTGATGTTTCTCGGAATGCGCTCCCGCCTTTTCTGGGAGGGGTGCAGGGCGATTCTGGTCAACGGGAAGCCTGTGATGAAAGAAGATCTTACAGACAGCGCTCTCTGGAGCGGAAACGATGTCACTGTCACAGTGACAGAGGTTCTCCGGGAGCCGTCCGCAGCGATTTAGCTGGCCCGGGTGGTGAGGAAATGGAGAAGGAAACAATTCGGATAACGGTGAAGTTATTTGCGACGCTGAGAAAGGACAGGTTTGACGTCAGAGAAATGGAACTGGCGCCGGAGACGACGGTGAGCGACATCATCAGCCGGCTCACCCTCCCGGAAAAAGAGGTGAGCCTCGTCTT
>CAYQXL010000083.1:2961-6398 GCA_964421445.1 uncultured Pseudomonadota bacterium
GACCAGGCTCTCCTCCTTCGCAGCACCGTTGCCGTTATCGGATGCGGCGGATTGGGAGGCTATGTGATCGAGGAACTGGCGAGGCTCGGGGTCGGCTGTCTGAAGGTTGTCGATGACGACGCCTTTCAGGACCACAACCTGAACCGGCAGGTTCTCTGCACGACGGCCTCCATAGGTATGGCGAAGGTGGAGGTCGCGAAGAACCGGGTTCTGGCCATTAACCCGGCTGTCGAGGTCATTTCCGCGAGGGAGCGATTCACCCGGGCCAATGGGGGAGGGCTTGTGAGTGGGGCGAATGTTGTTGTCGATGCCCTCGACAGTGTATCGTCACGCCGCGACCTGGCAGCGGTGTGCGAAGAGGTATCCGTTCCTCTCGTCCACGGGTCGATCGGAGGGTGGTATGGCCAGATTGTCACCGAGATGCCCGGCGACAGGACGGTGGAACGGATATACTCGGCATCCGGCGACGGCGGTGGTATCGAAAAGGTCCTCGGGAATCCTTCCTTCACACCGGCGGTTGTCGCCAGTCTTCAGGTCGCAGAGGTGTGCAAGCTTCTCATCGGCCGCGGCACAACCATGGCGCGGAGAATGTGGTTCATCAATCTTCTCGACATGGAGATCGACGGCGTCGAAATATAAGCCCCGTGTGGTCTGTGTTGGGTGCCCCTGTCAGGGGCCAGGGTAATTCCCCACCACCGGGGTCAGGACAATTCCCCACTTTAACCGGATGACAGGTTCGGTACCGTTATTTTTGAAAGGGGTGGATCACCTTCCAGTCATCCTTCATGCTGATCACAATCCATCCGCTCTTCTTCGCCTTCGCCATAAGGGCATCGCTAAACGTGCCGATCTTTGACTGTGCACCATAGGACCATTCACGCGCTCCATCGTCATGATGGACAAGCATCATCAGCCGGGCCCCCGTACCGCCCTGGGTCCACTCAAGCATCTGCCGGTCGCCATCGGAATTTCCAAAGGCTGCAATGGGCCGTCTGCCGATGTGTGTGTTGATGCCCACAGGCTTGCCTGGACCGTCATCAACGAAGGTCATCTCGGGCAGGCGTATGAGAACGGGTATGCCGTTACGCATCCCGTACTCTGTCTTGATGGTGCTGCCCACGACCTGTTCAGGTGGAATGCCGTATGTCTTTTCGGCCCATGGGCGCATAAAATCGATGCCTCCGCCGGAAACGATGAATGTCTTGAAGCCGTTTGACCTTAAATAGGCGAGAAGCTCAAGCATGGGTTGGTAGACCATCTCGGTGTAAAGCCGGCCTGTAAGGGGATGCTTTGCCGTAGTGATCCACTTCGTGACGATCTGCCCGAACTCCTCACTTGTCATGCCGGTATGGGTGGCCATGACAAGGTCAGTGATTCCCTTCTCGCCGCCTGCAAGCATGCCTTTCATGTCGCCCCGGAGCAACGATGCGAACGGTTCCTTGTCTTTCCACTCAGGATGGCTTGGAGCAAGGGTCTTGACACGGTCAAGGGCGAAGAGGGCCTGGAAATACATCGGTTGTTCACTCCAGAGTGTGCCATCGTTGTCGAAGGTCGCGATACGCTCCGCAGGGGGCACGAAGGTGGGCGAGCCTTCCCTGGTAACCTCCTGGACGAAGGTCATGATCGCTTTTTTGGCGGCACCGTTGTTCCAGGAGGAAAGGGGATCCTGTGCCTTTGTGATCGTTGCGGTAAATACAAGGGCTATGAATACTAAGGCGATGATAATGAACCGGTTGTGTCTTTTCATACAGACTCTCCCTCACAAAGTACGGTCACGGGCCACTCCGTGGAGGCTGCGACCCGGTTCTCTTTCTATTTGCCACCGGCGGCGGCCTTTAGGGCCTCCAATGCCTGGTCGATGCCAAAGCTTGCCGGTTTCTGCCGGGGCGGAAATTCCTTGAACGTCTTGATAAAATTTACGATATAGGCCTGGGACGGGACGACGAGAAACAAGTGGTCTAACGTCCAATCAAAATAGGTGTTGGAGGTGATGTCGGCCCGCTCGTAGGGGTCGGCTCGCAGATCGAACATCTTCCCTCCCCGGAGATAGGTGAACGGCTCCATCCAAACGGCCAGGGTCCCTTTCATCCGCTGCTCGGCGAAGACGAATTTCCAGTTCTCATACCGCAATGCGAGGAGGTCGCCGTCGTCGCTGAAATAGAGGAACTCCCGGCGCGGGCTTCTGGGTTCCTGACCCGTCAGGTAGGGCAGGATGTTGTAGCCGTCGAGATGGACCTTGTAGGTCATGTTTCCCACTTTGTAGCCTGTCAGCAGTTTTTGCTTCACGTCCCGTTCGCCCGCCGCGGCCACCAGCGTCGGCATCCAGTCGAGGCCGCTGACGATCTCATTGGACACGGATCCCGGTTTGATGTGGTGGGGCCAGCGGATGAAGGCAGGCACACGGAAGGCCCCCTCCCAGTTAGTGTTCTTCTCGCTCCGGAACGGCGTTGTCGCTGCATCGGGCCATGTATTGGCGTGGGGGCCGTTGTCCGTCGTGTAGATGACGATGGTGTTGTCTGTGATGCCCAGGTCGTCGAGGGCCTTGAGAAGCGATCCCACTGTGCCGTCATGCTCGATCATTCCGTCGGCATACTCGGTGCGGGCCGTTACGCCCCTGGGGCTCCGGTGTTCCGGGCGCACATGGGTGCGTGCATGCATTCGCGTGGCGTTGTACCAGACAAAGAACGGTTTCCCTGCTTTGGTCTGACGCTTCATGTAATCGATCGCCGCCGCCGAGGTCTCGTCATCGATTGTCTCCATCCGCTTGCGGGTTAAAGGCCCGGTATCCTCGATCGTCTGCTTGCCGACCTTCCCCCAGCGCGGATCGACGGTCGGGTCGTCCCTGTCGGTGGCCTTGGAGCGGATCACGCCCCGTGGTCCGAATTGCTCGCGAAACTTCGGGTTCTGGGGGTAATTGAACAGTTCCGGTTCTTCCTCGGCATTCAGATGGTACAGGTTGCCGAAGAATTCATCGAAGCCGTGAACGGTCGGGAGGTATTCGTTAAGGTCGCCAAGATGGTTCTTTCCGAACTGACCGGTCGCATAGCCAAGGGGCTTGAGCATTTCAGCTATGGTCGGGTCCTCCTTGTGCAGGCCTACAGGTGCGGCCGGCATGCCGACCTTGCTCAGGCCGGTCCGGAATACATTCTGGCCGGTGATGAAAGACGACCGACCCGCCGTGCAGCTCTGCTCGGCGTAGTAATCAGTGAAAGTCATGCCTTCCGTGGCGAGGCGGTCAATGTTGGGCGTCCGGTAGCCCATCAGCCCCTTGGTGTGGGCGCTGATGTTGGCCTGTCCCACGTCATCACCGAAGATAACGAGGATGTTGGGCTTTGCGGACTGGGCAAAAACGATTTCCGGTGCTGCGAACAACCAGCCAAGCAGCGCGAATATTAGCAGCAGGGTTCTTTTCACGATTTCCTCCTTTGATGAAGGTT
>CAYQXL010000084.1:0-2809 GCA_964421445.1 uncultured Pseudomonadota bacterium
CGGCTGAACCTTGTTTCTGGTCTATGAGAGCCTCCATGGCGTAGCTTTTCACGAGTTTTCCGTGGAGCTCAGCATACACATCGGCCCGGGAAAGGATATCAAAACCGACGATCGTCCCGTTTATGAACACCATCATACCCCTCTGTCCCGGGATACAGGGAATCGATTCGCCATATTCATTGAGGCTTTCGGCCTTCTGCTCGAAGACATCCTTCATGGCGCCCGTCGGTGCGTGCACATCGGCGGCACCCCGCATTTCCTCGATCGTGTCCCAGACGGTGCCCTGATTCGATCTGAAGCCCTGGGACTCTCTGAGGTTTGTCGTCACATCGCGGGATTTCTCTCTCCTTGCCCTCGAATACATGATGACATCAGAGTCGGTAAACTCCTTTGACCTGTATGACCACCGGCCGTGCTCGGTGCAACTGACCGGAATGACCGTCTCCGTGTGGCCTGCGATGAGGATGGTCGTATTGAGGACGCGGTTCTGCTTCGCTCCGGACAGTTCTTCGCCGTCAAGGAGCAGGACTGGTATGTCCCCGCTGTTGATAACCTTGAGCTGCGGAACAGAGCCGCCTTCGCTGACTTCCCCCACCGTCAGCAGACCTGACCCGAGGGCCTTCTTCAGGGATATATATTCAGGTCCGCCGTTCCCGTCGGCGGTAAGCGGAATGATTCCCAGATTGTGGGACGTCTGAACCTCATGGAACCTTATGCCATTCAGATACTCGACAATGTGCTTTTCCATCGATACTCCCCCTTTGGATGATATGTGTTGCTGCTATAGAGAAGTATAGAGCCTCAGCATGACACCTGTATGTCACTGAGAACACGGGAAAGGAATAGTGGTGCAATTATTTTTTGTCTTCGAAGAAAAAAAGCAGGCAGTTCTTGACCTGTAACCCCTTTTGGTGGTACGACGTCATAAAAAGCCCCACCCAACAAAGGAGGAACGATGGCTTCCGACAGACCCTTTTCATTGAAAGGCTATACGCTGCCCTTGTCACCCCAGGGAACGACGTCGCTTGTTGACCCTCCGCCGTGGCATTTCGGCGGCGATGTTATGCATCTCATCTTTAAAGGCGACGAGAGGAAGATCCGGGCACTTCTCCCTCCCCCCCTTGAACCGGGGCCCCGGCCGGGCGAAGGGGTTGTGTGGTTTGTCGAATGGGTCTCGGTGAGCGATGCGAATCCTGACCTCGCATTCCTCAACCCTGAACGGTCGATCTACCACGAGTGTATCGTCATGGTGGGGTGCCAGTACGAAGGCGTTCCTGGTTACTATGTGCCCTATATCTGGGTGGACAACGACTTCACCCTTATGCGCGGTTTCATTCAGGGATTCCCGAAAAAGCTGGGCAGGGTTCACATCACGAAACTCCACGATCTCACACCGGGGGTGGGAGGCAAAAAGGCCGGCGCCAGAATGAAAGGCATCTGCTCCGCTCACGAAGAGAGGATCGTCGAAGGTTCTCTGACTTTCAGAAACCAGGTGTCACCGCAAGATGTCCCGCCTTTCAAATTCTACCTGATGCGCCATTTCCCCGATTACGAAAACCCCGAGAAACCCCTTGTTCACGACATTCTCGTAAGTAACGTTACAAATGCCAGGATCGGGGATGCATGGGAAGGGGACGCCGATATGCGATTCTTTCCTTCGGCCTTTGAAGAGGTTGCCGACCTCGGACCTATTGAGCCATTGAATGGCTTTTTCTTCCAGGTGGGCATCACGATTACGGGAGGAAAGGTCCTCTACCGGTTCTGATCAGAGGAAGAGGAGGCATACCGTGAAAGTCTCAGTATGGGGAGTCCTTATTCTTTTTCTCCTCGCGCCGTCGGCAGCGGTCGCATCCCGTCCTGTCGAAAGGACACTGACGGGGTGCGTCCTGGAGAACCGCTTCTACAGCGTCTATCCCGATCATGCCTATCTGATAAAGATCTCCCCTCCTCTGGACCTGACGGCTTACGAAGGGAAGACAGTCTCTATGAAGGGCTTACTCTACCCCGGCGACACTTTTGCCCCTCAGGCCGGGTCTCTTACGATCGTGAACGACACCTGCAGCGCCCAATCGCGAAAATCGATCAACGGGATCTTTCTCGTCCGGTACCGGATCCAGGCCCTCGATATGGCAAAGAAGGGCCGTTTTACCGATGCCCTGGCTATGATGACCAAGGCATTCGAAATCGACGGAAGGGCATGTGATTCATATACCGATCGTGCACAGGTCTACTGTTTGATGAATAATTTCGATGGTGCGGAAAAGGATCTGGCGGTTCTCAAAAACAATGGCTGCGCAGATCCCAAAAGGGCGAACTATCTCCTCCTCGAAGATTTGGGCCAGTGTCTTGAGGGCAAGGGGAGAAACCGCGGCGCCTTCGAAGCCTATCGCCTGGCCCTCGAATCGTGTATCACGAGAGGCAGCGGCCTCTGCAGGGAACCGATCGAAAAAAGGATAAAAAACCTGCCGAAGTAGGAAGGTGCACTGAGGGTCAGTCGCCCCCTTTATCGGGCCCTCCGGGACGCTTGGCCCTGCTTTTCGGACCCTCCCGTCTGATCGATATGGTGAGAGCAACGAGAAGCCCTATCGCCACGCCGATCAACAGGGTGATGCCGAGCAGGACGGCATTGGGCATGATGATTCTGGCGAAAAGAAAACGTGTTTCCACGGGCTGGGTATTCTGAAGTATGACGATCGCCCCGAGAATCACCGCGATGAGAATGGCTATGACTTTGATCCTGCCCATCTCTTACCTCCTTCCTTACTGCCCCGTCAGTTTTCCTCAGCACCACGGACCACCGGGCAGGCAG
>CAYQXL010000084.1:2909-6380 GCA_964421445.1 uncultured Pseudomonadota bacterium
AGCGCTCTCTCCATCGCTTTGATGATCCAGTCGACAGGATTGCCGAAAACACCTCCGCCGACAAGGGTGAGATAGACGGTACGATTTCCCGTGGCATGGAAGTTCATGATCCCTGCACAGATCGCCGCCTCGTATGACGCTTCCAGAACGATGCGGGCAAAGGGCTCCCAGAGACCAGCAGGATGGTACCCATAGGCAACGGGCAGGGCTGAACAGTAGGCCTGAGAGACCGTCTGGCCTCCATCGCCGGCGGTCACCTCCGTCTCCCACTGAAGGCCGATCCTGAGTCGTCTTCTGATATCATCGATATCACTCTCATCGAACGAGGCCAGCCGATGAGAAATCTCGGCCAGACCTTCACCTGTTGCGCATGCATAGCCGTTTCTCATCTCCCAGAGACGGCCTGGGCCATTGCCCAGGGCCGCTCCCATATCCGAAAGACAGTCGATCTGGTTCGTCGCCGACTGGCCAATCTGACCATCTACGGGAACAAAATAATTCCGGTAGATCGTTCCCGCTCCCGCTGCCCGGGCGCATGTGGGCCCCTGTGTCCGGTCATGCTCGTAGATCCCTACCCCTTCCTCGGGGGTCACATGAGGGGAGACCATTTCAAGGAGATTGAACTGAGAAGCAACCTGGAAAAGGGCATTTTTGTTCGACCGGTCTTTATGGAGTTCCTCCACGTCCGCCACAATCTCCCGCACTGTCGTTTTCGATCTCCGACAGCCCAGTGACCGGACCTGCTCTCTCAGTTCTGTGAGAGACGGGGTCTCAAGCCGGCCCCAGATCATGGTCCTGCCGTTTACCTCCGACAAAAGCCTGTTCCCGTCGATTCTGAGATTTTCACGGACGAAGGCAGGAGACTTTTCAGGAAATCCCGTGAGCTTCTCAAACCACGTCATCCGGCTCCCACTATTCCCCCGGCTCCCGGCGATCATCGGTCCTCCCGCCAGGTCAGAACGTACTGTTCCTGTTCCCCCGTTTCCGGCGATTTCCGCCTCCAGGCCGATTTGGGACAATGAAGCCAGAGTTCGTGAAGCCGGGCAAGTGCCGCCCCGCCCTCATAGCCGTGCCGCGCAAGCCAGCAACCCACAATGACTCCTGTCCGTCCCACACCGCCCCAGCAGTGAACGTAGGCCGCCCCTCCCTGATCGATCGTTCTGTCTATGGTGTCGAGAATCGCCTTCGTCAGTTCCGGAGAATCGGGTGTGGAAACATCGCGGATGGGAAAGCGGTGGTGTGTTGCGTCATGGAGGAAGGACGCGTAAGGCAGAAGACGATCGTCGTCCCTGGTAAGATCGATGAAAGCCGTGATTCCGGCCCGGACAAGGGCATCGATCTTCCGGCGGGACAGTTCGTCATCCTTATCCCTCGGGTACTCTCCGGCAAGGAGTCTGCCCTCGCTCACCCAATAACAATTTTCAATCGGTCGTTCTTTCGTTCTCATCGGGTCAGAAACATTATCTTTTCGTACGTTCCCCTGACCACTCTATCCCGGAGCTTCTTGTTTGTCAAGCCGGGAGGAGGAAAAGGGATCTGGGACAGTCGCGGGGGAGCTTCCTGTATTATAAGGTTTCGCCGCCATTGTGTGATACGAATCATTGTCTTGTATTTGATCCTGGTCTACCTTATCAAGAGGCGTCTACCGCCCACCCTCTTCCCGGAGGAACAGATATGAGAAACAGACTGGTTGCTTCCCTTGTTCTCCTTTTCGCATTGATCATTCTCCACGGTCCCGCTGGGGCCCAGGTACCGATAGACTTCTTTGCCCGGTACAACCCATCCACGGAGGACGATCTGGGAAACGCCGGTCTTGTCCAACGGACGTTCACCGGTCAGATCAACGCTGATGCCCTTCGGGCCTTTGGGGAGATTGAGAACGGGAGGGAACCGTCATCAGTGGCAGTGGAGATGCGCCTCTTTTCCGAATGGCCTATTACCATTGTCTTTAAACGATCGGAGAGGATCTCGGCTACAGGTCTCGCTCTCATTGGTTATGTTCAGGGTGTCGACGGCTCCGAGGTTGTTCTCATCGTCAACGGACCTCGTGTGACAGGTGATATTAACCTGCCCGGTCAGCTCTTTCATATCCGGCCCGCGGGGGACGATTCGGTTCATCAGGTCCAGGATATCGACATTTCCCGATTTCCCGACGAACTCGAGCCGCTGATTCCCGATACAGAGATTTTACCGGCTCCGGCAGCTTCTCTCCAGGGCGATGACGGCACCCAGATCGACCTCCTCGTTGTTTATACGGAAGAAGCCAGGAACGCAGTCGGCGGAAAAAGTGCCATGGAAAGCAAGATCGACCTCGCTGTCGCCGAGACGAATCAGGGATATGCCAACAGCGGCATAACACAGCGTATCCGTCTCGTTCACCGGGAAGAGATCACCTACAATGAATCGGGTTTCGACTGGTATGACGCACTCGACAGACTCGTCGGCACAGCCGATGGCTACATGGACACCGTTCATGCCTTGCGAAATACCTATCAGGCAGACGTGGTCGTTCTTATCGTCAATAATGGCACATACTGCGGTATCAGCTATCTCATGCGTACCGTCTCACCGTCCTTCGCTGATCACGCCTTCTCCATCGTATCCCAGTATTGTGCCACCGGATACTATTCCTTCGCTCATGAAATGGGTCACGTTATGGGCGCCCACCATGACCGGGCCAATGCCGGGGGCACAACGGGAGCGTACTCGTATGCCTACGGATACCAGGAACCGGCAGGGGACTTCAGGACCGTCATGGCCTACGCGAACGGCTGCCTGTCGAGCTGTCCGCGCATCAACTACTGGTCGAATCCGGACATCAAGTATTCAGGCAAACCGACAGGAATCATCTATACGGACCCCCAGGCGGCAGATAACAGAAAGACGCTGAATTCCACCGTATCGACGGTGGCCAACTTCCGTGCCGCTGCGGTGACATTACCGAAAATTTCGGGGATCATCCTCTCGAACGGTTCACCGCTTCAGGGCGTTGTCCTGAGCGGACTGCCGGGGACGCCTGTCACCAATGTTTCTGGATACTATTCAACAACAGTCCCTGCCAACTGGTCAGGCACCGTGACCCCTGTGCTTGCAGGCCACACCTTTGCTCCTTCCTGCAGAACATACACAGATGTTAAAACGGACCAGGAGAGTCAGAATTACACGGGAACACCGGCTACATACACACTCGTTGTCGAAAAATCAGGAACAGGCGCAGGCACAGTAACGTCGGCGCCGTCAGGCATCACCTGTGGCGCAACCTGTTCGGTCGGGTATACCCAGGGAACAACCGTTACCCTCACAGCCACAGCGGGCCCGAACGCCCTCTTTGGGGGATGGACAGGGGCAGGATGCTCAGGAACAGGGACCTGCACGGTGACGATGAACGGAAACACGACCATTGAAGCCTCCTTCTCCCCCCTCACCTATACCGTTACCCCTCAGGCAGGGCCGAACGGTACGATCACTCCT
>CAYQXL010000085.1:0-1699 GCA_964421445.1 uncultured Pseudomonadota bacterium
ACTCTCTTAGATTCCTCGAGAGCTGTGAACCGGATGGCTCAGGTCCCTCTTACGTCCCTCGGCCATCCCCGTCAGAGATATCTTTTATTGGCTGGCGATTTGAGCATGATAGCCCTTTCGAACTTTTTGAGCCTCTGGCTCCGTTTTGGTACCCCCGTTGGCCACTACAGATCGTATACGCTTCCTTTCATCATCACGATGTTCTTCTACTCGGTTACCCTGTACGTTTTTGATATGTATAATCACAGGAGGCTCTACCCCTCATGGGAGACATGGTATCGCACGGCCCTTTCAGTCTTCTTTGGAGGAGCTCTCAGCTTTTCTACCTTCTACCTTCTACCTGAAGGCCTCTACGGCCGGGGTATCATGGCCATTCAAATGGTCCTGGCCATGGTTCTCATCGCCGGTTGGCGATATGTCTACAGCGGACTCATTCATAGCACGGGGCGGAAGATTTCGACGATCGTCATAGGTGCCGGCGAATGTGGCCGATCGGTGTATGAGCTTTTGAGGTCGCCGTTTTCACCGTACGAAGTAAGAGCGTTTATCGATGACGATATATCGAAGAAAGGATATTTTCGGTATCCGCCTATTTTAGGTTCCTGTGGCGAAATCAGCGAAGTTGCGGGCTTGGTGAATGCAGAATTGGCGATTCTCGCGATTCCCCGAAACAGGCCGGCGAATCTTATAAGCAATATCCTTGACGCACGCCTCAAAGGATTGTCGGTTCGTGAAATGGCGGATATTTACGAAGAACTGACGGGGAGAATTCCCGTTGAGTATATCGGAGATCAATGGCTCCTGTTTACGGACGGGTTTCAGCTTCTTCACAGAGAGTATGTTCAGAGAATCAAGCGGCTTTTCGATCTTTCCGTCTCGGCCTCCCTGCTTCTTTTTCTGGGGCCTCTGATGGGGTTGATAGCGTTGGCAATCAAGCTCGACTCACCGGGGCCTGTGTTGTATGGACAAACACGGGTAGGGAGAGGGGAGTCGACATTCCGGATCTTCAAGTTCCGCTCCATGGTCTTTGATGCCGAGGTCAACGGTGCTCAGTGGGCGAGTGATAATGATCCGAGAGTGACGAGGGTTGGTCATTGGCTGCGGGTGACCCATCTTGACGAGCTTCCCCAGGCCTGGAATGTTTTTAGGGGTGACATGAGCGTTGTTGGTCCCAGGCCCGAGAGACCTGAATTTGTGGACCTGCTCAAAACGCGGATACCCTATTATTTTGTCCGCCATGCGGTTCGGCCAGGGATAACAGGATGGGCTCAGGTCAACTTCCGTTATGGTGCCTCAATTGAGGACGCACGGCACAAGCTGGAGTCAGACATTTTCTATGTGAAGAATATGTCTTTATTCCTTGATCTCAAGATTCTTCTTAAGACAGTTGGGGTCATCTTTACCGGCGAAGGTGCCCGGTGATTTTGACCGCATTGTGAGGTTGATACAGATGAGCATGGAAAACGAAATAAAGAGTGTTATTGTCGCTTTCATCAGGGAGAACTTTCTCTTTGATGATGACGGTACTGGACTTGATGAGGAGGAGTCGCTCCTCGAGAGTGGCGTGATTGATTCAACGGGGATTCTTGAAATTGTGCAATTTCTCGAAGAGAAATATGAGTTTCAGGTGGAAGATGAAGAGATCACCCCGGAAAATCTTGATTCTGTCGCCAACATAAGCCGATTTGTGGCGCAGAAG
>CAYQXL010000085.1:1799-6088 GCA_964421445.1 uncultured Pseudomonadota bacterium
GTTGACGGACGGGCCGGCCTGGGTTCGGCAAGACTGAGCATCCTGGATATTGCCGGCGGTGATCAGCCCATCCACAACGAAGATGAGAACCTGTGGATCGTCTATAACGGTGAAATCTTTAATTACCCTGAACTGAGGAAGGAGGTTGAAGACAAAGGTCACCGCTTCTATACGCATACGGACACGGAGGTTCTCGTCCATCTTTTTGAGGAATCCGGACCGGACATGGTAAACCGGTTGAACGGACAGTTTGCTTTCGCCCTCTGGGACCGGAACAGAGGCAGTCTCTTTATGACCCGCGACCGCCTCGGCGTGAGACCCCTCTACTATTCGATACAGGGCAGTAGACTCATCTTTGGGTCTGAGATAAAGACGATCTTTGCCGACGAATCGATCGGGCGGTCCATCGATCTCACTGCTCTCTCCGACATCTTTACGTGCTGGACCCCTGTCGGGACGTCGACGCCCTTCACGGGTATTTCCCAACTGCTCCCTGGATCCTACGCATTTTTCACTCCTTCGGGGTTTTCGTCTGCCCGTTACTGGCAGCTCTCTTACGACCGGAATGGCTCAGGGTTGTCTTCAGCGGATGAACTCAACCGCCTCGAGGAACTGCTCGTAGATGCCTGCCGGATAAGACTGAGAGCAGACGTGCCAGTGGGAGCGTATTTAAGCGGTGGTCTTGACAGTACGCTCATTAGTTCGATCATCAAGAAGAACTTCAACAATGAGTTGCGGACATTTTCGGTGAGTTTTACGGATAAGAAGTTTGACGAAGCGCCCTATCAGAATAGAGCTGTCCGTTCGATCGGGACGGACCACAGCATGATACGGTGTACGGAAAGTGATATTGCCGAGGTCTTTCCTGAGGTTGTGTGGCATGCGGAAACGCCCCTGCTGAGGACAGCACCGGCTCCGCTCTTTCTTCTTTCGAAACTTGTAAGGGAGAGTGATTTCAAGGTCGTTCTTACCGGGGAAGGGTCGGACGAGCTTTTTGCAGGATATGACATTTTCAAGGAAGACAGGATACGGAGGTTTTGGGCGAGGGTGCCTGAGTCAAAGACAAGACCAGGCCTTTTCGCCCGGTTGTATCCTGATATTTTCAGTCGGAGCGACCGGAGATCGAAACTTTTCCTCGAAGGGTTTTTCAAGAAAGGTCTTCTCCGGATCGATTCACCAGTCTATTCTCATCTTATCCGGTGGGAGAATACGTCGGCGATCAGATCATTCTTTTCCCGCGATGTAAAGGATGCCATTGAGAGGGATATTCCGTTCAGTGACAGGTTTATTGCCTCACTACCTGGGGGTTTCATGAAATGGGATCCTCTGTCGCGGGCTCAGTATATCGAGATAAATACGCTTCTTTCCAACTATCTCCTTTCCTCTCAGGGGGACAGGGTGGCCATGGCCCATTCGGTTGAGGGACGGTTCCCTTTTCTCGATTACCGGGTTGTAGCCTTTGCCTGTAGCCTGCCGCCATCGCAGAGGTTACGGGGACTGAAAGACAAATATCTGGTCCGAAAGGTGGCGCAGTCGTTTATCCCGCCGGAACTGGCTTTCAGACCCAAGCAACCATACCGGGCGCCGATCAGTCGTTGTTTTGCCGGAGAGAAGCGGCAACCGTACGTTGAAGAACTTCTGTCGGAACGATCCCTGTCCAAAAAGGGCTATTTCAATCCCCGGATGGTCTCACGATTGGTCGAGAAGACACGGAGTCAGGACGGAGCGCTCTTGAGCGAACGGGAGAACATGGCCCTTGTGGGCATGCTTTCCGTTCAATTGCTCGACCACCTTTTTATAAATAATGAGCCGATCCGTGATCTCAAAGATCCGGAACAGGTAAGAATTTTTGATTATAGTCCCGGTGCCCCACCTGTAGGGGAGAGTGGTTTTTCAAGGAGGGTGTTGTGAAAACGTGCTGTCAGTGTATTCTGCCCGAGACATTTCCCGGGGTGCGGTTCGATGAAGAAGGTGTCTGCAATCATTGTCGGCACGATTCGGTTCTTCTCCCCAAGAATAATGAAAAGAAGGCGTCGTACAGAAAAAGACTCGACGATATGCTCTCCGAAGCCAGGGGAAGAGCACCGGTCTACGATGTTGTCATGGCTTACAGCGGCGGCAAGGATTCGAGTTACACGCTGAAAATCCTCCGGGAGCAGTATGATCTCCGGGTGCTTGCCTACACCTTTGACAATCATTTTATCGCCCCGATGGCACGAAAAAACATTGCGGCGGTGACTGGTACACTGGGTGCCGATCTCATGACGTTCGCGGCGCCGTGGCCTGCGATGAAAGCCCTGTTCACCGTCACTGCATCCCACGATGTCTTTGCCCCTGCCACCCTTATGAGGGCTAGTTCCATATGCACCGCCTGTATCGGTATTGTCAAAAGCCTTGTCCTGAAGACAGCCCTTGAGATGTCCATCCCTTTTGTTGCGTTCGGATGGTCACCTGGTCAGGCCCCTATCCAGTCGGCGATCATGAAAACGAATGGTGCCCTGATGCGGCAGAATCAGAGGGCGCTTACGTCCAATCTGTCGGAGGGACTCAAAACAACCATCACACCATACCTCATCCCGGACGTTTATTACGAGCAATACGCAGACCGGTTTCCCTATAATATCCATCCCCTGGCGTTCTTCGACTACGATGAAGCGAAGATTGGCGATGAGTTGAAGGATATCGGCTGGGAGGCGCCCACCAACACGGACACAAACTCGACGAATTGTCTCCTCAATGCATTCGCGAATCACGTACACCTTGAACGGCACAGATTCCACCCTTATGTCTGGGAGATCGCCAACATGGTCCGTCAGGGCGTCATGTCACGGGAAGAGGGGATGAAAAAGATTTATAGTCCCCAAAACGACGATATGGTCCGGTACGGAAAGGAGAAACTGGGCCTGTGAGGCGCATCTCTCTGTACAACCCATTGTGTGATCAGTTGCGAGCCAATCCCACATGATCCCAACCATATCAATCGATCCAAAGGCAACGCTCGTCCACCACTTTCTGGAGCGTAGCGCCCGGCTGTATCCGGACAAGTTAGCCCTCACACATGGCAAGATTCGGGCCACATACTCACAGATCAATGGACGGGCAAACCGGTTCGCATCCCATCTTCTTTCTCTTGGTCTGGGGCGCGGTGATCGTGTTGTTATTCTTCTGGAGAACAGCCTCGAATATGTCATTACCTACTACGCCATACTGAAGGCTGGTGGTGTGGCGGCACCATTGAACAGTGACCTGAAGCCTGAAGGAATTCGGTATGCCTTACGGGATCTCGAGTCGAAGATACTGGTGACAGGCTTAAAATTCGAAAAAGTGATCGTTGCGGCCGATCTTTCCGGTTCGGAACTCACAGATCTTATCATTGTGAACCGGTCATCACGCTTTCCATCATCGTCGATGGGTCCTGTCTCTGTGGCCGATTTTGATTCCGTATCTTCTGGTCCCTTGTCTGAGCCCCGGGAGTCTTCCCGTGAAGAGGACCGTCATCTTGAGAGATCCACCGTGTCTTCTCCCGGGGCATGCTGCGGAACAGAGGAGGGGGAAAGTTTGCCGATCGCTCCTGATGATCTTGCCAGCATCATCTACACGTCGGGCTCGACGGGTGGTCCAAAAGGGGTTATGCTCACCCACAGGAATATCGTTTCCAACACAAACTCCATCTGTCAGTATCTCTCTCTCCGATCCAACGATATTCAGATGGTGGTTCTTCCCTTCTTCTATGTTATGGGAAAATCGTTGCTCAATACACATTTCGCCGTCGGCGGAACGGTTGTAATCAACAACAGGTTTGCCTTTCCTGTCACCGTTCTTGATGAGATGGTGAAAGAGGGGTGTACGGGGTTTTCCGGTGTACCGTCGACATTTGCCTATCTTCTACACCGGTCTCCGCTCGCAAAGTACAAAGAAAAGCTGACCTCTCTCCGTTATTGCAGTCAGGCGGGAGGGCACATGGCCCGGGCAGTGAAAGAAGGAATACGGGAGGTTTTGCCGTCGCAGACCGATATATTTGTCATGTATGGAGCAACGGAAGCATCGGCGAGACTCTCCTATCTTGATCCGTCCCGTTTTTCCGACAAGATCGATTCTATAGGTAAAGCTATTCCAGGCGTTCTCCTTACTGTCGTGAATGAGAAGGACGAGGAATTGCCGCCGGGAAAGGTGGGCGAACTGGTGGCCCGGGGCGACAATATCATGAAAGGTTACTGGAAAGATCCGGCGGGGACTGAGCGGGCGCTGAGAAACGGGATGTATCATACCGGCGATCAGGCATACAGGGA
>CAYQXL010000086.1:0-5971 GCA_964421445.1 uncultured Pseudomonadota bacterium
TTGCCGGGGTCAGGTCTTGAAATATAACATTTTTCATTCCAAGCCTCGTTTGAAACAGACCAAAATGTCATATTTCAAGACCTGACCCCGGGATCCTTTGACCCCAGGGTCAGGGACAGACGATCGTGCCGTCCGGTTCCCTTGTCAAGGCCTTGAGGTATGGTTTATGGCTCGACGGGAAAGCCATATTTTGCAAGGGTCGATGTGAATGCCTTAAGATGGTTGGTCGAAGCGCTGAGGAGATTGAGATAGACGGTTTTTATGTCGTTGTGATTGACGAGCAGGAGAGCATCCTGCAAATCGGCGATATCCGTTTCCTCAATGAAGACTCCCACCCTGAGGGCTTCTGCCAAAGATCCTGTGCCGCGGGCTATTAACTCGTTGTAAAGACTCTGAAGATCATCATTCTCGAATTCTCCCGGTTTCTTCCCTGCTGCAGGGTCAGGAAGGCCGTATCGGTCAAGAAGCGTCTTGATGGCATCGGTATGTCTTTGCTCGCTCCGGGCAATGTTGCTGAAAATGGGGATCCGGTATTCTTCATAGAAGAAGATGTAGACGTCTCGGGCCAGTTTTTCTTCCTCTCGCATAAAGGCGAGTGAGTCTTTTTCTGCCTGGCTTAACGGAGCAGGGGTCAGGTACTGGCGGGCCGAAACGGTTGCCGGGAGAAGAAGGCATGCAACCAGGGCCAAGAGAACAAATCTTTGAACCATCTGTCGTTTCATAGTGTATCCTCCTTGGTATGTAGTGTGTACCAAGGAAGCAAGATCCGTGCCGAGGAGGGTGCTGAGAATCCGAGAGAAAAGAACAGAAGAACCAGGGGAAAAGCGGCATTACTTGAGGAGGACAACCCAGGAGAGTGCAGGTACTGCATGGGGCCGGTGCAAGGATTGCACGCCGGTGTGATGCCGGATGAACCTTGTTGTCAGAATCGGTACGTAAAGCCGACGAAGCCCGTGTTTGAAAGCGCGGTCCCTGAGCTGCCCTGCATGGACGTGTAAGTATAACCTATGGTGGTCACCAATCTGGCCGTCCATTCATAACTTGCATTGGCTCCTACAGCATGACGGTGAACAGGTTCACGGACAATCCTGTTGCCCCGTTCCCCAGGTGGTTTGCCACCACCATGACCTTTTTTGCGATCTTTCCCCCCTGCCGGGCCGAGGGTAAGATAGGAATCTCCGTAGGCGTACTCATACCCAATTTCCGTCGTCAATCCCTTCAAGGGGGACGTTCCGGCAAAAATGCCGCCGGCGTTTTCCGTAAAGGAATAGGTGCTTGTGTTGGCTGCGCTTGTCCTGAACAGGTAATACTGTCCGAGATAGGCCCGTTCCCCTATTGCCTCCCGTACCATCACCTTTCCTCCTGCAGTGATGGCGCTCTGCGCGGAGTCTTTAACTGCCTTTGCCTCCACATAGGGCGAGACGGTAAGGGTAACAAAACGGTTGAATACGTAGGCGGCACCGGTAGAGAGATTGATCAGGCCGTAATTTAAATCGGTAAAACGGTGGTATGCCGCTCCTTCAACGGTGGCGGAGAAGATCCAGTCAAGGCGGGAGTCTCCCGAGGGCAACCGGCTGACCGTCACGGAGCCAAGGAGAGAGAAGTCATCCTGTGGATTCGAAATGGCGCGATTCACGTTCGAATCAAAGCCTATCTTGATTCCCGTTTCCCAGGTCACGGACAGTGAACGACAGGGGGCGAGCAGAAGAACAAGGAAAAAGGCGGTTGCGAACAATAGTTTCAAATTTCCCAACCCTGCAAGGTGTCTCTGTGTCGGAATCTTCATCGTTTCCCCCGTCCGGCGCCTCCACCTGGTCCGACGCCTCCTTTACTCCCCGCCGGTGAGCCGAAACCTCCCCGGCCTGTGCTGTTTCCGAATGGCCTCCAGAGGGGCAATCCATCCTTTGCCCGAAAGACAACAGACCGGTTGGCTGACGGGAAACGAACCTCCCGGGCTATGATGTAGAGATTACCGTCTTTTCCAAGGGATTTGGATCCGGTGACAACAACCTCGTCCCCGTTTCGCACGGATATTTCGTAGTCGTTCCAGTACCAAAGAGGTGAAGCGAAAACGGTGTACCTGTCACTCCGGGAGACGACGGTAAAATGAACCGGACCTTTTTCAGGTTTCACGACGTTCTGGGCTGTTCCGCGGACTTCGCCGACGGTATTGAGATCATAGCCTTCGGGATAATGAATGCCGCTCTGGGCAAGTACCCTGTCTTCCGCCAGCAGGTCTGGGGTTGTGAAAAGAACGGCAGGGCCTATGAGGAAACACACGATCCAGAGTAGATTCCGGAGGATTATGCCTCCAGGATCCCGTGGTCCCGTTGTATCGGGCTCTGCGATCGGTTGCATGGATATAGATTCTTTTCTGCGTACCATCTGTCTGGTTACCGTCGTTGCCCTTCCGGGCTCATCCAGGCGGTTGGAATGCTTTGTAATGCAAGGAGTATGCCGTCCCCCGTTACAAACCATATTCTTTCACCCTGTACTGGAGGGTTCTCAGGGAGACACCGAGCCTCTTGGCTGCTTTCTTACGGTTGCCCCCCGATTCTTTCAGTACTTCTTCGATAAGTTTTCTTTCCGCTTCATGGAGCAGTCCTTCTCGGAGGAGGGGGCTTTCTTCCGGCTCAGGGAGGCCGAGGTGTTCCGGTTCAATCGCCTCGCCTGCGAGAATCACCGCCCGTTCAATGACGTTCTGAAGCTCCCGGACATTGCCCGGCCACCGGTATGCGAGCAAAGTCGCGCATGCCTCAGGCGAAAGATGGGAGACTTTCTTTCCTACCGATTCTGAATATTTGTTGATGAAGTATTCTGCCATCGACACTATTGCCTCCGTTCTTTCGGACAAAGGCGGGAGGGTGATGGGAAAGACATTGAGGCGGTAGTAGAGATCGTCCCGGAAGTGACCCGATGCTATGGCGGTCATGAGATCCCTGTTTGTGGCTGAAATAATGCGCAGATCGACTGAAATTGTCTTGTTGCCCCCCACCCGTTCGAAAGCTTTTTCCTGGAGGACCCGAAGGAGCTTTACCTGGACCGCCGGCGAGATCTCTCCAATCTCGTCAAGGAATATTGTTCCCCCGTCGGCCTGTTCGAATCGTCCTTTTCGTACTGCCAGGGCACCGGTGAATGCCCCTTTTTCATGACCGAACAGTTCACTCTCCAATAATGTCTCTGCGAGCGAAGCACAATGAACAACGACAAACGGTCTGTCTTTCCGGGGACTGAACTGGTGGATACAGCGGGCAACGAGTTCTTTCCCTGTCCCGCTGGGTCCGGAGATGAGAACAGTAGCCGATGTAGGCGATACACTTTCGACGAGGCGGCGAACAGCGGCCATCTGTTTTCCTGTGAAAATCATGTCAATGGGTGGATAATGCCGCCCCAGTTCCTCTGAAAGGAGCGATATTTTCCGGTCCGTCTCTATCTCTTTCAATACACGGTGTACAACGCGACGGAGTTCGTCCGGTCCGGCCAGGGGTTTGGTGAGGTAGTCTGATGCCCCTTCCTTCATGGCCTCGACAGCATTTCCGATCGATCCGTAGGCCGTGATGATGATCCACTTGGTTTCGACGCCTGACCGCCTTGCTTCCCGCATGAGATCCATTCCCGATATATCGGCCATTCTGAGGTCGGTGATGACAATGGCAAAGTCCTGATCAACCAGTTTACCAAGAGCTTCTCCTCCGGAAGCTGCCTGCTCCACCAGATGACCATGTTCCTCGAGAACCCGGACAAGGAAGGAGCGGACAAGTCCGTCGTCATCAACAATAAGTATTCTTGAATTCATGATTTCGTCTCCTGGGCCTTGGGTAGATGGATGGTCAGGGCAGCCCCTTTTCCGTCTGTTCTGTTCGCCAAAGCTATCTGACCGCCCATTTCCCGTATGACCTTTTCGGAATAGGATAATCCAAGACCGACGCCGTCAGTTTTGGTGGTAAAGAAAGGAGTGAACAGTCGCGAGAGGTTTTCCGGTCTGATTCCTGTCCCCGTGTCTTCAATCCTGATGACGCTCCAACGGCCGAACGTTTGTACAGACAGGGAGATGGTTCGGTCGCTGTGGTTATCCATCGATTGGACGGCATTCCGTATGCCGTTCTCTATAACGCGATAGATCTTTTCTCGGTCGGCTGCCACCTGGACCGGCGTATCTGCGGCGATGGTTACCCTGCCGTTCCAGAGGGGTTCGATACGATCGGCTGCTTCGCGAAGAAGCTGGGAAGCATCTACCGATGTTATATGATACCTTTCCTCTCTGGAAAAATGGAGCAGATCCTGTATAAGCCGTTCTATTCGTCCTGTTCCGTAGAGAACGGCGGCAAGATCGGCTTTTTTCGGATCCGAATCAGGTGTCGTCTCGTTGATGAGTTGGGTATAGCCCTTTATCCCTGCAAGGGCATTCCGGATTTCATGGGCAAGGACGGCTGTCATCTGCCCGAGAAGTGCCATCTGCCTGCGCCGTTCAAAGTCGGCCCGGAGACGGTTGTGTCGTGCCATCATCCGCCAGAGAAGGAGGCCTGTGATCCACAGAAACAAGAGAACCGAGCCCACGGTCCACCAACTTCTCTCGGTCATGCCCACGATCCGGTCAGCGGAAGATGTATGGAGCACGAGACGGAGGACTTCGACCGTCCCGTCGGCATTGTGTAGCAGTGAATCAAACTGATAGGCGGGGGTGCCGGTGAGCAGGGTTATACGTTCCCCTGTGGGTCTCCCATTCTTGAGAAGAAGCTCGATTGAATGTTGCCGAATGACGGACCCGATGAGAGCGGGGTTGGTGTGATAGGAAACGGTTCCGTCGGGCTGTACGATAAGGGCATACGCGATAACGCGATCGGAGAAGATTTCATGCATCTTCTGTTTACCGGCATAGCGTTTTCCCTCGAGACGGATCGCCTGTTCCACGGAGGAAGCGAGGGCGAAAGCGGTACTCTGAAGCGAATTAAGAGCCAGCGTGTGAACCGTATGGATATTCTGGACAGTTGTATAGATGACAGCTCCTGATGAAATGAAGAGGAAAAGAAATAAAAGGGGTATCATGCCCCACCCCGACCGCCCGGCTGTTCGTCGTTTCAGGGAGGCGAACGGAAAGCCTCTCCTGGGAAATTGTCTCCATCTTCCAGGACCGTCTGTCACAAACCACCATTCCGGCCTGGTGTAATAGTTCTTTTACTGAACACGTTCACACTCGCTGTGAGCATCAAGTATTAAACTAACCTTCCTACTGTACCGGTGCTGCAATGGGCACTTTAATGTCATGCAGCCCCGACAGAATGCCACCATTTCAATGTATACCTTTCCGTCTCCCATTACAATGGTACCGAAGAACCTATAAAACAGGACAGTTCCACGGAAAGCATGAAGCCAGCAAGAGGCCGGCCTATCCCGAGGCCGGTACGTCGGGAATATCCAATGACTGAGAATGCAGCCTATGCATAGGGCGATGCAAAAAATGCACCCTATCCGGAAGAAGGGAGAACCAGGAGAGACCTTTCACGGGCCATATCGGCTGATAAAGGGTATGGCAGTGCATGGTTGCAGGTCTGGCACGGCCCTTGCTTAATTGAAGGAAAATCATATAACCAGAGAGGAGGAAGCGATGAAAAAATCAAAGGTAATGGGATTCGTCATGGGGGCATTGGTAACGATCTGTATTGCGGTGCCTCCGGTAATGGCAGCCGGACCATGCACGCGGGATGGATCAGGTTGTCTGGCACCGGTAAAAAACATGGATCAGACCAGATTCCGTCAGCGTCTGCAGGACGGATCGTGTCTTGACAGTCCATGTCCACCGCCAGGAAGCGCTTTCAAAAAAGGCAATACCTGGGGTCCCGGTGATGGTACAGGCAATATGGGCGTCGGTCCGAGAGACGGGACAGGCTTTGGTGCACCAGCTAACAGACAGTAGTAGCCGGTAGCCAGGGGGTCAGTAGTAAGGGGGTCAGGTCTTGAAATATAACATTTT
>CAYQXL010000087.1:0-1979 GCA_964421445.1 uncultured Pseudomonadota bacterium
TTTAATTTGTCGAGCGAGTACTGATCCTGCATGAGCGCTGAGGCATTGCGGGACAGGTGGTCGGACAGGGTCTGGTCTGTCATGATTCTCGTGCACTGGGCGGCGAAACGGGCGGCATCATCGGCGAGAAGCAGATGAACATCGTTCTCAGCCTTTATTCCTTCGGCACCTTTGGTTGTCGATATGACGGGAACGGAGTGGGAAAAGGCCTCGAGGATCTTGAGACGGGTGCCGCCGCCGGCGCGGATGGGAACAATGGCTGCCGTGGCATGAGCGTAAAGGCGGGACAGGTTGGGTACCTCACCGGTGATCTGGACTTCCGGATGCAATGAAAGTTCTCTGACGATTCTTTTCGGCATGCCTCCGCCGACTATGGTGATCGTGAAGGGTGCACCCGCCTCTTTTCTGAGTCGAGGCAACACATCCCTGCAGAAAAAGAGAGCCCCGTCAAGATTTGGATAGTGTCCATAGGCGCCGACCATGATGAAGGAATGTGGCCCTCTGTCTGAGGGCCCGGGCCGCCGCTTTGCCCCTGTCGCTGATGGAAGGACGATGTTGGGCAGAACGAAGGCCTCCCTCGCTGATCCGCTCCCGATCAACCGTTCCCGCTCCTCATGGGAGCTGACAAAGCACCACGTGACCCGGGGAAGCAGTCTCTTCTCCGCGATTTCGTAGAGGTTCGCTTCCTGAGTCATTACCTTTTCAAAGCTCCCGTTCCCGGAGGATCGACAGAGCATGGCGATGTCTCTGCGCGTCACCGATTCGATTTCGTCGAGATCGAGCGCAACAGGGGCCGATGGGGATGATGTTTGTGCTGCATATGCGTAGGGCAGGGTATAGAGCCTGAATGCGTAGATCAGGTCAAATGTTTTGCCACGAAAACCCTCTGTCGCACGGTGCAGCCTTTGTCTGGTGATGAAGGCGAAGTCCACGGGCTCATGGAGCAGTGCCGGGGCGAATCGTCGAAAGGTCTTGTGGAGGGCAAGCCGGGAGAGGACAGAAAGATCGGCATGGCCGAGCGGCAGATGGCAGACGTCTGCGCAGAGTTCTTCTGTTGCCGGATCGAGGCCATTGCTCCCGGAACCGTTGGGCAGTACGAGGAGGTACACGTCGTAGAGCGATGAAAGGGCAAGGAGGTTGTGAAAGGCCCGCATGACGCTCCCTCTGCCCGTCCGGGCCGGCGCTACGGCGCTGATATAGAGGAGGCTCGGTTTCGCCACGGTGATCGTTCAGACATATTTTCTCAAAAGCCTCGGTCCAAAGAAACGGAAAAAGTGGCGCACCAGAAGATCGGGGGAGAGCAGCACGACGCGGCCGTGCCTGAGACACCGCAATTGCCCCTTCATGATGAACCGTTTGAAAAGCCTCAGATGACAGAGAAACCGGTCGTATCTGGTCTGTATCATGCTGCTCTCGAGAATCTCATAGAGGCACCGGGTGTAGCGCATGTCGTAATCGGGCATCGTGACAGCGCTGTTCCTGTGTCTGCGCACATAGGAGAGAAGCTGATTGTTGAGCTTGAATGTGAGTCCACGGGAGGCTAATTCGAGCCAGAAAAAACTGTCCTCCCCCGCACCGGCGAGGTTTTCGGAAAAACGGACATGAGCGATGGACCGGGCCCGTGTGAGGTTCGCGTTGATCTGGAGCCCCTGGAGCAATATGTGGGAAAAGGGCTGCCGCTCTATTCTTTGCTCATCCAGAAAGCCGAAGGGTCTGTTTTTCCTTGTGCGGCCAAGTTCGTCGAGTTGCGAAGCGGTCATGGGAAGAGAGACCTCATCGCCCCTGTCGTCGAAGACGGCTATTTTACAGGTCACCACATCAACAGAGGGGTCCGCATCGAGGATGGCGCTGTTTCGTTCTATCATTTCAGGATGGATGACGTCATCATCGTCGAGGAAGAGAATATACTCTCCCGATGCGTGCTCCAGACCGAAGTTCCGCGCCGCCGATACGCCGCAATGCCTCGGCAGCAGGTGGAC
>CAYQXL010000087.1:2079-4618 GCA_964421445.1 uncultured Pseudomonadota bacterium
TCTTCTCTCGTCCACATATATTTATAGAATGTTGATTCAGGCTCGATGTGGACCAGTTCGGGGTGTTCTTCGCTCAATTGCCGGGGCAGGAGCGTCGAGTGGTTGCTCCATGTGCCGTCGAAAGCCTTTGCCATCGCCGACAGCCAGAGACGGGCGAATTCGCCCCCTTTTTCCGACATGAGAAAGGCATTGCAGAGCGAAGGTTTGCTGAGCCCTGTTTTCTGACAGACAATGTCGTTTTCCCGACCGATGACGAAGGGTTTGTCGAAGAGGGTCTCCGGTATCGGATGAACGAATAGGGTATCAATATCGGCATAGACACCGCCGTGGTCGATCAGTTTTTCGAGGCGGATGAAATCGGAATGATGGGCGTAACTGTATTTCTTGCAGCCTCTGTTCCGAAACCCGTACCTGAAGTGGGTAACGAAATCGGTCAGTTCCACCTGCACCATCGTCACACGCTTTTTTGCCAGATCCCAGTAAGGGCCGTAGGGCTCGTAGTGATAATAGAAATAGATGCACTCAGGACTGTTGACCTGAAAACATGATTCAATGCAGAGATAGTGCATCAGGTGAAAGGGCTCCTTCTGTTTTTGAAGCCCGAATATGAAATGAAATGTTTCAGGTATGCGTTTTTCCACGGTTCACTCAGTCCTTCAGGAATCGGATAAAACTCTCGGTAATTCTCTCTTCGTTGAATACGGTCCTGATGTGCCGGCTCAGGGCCGCGCCCCTTTCCCCCACTTCCGCACGGTTTTCGTATGCATGTCTCATAAGTTTCGAAGCCTGTTCCATGTCCGGTTCCGCCCAACGGTGATCCCGGAAGCGGTCTTTCGGAAAGCTTTCGTCCCGGACGGGGATCATACTGTAATCGACAAGGTAGGCGAGATCAGGGGGGAGATAGTCGAGCTGGCCGCCGTATCCGGTGATGATGACCCCATTTCCGAAAGCGGCGGCGTCGAAAGCGCCAAGTCCCCATCCTTCGCCATGGCAGAGGGAGACGTAGCAGTCGCCGGACCTGTGGAGATCGTTTATCTGGTCGTCAGAAAGCTCGTCGGTAATAAACCGGATGGGGGCCGGTGATCCGTATTCCTTTGTCAGGTCCGTTGTGTATCGATCGGTGCCGCGGCGAATACGGAGCCAGGGTGGTATTTTCAATTTGGCCCGAAGATAGGTGTAGAGATTGGCCAGTTTTTCGAATCGGGCCAGTTTTGTCCCCGAGTGGCTTGTCTCCGATGTTTTGACGACAAGAAGGGCATTGTCCTCCTGGGTAAATGTGTCGAGATAACAGCGTATGGTCTTCCAGATCGCTTTTCTTGGTGTCCACGTTTCTATGAGATAAAAGACAAACGGTTTGTCGTCGGCCCTTCGCGGGCGGTTGTCGGCCGTCTGGACGTCGCGTCTCATGATGTGGGGAACAACGTCTATGGGGATGGTAACCCCGCCCTTGATGAAGACCTCCTTGTTCCATTGGCAGGGCACGAGGAGGCGGTCAACCTGATTGAGGAGTTTTGCCCAGTGTGACGGTAAGGTGTCCGTTTCCCAGGTGACGTAGCCGATGAGCCTCTTCCCCTTTTCCCGCTCTGCCCACATGGGGAAGAACTCGGGGACGATATGGAGGACGACGGTCGAATATTCGATGGTCCTGTTGCAGAAGGGATCGAGATCGCGGTCTCCTCTCTCTGTTCCCAGATAGGGCGTGTGGTTAGGGTTTTCCGGCACCCAGACCATAGGGGTCCATGTCAGGGGGATGCCGGCCCTGATGAGTCCCTCCATATACCGCTTCGCGGCAATATAGTAACCGACGTTGCCCCAAAGGGTGATGTATTTGACCCCTGTTACGCCATTCCGGCAGGGCGGATGATCACTCAAGGGTGCTCTCCTAAATCGAGGATGTGATCCGCCTCTTTGAGGATGCCCATTTTGTGGGAAACAATGATCATGGTGCACCGCTTTTTCAGATTATTCAGGATCGACGCTATGTCGTTTTCCGCCGATTTGTCGAGATTTGCCGAGGCTTCATCGAGGATAAGAAGCGAAGGCTTCCGCAAGAATGCCCTCGCCAGGGCCAGTCGTTGCTTCTGCCCCGACGAAAGACCTTCCCCGCTTTCCTGAATGATATAATCGAGGCCGCCTTTCTTGAGCATGATTGCCTCATGGAGGCCCACAAGCCCGAGCGTTTCGGTGATCTCGGCATCGCTTGCGGTCTCTTTCAGGCCGTAGAGGAGGTTTTCCCTTACTGTCCCGAAAATGAGACAGGGGTCGTCGCTCACATACCCGATGACGCTGCCGTTCTGGAAATAGGAAGCGGCCGGTTGTCCCCCGATGGCAACGGTGCCCGAGGTGGGCTGGAGGACGCCCAGGATGACGCCGAGAAGGGTGCTTTTGCCGCTGCCGTTTGGTCCGATGATCCCGAAAATGGAGCCGGCAGGAATGTGCAGGGAAAAATTCTCGAAGACCGCCCTGCCGGACCGGGGCCACGAATAGGTTACATTGGTGACATCAATGGCAGGTGCGTCGTCGGGGCGGCCGGAGCGGT
>CAYQXL010000087.1:4718-5937 GCA_964421445.1 uncultured Pseudomonadota bacterium
TGCGTCGTCGGGGCGGCCGGAGCGGTGGTTGGCGGGATGACCGGCGGGGCCATTGAGGCGGTCCTTTTCCTCTGTGACCATGTCAGGGTGCAATGCTGCCTGAAGGTCTTCGGGGGGGAGGGATTGTATCAGGTCGAATGAGGCCCTGACCTGCGTTTCGAACCGTTGCATCGTATTCCACCGGTCTGTGAGGGCAACGATCGATTGGGTGAAACGAAAGAAAAGATAGATGAAGCCCATGAGGCTCGTCGATGGGGTGCCGAAATATCTGACGCTCGTGTAGATGATGACAAGGACGGCGAAGAGGCCGAGGATGGGAGGGATGACCGACGAGAGGTTCTGGTAATAGAAGGCCTTTCTGCTGTAGCGCTCATAATTGGTCACAGAGTCGATATATGTTTCGTACTCTTTTTTCTGTATCTGCATGATTCTTATGGGAAGCCAGTTGCGATAGATGCGGATGAGGGATCGTTCCGTTTTTCGCCGCTGGTCGGGAATTCTGGGGGCGACGCTTTTCAGATACATGCCGAGTCTGGCTATGATCATTCCCATGGTTATGAGACAGAGAACGCCAAGGAGCGTCTGTTTCCAGGCGATAAGGACCATGCCTGTGCAGATGGTGACGGAAAGCATGGCCGATGAAAGAAAGGCCGTCAGATTATAGATGTAGTCGGAGGTTTTCGGAAAGAGTTCATTGATTCGGAAGTTTATCGTGCTTTGGGAGGGCATGGAGCTTTTGTCGGAGAACAGGAGCTGATAGCCATGAATACGGTAGAGCCTGGACCTGACATATTCAAGGAGCGCCAGGCCCGACTGCTGGGATGTCAATTGGCACAGCGCCCGAACGATACCTGCCACCATGAGGGCACCCCAGGCGGTTGCAGGGGTGACCATGTCGGACAGAAAACGGAGCCACGGCGGTACGGCTGTCGCATCAAGGAGGTGAAGAGAGAAGAATACGAAGGTCATGGTAATGGCGATGACGTATTCTACTGCGGCCAGAGCCATGGAGAAGAAGATGCCGAGCCCGATGAGGGACGCCCCCTTCGTTCCCACGAGAGCTTTGAAGGATCTGTGAAAGGGGATGAATGTTTCTGTTTCCTTCATTCGCGGCAAACTCCCGGGCAGCATTCAAAACGTAATGATGTCGCCCGCAATACCCGCTGAGCGTTGCCGAAAAAGTGTCGAAAAAGATAGATGTCGTCGTTATTTTTCGTGT
>CAYQXL010000088.1:0-3572 GCA_964421445.1 uncultured Pseudomonadota bacterium
CTTATCGAACTCCTTGTCTCCATGCTTCTTTTTTCCGTCCTTCTCGTTCTCAGTATCGATTCATTTCCCACCATTCTCCGGCAATCAGGGGAACAGACAAAGATTATTGCCAAAGAGATCGAGTCGATCGTTGGTCTCGATATTCTCAGGACAGACCTCGAGTATGCCGGATACGGACTGCCCTGGTCGTTTCAAATCCCCGCGAGCATTGCCTACAGTGAAGCAGACTCAGACACGACGTTCCCGAGGAGTCTGGCAGAATCATTCAACGACTCGCCTTCAGGTGTTCCCCGGGCCATCGTCACCGGGAATAATTCGGGCCAGAATAATTCCGATTATCTTGTCATTAAGTCACCGATGATTGGTCGAAGTCAGGCAGTTCAGCGATGGACCTATATAGTGACAGGAAGCACGTCGAAGACGTGGACGGCCAACAACTTTGATAACAACGACCGGGTTATTGTTATCCGGCCGGGCGGGGTAAAAGGCCAGCCGATCCGTGAGTTGATAATGGAAGGAACAGAGTTCTACGACATTTACGGAGATATCAGCGCGACCAATTTCGGACCGTCGGGACCGGGAGAGAAATTCATCCTCTATGGTGTTGATCCTGACACAAATCTCCGGATGCCCTTCAACAGATCAGACTATTACATCCGTATACCTGGAACCATGCCTGCCTTTTGCGCCCCCGGTACAGGGATTCTCTACAAGGCCGTTGTAAACCATTCGGGCGGCGGTTTATCAGAGTTACCTGTTCTTGACTGTGTCGCCGACTTCCAGGTTCTTTTCCGGCTCGACACGAATGATGACGGCTTCCCTGATTCGGAAAGCAACGATATATCGGCCCTTTCCGCGCAGGCGATCAGGGAGCAGGTAAAGGAGATCCGGGTGTACATCCTTACCCATGAAGGAAAAGGGGACAAGCGATTCACCTGGTCTTCACCGACCATAACGCTGGCCGCAGGGACGGCGGCCCAGAAAGACGTCAATCTCAGTTCCGTTATCGGATCAACGTACACGCGATACAGGTGGAAAACCTATACGCTGAATGTAAAACCAAAGAGTCTTTTTTGATATGGAAAGAACGGCACAATGGATTATCCTATGACCATGCTGCATGAGAAGAGGGCCATGGCTTTAGTGACGGTTCTGGCAATAATTACTATTGCCACAATCATGCTCATGATCATATTCTATTATGTCCAGAAAGGGACTGAAATATCAGCCCTTCAAAGACGATATTCTACAGCGAAGGAGGCGTCCTTCGGCGCCATCGAAGTGCTGACGAAGGAGATTATTCCCGTGGCGATAAGCGGTTCGAATCTCGACGCAACCCTCTCCCGGTTTACAACGATAACCACCGCCTCCGTCACTCAGGGTGCCGACAATCCCTGTTTCAGAAATAAGCTGACCAAAAGCTCCACCAGTTGGGGGGACGACGGAGCAACGAACTGCGAGGCCGGACTCGATCCAAAAACAAACCCCGACCTTCGCTTCACACTCCGAAGCAGCGGGGGTCAACCATTCACCATATTCACAAAAATTGTCGACACGGTCCCGGGAAACTCAAACACGAGCGGCGTGGAACTGGAGGGGCTTGGTGTGGCGCAGTCCGGTTCAGGCATGATCACAGCTCAGCACTTCCCCTATCTTTACAGGATTGAAGTACAAGGAGAGAGGCAACAGAATCCCGATGAAAGGGCAAACTTCGAAATACTCTACGGATAC
Organism: uncultured Pseudomonadota bacterium; assembly: GCA_964421445.1. GTDB lineage: Bacteria > Desulfobacterota > Syntrophorhabdia > Syntrophorhabdales > CAYQXL01 > CAYQXL01. The sequence goes on from CAYQXL010000088.1 coordinate 1,732, forward strand.
TAAGAACAGTCTGAAAACAAAGACGGCAAAAAGGAAACCTCTTCGACAAAAATCGCGGAAGGTCCCCTATCTCGTCATAGTCGGGGTCCTTGTTTTCTTAAGCCTGCTCTACTTTGTGGCCATAAACATCACAGGACCAAAGAGAACCGTCAGGACAGAGACGCAGACGATCGATCCGAACATACCCCCTATCGTCATTGACCGGAAATATGATTCATCACTCGATATCGTCAGAGCCAAGCTGGAACTGGTTTCAATGGACAACAAGGATGTGGTCAGGCTCATTATTGACAAGGAGGGGCGAAAGGACGACAGGGTAGAATACAGGTACATCTGGAAGAAGAACGGCGTCCGACTCGCCGACACAGGGGACTCTGTGACGGGGTTTAAGCGGGGCGATCACGTATCGGTCACCGTTACGGCATTTCATGGGGACAGGACAGGACAATCGAAGACAATCGAGATGGAAGTCGCCAATGCCACGCCGAGGTTGACAACCAGTCCCGAGGTGACTTTTGACGGGAAGACCCTTCTCGTTCAGGTGAAGGCAACCGATCCTGATGGAGATCCGGTCAGATATGCCCTCCTCGATGCCCCGGCTGGTATGATGATGAATGAAACAACAGGGTCCATTCGATGGGAGCCGGACAAAAATTTTTCCGGCGAAAGGGAAATTAAAGTCAAGGTGACAGACGGCAAAGGTGCCGAAATGATATACCCCGTCAAAATCCGTCTCGAACCTCCACCGGATATACCGATTCAACCGGCAAAGAAGTAACCGTGCCTTCCTGTCCACAGCCATCCAAAACGGCTCTCAACGCCGGAATATATTGTGCCGGAATTGCATTCTTTCTTTTGCCCTTTATCGGGGGCAATCATCTGCCTCTTCTCTATGTCTCGATCGACAGATTCTGGATCAACAACCTCTTTCTCCTCTCATTGCTCCTCTCAGTCTTATCCCTTTTTCTCTTTGCCAGGAACCCTGAGAGGGGATTCGGAAGATTCGCCCTGTTTTTTCTTCCATTCCTGGCCGTTTCAGCAATAAGTTATACCTATTCATGGAATCGTTTCGGGACCCTGACTTCGTCTGTCCCGCTGGTTTTGTCGTTCTCGTTCGCCTATATCAACCTTTCCGTCAAGGAACGTGGATTTTTTCTGAAGGCGATCGTTGCGGGAACCACACTTCTGGCCCTTTGCGCCATTTTTCAGCACACGTTTCTCTTCACCGGTCTTCTGGCTGTTGCGGGACAAGGCCGCGACCTCCAGATACTTACCGAACAGTCCGGCATAGCCTTTGGTTCCTATCTTCACCACAACATGCTCGGCGGATATCTGGCTTTCATTCTTCCCCTCTGCCTCTATTTCGTGGTCAGGAAAAGAAGTCTCTTCTATAGTGCTGCCGCAGTCATCATGACAGCCGCAATCGTCCTCACATCATCACGCATCGCCCTGGCTATTGCCCTCATAGGCTTTATGGCAGGTTTCATCGACAGTGTGCGGCATAAGGACTGGACGTCTCTGTGCCGAATCTCGGGAATTGTGATTTTGAGTGCTCTTCTTGCCTTCGCCCTTATCCACGACTGGACGGGGAGTCAAAAAAACTCTCCCGTCGGTGTAGGAAAGACACTTTCAGAAAAAACCAGAACCGCAGGAACCCAGCTTTCAACGCTCAATACACGGACAACAATATGGAAGAATTCGCTCCCAGCTATTGGAAACCACCCGTTCTTCGGTTTCGGTGCAGGGAGCTTTGAATATGCCTATCGTCGCTATTTCGACGGCAGCACCTATACCTCGGTAGCCCATAGCGCAGTGATAAAAATACTCGTTGAAACGGGCTT
>CAYQXL010000088.1:3672-5590 GCA_964421445.1 uncultured Pseudomonadota bacterium
GAGGCCCTCGACAACTATCGGGAGGCACAGCGTTATATACCGTTCAGCGATGAAGGTCTAATGCGGGAAGTCGAATTGGTCGGGCGGCTTCTCCCTCTGACGGCTATGGGAGACCAAAAGACCAGGCTCGCCGAGGGCCTTGCTGCGAATCTTGAAATTCTCAGGACTTTTCCTGACGGAAATGCAGAGCGGTATATTTCTCTGGCGAGAGGCTATCGGGCCCTGGGCGATGGAGGGTCAGCCGAACCGTACTATTCACGTGCCCTCCAGTACTATCCAAGTTCTGCGTACTACGTTGTGGAAAAGGCAACCTTCTTCGTCGAGCAGGGGAGGCTCGGCGACGCAGAAGCTCTGATAGAATCTTTCCGGCCTTATGCAGAAAAATATAGAAGTCGCCATGACCCTCGTGGCATTATTATCTACAAGCTGCGGGACATCGAAGCGCATGTTGCCTATGCCCGGGGAAATTGCAAAAAGGCGCTGAACATAGCGGCAGTCAATCTGACTGACGCACAAAAAGGGGAATTCGTGAGCGGAAGCATACGGGCGCGGGAATTTGTCCCGCAAAAGCAGTTGCTGACCTATCTGTCGGGGAGAGTCGACTATTACCGGTCTCTCTGCTCCAGCGGGGATAAATGAAGCTGGACCGGGATAGATTGACGTATCTGATTGATATTGTCATTGTGCTGACGCAGAAACAATTAAAGGTCAGGTACAAAAGCAACATACTCGGCTATTTTTGGTCCGTAGGGCATCCCCTTGCTTTTGCTCTTGTCTTTTTTATAGCGTTCAAGGTTGTTGTTAAGATTCCCATCGAAGACTATGCGTTATTTCTCATTGCAGGGCTATTCCCCTGGCAGTGGTTTGCAAACTCGGTTAATGCTTCACCGCTCCTCTTTTTGGGAAACGCACCAATAATTAAAAAGGTGAATTTTCCAAGGAACCTGATCGTATTTTCCGAGGTTCTTCAGGACATGGTTCACTTTGTTCTTTCCATTCCGGTGGTTATTCTGTTTATTTTCTTGTATGGTAAAAGCTTATCCCTTGCCTGGCTTTATGGTATACCACTTCTTCTCGTGATCCAGTTTTTTCTTACCTACGGCGCATGCCTCTTTCTGTCGTCTGCCAATCTCTTTTTTAGAGACCTTGAGCGGCTGACCGTCATATGTATGATGCTTCTCTTCTATTTTACTCCTGTCATCTTCTCCGAGTCGATGATTCCCGAGGCATACCGAATCTACATCCACCTCAATCCACTTGCATCGTTCGTGATAAATTGGCGGAATCTTTTTCTCAACGGAACTATCGACTGGTTTCTGATGGCAGAAAGCCTCTTCTATTCGACAATCATTTTTCTGATAGGGCAGGGAACGTACAGAAAACTTTACTGGCGTTTTGCGGAGGTGCTGTGAGCGACCCTGTCATAGTATTTGACAATGTGAGCAAGAGCTATCCGCTCTATCATCATGTGAGAAGCGGATTAAAGAACTTCGTCTTTCATTTTGCGAAGGCGCTCAGCACGTTGCGAACACCTCACTTCGAAGCCTTAAAAGACATATCATTTGTGGTCGAGAAAGGCGAGACGCTCGGTGTAATTGGAAAGAACGGGGCAGGGAAAAGCACGTTACTTGGCCTTATCGCCGGGGTTTTAAAAGCCAACAAGGGAGAAGTGACCGTTAAAGGACGCGTATCACCTCTCCTGGAACTGGGCGCAGGATTTCACCCGGACCTTACAGGCAAAGAGAACATCATTTTAAATGGTGTTCTGATGGGCCTTCACAGAGCCGACGTAGCCAGAAAACTCGATGAAATAATAGACTTCTCAGAATTGGATCAGTTCATCGATCAGCCCATCAGGACCTATTCAAGTGGCATGCTTGCTCGACTCGGCTTTTCGGTAGTTGCGAACCTTGAGCCA
>CAYQXL010000089.1:0-3914 GCA_964421445.1 uncultured Pseudomonadota bacterium
GGGTGAAGATTTTGTTCTCTTCCCTGAAACAGCGGTCCACTTCGATGTCGTTCAGGTGCGCGACGATATCCTGCGGGTCGGCGGAGATCTTTATACACGAGCCGCAGTCGGAGCTCAGGTTCCGGGGGACGGGGACGAGTTCGAAGGAACAGCCTGTTGTCTTCAGGATCTTTTCCGCCCTGAGGACGTCGTGGATCGTATGGAAGAGAAGAAAGTATGCGGTCATGAGCGGGCTATCTCCTTCAGCGCCTCTGCGAAGGTTTTGAGATCCTCCTCCGTTGTGAAGTATCCCGGAGAGATCCGGACCGTCCCCGAGGGGAATGTGCCGATTGTTTTGTGGGCTATGGGCGAGCAGTGGAGGCCGATGCGGACGTGGATGCCCCGTCTGTTCAGTTCATATCCCGTCTCCGACGGGAGTTTGTCGTGAAGGTTGATGGAGACGACGGGGAGGGCTGTTTCCCCGATGCCGCCGCCGTAAACCGTCACGCCGTCGATGGAAGCGAGCAGGGAGAGGATCCGTCTCCGGAGGTCTTGTTTCTTCGCGACGATAGCGTCGAATCCGGCCTTTTCTATGAATTCGAAGCTGCCGAGAAGAGCGGCGATGCCCGGTGTGTTGGGCGTGCCTGATTCGTACATGTCGGGCAGGAAGTCGGGCTGATCGATGTGTTCCGATTTGCTTCCCGTCCCGCCGAATTTGAGAGGTGTGAGGTCGAGGCCCGGGCGGATGTAGATCGCCCCTGTTCCCTGAAGGCCCATCAGCGATTTGTGGCAGGAGAAGCAGAGGATATCGATCCCGTCGGCCCGGACGTCGATGGGGACGGACCCGATCGTCTGGCATGCATCGACGATAAAGACTATGTCGTCGCCAATCCTCTTTCTGAGCGCCCCGAGGGGCTGAACGGAGCCGATGATGTTGGAGCCGTGGTTGACGACGAAGGCCCTGGTGTTTTTTCTGATCTCCTTCGGGAGGATATCGGGATCGAAGGTCCCTTGCCTGTCGCATTCGATGACCGTCAGGTCGATATGCCGGGACTCGTGGAGGTAGGTGAGGGGTCTCATGACCGAGTTATGTTCCATCGACGTCGTGATCACGTGATCGCCCTCGCGGAGCAGGCCGAAGAGGGCCATGTTGAGCGATTCCGTTCCGTTCTGGGTGAAGATGACCTGCCGCGAATCGGGGCTGTTGATGAACCGGGAGAGCTTTTCCCGGGCATCGAAGATGATTCTCGCTGCGGCGACGGACGAGTCGTGTCCGCTGCGGCCCGGATTTCCGCCGATCGATTCAACAAAGCGGGTAAGCCACTGAACGGTCTCCGGGGGTTTGGGGTGGGACGTGGCGGCGTTGTCGAGGTAGATCATGGGCTGACCGTCTTCGTTGCTTCCGTGAGGGAAGCGAGGATTTCGGCCATGTTGCTTATCCGGCCGGCTACAAGGGAGGTCTTGAGGCCGAAATAGTCAAGGCACGTTCCGCAGGAGAGGATTTCCGTCCCTTTTGCTTCCATGTTCTTCAGGACTGCAGTGACCTCCGAGCCCTGGGCGGCCAGCTTGACGCCGCTGTTGATGAAGATGATCCTCCATGGCGTCATGGTCTCCTGCACCGTGTAGAGAAAATTCCTCATGAGGACGGCACCCAGCTCGTCACTGCCCCGGCCGATTGTGTCCGCCGGTATGTAAATCACGACTTTTGTTGTATCCATATCTCCTCGTCAGGCTTTTGTAGTGTCAACCGATTCATTCTATTCATTCCCCGTCGCGATTGCAAATAGGAATAATGCATATGTGTAAGCCTTTGTATTCATTCTGTGACTGTATGCCAAGAGGCCATTTTTATTGACTTTTCCCCCTGCTTTTGATACGATTTCGAGTGTTCACAATTCCCACCACCAATTCTTTGGTCGGAAAAAACGGTACGCACTGGAGTACCGAAAAAACAGTTCACCGACATCCGTAATCCGCTACAGCCCTTATTACTACGATTTAACAGGAGGAACGCATGAGCACAGTTCAGGTATTTGACAACAGACCGCCTGTCCTCGGAATCAACGGGATGGGAAGAATAGGCAAGCTGACGTTGTGGCACCATATCGCCCGTCGCCATTTTGCAGAGATCGTCATAAACCAGGGCAGGGGGGTCGGAAAGAACCTCCACGCCGTTGCCGCGCTTATCGAAAAAGACAGCACCTATGGAACATTGCACCGGTTTCTCCACGGCATCAAGGCTCAGAGAGTCATCGAGATCGTCGATGAGGCCAAGGGAAAGATGCTGATCGACGGCATCCCCGTCACGTTCCTGAAAGAGGCGAGGAATCCTGCCGAAATCCCCTGGAAAGACTATGGCGTCGAGATGGTTGTCGAGTGCACGGGCAAATTCAAGGATCCGACGATCAAGGCCGATGACAAGAAGGGCTCGATCCGCGGCCACTTTGAAGGCGGCGCCAGGGTAATCATCAATTCATCGGCGTTCAAGATCAAGAACAAGGCCCTCTCCATGCCTGACGACTGCGCGACACTCATCTATGGAATCAACCACAGTTCCGTCGATCTGAAGAAACATCATCTCATCTCTGCCGCGTCCTGCACGACGACAGGGCTCGCACACATGGTGAAGCCCCTTCTCGAAAACGAGCCGACGAGCAAGATCCTGACCGCTTCCATGTCGACGATCCATGCGGTGACAAACTCACAGAGCGTCCTGGACAGCGTGCCGAAGGACGACGAAAAGGACCTGAGAAAGACGAGAAGTATCCTGAACAACATCATCCTCACGTCCACGAATGCCGCAGAAGCCCTCTCCCAGGTCATTCCGCAGGTGAAAGAGATAGGGTTTATGGCAGACTCGATCCGTGTTCCCACGAACACAGAGTCCCTCATTGTTCTGAATCTCACGTTTCAGGCACGGGTTGGTGCCGACGGGATAGCCTATTCGGTCAACACGAAGATGCTGAATGACATTTACAAGAAAGCCGCTGCGATCGATCCGGAACATCTCGTTATCTTCTCCGAGGAGCAGAACGTGAGCAGTGATCTGATCGGTGAGGACGCCGCCGTAGTGATCGAGGGCCAGTTCAACCACACGAGAACGGCTTTCATTACGGTCGATCTAAAGGATATCCCGAATGTGCCTCAGGCGGTGCTCCAGTCGGTGCCGGAACAGAAGCTGAAAATCCCCGTCGTCCACGCCAAGATCTTCGGCTGGTACGACAATGAATACGGGAGCTACACGAACAGGATGGGCGACCTGACGGTCTACATCCATAAACAGCTCGGATAGGAGGCGCTCCCCTCAGTCGCTCTGAATCGTATCCGGAAGGCTACAGGGAGAATGCGAGAGCTTCTTCGGGCTCGTATTCATGAAATCCCAGGTAGACCATGCCGCTCCAGCCGTCGATACATATAAACTCCCCTTTTTGGATGGTATGTGTATCGACGGCGCTATACCCTTCCTTTTCATAGACCCTCAGCTTGTTGAAACCGACGACCCCCACCTTGTCGAGCTGGGGGATCGTGACAGCGGCGTGTGATGTGGCGCCTCCCCGGGCCGTCAGGATGCCTTCGACCTGGAGAAGGATGCCCACGTCATCGGGAACGGTGTCAGGACGGATCAGGATGAGGGGCGTGTCCGGTTCGGACGTTCTGAGGTAGTTGATGTCGTCTTCCGAATAGACGGCCCGCCCGCAGAGGGCGCCGCCGCTGACGCCGATACCGGCGCCGACGAACGATTTTCTCAGGGCGTCCGTCTCCCTCAGCATCTTCAGCTTCTTTGTGTTGATCTGAGCCATGTCCCTGGTCTGAAGAACGTAGAGGCCGTTTTTCGTCGGATCTTCAAAGGTGAATTCGATCTCCTGGTGGTTGAACCCCTTTTCATAAACGAGATGTTCCGAGAGCCGCTGGAGTTCCTTGTATATGTCGGGAAA
>CAYQXL010000089.1:4014-5386 GCA_964421445.1 uncultured Pseudomonadota bacterium
AGGATGACGTCCTGAATCTGGAGGGGAGGATCGTCGGGAATCTCGATCCCCTGTTCTTCAATGGCCCTTTTGTAGGTGAGGGCGATCTCTTTCATCTGGCCCGGGGCGAAGTGTACCTTCCGGGAGATGTCGTACTGTTTTTTGAAACTGTCCATGATGTTGTCGAAGATGTCCCGTTTCAGTCCCTGGAACATGCCCCAGGCCTGGATGAACCGGCGATAACAGTCCCAGGCGGCCCATTCGTAACCGGCGCTTTTGCTCAGTCCTTCGGCGATCTCTTCGTTGATGCCCACATTGAGGAAGGAACTCATCATTCCCGGGAGGGAGACGGTGGCCCCGCTCCTGACGGAGAGGAGGAGGGGGTTGTCCGGATCGCCGAACCGCTTTCCCGTGCTTTTTTCAAGGGCGACGATCTCGTCGTGTATGCGGGCGCTCAGATCCTTCGAGATATACTTGTAGTTCTTCACCGCCTCGTATCCCCGGAAGACCTCGGTGGTGATGATGAAGCCCCGGGGAACGGGGAATCCTATCGATGCCAGTTCCTTGAGGAGATACCCCTTGTTGCCGATGAGGATCTGGTTGTCCGTCTTCGGTTTCTTCCGGTAGATCGGAGAGATGGCGAGTTCGGGGTTGTAGTTCATGACGAGATTGAGGATCTCTTTGTTGTTTTTGAAGCGCTCCGATTCGGCGGCGAGGGTCCCCATGATGCTGTTCGTAAACGTATCGAGGACCTGAAGGCCGAAAGCGGACGATATGATCGACCGGAAAAAATTCTCAGAAAGCTGGTAGACCGCCTCTTCGTTTCCCGTGCGGTCCTGCCCGCCGGGGCCCTCAATCATCTGGCCGACGACAATGGCAAGGTTCGACCTGTGGACATCGATATAGTAGTCGTGAATGATATCCTGAATACCCTTCCCGATGAACTTGAAGATATCGACATACTGGTCGACAGAGAACTGTCTGAGCTGGAGGGCACTGCCGATATATTTCATCTTCGTTGTCAGGCCTTCCGTTGAAATGCCTTCCAGTTCGAGGGCCCGGACGTAGAGCCAGAGGCACCGGTAGATATGGATGAGGGCGCTCTTCGTGATGAACTTCAGGTTGAGTGAGGTGATCAGCTCTTCAAAGAGTGTTGTGGCGAGGCTTTCAAGCCTGAGCACAAGGGCGAGGGCATCGAACTTCTCTTCCTGGTAGGTGCCATACATGGAGGGGATACCGGCGGCGATATGTCTCTTGTAGTAGATGTTTTCGAAGGGCGTTGTCTTTACGGGCGAGAGGATCCTCTCCCTGAGGAGGCTAAGGAACTCGAGGAGTATGGTGAGGGCGGCATAGTGATTCCGTGTTTTGAGGTTCTTTTTCAGTGCCTTGATGC
>CAYQXL010000090.1:0-5211 GCA_964421445.1 uncultured Pseudomonadota bacterium
TTTCAAACGAGGCTTGGAATGAAAAATGTTATATTTCAAGACCTGACCCCGGCAAGTTTTCTATTGAATAGGGCGTAGTTTCATGGTATTAGCGAACATCTTGACGCAACAATCAAGTGCCAAACGTGAGTGTACGCTTGGCACAATGCCCCTCCAGATGATGTAAATCTAGTCATTAGAGTGGGGCATCTGCGAAGACCATGCGATTATGAGGATCAGTGGCAGGTAATCAGAGCACACGATTTTTCTGGATAGTCATAAGTGTTGCCTTCGCCTCGTTCATGGCGCGACTGAACAATTACAGCGTCAACATCTCACTGCCCACAATGGCCCGTTACTTTGGAGTCAGCACGGGAGAGGTGTCCCTCATAGTCATGTCTTACCTGCTCGTTATCACCAGCACACTCCTCCTTTTCGGGAGACTTGGCGACAGGATAGGACTGAAACGGATCTTTATCGCGGGATATGTCATATTTGTCGCGGGATCCCTGCTCTGCGGACTGTCGCACAATATCCATGTACTGGTAGGGATTCGCTGTCTCCAGGGCGTGGGAGCAGCCATGCTTCTCGCAACGAGTTTTGCCATTATCTCCAGATTTATCCCTTCAGATCGTCTCGGGTGGGCATTCGGCATCACCTCGACAAGTTCGGCCCTCGGTGTAGCGACGGGCGCGCCTGTAGGGGGCCTTATCACAGAATACCTTTCCTGGTCCTGGATATTCTTTATCAATGTGCCGATCGGTATTGTCGCCATCATCATTGCCACGCGAATGATCCCTGACGACAGTCCTGCGAAATCCCCCGATGGGCAGGAGAAAGAAAAGGAACCTTTCGATATTCCCGGTGCAGTCTTCAGTTTTGTGGGCCTTGTCGCCCTCCTCTATGCCATGAACGGGGGCAGAAGAATGGGCTGGGCTTCTCCGGTCATCCTGGTGTCGTTCGCTGTCGCCGCGGGCTTTCTAACCGCCTTTATTGTCCGGGAGAAGAGGTGCGCCGCACCTCTTCTGAACCCTTCCTTTTTCCGGAATCCGGCATTTTCATTCGCCCTCCTCGCCACCTTCACAGCATTTATGCTCATCTCAGGCAACGCATTCCTGCTGCCGTTCTATCTCCAGTTCCTCAAGGGGCTTTCCGCGGCACAGACCGGAATGGTGCTGTTAACGTATTCGGCCATCTATGTATTTCTTTCGTCACCGGCGGGAAAACTTGCCGACAAGATGAACCCCACCATCCTCTGCACCGTTTCGAGCATCTCCGCGGCCGCCTGTGTCTTCACGTTTTCCACGACCCTTCCCATGGGGGGGCTGGCCCCTGTTTTCGTCTTCCTTGTGTGGCTCGGGTTTTCGTACGTCATCTTTTTTTCTCCCAACAACAAACAGGTGATGAGCCTTGCGCCTCCGGGAAGTCAGGGAAGCGCCTCCGGTTTGTTTAATACCGTCACCAACCTTGCCATGGTTTTTGGCGTTGCCGCCTTTGAACTGATATTCTCTGCTTCTGTTCCGACAAAGGGAACAAAAGCGTCCGTCGCCCTGTTGCCGGCCGAGGGCCTTACAACCGGTTTTCAGAATGCCTATATCTTCGGGGGAATGCTCTGCGTTACCGGGGTGATCTTTTCGATGCTCACAATGATGGGGAAAAAGCGCTCCCCGTCATGAGAGGACCGGGCAGACCCCTGAATTGAAAGGGAAGATCAGGCAAAATTCGGATCATGATCGCGCACGTAGGCCCTTATCGTGTTCAGCATTTCCGAGGCGACCTGTATCTTGTCATAATCAATAAGAACGTTGTTGAGATATTGGAGGATGAGGGCGTCACCGGCGTGTGAAAAGGGAAGGACCCCCGCAATAAAGAATCCCAGTTTCTCGAATTCCTCGCATAACAGCGCCGTTCCCGGTTCAGAAAGGTTTAGATAGAGGGAGATTTCATCGATCTTTTTAAAGCGGAACTCCTTGAGAATGCTTTTTATCTCCCCGAGTGTATCGGCGCCGTAGCGATGAATTTCTATCGTGGCCCTGTTGTACGAGGGGACCAGTGTGGTTTTGATGAGCGGTGTCGCATCCAGGAGAGCGAGGGTTGCCTTGTCGGGCCGCGAAAAGGTTCTCTCCATCCCCATTTCCTTGAAGATCATTTGTACAAAATCCCTGTGGTGATCGGGAGGATACAGTGTAATGCCGGAAGGGTTGGCGATTGGCAGGAATCCGTAAGCCACCGACTCTCTCTGGGACAACTGGGCATGAATGCCTTTGAAGCTGCGGTCCGCAGGGATAAGACCAACGACAAGGGCCACGCGCTTGAATCCCGCTTTCAGTCCCGCCTTCTGCGCGTATATGTGATTTGTCACCGCCTTGCTGAATATGCCTACGAGGCCCCGCTTTCTGGCCTCCTGGACAAGGAATGTGAGCATGCTGTTCTGGCAGCCGCCGCCCCGGAAATCGGGCTGAACCACGGCCATTGCCGCCTCTGCGATAGTGCTGTGGGGATCGTCCTTGACGAGGGCGGCGTGACCCACAATTCTGTTGTCTTCAGTGACGGTGACGGCAGAAATGATGCTCCCGTCGCTGATCAGCCGAGCGTAGCGATCGGGATAGTAAATAGAGTCGATCCCGTAAGAATAGCCGTAGGCACGGTAGAACAGTTTGGATACAACGAACGATTCCGATGGATCCATAAGGCGGACCTGGAAGGGTTTATGTTCGACGGGAACGTCCGGCCTCGTTGGTGACGGGAACATTTCCAGTTGCGATGGATCGTGGTAATCGACAATGCTTTTGTAAGGAAGGAGCTTTTTGAGGTGCAGTTCTTTGCCTTCTCTGCCGAGGTTGTGGAAGCTCATCTCGTCAACGGAACTCTTCATGAGGAATGAGCCAAGCCCCACGGGAACATGCTCGATATCGGAAGGATCCGTGTATTCAGCGATCTCGTCAGGATGGAAGGGTAGCCCTTTATCCTTGATGATTATTTTCAGTCCTGTTGAGAGAGGCTCGAAGGATACCTCAAAAGTAGTTTCTTCGCCCTCCTCGAAGGCGTGCTCGATGACGTTGGTTGTCGCTTCCTCCAGGGCGAGGAGAATCTTTTCGGTATCACCCTCGTTGAAACCGATGTACTGCGCTATCTCCCGGGCAAAGGCCTGAACGGCAGGCAGGCAGGATGTTTCATTCGGCAGAGCCAGGGTCGATTTTCTCAAAGACGTTCCACCATTTTCGTAGACTATAGCAAAAACGATGAAGGCAGCGCAACAGAATTGAGAAGAAGGTTTTTTGCGATTTCATCAATGAATATTTTGTGCTAAGTATTCAAAGGCATGTCAGACCGTCTTTATTATCTTGACAACTGCAAGGTGGCCCTCACTGCTCTTGTGGTAATGCATCATGTGGCCCTCACCTATGCCGCAACCAGCGGATGGTACTACTATGAGCCTTCAACCGACAAGGCTTCTGTCGGCATCCTCAATTATTACATGGCGACAAACAGGGCCTATATGCTGGCAATCTTCTTTTTCATTGCCGGCTATTTTACCCCTGGCCCACTTGACCGAGACGGCATCGGTAAGTTTCTGAAAGACAAAGCTCTCCGGCTTGGGGCGCCTCTTGTCGTTTTCTCTCTTCTTATCCGGCCTTCCATTGTCTACATCATGCAGGGAGACGTTCTGAAGCAGAAATATACCTACTGGGAAAACATCATCGCCATGAAAAACGTAGCGCCCGGCCCCACATGGTTTCTTGGCGTGCTCCTGCTCTTTACGCTCTGTTACGCCGTATGGCATTCCTTTCTTGGACGCAGCACCACCGGCGGTGAACCGAGAAGACCGCCTGGGCTGGCCGCTATAGTTTGTTTCGGTGCCTTCCTCGGGCTGGCGACCTTCGCCGCAAGGGTCTTCTATCCGACAAACACACAAGTTTTGTTTCTGAGATTGGGCAACTTCCCTCAATATATCTGCTTTTTTATGCTCGGTATCGTCGCATGGAGGAGGCGCTGGCCATTGGCAATAGGCAGTAAGGCAGGCGCATACTCTCTTGCCTTCGTTATTCTTCTTCTTTTTCTGTTGGCATGGGGCATGGTGAGCGGCGGATATTTTCGCGGTGGGGCGAGGCTCTTTAACGGGGGCGTGACATGGCAGTCCCTTTTCTTGTCCTGCTGGGAGAATTTTTTCTGCCTGGCCATGATCATGGGAGCGTTTTTTCTGTTTCAAAGGTTTTTGAATTACCGGGGGAAGATCTTGAAGGCAATGGGGAGGAGCGCCTATGGGGTTTATATCATTCACCCCGTCATCATCGTATTTGTTTCCTGTTCTTTGAAGGGTCTTGCCCTCAACCCAATTGCAAAGTTCATTGTTGTCAGCCTCATCGGCGTGCCGCTCTGCTTCATTGTTGCCCACTATCTTGTAACAAAAATCCCCGGCCTGTCGAAGATACTGTAGTCGGTTTCCGTCCGCAAAGCGTATTCCCGTGGAACCAAAGTCCCGGGGGTCACAAAGTCCCGGGGGTCAGGTCTTGAAATATCACATTTTCATTCCCGGCTCACCTCTTTTCCCGATGCTCACCTTCGTCATCACCGTCTTCCGTGAAAAATCCCGTATAATCAGGTCCATCATATTCACCTGTCAATCAGCGGTGAACTTCCCGTGAGTTGTTCAAAGAGCACCGTCGCGCGGCGGACGGGCCGCCAATAATTTCCAGCACCCCGCCACCACAACGTCTTCTCACACATTATTAGCGCCGACTTTAAACAATGACACTGCCAGCCATACCGTTCATTGCTCATGTCCCCTGAATGGAGAGAATTATTTCCGCTATGTCTTTCGAAACAAATGAAATAACAAATCCAAAGGCACAGAGTCCTCATCTTACACGCTCTCCTTGCGAAACATCACGGTGATGCCGCTGCTCAGTACCACAAGAATCCCGAGCACAAAGAGTCCGAACCGGAAACTGATCATATCTCCCGAAACACCGAAGAGGTACGGGATAATCCCCCAGCCGAAGACAACGGAGAAGGCGAGAATGATTCCTGTTGCGGCGCTCCTCTCTTCCCGGCCAAAAGCCCTCGGTATCGCCACAAGGGCAATGGGGAAAAATCCGGTGATCATGCTTGCCTGGAAAAAGAGGGTGATGCCTATTCGGGAGACGGGAACCAGGGAGAGCAGGATGGTCAGAAGACCGGCAAGCACGAGAACGGTAAACATGACCGGACGGACACTGAAGCGGTCCACAA
>CAYQXL010000091.1:0-5207 GCA_964421445.1 uncultured Pseudomonadota bacterium
TCCCACAGATATGACAGTATACAAATATTCTGCACCTTATGGCCACATCGACCACGCCCCTTCCGGAGGCTTACCCCGCTTGGCAATGATAGCACCCGTTCCACAAGAATAGGGAACCCCCATGAACGGGACAACACCATATCTCTCAACCGGTGTATAGTATCTTCTTACCCAGTCGGCAACAAGTATGCCAGTATCGACACCGAATTTCTTATACCCGAACTCACTCACTCCCCGGTCTACGAGCACAACATAGTCAGGAGGACTCTTTTCCATGTTTTTGATCATCGACGCTTCACCATGCATGGCAATGTGAACAAGGAGAAAGGCCGTATATGGCGTGGGGTTTCGCCTTCTCGTCTGGTAATTGAGCATCACTCCCTCGGGAATGACAACGAACGTCTCATCCTGACAGACGTGCTTCTCCAGATACGCCAAGGTCTGTGAAACAACGTCACCCACAGGACTTATGGACCGGTCCCAGGTAACTATACGATCCTTTTTGGGACCGATATCGAATGTAAGGCCGAAGTAGTAGAGCGATATGAAATTGACCTGAAGAACCAAGAAGACAGCCACCGCAAGGACCGTCACATATTGAAATACGCCGTAGTGTCCGTAACGGGCCGCAAGTAGCCTCGGAAGAACATAGACAGCGCCGGTGACAACCATCAACAGGGCGGGCATGGCAAGGGCAAATCCATACATATCAAGTTGGACACGACAAATGATCTTCGCGAGGAGAACAAGCCCAAAGAGAGAAAAAAGAAACATGGGAAGATGGAGGGCAAAGACCTCCCTGTCGCGCCTGTCCCTCCAGACCCGGGCCATCCAGTATAGGCATATGAAGAATACTACGACAGGAAAAGCAATCGGCAACCACAGGTTAAGCGCCCCCCCTCCGACATTACCGCCGTAAAGGACCGTCGCTGCTGCCACAACTGCTGCAAGACCGATAAGGACGGCCCTTCGCCCGTTCTGCCGGATCCGTGTCAGCAGATACCCTGTTCCGGCAACAGACAGGGCAAAAAGAAGGTAGAGACCGGTCACAACAACGATCTTTCCTGTATAAAAGCGGGCATTCTGGATGCCGGTCATTGACTGATAAAAGACATTTGACGTAACATCACTCTGAAAGACCTGTCGATACTGGATAAGGATCTGTTTTGCTGCCTCTTCAAAAGAAAGAAACGACGAGAGATAGGCAAACAAACCTGCGGCAGGGAGAACCATCGCCCCGAGAAAGGTCCCAGCGAGACCTGTCGTTTTAACTATCGAAAAATGGTGGTCACGGTACACAAAAACAAGTGCAGCCAACGCTGTCACGCTCAGTGCAAGAAATACTTCAACCTTCGTGAGAAAAATGACCCCTGTCAAAAGGCCAGCGGTGGCAATCCACCACAGGTTTTGCTTCCGTGCCCATCGACCGAGAATCCAGATGACAAAAAACGAGAGCATGATTCCGTGGGGCAGGCTGTATGAGTAGGGGGCAACAAAATTACAGTTCTGCCCCCGGAATGCTGACACACAGACGAACGTAAGCGATACAAGAACAGCAGTAACACGATCTGACCGCTTCAGAAAAAAAGAGTAAAAAAACCAGACAAGGACCGCTATACTGCACAGATGAAAGGCGGCCAGTGTCGTGAAGCTCACACCGAAAACCTTAAAGAGAAACGCATTGAACAGCGGTGAGAACGCACCGTGTTCGAGACTTACGTCTCTACCTATCACATCACCCGAAACGATCCGCCAGGGCAAGTAAAGTTCCCTTCCGAAATCGACAAGGATATTGGCCCATCGGTACCAACTGATCATGGCAAGACAGAGACCAGCAAGAACTGTAACACCGAACCACAAAGAGGCCGGCGACCATTCCTTCCAGAACGATCGGCGGTTCATCTGTTGGACCTGTCGTCAGTCGGCTTTTGTCCTTCGGTGATAGTTAACAGCCATTTACTCATGATTCCCCTTTCTCCGCTCCCTGACAAGGGAAACGATCCAGAAAAGAAATCCCAGGAATGTGAGGGCCATACCACCATAAAATGACAGGGGAATATACCTGAAAATGACAGTATGGCGGCCCGGAGGAACAGCTACCGCCCTGAATGCCAGGTTGGCCCTCAGTATGGGCGTCTCCTGTCCATTTATGTAAGCCTTCCAGCCGGGGTAATACGTATCTCCCACATAGAGAAAGGCATCCTTGTCCGCCACTGTCTCGATGACAACCATATTTGGCGTATATGTAAGAAGCTTCGCCGATCCCTTTTCCCCGCCCCGATCCACACCGTCACTTCGGGACGACGAAATGAGGACCTCGCTTTTGAGATCGACGGCATCATCGACCAGCAGCTTGACCATATCACCGTCATTGTCTGAAAACCTGGCCTTAGTGTAAAGGAGGAAGCGACCGGGCATCGCATCGTACCGGGAGACATAGGCATTTTTGTCGGTGAGGGAAAGATGGGCCTCTTTGGAGAACATATTTCCCGACAAAGGGTATGAAGACACGATATGTCGCACACCGAGGATGTCGAAGATTCTCTGTCCGTTTTGCGGAGAGCTTCTGCTATTAAGAATCGCGAGGACCGCATCGTTCCGTCCAACTCTCATGACTTCGGTACCGCCAACAGTATAAAGCCCATAAAGCGCTGCATAATACGGAGAGCAGACGGTTTTATCATGAGGAAAGTTCTTGAAATCCTTCTGTGTCTTTTCCGTGACATAATACCGTTCTTCCCCCTTGGACTCCATCAGCCTCGCAATGAGGGGGTTTTTCGAAAAGTAGTATTCCTGGGGAACCGCCAGAAAGAACCCGAAGTTGGCAAAAAAAAGATCGAGGCCAATGACGACGACAATCACGATGCCGACAACCGCTTTACGTTTACTTCTCAGCAGGACAAGAATCATGACACAAAAAACAAATGAAAAGAGAAGAAACCGTTTGAGGTTATGGAGATTGAAACTGATCTCGTTGTAGGAACCGGGCTTTATTCCCACCCGATCGAGAAAGGCGTGGAGTGATGAATCAAAGAAATAGGAAAAGCCCCAGGCTGCGGCAAAGATGAACCCTGCATAGAAGACCACCTTGGCAAAACGTCTTGCTCGTGGCACCCGGTCCGCCAGGTCTTTCCCTAATGCATCAAACCCGAGAGCGGAGATGATTGAAATGACAAGAAAAAAAAGGAAGAGAAACTTGACGGGATACCGGATACTGTTGAACGGAGGAAGAAGGTAGAGAAGACGGTACAGGGGAGTGTTCCCTCCAAGGGCGAAGAGGAAGGAGAGTACGATAAGGACGGTGAAAAAGAGCCGCTTCCTGTCGTTGGTCAAAAAATAGTAGATCGCCAGCACAAAGGGGGCAATTCCAAGATAAACCGTTTTGAGCCACGCCTGGTTTGCCCAGTACCGCGCTTCGTTTTGAAAATAGCCGAAAGCGTCAGGAAGAAGAAAGAGAATAAAGTCTCTCCACGCAAATGACCAGATCGTCGCTTCCTGATAACTGAGGCCACCTGAACGGATACTCAAACTCTTCAGTTCGAGAAAGGGCACCAACTGAACGGCAGAGAGAAGAAGAAAGAGAACGATGAGCAACCCTGCAACACGGCAGTCAACAGCGAAGCGCCTGAGTAAAGAAACTGAAGCACCTTCCGCTCTTTCTGTCAAAACTATTGGGGACGCTGTCGTCCCTCCGTCGTGGTCACCGTCCCCGGTCGCGTGGCAGTCACAGGTCTCAGGGAGGAACGTCCGATCCCTCGCGTGGTCCCTTCTGCGCCAGAAGAGCATGAGAAGCAGAGCAGGGACAACGAGGATCAAAAGCTCGAGACCGCCCGAAAAAACAATCATGGCGAGCAAAAAGGCTGTCAAACAGAGATGCGCTGGCGTTCTTCGATGAAGATATTTCAGAAACGCGAGGACGACAAGAGGAACCCACGGAATGGCCAGCAGGTGCGTCAGAAGACTGTGGATTGAAATAAGATATCCGGACAGCATGAAAACAAGCGCCCCCAGAAGGGAACTTATCTTCGACGCCTTGAGATACCTTAGGAGAGCGTATATCGATACACCTGCAAATGCAAAGTGAAGAACAATGATGAGGTTCCACGCAACGCCGAAAGGAAGAACGAGATGGAGGAGGTTCGGTGGGTAGAGGATTCCGTGCTGTGTTGTTGCCATGAGCGGGGTCCCGCACAGATTGTAGGGATTCCAGAAAGGAAACTGATGAATGACGGAGGCGATGTGAACAGCTATGAAACGCGGTGGCACGTAGTATGCCGACAGATCCCTCTCTACGAGGATCGATCGGAAGTCGAGAACGGGGAAAAAATAGAGAAATGCAACTGCCGTTAAAACGAGCCCGGCAAGCATCTACGCCTTGGTCTGACGTTCTGTAATAATCGATCCTTCCCGGAGGAACAACCCACCGGCCGGCAGTTTCGGTCTATCGAAAAAAACATATCTCATGCAATCCCGTGCACCCCTCGCTTTGTACATAGACCCCTACCAGGACCTCCGCGTTGCCACATAGACCACACCGGGAGTCGTCGGCATCACCGGCGCCGTGAGTCTGAAGACATATGACTGACCACCGATGGTGGCCGTAAATGTCGCCGATCGTATAGAACTCCTGTCGATACCTGAAATCTGGGCACTTCGAACAACGGAGGTCATATTATATGATCCTCCCGACCTGAGGATTTGATTCGTATAGACAACCATGTTCGCACCCCTCAGGGCTCCGAGGATTCCCCGTGCTGTTGCGTCGCGAGCATCCTGCTGAAGATTGAGATACCGGGGTATGGCTACTGCACCAAGGATACCGATGATGATTATGATGATGATGAGTTCGATGAGAGTGAAACCTTTCGTTATCCCCACCCCCAACATCTGCCATCGACTCCATCGCACAGGAGGCCGTGTCTTGCTATGCAAAGCACAGCCAGATAAGCCTCCTTTTTCGATTCTTCATCTTTTCCCCGAGGTGTCCTCTTTTCCAGTATCATCACACAACAGGGCATCTACAGGCCGGATCCAACTAAAGGTCGCAGGTATATAGTCCATTTATGGACGAAAGGGATATGATCATTGGCCGATCGTCGCCATAAAGGCTACGCTGCACGCGATCGATCCCTTTTCCACATTCCTACCAAGCCGTCTGGCCCGTTCCTGACATGTAAATCGCACCAGGCGTCGTGGGCATAGTGGGG
>CAYQXL010000092.1:0-3541 GCA_964421445.1 uncultured Pseudomonadota bacterium
CTTACCGTTTCTCTCCCTTCTCCTCAACAAGGGGAGTGTTTCTGTCTCCGCACCACTCTTCCATCGAACCGTCATAGATCTTCACATCCCTGTAACGAAGCATTTCGCTCAGGACAAACCACCACGACGACGCAAACTGCCCGTCACAGCAGAGAACGACTATCTCCTTTCCCTTTTCCGTCCCTACGACCCGTGATGCCAGGGAAGCGAGTTTTTCGCGATCGTCAAACGTCCCGTCCTTCGTAAAGACCAAATGGTAGGGAAGATTGACCGCCCCCGGGATATGTCCTTTCCGTTTGAGCATCGGATCGGATATCTCTCCCCGGTAGAGTCGTTCCGGTCTCGTATCAACGATTGCCACATCTTTCAGGTGCGACTGAAGGTACCTTTTCGTCGTAACAACGTTTTCGTTCCACTGGCATTTGTATTTGCTTCGAGGGCGCTTCACCCAGTCCGTCGTCACTGGATACTTTCCGGCGGCCCATTTCTTGAAACCACCGTCGAGGATGGCCAACTGTTTTACCCCTGCATATTTCAGGGTCCAGGCTACACGGGTGGCGTTCATACGTTGCCGTTCCGTGTCCGTATTTCCAACGATCACGACAAACGTTCCGGCGTTGATGCCGGACCCGCAGATCGTATCGGACAACTCTTCCCGGTGAGGAAGCTGGCAGCCGAGATTGTTGTCTACCGTCCGCCACGCCGCGTAGGTCAGGCTTAACGCTCCCGGGATATGTCCCTGTTTATAGTCCTCGACCTTCCGGATGTCGAGAATCACCGTGTCAGATTCATTCATCCTCTGGGACAGCCATTCGGCAGAAACCACCGAAGGTCTGACATCCGAGCCCCATACCGGCGAACAACAAAACACCACCAAAGCAACGAAGAAAAACAGACCGTATCTTTTCATGCTCTCCTCCCGTCGCCCTCGTCACGGCAGCGATCCTTCCCATGGCCGAGGGACTTTGACTCTTCTGCCACAGACATTCCGACCCTCTTACGGCTCCGGCTTACACACAATATCCTCGTCGAGCCGGGAAAAAACTCCCTCCGTCCCGTAGACCGCCCTCTCGAAGTAGTTAATGATCGCCTTCTGAAGCCCCGTTGCACCAAGGGCCGAACAGTGTATCTTGAATTCAGGCAGGCCGTCGAGGGCGTTGACAATATCGTCATCCGATATCATCATCGCGTCGTCAAGATTCTTTCCCATAGCCAACTCGGTCATGGCGCTGGCACAGGCTATCGACGCGGGACATCCCTTTATCTGGTATTTCACATCAACAATGGTATCGTCCTCCACCTTCAGGAAGACCTTCATAAAATCGCCGCACTCAGGATCGCCTATCTCTCCCACACCGTCAGCGTCACTGATGGAGCCAACATTCTTCGGTTGCCGGAAATGGCTGATCACCTTCTCACTGTACTGAATCATGACTCTTTCTCACCTCCTTATTCTAAAGAGCACCTCGTGTCATTGTTATCAATCTCACCGAACCTGTTCTCTTCAACTGGCGAAAATTGACTCCTTCTCCAATAGATTTGAGAGCCAGGGGCACATCAGTAACCAGACTTCCGGATATAATATCAATCCCGAAATCGAAAAGAACCGGCGTCATGGGCGTCGTAGGGCCGAGAAGCATCGTTACACTCTCTTTCCGGCACAGAGACAGAAGACCGGAAAGTGTCCCATTCATGAGCGTCGTCGACGATATGGCAACAATATCAGCACGGGGAAGATAAGTCTTGGCATCCTCTTCGGGATAATCGCCAGGCCTCTGCCATTTTTCTATAACCCAGACGTTTTTCGTAACCTTTCTCAGGTCATCAGTGAAAGGAAAGTGCCCGACCACCGCCACCGATCTATCCTTTCCCAGTTTAGCCAAAAGATCTGCAGCATTAGCGGAAACACATCGGCCAGGATCGATATCAATGAGGGAATTGATGGATGCAAGACCCACCGATGCCTTTGTTATATCATTTGAAACAGCCTCCCTCGCCAACTCGAGAGCAGTCTTTTCCATATAGGCGAGCGCGGTCTCATCGTCTTTCTGTTCATCAAGGCACGTTTCCCTCATCATCGTCGACGCCAGACCACAGCGTCTGCTTACAACAGCCGTCCAGAAGAGACCACGCATGACTGTCCCGACCGGTGCATCGTCATCGATGGCCTCAATGATGGCCTCCAGGATGTCCATATCCCGTTACCCGATCCCTGCGATTCAATGATCGCAGGTGTTTTCACCTCGTTCCAGATTTCCCTTGAGATAACGGTCCACAATCTCCCTCGGATATTCTCCCTGGGCGCCTGTTACCACCTGAACACCCTGCGCTGCGAAAAGCTCCTTGGCGCGGCTGCCCATTCCGCCGGCAATGATGCAGTTAACGCCCTGCTGAGACAACCACGGAGGCAGAAGGCCCGGTTCGTGGGGAGGCGGTGTGATGTAAGATTCACTGACAATGGTCCCGTTAACATCGGTATCAATGATCGCAAAGGCTTCGCAGTGTCCAAAGTGGGCACAGAGCTTTCCTTCGTTGGTTGGTACGGCGAACTTCATCGCCCCCGCTACCTCGGGAGACGGAGCGCCATCACCTGAGTTTTTCTTGTCGGGCCCGGCAGAGGCGCGGTCTTTTTCGAAGGCCCTGATCCGGTCGACAATCTCGTCAAACTTCTTTGCCGTCTTTGTTTCGCCATAGAAATAGACGTACGGACGTTCCTCGTCACCGCTCTTCACGATGTCCGGGTCAAGCGGTATGCTTCCGAGAAAAGGTATGCCGTAATCTGCAGCAAGTTTCTCGCCGCCACCGGATGAAAAGATGTTTACTTCCTGACCACAGTGAGGGCAGACGAATCCGCTCATATTCTCAACGATTCCGGCGATGGGGAGCTTCATCTGTCTGCAGAAGGTGATACACTTCTCGACGTCAATCGTTGCGATCTGCTGAGGTGTAGTGACGATGATCGCACTGCTCTTGGCGGCCAGGAGCTGGGCAACGGAAAGGGGCTCATCACCTGTCCCGGGAGGGCAATCGACCACAAGGGCATCGAGATCTCCCCAGGCAACATGCTGGAGAAACTCCCTGATTACATTGGCCTTCATCGGCCCTCTCCATATGACGGCCTGTTCATTTCCGCCAAGGAGCAGACCCATC
This sequence comes from uncultured Pseudomonadota bacterium, assembly GCA_964421445.1. Lineage (GTDB taxonomy): Bacteria > Desulfobacterota > Syntrophorhabdia > Syntrophorhabdales > CAYQXL01 > CAYQXL01. Next base: position 3,151 of record CAYQXL010000092.1, read on the forward strand.
GAGACCACCTTGATCTGGCCGAAAGCTTCGAGGGGAACGATTTCCTCGTTCGCCACACCGGCTCTCAGTCCCGACAGACCCAAGAGTTTGGGTACGCTCGGACCGTGGATATCGACATCGAGTATTCCCGTTCTCAGACCCTGAAGGGAAAGACTCAAGGCAAGGTTTACAGCAACGGTGCTTTTTCCGACACCGCCTTTCCCCGAGAGAACGATAAAAACATGGCCGATTCTCTCAAGTTTTTTGTCAAGCGCTTTTGTGTCAACTGGTTCCTCACAGCTCATGATTCCTCCAATATAGTGTGTAAGTGTATGTAGATTTCCCGTATTGCCCCACTGGCGCTGCAGGTGGGGGCAAATTCAAGGATTGTCTTCGCCTCTTTCTGTGCACT
>CAYQXL010000092.1:3641-5035 GCA_964421445.1 uncultured Pseudomonadota bacterium
ACCGCTGCAACCAGTTTACCTGAATTTTCCTCTCCGGGAAACATCTCTGCAAAAATAAAGGGCTCATTCTGATCAGTGTGGCTCACATGGAACCGCCCTGACACCCTTGCTGAAAAATCGACTGCCCCCGAAGGACAAAAGAGCTGACAGGCCCCGCAACCTTCACAGGAAATGGAATCGATAACAAAATCGGCGGATATGGCCTCATAGACACAAACATCCCGGCATATGCCGCACCCGGTGCAGAGATCACGGTTTATCGCCGCTTTCTTGCCACCAATGAACTCCGTTGTCCTGATGAACTTCTCAGGGTTAAGAATCAGGTGGAGATTGGCGGCGTCAACATCACAGTCGGCCACGACCTTGTCCGGAAAAAGGAACGAAAGTGCTCCCGTGAGAGATGTTTTTCCCGTTCCACCTTTACCGCTCACAACAACCACCTCTTTAATTTCACTCATTCCGTCACCTGACTCCTGTTTTTCCCATGAGCTTTCCGATGTTGACGGCAAGGTTCACAAAGCGCTCACTGTATTCGGGCAGGGCTTTAACAATAAGGTGCCCTTCCGAATACTGGCGCGCAATCATCCGGTCTTCCGGAAGCACCATGAGTACCGGTATGCCATTTTCATGGAGAAAAGCGTCCAAGGGGCCAAATTCACCGTTCTCTCTGTTGATCACAACACCTACGGGCTTTTTCAGATTCTGTGCCACCGAAACGGCTATTTTCAGATCATGGAGTCCAAAGGGGGTCGGCTCGGTGACCATGACGACAACATCGACATCCTGAATCGTTTTGACTACAGGGCACGATGTTCCCGGCGGGGCATCAACGATCCGGATATACCCTCTCGAATACTGACGCTTTACCTCACTGATGACCGGGCCGGCCATAGGCTCACCAACATTCAGAACACCATGGACAAAATTGATGCCTGCCGTCCCGATACCCTTCCCGATATGCCCGATCTCCCTTTCACCGACACTGACAGCCCCAGTGGGACAGAGCCTGGCGCAAAGACCGCACCCGTGACAAAGCTCGGGAAAGACAAGCTCATTACCCGGAAGAGTCACGAGAGCGTTGAACTGACAATTTCGGCTACATTCGCCGCAAGAGGTACACTTTTCCTGATCGATCACGGGGATCATCACCTTCGACGGCATCGTCGAACTAATCTCAGGCTGAAGGAAAATATGGCCGTTCGGCTCTTCAACGTCACAATCGAGGTACTGAACCTGCTGCCCCGATTCAGCCAGAACACAGGCAAAGTTGACGGCTATGGTCGTCTTGCCCGTTCCACCCTTTCCACTCGCGAAGGCTATCGTCATAGTCGCTGTCACCTCATGCCCTCGTCATCGGCGAACTGCACTTTGGGCATTTCTGTTCATAACAGGGA
>CAYQXL010000093.1:0-4927 GCA_964421445.1 uncultured Pseudomonadota bacterium
CATCTGCTCGCCTTCCTTAACCTGGGCTGCGCCCTTCTGGACCATTCTCTCGCCTTCGGCGATCAGGAAGTAGTGGTTCTGGTCATCGGCGCCGGGAATGAGCTTAAGGCCTTCTCTGCCGCGGGCTATATACATCTCACCTTCTTTGATGAGGAGTTTGCCTTTGTCGATGAGGAGTTCGCCTTCACCCTTCATGACCTTTGCTTTCTCCTTCATTATTTCGCCTTCTTTCATCATCCAGTAGTGGGTGAAATCATCTTTCACCGACGACTGGGCGGAAACTGACACGGCAAAGATCATCATGAAAACAATCGCCAGCGCACATACAAAACCTTTTTTCATACTCTCCTCCTATATCGTTTTTTTATTTAAAGCCTGCATAAAAGTATGCCTACTTGCTGCCACAACAGATGCACAAAATTTACGGTAATTTATAAGGTGATTGTACGTTGAAATCTGCTTGTCACCCCCCTCGTAAATCAATTTGCCGTGTTTCAAAATTCTCCCACAGCTCCCCTTTTCGTCCTTACATCCTTTGCCAACCGGCGCTGGCAAACATATTATTACGTATATAGCATTCAAGGAATTTTGTCAATAAAAGCGATTCAAAAGAACAAGATTCCTTATCGTCGTAAAATGGCGGAGGGAGTAGGATTTGAACCCACGGAAGGCGTGAACCTTCAGCGGTTTTCAAGACCGCCGCCTTAAGCCACTCGGCCATCCCTCCATATTTATCACTTCTGTGCCGGCCTCGGCCGGCTCAATCGTCTACCAGCGAACCAGACTGCTTCCCCAGGTCAATCCGCCACCGAAGGCAGAGAGAAGGACCAGTTTGCCCTTATCGATCGTTCCGGTGCGGACGGCCTCGTCAAGGGCTATGGGAACAGTTGCTGATGAGATATTACCATATTTTTCGATGGTCATATAGACCTTATCCATAGAAACATTCAGCTTCTTCGCCATTCCCTGAATAATTCTGATGTTAGCCTGATGGGGTATGATCAGATCAACGTCATCTATAGTATATCCATTCACCTGCGCCGCTTCCTCGCAAGCCTCGGCAAACCGCGTCACTGCTACTTTGAAGGACTTGTTGGCCTCGATCATCTTGAGAAAATGGAGCCCCTTGTCGACGCTTTCATAAGAAATAGGTGTCGTCTTCGATCCTCCGCCGGGCATGAGAAGTGTGTCACCTGCGGCACCGTCGGTATGAATATGAGTCGACAGGACTTCCGCGCCCGACAACGACTCAGTCACAACTGCCGCACCTGCTCCGTCACCCCAGAGGATGCAGCTCTCCCTCTCCTTCCAGTTCACCGTCCGGCTCATGATTTCCCCCGCCACAACGAGAGCCGTCTTGTTTGTCCCCGCTCGGATGAGTTTGTCAGCGACGTGGAGCGCAAAGAGAAAGCCTGAGCAGGCAGCAGTAATATCGAAGGAGACAGCCCTTGAACATCCGAGTTTGCCTTCGAGCCAGTTTGATCCTGCAGGACAGTGGGTATCAGGGGTGATCGTGGCCAGGATAATGAGGTCGATATCGTCGGCCGTTATGCCTGCCATTGCCATCGCCCTTTCACAGGCCACCTTGCACAGATCGGATGTCCCTGCATCGGGATCGGCGATGTGACGGCTCCTGATCCCTGTCCGGGTATAGATCCACTCGTCGGAAGTATCCAAAAACTTCTCGATATCAAAGTTGGTCATGATTCTGTCGGGAAGGTACGATCCGGTCCCGACGATAGCGATTCTTTTCATTCAATCTCTCCTGAACCGAGGGAAGAGCCCCTCGCACCGGTCTCTGTTTTTTTGTATTAATAAAACAAAAAGCGCCCACCCTGTCAAGGCATTATACGCCGCCAGGTAACGGCGAGTCAAATACAGCTTGACATGATTGTCCATTCCCCGTAATACTTCACATGTTGACTGTCCCCTGATGAAAAAGAAAAAACTCCTTACACTCTTTGGTTTTCTTGTCAGTATCGTCCTTTTGTACTTTGCCCTCAAGGACCTCCACTTCAGGGAAATAGCAGCAGTCTTAAAAACGGCCAGGTACGGCTATACCCCCCTTCTGGTCGCCTCTATCGCCTGTTCTGTCATACTCAGCTCCTACCGGTGGTCCCGGGTAGCCGGTAAGGGCGTCACCGTTAATGCCACATTTACCGCCCTCATCATCGGTCTTTTCGTCAATAATGTCCTGCCGGCGAGGCTCGGGGAGATAGCCCGGGCGTATGTCCTGCAAAAGAAGTCCCGGACCTCTTTCACCTACGCCCTTTCCACCGTCGCCCTGGAGCGGGTCTTCGATCTTTCGGGGCTGGTCGTCCTTCTCCTTCTTTTTCTGCCCAAACACGTACTCCCTGAAACGATTTCACGGGCAATCATGGTTGTCACAATCGCTTTTGCCGTCTCCATCATTGGCCTCTTCGTTTTCGCCCGGCCGGGATTTGCGAACCTCATATCCACAAAGCTCGCATCCATTCACAAGCCGTTCATCAGAAAGATTGGTGACAGGGTCCAGGAAATACTGATCAATATACGGCGGATCAATCGTCCCGGAACACTCGTGTTCTTTGTTTTTCTCTCCGCACTGATCTGGTTTTTCATGTCGATCGGACTCTATCTGGCCCTTAAAATGTTCGATGTCACAATAGATATCGCAACGATTCCCTTTGTCTGCGCCCTTCTCAATCTCGGGCTCGTTGTCCCCTCGTCGCCGGGATACGTGGGGGTATATCAGTTCATTCTTGTCTATCTCCTTGCCCTCTTCGGCGTTCCAAAAACAGAAGGCTTCGCCGTCTCCATCGTGTTTCACGCCTCCTGGTATCTTCCCTACAACATAACAGGGTTCATTCTTTTAGCCCGGGAGCAACTCCATATGAAAAATTTCATTGCCGCAAAGGAAGACTCTGACAGGCATCAGTGATGCCTGTCTCCGGCACCGTTGCCGAAGGATAGTCACTCTTGCAATCGTTCAGGAAGTGTGGAATTCCTTTTTGTACGGAAATGAGTGCCTTCGCCCTGTGCTGGCTCACTTACTCATCACTGTTTGAGCAACACTTTCGAGATATCAGCCCAGATTTTCATGATCCCTGTTATTTTCCCGAAATACTTTTTTACCTCTTTTGAAAAGACCGGAGAATCAGTATCCTGGATAGCAGCAGCAAGTTTTCTCGCCAGATCACCGTACCTGTCGGCTATCGTTTCGCCGACAAGATTAAGCTTCTGTACCAGAGGAACCAGTTCCTCCGTTATGAGAATCCCCGCCATCTCGTCCTTCAGATCGTGGAGAAGATCGTGTCTGTTTCGAATATGATCGACGACGGGATTCCCGACACGAACGCAGAGGTCTCCTCCGGACAGACATTTCTGGAGAAAATATCCACTCCAAATATCGCCGAACCTGTCAATCCTCAGATTCTGAGCCACATTTCCCATGAGAATGTAGTAATAGGCAGCGCCTGCTTCCATGATCATGCTCGTGTTCTGCGTATTGACGGGAGACAAGGTATTTCGTCCGAGCACAACATTTTTCCCCGTAAATCCTTGCGACTGAACATCAGAGGCAAGTCTCGAAACAGCATCGATGTCAGGAGATTTGACCCAGAGACCGGCATTGGCGCCCACCCTCACCGGCTCGACCGTTTCAGCGACACCATCGATTCCTTTCCGGGCAAAGTAAGGAAATCCGCGGGGGTAAAATGTAAAGGGAGAATCGGATATGAGAAGAGAGCAGATATTGAAAAAACCACTCTCAGCATGGACGACAGGATGGTCCACCAGTTCCCCGCAGATACCGTGACAACCGCAGAAATCCTCTTCATCACGACAGTAATTGTCGTCATCGATAGAGATCAGGATATCTCCACCCTTTTCCATGGCCAACAGATAGCCAATATTCCTCCGGTTATCCGAGTTGTAGGGAACATAGGGCTTCAGATCACCGAACCTGGCCATGAAATCCTCCTGCTCGCGAAGGGAAATATAGCGAAAATCAAAGCCTTGCCGGACGAACCGACGAACATAATCATCTGATCCGGGAGGAGTCTTTCTGTCGGGTATAATGAAAAACGTCACCCGATCCTCATATCCATGGCGCCTGAAGTTCCGTGCGTATGAATCGAGAAAGGTCGGATAGTTTATCGTTGTCACAACAATATTGAACGTTTTCACAATCACCGCTGCGTAAACATCTCTTTGACAAACATCTTCAACTCGGCGATGCCTGTGGGGAGGGACGCGAATTTCGTTCTGCCGCCGATCCTCCAGCCCTCTCTGATCGGGAATTCATGTATTCGAATCCCCCGTTTTTTAGCCTTGATGATCATCTGAAAATCGATCGTACAGTCCTTTGACGAGAGACCCATTCTGTCGAAGGCTCCGGTGGTAAGAGCACGGTAGCCGTGAACAACGTCCCAAACATACCCCTTTTTGACACCGAACAGGAGGTTGGCCATGAGAGCAAAGAGGAGGTTGGCCCATTTTCGTGGTTTTAGTATCCTCTCGTCTTCTTCGTTATACCCGTCTCTGTGCATCCGTGAGCCGATGATAAATTCATGACCTTCATCGAGGTGTCTGAGATAGTCTGCCATGTATTCGGGCAGTTCGTTGCCATCAGGATGAAAAAAGAGCATTGCATCACCGGTAACGTAATCTCTCGCTTCGAGTACCGCCGCACCCAAGCCCTTTTCTTTCTGTATATATACGGGAATACCGAATTTCCCAATCTCCTCGATCGTTCCGTCCGTCGATCCACCATCAATGGCTATAATTTGGTGAAAAAGGTGGAAGGGAATCTTGTGCAAAAGATGGCGTGCCCCTTCTACCTCATTAAACGTCATTATAATCAACGATACATTCACGACGCTACTGCCGTTCTCCCACAGATATGACAGTATACAAATATTCTGCACCTTATGGCCACATCGACCAC
>CAYQXL010000094.1:0-4855 GCA_964421445.1 uncultured Pseudomonadota bacterium
GTCGTGCTCTGCACCTGCCCTTTGAAACGGTCACCGGTCTGTTTTCCCTGAAACGGTAGATGTGGTAAAAGGAATAGGGGAAGAAACAGGTTCCCGGAGGGTGCAGGGATGAAATATATAGGATGGCTTATTCTCGCCGGTTTTCTCGGGGCCGCTGGTTTTGCCGCCTTTTATATGGTCTATCCTGATCTGTCGAAGCTGAAGAAAGAAAACCCCGGCACAACGGCCCTCATGGAGTACAGGGAAAAGGAGTGGAAGGCGAAGGGGAAGAAGGTCAGGATCCGTCACCGGTGGGTGGGCCTGAAGCAGGTCTCTCCCTATGTGATGAAAGCCGTTCTCATTGCTGAAGACGACAAGTTCTGGGCTCACAAGGGGTTTGATTTCGACGCCATCCAGAAGGCCGTGGAAAAGGACCTGAAGGAAGGGAAATTCAAATTCGGCGGGAGCACTGTCAGCCAGCAACTGGTAAAGAACCTCTATCTCACCCCTGCGAAGAATCCGGTCCGTAAGATCAAAGAGGCCATCATCACCTGGAGGCTCGAGAGAACCTTGACAAAACAGAGAATACTCGAACTCTATCTCAATGTTGTCGAATGGGGCGAGGGGAGGTTCGGTATCTGGGCTGCCGCCGAAGGACACTTCGGAAAGGCTCCCTCTCAACTGACTGCCGAAGAATCGGCCACACTGGCGGCGGTTCTGCCGAACCCCCGGAAGTTCAGGACGGACGGATCATCGCGGTATGTTCAGAGAAGGGCACGGGTCATCTATGATATCATGGTGAGACGGGGGATTGTCGTTCCTGACTATGACGAGGTAATCGAGGGGACGGAACGGACCGAACCGTCCCCGGAACAGTAATCTTCACTTCAGGGAAGTTTCACTTCCTTCCACGTTGAATCGGGATTGTAACGGTCGATGGTTTGGGCCTGCTGCTCTGTCGCAGGTCCCAGATTCTTCTCGAAAACCTTTCCTTCCTGGTTCACGATAAAACTATGAATCCCTGAAACACCATACGCTGCAGGGTAGGCGAGGAGGCCGAAGCCGAAGATCATGCGATCTTTTACGACATAGTCATACGCCCCGCCGGCAGCATCTTTTCCCTGTCCTTTGAGAATTTTGAAGTAGTATCCCCTGTAGGGCTGCAGCTTTCCGGCTTCGGCGCCCGACCGTTCCTGGGCGGCCTTTGCAACGAAGGGGCCGAAGGGGCTTTTTTCTTCACCAGGCCCCGGTTCCCAGTAGAGACCGTCTTTCTTGCCTTCCGTGCTTCCGATCTTCTGGGCATATTCGTAGGTACCGTCATCGTCCCAATCCTTTGCGAAGTAACGGTTCTGGGCATCGACGTATCCCTTCATGATGCCCATGGCAGCCAGTTCGTTTCTTCCGATCCGCCGGTTGATGATCTCTGTTTTCCCTGCAGCCGTATCGAAGATCCATCCTTTTTTCACCCGCACCAGGGGAACGGGGAATGACCAGTTATCCTTTCCTACAGTCAGTACGGCGCGCCGTTTCCCCGTATAGGTGATCCGGTGCCCCTTTTTGTATGCTTCGATGAAACGGTCTCTGGCGCTCCTGTCGGCGCTTTCGTCGCCGGACGAGATGACCGGTTCCCCTTCTGTCCCGAAGATGGCCCGGAGGTCTTCGGGTGTCCCTGAGCCTGCCGCCGCTACCAAAGCCTCAACGGCCCTGAGGGGCGACGGAAAAACCTTCTGCGACCCGCTCTGGCCGTATGCAGGCAATACAGCGACAAGTAGTATGATGAAGATCCAGGCCGCGACAATTCGTCCTTTCCGTCCCGGATATGGCGTCCTCTTTTCCTCTGTTCCGTTCATTCTGTCCCCCTGAATTGTCATCTGCGGCCACCACCGCCGAAATGTCCTCCTCCGCCAAAGCCACCACCACCGTATCCACCACCAAAGCCGCCACCGTATCCACCCCGGCTGCCTTCCCAGCCTCCGCCGGAACGGCTCATCCCGCCCCGTTCGCTGGCGGCATGTTCACCAGCGGCTCCACCATGATTTTCGAAGGCACTGTGCGTATCCGTCTGCCATTGATGGGTCTGGCTGTCGTAGGTTTTCTGGGGCCCGTATCCCAGATCCCGCTCGATTCTCGAAAATTGGGAAGACTGGGCCGGTTGGGCTGATGAAGAAGACCGGGCGGGCGTTCCGCCTGGCGTCTGTGAAGGCCGGGCCTGTGATGCTGTCTGGCCATATCTGGCTGTTGTCGCCTGATCCCGGTATGCCGCTCCCTGCCTGTGCTGAGGGTCGTGCTGCCAGTTCTGGGGTCCCTGCTGGGCCGTTGCCGAGCGGTTTACCGGTGTCGTCTGGTTCATGTTTCTGAGGAGCTGATGATTCTGCCAGTTGATGTTCGACCACCGGTTGGCCCAGGGGCCTGTGGGATATCCTTTTCCCGAACAGAGGGCGTAATGGCAGTGGGCCCATTCGTTGTAGGGATACCAGTAGGGCGGGTATGCCGGGTTCCACCATCCGCCGTAGACAACAAGAGGATCATAGTAAGGGAGATACATGAATCCCGGATCTACGGAGGCGATCATGATGACATTGTCCTGGGCGGTAACCCTCTGCTGGGGTGTTGTCATGAGATTACCCTGCTGCTGGGCCTTTTTTCTCAGGAACTGGACGGCATCGAGGACGTCCTGCTGCTGGGCGAGAAAGGCGTTGCCGAGTTTTGTCATCCAGTCGATCTTGTCGGACATCATGCCGAGAACGTCAGGAAAATGGGCGAGCGATTTAACACTTACGTCCCAGGTCATATCCTTCAAAGCCGTATCGAGGGCATCGCCCTTGAGATCGGGATTCTGTTTGATCCACCGGGCTGCCTCGACTACTTCAATGGGATAGGTCGATGCCATGAATATCTGGGAAAGGAGCGAGTCCGGGTAGAGTGCTATCGCTGCAACCATCTGCTGAATTTCGGCCGTTGAAAACCGGACCTGCCCCGTTGACGGAGCCTGTGTATCCTGTGCTCCGGCCTTCCCTGCACCGTACGGGAGGAGCAGAAAAGAGAGCACGAAGAAAAAAACGACGAAGATCCGTTTTTTTGCCATAAATCCCCCTTGTTTACGAGAGTCTGTCAATGTCCGTTACCATACCACAGTTGTTCCACCACTTCTATGAAAAGTCTCACACCAGACAGGCAGGCAAACCATATTGCCGGTGATCCGCCGGGAGGAATGGCGGGAAATGGGAGTGGGCCCTGCAGGAGAGGTTTTAACGGGGGATGGCAGCCTCTTTTGCCGGTCCGGTGGTCTCTGGCCGCGATGGTCCACGGTGAATAGAGCCGAACTCGGACCGGTCGAGAAAGCCGTCGCCGTTCTTGTCATATCTGCTGAAATGACTCATGGACAGGTCAGCGATGGCGGCACTCAGCTCAACAGGGCTGATCCTGTTGTCTTTGTTTTCGTCGATGTCCTCAAACCCTGTTCCGCCGTGCGACACCTTGTCCCGCCGGGGCCGTTCCTTGTCCGGTCCCGTCTTTGCTGCGATTGCCGGCGCTGCACTCCCGTGCCCCTTTGTTATCCTGATGCCTGAGGCCGTATAGGAAACGGCAATCCGGTCCCCTTTCCTGATACTCCCGAGATTCCTGTATCCCTTGAGAACGGGGTTTGTGAGATCGAACGTGACCGTCGTCTGTGGACCCCTGACGGTCATGCTTCCTGTGAGCGGGCTGACGGATACTACAGTGCCCGAAAAGGTTCCTCCGGCGCCGGCAGGTATTGCCAGCAAAAATCCCCAGAGTATGACCGTAACGATGGCCTGAATGATTCTTCTCATTGTCTCAATCCTTGTTGGTGTAATGAAGGCTGATCCAAGTTTCATACAGATTGTCCACCCAAGTCAAGAGATTGAGGTATGACCGGACACTGCCACTTCGATTGTCGGCTTGACTTTTTTGCCGTACCTGGGATAGGTTCATGGAAGTCGAAGGATCGAGGTGACGAATATGGATCTGGTGAAAGCGATACGCGAACGTAGAAGCATCCGGGCATTCAGGCCGGACCCTGTCCCCCGGGAAACGGTTGTCGAACTTCTCCGCTCTGTTGTCTGTGCCCCTTCGGCCATCAACCTCCAGCCCTGGGAGTTTATCGTTGTCTCGGGAGAGGAACGGCAACGATTGAGCAGACGCCTCCTGAAATCGTACAGGGAGAAGAATATCTCCTGCAGTCCTGGCAACGTGAAACCTCTTGCCGAAACGTTCAGTCGGAGGGGGGTTGCATCATTTGAAGTGATGAATCCCTGTCTCGAACGGATGGGACAGGATTTCAACCGGTTCATCAACGAAGGGAGCTGCAATTTCTACGGTGCACCGGTGGCGATCATCCTCTGTCTCGATAACGCCTTTTCTCAGGCACGGCTTGTGGACATGGGGATCGCTCTCGGGTATATCGTTCTTCTCGCCTACGATGCAGGCTTGGGCACCTGCCCGATCGGACTGATCTCGGCCTATGAAGACGAGATCAAGGACGAGCTCGCTATCCCTGAGAACAAGGATGTGGTCATCGGTGTTGCCCTCGGATACCCCGACTGGGAGAGCCCTATCAATGAATTCCGTACGCCCCGGGACGATGTGGCAGGTTTTGTCCGGTGGTGTGAGTAGGACTACCGGAAGATATCGAAAAACGAGTTGTACAGGACGATACCGTTCAGCGCAATCAACACCCCTGTGCCAAGCCATGACAGGACGTTCATCCATCGTGAATTCTTGAAATCCCCCATCAGTTCTTTATTGTTGATCAGATTGAGCATGAAGATGAGGACGACAGGGAGGAGGAAGCTGTTGACGATCTGGGAAAACCACATGACCTTGATGAGGGGGAGGTTGGGTATGAGGACAAAAC
>CAYQXL010000095.1:0-4289 GCA_964421445.1 uncultured Pseudomonadota bacterium
CGGTTTCTCGAAAACTTGACAGCGTTACCGATCAGATTTGCCAGGACCTGGTGGATCAGCGTCGGGTCACCGTGAGCTGCAGGCAGTGGGGCAACGGTAAAGTCGATCCGCTCCCGCTCCGCCGGGCCGGTCAGCTCGGAAAAGACGGTGTTCGTCATCGCTGTCATGTTGACCGGTACTCTCTGCATTTCCGTACGGCCCAGCCGTGAAAGGACCAGGAGGCCCTGGATGAGCTGGCCCATGAACGAAGCGTTGTCACTGATTACCGTACAGATTCTCCTTCCTTCGTCGTTGAGGAGAGAACCGTAATCCTCGTAAAGCATCCTTATATAGCCGTCTACGGCCCGCAGTGGCGCCTTGAGATCGTGGGAAACGGAGTAGGAAAATGCTTCCAGCTCCCTGTTGGCCGCTTCGAGTTGCGCTGTCCGTTCGATTACCCGCTGTTCCAGTTCGGCATTGAGACGGCGGATCTCGGCCTGGCTATCGTTGAGGTTTTTTTCCGCCTTTTTTCGTTCGGTGATATCCCGGCATACCACCACAGAACCGACAATTACACCATCAGCGTTGCGAATCGGGCTGAAATTGTAGCTTCCCACCCAGTCCTCACCGGTGTCTTTGCGACAGAGGGAGTATTCGGCATTCGTTACGGTTTCACCGCCGAGTGCACGGAGAACAGGCCATTGTTCCAGCGGTTCACATCTGCCCTCCGGAACGTACATGTCGAACAAGGCAGGGTATTCTTTCAGTGCCCTGGTACATTCTTCCTTGTTTCTGAATTTGTGAAACACAGCGAAGGCATGGTTGAAATGGATGAAGGTGCCCTCACGGTCGGAAATGAAGACCGCATCGCTCATACTGTTGAGTGCTGCCTCAAGTGTTGCAATGCTTGTCCGGAGGGCTTCCTGGGTCAGTTTTTGGTCTTCCAGGGCGCTGAGAACGGCCCGGGCGGCCCGTTCGGCCCGGTCGAGGAGCCGCCGTTGCTCGGTTTCCGCATCCTTTCGGTCGGTGACGTCAAGGAATGCGGCAAGGATATTGTCACCGAGGAAGGTTCCGGTGATCTCTATGGTACGGACCGTGCCGTCCCTGCATGTCACCCGGTAGTCGTGAGGTCCGATGGCGGCATTGTTTTCCCGTGCCCTTTGGACAGCGTTCTCCCAGGTCCCGGCTGCCTGGTGCCGATAATCGGCGTCAGGATAGGCGAGGAGCCACCACTCGTCTATGGTCGGTACGTCTTCCCGTGTATAGCCGAAAGCGTGCTCCCACTGGTCGTTGACCTCAACGACAGCCCCATGGGCGTTAATGAGCCCAAGAGGCATGGGCGCGACTTTAAAAAGTTGCCGGAAATGCTCTTCGCTTCTCCTTGAGTCACCCTCCGCTTTCTTTCTGCCGGCGATTTCCCTGGTTAGTTTCCAAATCCATGCAGCCGACACGAGGAGAATCACGGCGAAGATCGCCAGGGCCTGCCAGAGGAGGGTGCGGTCAAAGCTGTGCTCGTAGCGGACAGGCACCCATCTCCTGTAGATGTCGTTCCGTTCGGTTTCGGAGATCGAGCCCAGAGCTTTGTCGAGAATCCCGGCCAGAGTCGCCCAATCCCTTCGTACCGCCATGGACTGGGCGTTGACATAGGGGGTGTTTCCGGCGATCTTGAGTGTTGCTATGTTCAGTTTCGCCAGATAATGGCCGACAACGAGCATATTCTCCATAAAAGCAAAGACTTCTCCTCTGCGGACCGTTTCAAGGCCTTCCTGTGCTGTCTTCACCCGGATCAGCTCGATTGACGGGTAGTCCCGTGGTACCCAGTCGCATACCGCATACCCCTCCACGACGGCCACTTTCTTTCCGGCAAGCTCCTCCATGCCGGCGACGTAAGCGACGGTTGAGTTGGTAACGATGACAATGGGAATCTTCATATAGGGTTTGGTGAACGCCCAGAAGTGAGACCGCTCGGGTGTTTCGGTCACGGACGTGGTCATGTCGATGTCCCATCGTTTCAGCCGGACATAGGCCTCCTGCCAGTTCAGCTTCGGTATCCGTTGAAACGTTATGCCCAGCCGCTGTTCAATCAGTCTCAGATAGTCTTCGGCCATGCCGGACGGTTTGCCCCGCTCGTCAGCGAATTCAATTGGCGGCCAGTCCGGGTCCTGAACCACGCGAATGATCCGATGGTCCTCTAACCAGGCTCGCTCCTCTTCGGTGAGGGATTGGAGGATAGTCCGGGAATCCTCCGTTTCGGTGGTTCCGTTCTGTCGGCCTGGTGCCCCCTCCGCGGACAGAAAGAAAACTATCGCCGCAAACAGGCTGATTATCGCGGTGTATCGCACTATTCGGCACGGCCGTTGTATGTTCATTGGTCGCTCTGCCCCGTTGCACTCGGATACTTCGGTGGCTGTCCTGCCCGGGACAGGAGTTCATTGACTTCTTTCTTGAGATCGATAACCCTGTCTTCACGATCGAGCATGACATCATGCCACCGTTGTAGTTCGGACAATTGTTCCGTTATTTTTTCTTCCGCCTTCTTTCGCTCGGAAATATCGACGATCGTTGTTATGAAGTACAGCGGCTTACCATGGGTATCGCGCTGCATCGCCACGCTGACATCCGCCCAGACGTACGAGCCGTTTTTATGAATATACCGTTTCTCGAACCGTATTGTGTCCTGGTGCCCGCTGAGCAGGGGGGCCAGGCGTCTGCTGATCGGACCGACCTCCTCCGGCGGGGTCAGCTCCTGCCATGTTTTATTGTGCAGTTCGTCGGGGCTGTAGCCGAGCATTTGGCAAAATGTCCTGTTTACGTTGATCGTTCCCGATGGAAGGGTTATCGATTTCCCGACGTTTGCCGCTTCAAAAAGGCTGCGATACCGGGCTTCACTCTCCCGGAGTTCCTTCTCCGACGCCTCCCGGGCTGCAGCGGCCCTGTCCAGCATTGTACGGACCTCTTCGATTTCGGCGATTGTCTGTCCCGGTGCCGCCGATGGCGACGCGTCGGTCAGGGATGTCACTGCCTGCGCCAGCCGCCGGGCCATCCAAGTACCGCCGAGGAGGCTGAGGAAGGTGACGCCAAGGATGGCGATTGCCAGCGATACTGCAACCTCGATCAGTGGCTTCCGGTAGGTGCTGCGGGGAATCTCAAGCACCACAGACCACGGTGATCGTGTTGATTGGGTGACAAAACGGCCCGAAGTGTCGACGTCGGTCGCAGAGTTCAGACCGGGAGGCGCCCGCCGGGCAAGGACCTCCCCTTTTCCGTCCAGCAGAGTCAGTGCCCAGCCGGCAGGCAACGATACCTGGTCGAGGCGTTCCTGGAACTGTCGGGTCTCGAAGATGGTGAGCATCAGAAATGCGATTGTTCCCCGCCGCACGACCGGTACAGCGATGGCGACCAGCGGTTCTTTGGCAATAGGTCCCATAAAGCTGTCGCCGACGGCAGGTTTTCCCGTTGCCAAAACGGTCTGTACAGCGGCGTGGCCTCTGGGACGGGGCAGCGGGGGCAGTGTCGAACCGAACGGTACGCGGGTGTTGAACAGCATGTGCATCTGAAGGTCGGCGAAGATGACATGACTGCCGAAGCCCTGATGAAAACCTTGCGCTTCCCGGTAGAGATCGTTCCAGCGGGAGGCGGTGTCAATGAGTGGCGATTCGGCCAGTATATGGAGGGCGCTGATGCGGGCGTGTAGATGCTCGTCGATCATCGAGGCGATGCTTTGTGAGAGTTTGGCGGCTTCGAGATCCCGTTCAGCCTGCCTGTCGAGAACAGCGGAGAGAGACAGATAGGCTGCCAGCAGGACCAGCGGACCTACACACAGCCATATCATCCAGGTCAGTAGTGTCCGCAGGGACCTGCTTTTTGCTCCGTGACGCTGTCTGTTGCGGTCAGCCGTTGTCATTGCAGCGCTCCTCAACACTAAACCGGTGCGGGTATCCTGGGCCTGCCCCGGCGGCCATTGTACCCGGGAGGCGGGGGCACCAGGCCGGGGATCAGGGCAGAGGGTATGGCTCCCCTGTCGTGGGAACAGGGGGGGCAGTCTTGTCATATGTGCCACGCCGTTTCTCCATGTCCCAGCGTCCGTTACCTTTTTTTGTATTCTACACGACTGGGTATTTCTGTCAACCGATCGCCGAAGGTCGATTGAGGACCATAGGCATGATCTATAAGGTCATGAAGGCACAGCGGGGATTTGTGCTGTAAAAAAGGACTTGACAACCATGGCAGGGGGCCGGTATATTCGGCCCTATCCATGGCTGAAGAACCGTGTATATTCTGTCAGATCGCGAGGCACGAAAGACCTGCCG
>CAYQXL010000096.1:0-3825 GCA_964421445.1 uncultured Pseudomonadota bacterium
CCTATGCTGTTGCACAGACTCCCGGTGTTTCCGTCCAATACGGCGACAGAGTGCGCAATCTTCCTATGATGGGGGGTAGCACGTCAACAACATAGTCGATTTCCTCCTGGGTTGTGTAAACGCTCAGGCTGAACCGGATTGAACCATGGGCCATTGTGTAAGGGACACCCATGGCCCTGAGAACATGGGAGGGCTGGAGTGATCCCGAGGTGCATGCTGACCCTGATGATGCACAGATGCCGTGCTGATCCATGAGCAGAAGGATGCTCTCGCCTTCGACAAACTCGAAACTAATGTTCGTTGTGTTGGGTAGACGATTCTCTGTAGTGCCATTGATACGGCTCTGAGGGATTGCCTGCATGAGTCTGTTTTCGAGGTGGTCACGGAGGGATTTGACAGAGGTGTTTTCCTTTTCCATGTTAAGGGCTGCCAGTTCACAGGCCTTTCCGAGGGCGACGATGGCCGGTACATTCTCTGTCCCTCCCCGGCGCCCTTTTTCCTGATGGCCTCCGATGAGGAAGGGGGAGAATTTTGTTCCCTTCCTGACATAGAGGACACCGACGCCCTTGGGGGCGTGGAGTTTATGTCCTGAGAGGGAGAGAAGATCGACAGTGTTGGTTTTCATGTTAACAGGGATCTTCCCTATGGTCTGCACGGCATCGGTGTGAAAAAGAATCCCACGGTCCCTGGCCATCTGGGCAGCCTTTTCGACAGGGAAGATGACACCTGTTTCGTTGTTGGCCCACATCATGCTGACGACAGCCGTGTCAGGTGTCAGGCTCGTTTCATACTCATCCATATCGAGTCGTCCGTCAGAGTCAACAGAAACCGCCGTGATTCTGTATCCTTTGTCGGCAAGATGTTCGCAGAGCACTTTTACGGCGGGATGCTCTACTCTTGTGGTGACGATATGGTTCTTTCCCGGATTGACGGAGAGGGCAGAGAGTATTGCCGTATTGTCGCTCTCAGTCCCGCAACTCGTGAAGATGATCTCTTCCGGTTCAGCTCCGAGAAGAGCGGCCACGTGCTGCCGGGCAACGGCAAGCTGTCGCGCGACCTGGCCGCCGAAAAAGTGAATGCTCGATGGATTTCCATAGAACTCGGAAAAATACGGCAGCATTGAATCGCGCACTTCGGGAGCCACCATTGTTGTTGCATTGTTATCGAGATAGATTGTTTTCATGATGCCACCTCTTCCACAACGAGATCATTGGAGACAAGTTCTTTCAGTTTCCATTCGACGAAGCCTTTCAGCGTGGCCTGCGATGCCTGGCATGATGCGCAGGCACCTCGTGTTGCGACGAGCACCCTGTTTCCGACGACATCGATCAATTCTATGTCACCGCCGTCGTGCTTCAGGGATGGCCGGATTTCCCGTTCTATCGTCTCTTCGATCATTCTTATTTTTTGGATATTCGAAAGTTTTGGCCGCTGTGCCAGGGCTGGTTCCGGTTGCTGAGCAGCGTGGACCCGATCGATAATAGCCTGTATCTTTTCATGACAATTCTTACACCCTCCGCCGGCTTTGGTGTAGTTCGTCACCTCTTCGACGGTGGTAAGATGGTTCTGTCTGACCGTCCGTTCAATTTCGCCATCCGTGATACCGAAGCAGGCACATACGATCTCTTCCTCCGGTTTTTTGTGAGCGATGCCCCGGTAGTTTTCAATGGCCTTCTCGAGGGCTTCCTGCCCGAGAACGGAACAATGCATCTTTTCCGGCGGAAGTCCCCCAAGGTAATCAGCGATATCCTGGTTTGTGATTGCCATGGCTTCCTCGACCGTTTTCCCTTTCAGCATCTCGGTCAGGGCCGATGCCGATGCTATTGCGCTGGCACATCCGAAGGTTTTGAATTTTGCATCCTTGATCCGTTTATTCTCGTCGAGCTTGAAAGTGAGTTTGAGGGCGTCGCCGCAGGCTATTGAACCGACTTCCGCCACGCCGTCCGGGTTTTCTATCTCGCCGGCATTTTTAGGATCCAAGAAATGTTCCCTTACCTTATCGGTGTATTCCCACATAACATGCTCCTTTCTGTTCCGTCGTATTGGAATCCTAGTTTGTCATGATTCTACCAGATTTATCGTCATCTTTGATCCGTTCTTCCTCAAAATTTTTTGAGCGAATGACCAGGCCCCTTTCCTACGGTTCTGCCAAGGGCTTTTATCCGTGCCATAACGCAGTTGACGCACTGGTCCGCCGATTCGTCAACGCAGGGTTTGCCAGGGTAGAGAAGATAATCCTTTCTGTGGCGGACGGGCGTGTTGTTTGGCATAAAAATATTTGCACCCCGTTGGAGGGCGAGATCTCTGCCTGTACCGGGAAAAACGGCGTCAAATGCTGTGGTCGCCGGTATGTGAGCATCGGGATTGGCGATCCGGAGGGCCGCCAGGGCCTTGAAAAAGATCTCCTTGTCCCCCTCGTAGGCATTCGGTTCTCTTCCTAAAGGTGTATCATGATGTGGAATGAAGGGACCGATACCGATCATGTCCAGATCGAGTTCTCTGCATAAAAGGATGTTATCCGCAACGATAGGAATCGTTTCACCTGGCAACCCGATCATAAATCCGCTTCCTGTCTGTATGCCGAGATCTTTAAGTATCCGGAGACAGCTGATACGCTCGTTCAGGGAACAGTCGGGGTGAAAACGGGCGAAGAGTTCCCGGTCGCTTGTTTCAAAACGGATAAGGTACCGGTCGAGACCACAGTCCTTCCAGTATCGGTAGGTTTCAGGCGGCCTGTTTCCCACGGAGAGGGTGACGGCGAGTGTTGTCTCTTCTTTAATCTGTCTGATCAAAAGACCAATATCTTTATCACTGATACCTGGTGTTTCCCCTGACTGGAGGACGACCGTTGTCTGCTCCATTGCCTCGATGGACCGGGCCACGGCGAGTATCTCTTCGCTGGTCATTGTGTAGCGGTTCACCACGCTATTTGATGCCCTGATACCGCAGTAGAGACAATCGTTTGCGCAGATATTCGAAAACTCTATGATTCCCCGTACATAGACATCATCGCCAGTATGCTCGCGGCGTACCCTGTCGGCATTCTCGTAGAGCCTGGTACATTCGTCACCTTCGGCGGCCAAAAGAGCGATGATCTCGTCTCTCGATGGCCCTTCATTCCTGTTGGAAGTTCGCTCTGTCACTCTTCTGTCTATCCTCTCACTCAGTATAATACATATCATATAAATTTTGTAGGAGATTGCGACAACAAAGTATGTTTGTTGGGCCTAAATGCTTGTATATACATAGAACTCCAGACCACCCTTAAAAAAATCTTGACAATTGATCCCATTGATTTATACTATTCATACTTAATTGGTAGGTTTTATGATGAAAATATCGACAAAAGGAAGATACGGCCTGAGGGCCTTGATAGATTTGGCGGAATGGGGATCTGAGAGTAGTCCCGTCTACCTTTCTGATATTGCCAAGAGGCAAGGTGTTTCAGAAAAGTACCTCGAACATATCTTCTCATCCTTGCACAAGGCGGGCCTTGTAAAGTCGTTGCGCGGGAGAAAAGGGGGGTATCTTCTCAGTAAGAAGCCCGACGAGATTACCCTCAATCAGGTCGTTTCCTCCCTTGAAGGTCCCTGTAGTTTTGTTGACTGTGTGTCGGACGAATCGGTCTGTACCCAGACGGAAACGTGTGTGACCAGAGATGTATGGAAAGCTTTGGGGAATAAGGTTGAAGAGGTACTGAACGGCTATACCCTTGCGTCACTCGTACAGATGAAACAGGAGAAGATTCAGAAAGACTCCCTCATGTATCACATCTAAAAGAGCCCCGGGCGGGTTCTCTCGACGAATTTCCCAATAGTTGATACT
>CAYQXL010000097.1:0-3625 GCA_964421445.1 uncultured Pseudomonadota bacterium
AACTACCAGCGATATTCAGTAAAAGGGATCCCCTATTTCGTCGTCGGGAACAGCGGAGGCAAATTCTCTGACATTATGGAGGGCTATCCCCATGCCCCCTGGTACGAATACGGTGAAACGAGACAGCTCGGATACCTCAGGATTACCGTCGATCCTGAAAACAACAGGGCAACGGCAGAAGAGATCTTCGTTGCCTCTGTAGCGTCCGATGATGCGGAGACAGCAACGGTCCATAACCCGCCGATCATTGCCGATACGGTTACGTTCCCCCTGTCGTCAAGGCTCACGACCCTCACTGTCACCAAATCGGGTCTCGGTTCCGGCACCGTCGTCTCATCCCCTGGGGCCATAGACTGTGGTCACCGCTGTCAGGCACGGTTCAAAAAGGTTGAAAGATTGACCCTCACGCCCTTTCCCGGCAAGGACTCGGCATTTGTGGGGTGGACCGGGGCGTGCAGGGGCCGCGGGCAATGTTCTGTCGTTATGCGTACAGACCTGAACGTAGGGGCCATTTTTCAAAAGGGGTGCGTCTATTCCATGGTTCCCGATGAAAAAACGTTTACCTACCGGGGCGGTAGAAGCACGATACGGGTGACCGCACAGGGTCCCGGTCTATGTCCCGCTCCAGAGATTACCAACCATACAGACTGGATCACCACTGAAACAGGAACCTTCGCCGGAAACAGGGGAACCGTCACCCTCTCGGTACTGGGGAACACGGCCTCAACTGGGCGATCAGCGACCCTCGTCATTGGAGGAAATAACTTTGCCGTCACCCAGAACAGAAAACCGTGAGGCATCGGATAGATCCGATCGCCCGCCTCCCGATCTTCGTTCCGAACAGGCGATCCGGCCCTCTTGTGGCAGAGCGGTAAAATATAGGTTTGGACAGTGTGAATAGCACCTTCGAAGAGGGCGGTGGCAACCACGTTCCCGGCCGTCAGCAGACGGAGGCATGGAAGAAGACAGCATTCACAACAGTTGGAGAAGAACCGGATGACCTTTGACGATTGTGTGCAGTTTGTGGGAGAGACTCCCAACGGATTTCTTGCAACAACGGAGGGTGAACAACCTCATGTCCGGCCCATGACCGTATGGCACGTGGACAGAAGCGGACTCTATTTCTTTACCTCTGCCGTAAAGCCTCTTTTCGCCCAGCTTCTGGCCAATCGGAACGTTGAAATAGCCTTTCATCAGCCCGGCATACCATCCGATATGGGCACCGTACTCCGGATCGCAGGAACAATCGAAATCGTCACTGATATGAAGATCCGGGAAAAGCTCTATCAAACGTACGACTGGTTGAAAGAGATAGGAACGGGACAACCCGACTCGCCGACTATCGTCGTTTTCAGGATTTCTTCAGGCCACTTCAATGTCTGGACATGGGAGAACAACGTCAACCCCGGTCCATGGATACCGTTTCCTTAGCACCACGGGAGGGGCGGGAAAAGGTGAATCCCCTGTGAACGGTCCGTCCCTACACAACAGCCTCTTCTGACGACCTTATCTTAAAGGACCGGTATTCGTCGTTGACCCGGTCCTGGAGATAGATATAGTCATAGCTCTTCTTTTTTTTCATCTCGTCGTAATCGCTCAATGCCCTCGCCGTGCAGGACGGACAGCAGGCAGCAGGGAGCGAAACACAGAAGACCGAGTAGTGGCTACCGCTTCCCTGTGTACAGGATGAGGCAATCTTTCGGTATCCGCAACAGTCACGACACATTTTCACATCGAGGCGCTGCTCCTCGCGGAGATACTCTGTGTCGTAGAAGATGCTCCGGGTGGTACTGAAGAACTCGCCGCTCCGTTTCAGATTCTCCTCCACCACCGCTTCCCTGTTCCGGAAGTTCCCAAGCTGATGCTCGACAAGTGAACGGATATACTCCATGTTGCTTTCCGATTCCGTGAACCGTGACGGGGCATAATCAGGCTCACGAAGGTTGGAAAAATCGATGCCTGCCATGGCCATCACGATTCCCATGTTGATGTACGGCAGCGCCGTTTCTACCGAGTATCCGCCCTCCAGGACCGCTATATCCGGTTTGAGCTTCTGGTTGAGGATCGCATAACCCTGGGCGGTAAAGCTCATGTTGGCAAGGGGATCGCTGTAGTGATTATCCTGACCGGCAGAATTGATGACCACCTCAGGCCTGAACTCTTCAAGAAGCGGGACAACGAGATGGTCCATGATGTAATGAATGCCCCGGTCAGTGGTCTTCGGTGCCATGGGAATATTGATGGTCGTGCCGTAGGCACGGGGACCACCAAGTTCGTTCATGAATCCCGACCCCGGATAGAGGGTCCGGCCGTCCTGGTGGAATGATATAAAGAGGACGTCAGGGTCATGCCAGAATATCTCCTCCGTTCCGTCACCGTGATGGACATCCGTGTCGACGATCGCGACACGTTTGACGCCATAGGTACGGCGGAGGTATTCGACCATAACGGCTTCATTGTTGATATCACAGAATCCCCGGTTACCGTGAACCACGGTCATGGCGTGGTGCCCCGGGGGGCGGATGATGGCAAAGGCGTTTTTGACCTCCTTCTGCATGAAAGCATCAGCCATTACCATGGCACAGCCTGCAGAGACCATGTGGGCCTTGGTCACCCGGCTCTCCACATCAGGAACACAGAAGTGGATTCTCGACACGTCTTTAGCGGTGGCAAGGCGTGGGTGGTATTCCCTCACCTCAGGCAAATCCATGATTCCCTCTTCGAAGAGCTGATCCCGGGTGTAGAGAAGCCTTTCCTCCCGTTCAGGGTGCGTAGGACTGATCGCCCAGTCGAAGGCCGGGAAAAATATGACACCTGTCGGTTTCATTTAAGCCACCCCCTTGTACTCATGAATAAAACCGGGGGCAACCTGGATCCCCACATCAAAGAGTTTACCCTCCTCCTGCCAACCCCGGACAACGTTGAACTGTTCTTCGAGGTAGAACCGGGCCTCATCGGCATAATCAGCGAGCCCCCTTTCGCGGCTCAGTTCCTTCAGACAACTCCGGGCCAGTTCTTTTGCATCGTCGAGCTGATAATTGCGCTTATCGATTGTACCGCTCAATCCTCCCGGAGATGCAGTGTAGGAACGTCTCCCCGTATCCACGTGGACATCCACAGCCAGGGTGGGCCGGGCAACAGCGGCACCGAGGGCATTGGCAACGGGCGAATACCGGTGCAGAAAGTAACCGACGCCCATCGACTTCGCCAGTCCGGGTACGATCGCCGGTGCTGCCGCCCCGATACCGATCACCCGATGAAGTTCAAACTTTCGACGGTTTACAACTTCCCACACCTTATAGGCCGGTTCATCCTCCCAGAGAGCAAACATGTTCCGGATACTTTTTTCCAGGGTCTTCGTCACTTCGTCTGCCACCTTTCGGCACAATTCTTCAACAGATTCCTCGAAAAAAGCGGCCATCGATCCAAGCCTCGCCCGGGAGGCCTCTACGTCCCCAAGGTTCAGATTCATGAGAAGATTGAAGGCGTCCGTCACCGTCGGAACCTCCCCTCCAAAGCACGCTGCAGGACCACGACGCATGGGCCCCACCCGGAGCTTCCCCGATTCCTCCCACAAGGCACTGTCGCCGCCCAGTGGCAAGGAACTGACGGCAAAAGAGTTGAT
>CAYQXL010000098.1:0-3623 GCA_964421445.1 uncultured Pseudomonadota bacterium
CGTACGTCCATTTTCGATACATCCGTCATACAATGTGGATAAGAGCGGAGACGGATAGTGTTTTGCATAGACCTTCCCTAGCTGGTTGTCACCTATCACCAGCTGATCGAAAACGAATTCGCACTGCTTCTTAAATGCACCGAAGAATTCTTCGAATGTAAGGAATATACCGTCTTCTATCCTGCCCGTCTTTGGACCCAGCTCCCACTGCATAAGGGGGTGAGTCCCGTTGTTCATTGCCATCTCGAGAGGTGCAACAAGGTTCACCGAGCCGCTCGCCGTACAGGCGAAATGTTTCCCCGGAAGAGACGGCTCTACACAGCCCGTAGGCGTCCAGTCGCGTGCGTCCTCTATAGGCAGCCCGTTTGCTCTAAGCGCCGTAATCACGGCCTCGTCACCGTGTATGGCCGGAGTTGCACCATTGATATAGTTGACTTCACACACGCGCTCAAGGTAGGCCCTGCTGTTTATTTCCGGGTAATAGCGGGCATGGGTATTCGGATCGTTCATCGAGACCATCTCTATCACTTTCAGTATGATATACGTCATGTCGTTTACCGCGTCTGTGCCATCCGGAGTGACGCCGCCCACGACGATGGTGGTGTTCCACGGCGAGCCGGAGTTTATCCACGTGCCCAGATCAGGAGTAAGGGGCCAGTGCGTGTTGACCCTTAGGAAAAGACACCCTATCAGCTCGATTGTATGCTTTATATATTCATCCCTTTTCTCTTTGGTGGCGAGCCTTTCGATGTCTTTTTCGAAGAAAGGCTGCAACACCTGATCAAGCCTGCCCATAGAAGGGCCGTCGTCAATGGTTTCGAGCCCCACGGCCATGTGCATTATCAAGAGAGACTGTACCGCTTCATCCAGGGTCCGCGCGGGATTCAGCGGCACGTTCCGGAACACGTCAAGCATCTGCTTGAGCTCTCTCCTTCGCACCGGTTCATCTTCAGCCAGGCACAGCCCTGCAACCATTCCCGCCAGATTATGCGAATTGGCAAGTACTGCATCGAGACTTGTTTTCATGGCATTAAGCGTCGAGACCTTCTCTTCATCGGCCGATGCATCCTTCTTGAGCTCTTCGTCAATTCGGGCCTTGAGCCCAGATATTCCCATGTTAAGAACCCTTTCATAGCCCGGCGAATTAACTCCGTTGCTCGCTATCTTGGAGCATGAGAGCATGAAATATCTTTCATGAATTTTTGCACTCAGAGGATAATCGTATTCCTCCTTCCACCAGTTCGTGGTGTTCCTCTTTGCCCAGAAGGGATAGACATGCTTATGAAGACTTTCTATCGTTTTATTTTTGATAATGTAGGGTTCAAGCTCCCTGCCTGAGCAGGTGCGCAGTTCACCCCAGAAATACGGCCCCAGTATGTTCGGCTGCGAAACCATCCCGAAGACGGGATTTGATGTGTATGAGCCGGCAAGGAGATCGTTCTTTCTTAGCCGGGGCTTTCTTTTTTCCATGAAGTATTTGAAACTCTCGGCGCACCTCTCGATCTCATCCCACGGTTTTCCGTCAGACCTTTTCTCATACCCTTCCTTGATGAAAAAGTCTGTCATGAGCTTTCCATATTCCGGACATACCTCGGGCTTTGCTTTGAGCCTTTCCTTACAGAAACGGGCCAGCCTCGGGAAATCGCCGATGCCGTATTCGGGAAGATACGGGTCATCAAGATACTTGACACCGGGATCTACCTTTGAACCCTTCAATCTTTCCTCTCCCCTCTTCCTGTGTTTTTTGCGCCCCTTGGTACCGGCATTCTCGGCAAGCTTCAAGTTTGCCTGCCTATGCTCCTCAGCCTGTGCATCAACCGCCTTTTTATGCTCCTGCCCGAGCAGCAGGTTCACCAGATAATCCCAGAAGCCCATGTAGGCGGTATTGCCTTCCGTTCGGACACGTCCGCGCCAGATCATCTTGTACGCCTCATCCGGACTAGCCTGAAGCTGCTCGACTATGTCATTCCCTTCCATGAATATGATCGTAATACCGACATCATCCGGAATGCTGTTCTCCACGCGGATGAGTCCGTTCTCGATTACGAACGCCTTTTCAAGCAGCCCGTCGTCGGACTTGAGCCCTATTTTCGCGTTTATCCAGCCCTGTGTCCCTTTGAGCTCTTCTTTCAGCCCGGGGGTCGTATTGAACGACTGGGCAACGAATTCCAGAAACCCGTGTACCTGTTCGTTGATAGTCTGTGTATTTTCCATGCTAATTCTCCTTGTCCATATGCTTTAACTTATGTTTGAGGCAATTCCTGCAAATGGGCTTCATTATATGCTGCCCTCTTTAAGATACCTTGCCAGCTGCACCGGGCTCATTCCTGCAATGCCCAGCCTCTCGACCGTGCGGCCATCCTTCATGTGGTCTCTTCTGTTGATTATGGACGCTATGTATATGAGGGTCTTGATCAGCTTTGCGTCGACGCCCACCATATCGCCCAGCGATGCGGCCGTCACAAGGCCGTACGGGATGTCCTCGGTCAGATATCTGTAGTCGAGATGTCCCGGTCCCCTGATATTTGCGAGCGGGCTCGCCTGAACAGCCTCCGAAAAGTACCTGGCCAGTGCATCCTCGTCCATTTCGTCTATTTCTTTGGCCATCACAGGGTCATAATCGACACCGAAGAATTCGGAAGCTATCTTCCATATGTCCAGTTCAATTCCTATTGCACGGCCTATCGACTTCATCTCGCGGTACATCCTGACCGAGAATCTCGCCACGACCGGCGTATAGCCCTCACCGTGCGAGTAGAAATCGCCCTTGGAAAATTCGATGCGGCCCGCATTAAAGATGCATTCCACAGGGTGCAGCAGCAGATTGGTGTTGAGCAGCCCCATTTCCACCACATCGCCTGCCGGATGTATCTCGAACATACCTTTCATTGCAGCTATAACCTCGGCCGTAAGCTTCGACGGAAATGCCGCCAGCGAAACGGATGTCTTATATTCTACATTCACTGACGCCGGACCATTAAGCCTGGTTCCGTAGGGCAATGTATTTGTTTCGGCCAGCGTTATCCTTTTCCTGATTTCCTTCTCTCCAAGGAGACCGGCCAGCTCCAGAGTGCCCATATTGCCGGTTATCAGAACCACGGTTTGCCCGTCTTCGAGATTGGGAATGAGGGCATCGAAAAATGCGCTCTGACCGAAGGACGGCACCGACACAAGGATGAGCCATGCATCACGAACCGCTTCCGCCACATCGAAGCCCGCCATGTTTAGTCTGGCGAATCCCTCGCCTATAGCTCCCGTATATGAAAGCCCTTTCTTTTCTATCACTGGAATCATACCCTCAGCAAAAGAAGGCAGGTCGGCCAGATTCACCTGATATCCCTGTGAGGCCAGATCAGCAGCCAGTGAACAGGCCCCGTTGCCTCCGCCAAGAACGGCTATCTTTTCCATTACATATTCTCCTCACAAAAAAGATTCTCTATATCGCTGCGCGTTTAGCCACGCTCTTTTTTAAAGCCATGACACCCATTATGCCCGACATGAAGATCAAGCCTATAAACAGCCACCATGCGGGGTTATAGCTGCCTGTCTTATCGAAGATGTACCCTGAGAGCGGCATACCTATGCCTGAACCCAATGTTATGAATATGTTGAGCACCCCGTAC
>CAYQXL010000099.1:0-3610 GCA_964421445.1 uncultured Pseudomonadota bacterium
TCGTCCCTGCCAGGTGTTCCGGAAATTTTCAGATGGAATTTTGCCACCGATGGTGGATGGACACGGGGTGTCAGAGGTATCCCGACGATCGGTTTTTCTCCCTGCGATCAATTGCTTGCCCATGTTGTGGACGAATATGTTGAGATCGATGCAATGGTCAGTGCTGCCAGGGTATATGCCAGAATCATACTCAATCTCCTTGGTGAGCCTCTGAATCACCGGTGAGAAGGTATGACGAAGGGCTTCGTGTCCTCCGGAAAAATTGACCGGACCAGAAGAGTGTCATGACAGGTCAGGACGATCTGAAAGAAAAGTTTCTTCACAGCAAGGCCGCCCGCCTGAAGAGGCAGGGCCGGGCCAGGGACGCACTTCCTCTGGTGAGGGAGGCCCTGGAAATACGAGAGGAAGCCTATCTGTACAGTGATCTTGCAGCCGTTCTGCTGGCTACTGGAAAGACCGATGAGGCCATTGACGCCATCGATCGTGCCATCGAACTCGAACCGGAGAATGGGGCGCACTATTATGAAAGGGCCTCGATTCTTAAACAGGCAGGGGACCTCATCGGTGCCTCTGAAGACATTGCCCGTTCGGAACGTATCGATGAAAACTACAGAAGGATTGTCCCTATACGGGAAGCCCTGACATCGATCAACAGGGTTCTGGCGGCGGAGGAACGGCTCGAGCGGCGCTTGGAAAGAGAGAACGTTCCATCTCCTGTTGCTGATATCGTGAGTTCCTTCTCTTCGCAGTTTGCCGGCGTTCGGAAGGCTCTGGAGGGGACATCGTGCCCGGTGAGGACTTGTCTTCCGTTCTGTTGCTATTTTTCCGATGAACTGGTGCGGCACGGCGTTGTCATGGGACCGTGGAAGCTCCAGGAAATAAGGAAACAGTTGGCAGCCGACGAAAGCGATGAAGACGATTTTATCCGGATGATGCCCTTCCGGGGAGAACCACATCTTACCGAGTTGTTCCCTCCGAATTACATTCTTGCTGTTAAGGGCCGGCACGGCGTCTATTATCCTGCGAGGTCCGAACGGGCGCTGACGGAGGCTGAATGCGCCGACCGCCCCCAGGGGCGGGCCTATCAGAACCTTCACTGGATACGGGAGGGTTCCCGGGCGTGTGCTTTTCTCAAAGACCGAAGGTGTTCGATCTATACGACAGGTGGGGATGACGGTCTTGAAGCGTGCAGGCATTTTCTCTGTCTTACCGGTTTTGTTGCAGTCGTTGTCACCTGTCTCGGTTCTGCGGACGAAGCACTGCTCGGAACGATCTCCTTTTCAACGATACGCCGGCAGACAGTCAACATTCTCCTCAGCCTCGCCAGCGATGTCTTTCATGGGAGAACGGAACAATTCATCCTCCAGGGGCAGCATTGCCTGAACGGTAAGAGGAAAGGACGTTCCGGAAGGACGGATGACGAAGTTAGTGCCGACGCCCTTGAAAGGGCGGCCCGGGAATATGAAGAGACTGTTGCAGGAGGGGTTATTCAGGTGAAAGAGACTGTTGAGAGGCTTTTGGCCGACGAGAAGGTCCTATCCTGATGCGAAAAGCAGGCGGAGGAGGAAGGATTTGATGCTGTCGTAAGAGTCTTCGTTGATCTTTCCTGTTGTGAAGAACCGAATGACACCGCTCTTGTCGACGACCATAAAATTGGCGTCACCGTCTTTCAGGCCGAAGTCCCTTCTCATTTTGCCGTCCCAATCACCGTATATCGTAAGACCCTCAATCTTTGAGTGCTCGATAAGTCCTCTTTTCCAAAAGTGCCTGATCGGCAAAAAAGCGGACGAACAATCAATGACAGGGAGTCTCACTACCTGTTGTCTCAGCTCTTCGGGCTGCTCCAAGAAGAATATTTTTAACAGCTCTTTAAGGGGTTCATTTTTCTTTACTGAGTGCCGTGACTCATAGAAGATCACGGTCAGTTTTCCCTTGGTCATGGACAGGTCGTAGACCTTGCCGTCGCCTGACGAGACTTTGAATGAGGGTAATCTTTTTCCTACAAGTTCTTCAGAGCCTGACATTGCCGAATGTGAGGGGAATGCAGTGAGGATGAAGACCCCGAGGACGAGGAGAAGAAGATTTGATACTTTACGTGATGCTCTTCGGGACATGTTTAATGGCCAATATTTTACGTATATTGCCTTGTTATGTCAAGTTTGGACCGGCTGAGAAGCGTCTCTTCAGTCTCCAGGAACGGGACAGAAGGGTATTGGTTCTGCTACTGCTCCTGTCGGAATCGGCTACGACTGGAACCGGGAGGCTTTCGAGACGAAATGCTCGATAGCGTCCATGTAGGGATCAAGGCCATACAGAAGGAGGTCATTATGGCCGGCACGGGGAATGTAAAGGGCATCCTTCTGCAGCGCTCCTGAAAGGGCGAAGAGCGTCCTGCCCTCGTCGGCGGGGATGATTTGGTCTTCCTCTCCATGGATGATCAGCAGAGGGATTGTCACATCCTGTATCTTCACGTCGTTTCCAAATCCGACAGGGTTTGGGATATGGCCGAAGAGATGTGTTACCCCTAACCGGCGGAGCTGATTCGGGGCACCTGCAAAACCACTTTCCACAATCAATCCTTTCAGTGACGTCTTATGATGGTATGCGATTTCAATTGCGGGAGCACTACCAAGGGACCGGCCCATGACGAAGAGATTGCCCTTGTACCGGAGGTCACGGAGAAGCCCGCAGAATCCGTCAAACAGGGGGTGGACATCTTTGATCATCGTTGTACACGACGGGGTGCCGTCGCTGCCACCGTACCCGCGGTAGTCGGAAACGAAAAGGTTGATTCCCTTTTCCACATAGAGGGGTCCGATGTCGTCATAATCGACGCATGTTTCCCCGTTTCCGTGGAAATAGAAGATCGTAGGGCTTTCCTTTCCTGCACTGTAGAAACGGCAGGACAAAGCCACGTCCTGATCGACTGTGATGCGATGATTTGTTACCGCCCGGCTTTGCGGAACGTCTTCTGGCTGACGGTGGGGAAAGAAGAGTCTGGACAGAATCACAGGGTGATCCATCAAACCCAGGTTTTTATCGAATTCATCGGTGGTCATGCTTTTCTCCCAGGTACTGCGATCCTTCCCCTCTGTCTGTTGCTGTGATTGCCGCAAAACGGAAGGGAGGGAAAAGAAAGACGGGTCCCGGAATAGGACCCGCCTGGTTATTTGCGTTATTTCTTTTTCGGCGCAGCTACGGTTTTCTTCACCGGTTTTTTTGCTGCTGAGGCTTTTCCGCCTGCCGCTGCTTTTTTGGCCTTAGGCTGTGCTCCTGCTGCCTTGCCGTTGGCCGCCGCCTTGAGTGCCGCTCCTGCGGAAAATTTGGGAACCTTTTTTGCTGCAATCTTTATTTCCTTGCCTGTCTGGGGGTTCCTTCCTTTTCTGGCTTTCCGTTCTGCGACGGAGAATGTTCCGAATCCTACGAATGTAACCTTGCCGCCCTTCTTTATCGTCTCTTCAATCGAGCCGATGACTACAGAGAGGGCTTTTGCTGCTGCGACTTTTGATATCCCCGTTTCCCCTGCAACCTTTGCCACTATGTCTGCTTTGGTCATTCTCACTACCTCCATGGTATTTAAAATATATCTATATTTATCAGGCGTCTTTGC
>CAYQXL010000100.1:0-3600 GCA_964421445.1 uncultured Pseudomonadota bacterium
TGGTGCGGAGACAGAAACACTCCCCTTGTTGAGGAGAAGGGAGAGAAACGGTAAGGCCGTCGGAGATTCGTTCTCTCTCCGCTGTCCTATCCCCTCGTAAAGCGTGCAATCAATCTCGGTGTGCCCTTTCGCGGCGAGCCCGCTGTCTTTGAGGTGAACGGGCCGGTCCTGAACATGGGTGCTTTTTCCGAACACATGCATCTTATTCAGGGAAAGCTCTTTGACGGCCTCGCTGTGATGTCGACAGATGTTCGAAAGATGTTTCACTATTTCTGCCGACGAGACGAAGCCCGCGACGGATGGTACGCATGAGATCTTGACATTGAGGTATTACTAAGTAATAATGTCACCACGTCGTACAGGCGGGGTGAACAATGAAGAAGAAGCAAACAATCATAACCTTCAAGGTCGATGAAGGTCTCCTGGAAGTCATCAGAAACATTCCCAATCGCTCCGAGTTTATCAGGGCGGCGATCATAACGGCCCTGGAGAATATCTGTCCTCTCTGTAATGGTACGGGCCTTCTGACGCCGAAGCAGAAGGAGCATTGGGAGACGTTTTCCCTGCACCACGAACTGAAGCGATGTGATGAGTGTCAGGAACTTTTCATAGAATGTTCGAAATAAGACATAACTCAGATGGTTTTACAGAATGACGTTGTGAGGTGGAAGGCATGAGGAAAGGGATTGTTTTTCTGATTGTGCTCGTATCAATACTCTTCGTTTCTGCCGGACCCCTGGAGGCGGATGGGAAGATGACGGTTTTTGTCAGCATCCTTCCTCAGGCCTATTTTCTCGAACGGATCGGCGGCCAGCATGTCGATGTGGTCGTCTTTGTGGATGAGGGACAATCCCCGGAACGGTATGAACCATCTCCGAAACAGATGGCCAAGCTGGCCTCGGCAAAGGCCTTTTTTGCGATAGGTGTGCCTTTTGAGAAGAATGTTCTGAAGAAGATCGGTCGGACGAACAGAAACCTTGTTATTGTGGAGACACAGAAAGGGGTTGTCTACCGCCATCTTGAGGGACACGATCATGGCCATGACGGCAAAAAAGGGGGGGAACAGGAAAGCGGGATATCTGACCCCCACATATGGATGGATCCGAAGCTGGTAAAGATTCAGGCCCGGAATATCCATGACGCCCTGTGCAGTCTGGACCGGGCGAATGCACAGGAGTATTCCCGGAACCTGGATGCCTTTCTCGGTGATCTTGACCGGGTCGATCGGAGGATTGCAAAAGTTCTGGAACCGCTGAAGGGCGGTGTCATGTTTGTTTTTCACCCTGCCTTCGGGTACTTTGCCGACGCCTACGGCCTGATTCAGGTGCCTGTCGAGATCGAAGGCAAGGAGCCCGGCGCGAAACAATTGGCCCGTATTATCGACAGGGCGAAGAAGGATAAGGTGCGGGTAATCTTCGTTCAGCCCCAGTTCTCCCCAAAAAGCGCTGAAGCCGTAGCCAAGGCGATCAAAGGGGCGGTGGTTCCCATCAACCCCCTTGCCCGCGATTATCTGACGAACCTCGACCACATAGCATCGGCGGTGGAACGGGGGTTGCGCTGAAGGCCCGATGATGGCGGAGGACATGGTTGTCAATTTTCGGAACGTCGATTTTTCCTATAATGCCGTTCCCGTTCTCAGTGATGTCAATTTTTCCATAGAGGACAAGTCCTTTGTCTCTATTGTCGGCCCCAATGCCGGCGGGAAGACAACGCTGCTCAAGCTTATGCTGGGACTTCTCAAGCCGGCCCGGGGAACGATAGAGGTCTTTGCGATGCCTCCGGGAAAGGCCCGTCCCCTTATCGGTTACATGCCCCAGCAGGTTCAGTTCGATCCCCACTTTCCTGTCACGGTTCTCGACGTTGTTCTCATGGGCCGCCTCGGAAAGGGAACGCGGTTCGGCCCTTACAGGAACGGTGACAAGGCCGTTTCCATGGAGGCCCTTCGGAAACTTGAGATGCATGACGCCTGGAACCGGCCGTTCGGAGGTCTGTCCGGCGGTCAGAGGCAGAGGGTTCTCATTGCCCGTGCACTGGCAACGGAGCCACGGCTCCTCCTCCTCGATGAGCCCACATCGAATGTGGACATGGCAGTGGAGACGGAACTCTTCGAATTGCTGAATGCCCTCAGCGAAAGCATAACGATCGTCGTTGTGAGTCACGATCTCGGTTTTGTGTCGCAGTATGTTCGTCATGTAGTCTGTGTCAACCGGAGGGTGATGGTTCATCCGACGAGCGCCATTACAGGTGAGATGATCGGCGCTCTTTACGGCGGTGATGTCAGGATGGTACGACATGACCACCAGAGCCAGGGAGGGTCAGCCGTTTAGTGGGTGCATTTCTTTCCGATCTGCCACGATACCCGTTCCTCCAGTATGCCTTCCTTGCAGGTATACTCGCAAGCGTTGCCTGCGGGATCATCGGAAGCTATGTCGTCACGAAGAGGGTGACCTATATCGCCGGCAGCATAGCTCACACCGTTCTCGGCGGCCTCGGAGCGGCGCGGTATTTCCAGGTCGTCCATCACTGGGAATGGTTTCATCCTTTTTACGGAGCTGTTCTCGCCGCCCTGATCTCTGCCGTGATCCTCGGTTTTGTGAGCACGAGGGCGAAGCAGAGAGAGGACACGGTTATCGGATCCCTCTGGGCAATCGGCATGGCCGCAGGCATTCTCTTTATCTATAAAACACCGGGCTACAGCGAGGATCTCATGAGCTACCTCTTCGGCAATATCCTCATGGTTTCCCCTTCTGATCTGTGGATGATTGCCTGCCTTGACGCCGTCGTTGTTGCCGCCGGTATTCTTTTCTACAACAGGTTTCTCGCCCTCTGTTTTGATGAAGAGTTTGCCCGTATAAGGGGCGTCAACGTCGAGATCTATTATCTGCTCCTCCTGTGCCTCACGGCACTGACCGTCGTCCTGCTCGTCTCGGTCGTCGGCATCGTGATGGTCATTGCCCTTCTGACCCTTCCTGCCGCCGTGGCAGGTGAGATGACGAAAAAGCTTTGGCACATGATGGCATTTTCGACCCTGTTGACCATGTGTCTCACGACGACCGGCCTTGCCATAAGCTATGGGCCTGATCTTCCCACCGGAGCGACAACGATTGTTCTCGCAGGTGCGGTCTATCTTCTCGGAGCCGGCGGTGTACGGGCCTACAGGTCGTGGCGCCGCGGCTGAGATTCTCGTAGTCTTTCCCTCTCAGACGGGCAGCAATGGGGAGAGACTGACCCGATCTGTCAAAAAACCCTATGCCGTTGTGATCAGCGCAGGCAACGACAGGACTGGTGCCCTTGCCCACATTGAGCGGGTATGTAAAGGCTACCGGTTCAAAAAAGTACAGCATCCCATCGTATGCAATGGGCCGGTTACGGACGGGATGAGGGAGGAGTGCCACAATTTGGGAAGGACGATTGCCGAAGGTGTCAGAATCGCGATATTTTAGGTGTCCCCGCGGTTTGTGATCTTGTGATCCCCCGGATCACCTATGTGCTCCAATCAGCGTTGTGTTGTTGGTTCACACGAGCAGGCGGCGGCCGTTTTCCCCGCTTCCCGGAGAATCCGGATACCCCCGGAGAGGACGACGATGACAATGATAAATC
>CAYQXL010000101.1:0-3470 GCA_964421445.1 uncultured Pseudomonadota bacterium
TCTGTGAAGCGGTTCTGCAAACCCACCAGAATTAACTGCCGATTCTGAATGGACCAAGTTCTAGGAGACGTCTCAGGTCTTCCGGTATACTGACAGTGCGGAGCGAGTCGGCAAGGGCTGATGTATCATCGCCTGTAACAAGCTGAAAATCGCCCGTCGCATAACCTCCCTGCCAGTCGAAGCACCGGGTCTTGATTTCATCGGCCACCGTCTTTCTCAGATCCTCATCTATCTCGTCAAAGGCGGAGACTGCATAATTGTACTGAAATTCATAATCGAGAACAGTCCCCTGTGGTCGCCATCCATTACTCCGGGCACAATCCAGAATATCGAGCCATTGATCTTGAGAGATGGGATAATTGACCGTCCTTCCAGGGGACAGAGAAACAAGAAAAAGCACCACGTCCTTTGTCCCCTTCATGCGAGGCACCACAGGACCCTTATATTCCGCCCGAATCGGGCTTTATAAGGTTTTATGCTGAGCCCCCGCACTGTTTTTCCCGGACAGGTGCAGGCCAAGCCTTTGATCTTTCAATGATCCTGATTTCCTTCACAATAATAATTTGTTGTAATCTTAAAAAAAGGGACATACAAAGTCAACGACATATATTCATATTCTATTCCGCACACAAGATCTGGAAAAATCAGGACCATCGGTCGTCCCTTGTCTTGGCGCATTTCAAAGCCTTCTCGATGCCTCCCGCAAAATTCTCGACCATCTTTTCCATTGTATACACCTGTGCCGCTTTTTTACAGCCTGCAACCAACTCTGCATAACCTGTCTCCCGGCTAATCGACCGATGTGAAGCTTCATTCATTCCGGTCTTTCCTGTCCTCCGGGACAACCGATCCTCGAAGGTACAGGCAGGAGACTGTTTGAGAAGAGAAAGGACATGAACAACGTACGCTTCGATCGTATTGTCCGTCATGATGCCGTTTCGGCCGTTCTCAAGGTAGACAATTTCCGGAGAGTGGATACGACAGTCAGTGGTCACCATCGGAACAGCCGTTGCAAAGCTCTCGACAATGTTGAGCCCCACCATTCCAGGGTTTAAGATCAATTTGCCGAGCATTACATGGATCACCTTCTCTCTTCCATGTTTCGCCCCCACCCAATGTACCCACGGCCTTTTCCCTGCAAACTCCCGCACATAGCTACGCATCACACCATCTCCAATCATCAGAAGTTCAAAGTCGGGAAGGTGTGCCCGTATCTCGTCAGAAACCTGAAACAGAAATTCCAATCGCCTATCTTTGGTCAGACTCCCGATGAAAACTGCAACATTCCCGCCCTTAATACCCAAAGATGCCCGAAGTGCCTGGGCTTCATCCCGGGTAATGCTCTCACTCCAGCGGACCAGTTCGCCCGTGTCAATGGCGTTATTCAAACAGGTCGTTCTGTCTTTAGGAAAACCCGCCTCAACGATCCTATCCACAGACATACCAGTATAGCCAAAATACCATTGCACGCGACGGGTAACCCAAATCTTCGCTTTCTCTCGCCAATTCTCCTCATGCCCCTGGAAATTGGCACCGTGCCCAAAAAAAGCACATCGTCGGCGACCCCCTTGCCCGGCAAGGGCTCGTGCATAATTCAAAACGAATCTGTTTTCGTGGGGCATTATGATGAGATCCTGTGCATCAAGAAAGATATCCGACACTTTTAGGTATGTCATCTGCCAGGGGCCGAATGGAAAATAATAGCATGGCACCTTTATGCCCTTCTCGATCAAGCCTTCATCAACTCTCAACCGTTCTTCGTTGGTAGGCGACCCATATATCAGGTTAAAATGGATTCCCGCTTCTTCCATCCTTTCGGCGAGACGAGAGAAGACAGAGACACGGTATTCCGGAATGCGACGCTGAAGAAGAACTACTCGCCCCATTTCTCTAATTGATCCTTATATGGCCTTTCCAAAAGAGTAGCGAGACGCGGGAAATTGGGGACGATGGCCTGCGGGGAAGATCCAATGCCGCCAACACACCATCTGCAAACCGGTCGAGATCCCAGCTAGCAATGATCACTCTTGACGTCTCTCCCATTCGGACAACCGTCTCCGGGCTCAGCAACGAGATTCTATGCATAAGTCTGGCCAAAACACCACCATCACCGGGCTCAAACGTCCAGCCGTTTTCGCCTTCGTGTACAAGGGTTTTTGCTGCACCACAGCCCCGACTTACAATTACCGGAAGGCCCGCGGCCATGCCCTCATTCACAACAAGGCCCCAGGGATCGATCTCGCTTGGAACAATCAGCGCCCCTGCCTGCAGATACCAGCGCCGCAGATCCTCCCCGAACTGGGGCCCGACAAAATGGATATTTCCATCAACCATACACTCGTTGGAAAGATAAGGTTGCTCAGGAGGAGGCTCCAATGGGGAAAACATGCCCCGC
This sequence comes from uncultured Pseudomonadota bacterium, assembly GCA_964421445.1. Taxonomy (GTDB): domain Bacteria; phylum Desulfobacterota; class Syntrophorhabdia; order Syntrophorhabdales; family CAYQXL01; genus CAYQXL01. Next base: position 2,396 of record CAYQXL010000101.1, read on the forward strand.
TTTTGAGAGCCACTGTTTTGACCCTTAGGACGGGCGCAAACCTTTGGCCTTAATTCTCCGCCCCCTACAAGGACAAGGTCCCAAGCACCACTTCCCATACGTTCACAGTACAACCTGTAGGCTACGATCAAAGCTTCGATACCCTTCCGCGGCAGAAATCTTCCGACAAACAGGAAATAGGGTCGCCTGTGGCCCCCCTCACTCGCCCTCACATTTTTGTCCCCAGATCCACCAGTCCTGTCCTCTTCCCTGTTCCAGCCAAAGTATCTGTTATCCACGACATCAACCCCGAAAATAATTCTGTCAGAAGGAAAGCCAAGTTTTTCGTAATATGACTTGTGGGACAGGGCCGGAATAAAGACCCCGTCGATGTTCTGGTGCATAATTCTCTTTATGGACCTGACAAAGGCACCCCGGGTATCAGAGTGTTCCCACGCATCATCCATCATGATAGCCTTCTTCCTGAAACGGTTGCGATAGCGAAAAGCCGCCATACCCTCAGGGAAAGGTACCGCCGGGGCAAAGACAACGTCCGGCTTAATTTCACTCAGCGTGTCCAAAACTCTCCTGAAGACCGCATCACATGACAGATCATGATAATTTTTTTCTGAAAAACAGCAAATCCTCGCAGGATTCTTGCCCAGCCCCTCCTTTGTCGGGAAACCATAGGAATCATCCTGTGAGGACACTTCGATAGCGGTCAGTCGATGACCGATCGTACTCAAGCGATCCTCAAGATGCTCAATCCGCGCAACATGGTAAGGCAAAAATCTCTGCCAGATCAAAGCAATCTTCATTACCCACTATATCCTGTTCCCAAATACCGTCACCCCATGCTCTTCGATCAGAGTGACACGACATCACGTTCCGCGTTTGGTAAAAGCAATCTTATCGCAAAGACCTCGCACCATGGTTGACATTCGTTCTATAAAAAAGGACAGGCCGACAACGCCTATCCAAAACACACTTATATTGAACGGAAACTGGAGCGATGTTACTATCTTATTCGAATAAACAATCCCCTGGAGAAGATAGATTTCGAGAGTCAAAGAACTGACGAGGCCGACAAGAAAAA
>CAYQXL010000102.1:0-3391 GCA_964421445.1 uncultured Pseudomonadota bacterium
GTTAATGACATACAGGTGTCATACCTGTGCGCTATACTTCATAAAGAAGCCAGGCCGGCCAATTCGTGAAAAAGGGGGTATGTATGGAAACAGGGATTCAAAACACAAGCATATTCGACCTTATTCCGCTTATTCCGAAGGTAAAGTCGGTGGAAGATTATGTGCCCTACCGGCACACCCGTCTGTTTCTCAAAACTAAATATCGGGATGTACCGCAGAACGGCAGAGGAACGCCGGGAGACATAGAACAATGGCTGGCCATCTTTCATCGAACAAACAAAACGAAGTTCCTCAGACGTCTGCACTCATGGATTGACCTGGAAGGAAAGATTCCGATGAAATTTATGGACCTCCTTGGTATCTCCGGCAAGGACTTGTTCTGGATTCTCGATTTCGACAAGGAAGACTACCATGAGGCGCTGAAGTGTGCCACCAGACCCAAATACTTTCAGTACCGGGAAATGCCCTGCGTCTATCCCGTTGTACCGTTGCCCGCCGATATAAGCGAGGAGGATGCGGTGATCTATGTCCGGGAATTTATGAAAGGAAAACCCGACTATGTCCGAAAAGTGGCAGCCTGCATCTTGTACGGAGGAATCAAAAGTGTCTGGGTCACGGAAGGGAATAGCGGTATTGACACATATGAACCAGAAATTATCATTGAAAAGGACTTCGTATCCCTCAAACAGGGGGGAGGGCCGTTTTCCGTACGACTTGGATGAGGGTGTCTCCCGGAATAAGGAGAGACAGGTTATTCTCTTCAAGGACCCTTGTGGTGTTTTGCCAGCCATGTGCCGGAACACAACTATAAGCAACCAACGAGGACAAACACCACGGAGGTGAATTGCCCCGATCGTAAGGGGTCTCGACACAGGGGATTGTTGTAATCGCTGAAAAATGTTCGTAACGGCTATTCAGGGGTTGTCGACAGGTAATGCAAGGGTATATGCTGATAAAAAGCCTTTGCTTTACATATTTTTTTGCAGGGTGCTCATAGGGTTGTGAAAAATTCATATTACGAAACATAAGGGGGCAGATCATGAAGTATGACCATCTATTTCGGGATGTATCGAAACTTGCCGGGTTGGAATTCAATACAACGATTCCCATCGAATCTTCTGATGAGTACAAACAAAGGGTGGAAATCCTGGTAAATGCGGGCGTGCTATTCGACCCAGGTGATTTAAAACACCTAGGCGGAGATTTTTTTTCTAGCGACGATTATGTGAACAACATCCTTGCCCGGCAAGATGAATTAATGCGTAAGGAGAAAAGGATTTATCCTGAAAGTATGTCCATTATTGATACTCTCGGTGAATACTTTTCAGAAGAGAAGAAGATCGTAATCTATAATAAGATGTGTGCCGTGACTGCCTCAGCGCTCAAGGTAGCTTATGACGAGCTGGAATATGTTGTGGCACTCCACGAAGTGTCACATGCAGTTACCCACCTGGGAGAAGAGAACAGGCTGAATTCGGGTCTGATATGGGAGTACTTTAACCTAGCAGACCCCTTTGATAAGGAGTTGTTTGCGCAGGTCTACCCGTTATTCTACCTTGAAAACAGGAGGGAGAAAGACGCTGTTGACACCTTTTTCCGTCTTGCAAATTATCAAAGTGGTATCTATAATTCGTGGCGCATATATCGGCGCTTGGGGATAGGGGACATCAACGAACTCCTAAGATTACTGCGACGCAAGACCCCAAGGATATATGGTCTGAAAAGTGGATATATTTACGAAACCAACAGGCCCTATATACGGCACACAATGAAGGATTGGGAGGTTAACCGCGGGGGATTAATCGTAATCACCGGTGAAAACTTAACGCCTGCTCAAGATATGTTTCATGGTTATTTCGGAAAAAAGTTTACATTGGTAACCTTTAATGGTGTTTTCCCGAACAGAATATTCGGTGGCGCGACTAATAGTACAAAGATGAAGAAAGACAAAAGGTTGTGGCTGTCCTGCAAGCCTTTTTTCGAGAAACTACGTTCCGGAGAAACGATCTATATTCAACCATTAACCAGTGACAAAATCAGAATTTTTAAGGAGGAAGAGAAGATGTATGTAGACGAGGGCATAGACCGAATACTTGATCAGATAGCAGATGCTACGGATATTGATGAGGAAATTGCCGAAGATTGGCCGTTTATAAGCGAAGAACAGGTATATGCTCCGGATATTGATTGGCCGTGGAGAAGCGGAGAGCAGATTGCCAAACACTTATTGAGGCGGCTGGAAGGTGAGCGTGTAAACGTGATTCCTTCCGATACGACGGATGAATGCCGGCGTACTCTCCTCGTAGCCATCGGTACGGGGGATGATATTGTTAGTCGGCTTCGCGAAGCCGCAGTTCACGTTTTGGAATTCTGTCCTGATATAACCAGGAACGTCATCTTTGTTGCGACAAAATGGGATGGGATTCTTTGGCGTTCTTACCGTCGCATCTTTAAGGGTATAAACGTCGTCTTGAGGCTACTTCCTTCAACTACCATCAGGCTCTGAGAGGTATCTGCCATACTATTCAACACTGACTTTGGAGAAATCGAAGGATAGAGAGCCCTTTGGGATTGTTTTGCCCCTGACGGCCGGAATTGGTTTTTTGAGTGGCGTGGAGTTCTTATCTATACTGCTGCTTAGCCCGGGTCTCAGATGAAGGGAATGGATCCAACCGGGGTGGCGACCATTTGTGAACCTAAGGGATTGTCTGACGAGACTTGGCCAGTTCTGAACTATGATGCAAGCCGTTAGGAGAATCTCACTTCATGTCACAGGATAGGGGGATAATGCCATTATGCCGAAGAAACCTCTTAATAATTTCCTGTCTGATTTGACACGATTCGTCAGAAACAATGCTCCCGAGATCGAGTCGGGTCATGCCCGGCAGTCAAGGAAAATCTATGGACAGATCAGTTACGATACCCCGATCGATGCATATAGGTCGGTCATTCTTTATACAGAGAAGGGATTGGGTAGCTACATAGACATTATAAGCCGTGTTATTTACATTATTACGGGATTTCAAAATAGTCATCGGCAATGGGGATATTTTCTCCATCTGTTTTCCTTCGGATGGGACGACAGAGTGTTACACCATAAAGGACATGCCCTGACGGTGACGGGTTTTCACGGAAAAGGGATTGCCCGGATTTTATGCGATCTTTCAGGGACAGAGAAGCCTGACGCTTCGCCGGTTATCAGCGCCCTGTTTCCCCGCCGTGTTGACTTCTACAGTCAGGATGCGAATGTGACGAAGGACGATTTACTCGTATTTTTTTGCAGCGACCGTTCCGTAAAATGCAATCCCCCGGTGCGGCAGCAACTTTCGAAACAATTTCAGCGTCGCACAGTCTGGATATTTCTTGAAGGGGAAATGGTTGATTATGAGTT
>CAYQXL010000103.1:0-3286 GCA_964421445.1 uncultured Pseudomonadota bacterium
GTTCACATGGGGTTTTGTCCTTTCGTACTTTTTCTTAGCCATAGAGAGCCTCCGTTTGAATTTTTTCTCTATTTTTCAATTTTTCGTAAATATACGTAGGCACGGGGGCATAGTGAAAAAACTCCATGGTAAAGTACCCGCGCCCCTGAGTGATCGACCGAAGATGTGTGGTGTATCCAAACATCTCTTCCAACGGTATGTGAGCCAGGACGTGCTTAAAATCGTTTCGCTCGCCAAGATCGGCGATCCTGCCCCGCCGTGCGGTAATATCGCCGATGATCGTTCCGATGAACTCGGCCGGAGCCTGGATATCGACTTTCATGATCGGCTCAAGAAGCTCGGGGTTCGCTTTTCCCGCTCCCTGTTTGAATGCCATTGATCCTGCAAGCTTGAAGGCCAGTTCCGACGAGTCGACCTCGTGATACGAGCCGTCCAGTAGTTCCACCTTAACGTTTATCATAGGATAGCCGAGCATAATGCCCCTATCCATAGCTTCCTTGATGCCGCTCTCTATGCTCGGGATATACTCCCTCGGTATTGACCCGCCAACCGTCTTATTCTCAAAGACAAACTCGGCGCCATCATGGGGGCTGATCTGAATAACCGCGTGGCCGTACTGGCCGCGCCCGCCGGACTGCTTGACATACTTGCCTGTTGCCGTAACGGTCTTTGTTATCGTCTCTCTGTATGCCACCTGGGGCGGTGACCCCAAGATCTCCAGGCTGTGCTCTCTTCGTGCCCGATCCATGATAATCTCAAGGTGGAGTTCACCCATACCAGAGAGGATGACTTCACCGGTCTCGCTCTCGAGCCGAACGGTGAGCGACGGATCCTCGACGGTAAACTTATTGAGGACAAACCACAGCTTCTTGAGGTCATCCTTCTTCTTCGGCGCCACAGCGCATGAGACGACAGGGACAGGGACCTCAATGGTCTCGAGGAAAAGCGGTGCGTCTTCCCCGCAGAGTGTATCACCGGTAGTGACGTTCTTCAGCCCGACAACGGCACAGATCTCGCCGGCCTTGGCTTCCTTGACGTCTTCCCGCTTATTTGCATGAAGTAGGAGGATCCTGCCGACCCGTTCCGTCTTCATTTTATTGCTGTTGAGGACTGTCTCGCCGACCTTCAGCTTTCCCGAGTAGATCCGCATGTAGCTCAACTGGCCCACAAAAGGATCGCTCATGATCTTGAATACAAGACCGCTGAACGGCTCATTGACTGTTCCCTCGAAATTCCGTTCCTCGCCCTCTTCCGTCCAGTATTTATACGGCGATACCTCCTCGGGAGACGGCAGGTAATCAACAATGGCATCGAGAAGGGGCTGGACAGCCTTGTTCTTGAAGGCGCTTCCGCAGAGCACAGGGGTTACCTCACCTGCCAGCGTTCCTTTCCGTATCGCCTTCCGTATCCGTTCGCTACTGATTTCGCCGCCCTCGAGGAATGACTCGAGAATACCGTCATCCACTTCGGAGAGGGTTTCAAGCATCTCTTCCTTCGCCTTTCGTGCCTGGTCTTTCATGTTGTCAGGAATCTCAACGGTCCGGTACTGAAGACCCTTGAGGTCCTGATCATAGATCATCGCCACATTCTCGATGAGATCAACAACACCTATGAAATCATCGCCGTTCTTCACAGGAATCTGGAGTGAAACAGGCACTGCCTTCAGCATATCGCGGATCATCCGGACTGAACGGAAAAAATCCGCTCCCGGTCTGTCCATTTTGTTGATGTAGGCTATCCTGGGAACACCATATCTGTCGGCCTGTCGCCAGACTGTTTCAGACTGGGGCTCAACCCCTTCTACGCCTGAAAAGAGCGCAACAGCACCGTCGAGAACCCTGAGTGACCGGCCAACCTCAATTGTAAAGTCTATATGACCAGGTGTATCGATAATGTTGATCCGATGATTTCTCCAGAAGCACGTTGTGGAGGCGGCAGTGATGGTGATACCCCGCTCTTTCTCCTGTTCCATCCAGTCCATGGTGGTATTGCCGTCATCGACATCACCGATTCTGTTGTTGACTCCTGTATAAAAAAGAATCCGCTCCGTCGCCGTGGTTTTCCCCGCGTCGATATGAGCCATGATTCCTACGTTTCTTAAAGAAACTCCCATTCCTTCTACCACCTGTAATGTGCAAACGCCTTGTTGGCCTCTGCCATCTTGTGCGTATCTTCTCTTTTCTTTACTGAAGCGCCCTTGTTGTTAAAAGCATCGAGGATTTCACCGGCAAGTTTCTCGGCCATTGTTCTCTCTGCCCGGGCTTTGGTATATTTCACCAGCCAGCGGATGCTGAGGGAGAGTTTTCTCGCTGCCCTGACTTCGACAGGAACCTGATAGGTCGCGCCGCCTACACGGCGGGCCTTAACCTCCAGTTCAGGCCTGATGTTATCCATGGCCTTGAAAAATACCTTCAGCGGCTCTTCTTTTGTCTTTTCCTCGATTAGTCCGAAAGCACCATACACAATCCGTGTCGCTGTGCTCTTCTTTCCATCAAGCATGATACCGTTGATCAGTTTCGCGACCACAAGGTCGTTATACTTCATATCGGGCTGAATCTCTCTTTTGGATATATGTCCTTTTCTTGGCATCGGAAGACTCCCTTATTGTTTGGGCCTCTTGGCACCGTACTTGGACCGGCTCTTCTTGCGGTTCGCAACGCCGCTCGCGTCAAGAGAACCCCTGATGATGTGATAACGGACACCTGGAAGGTCTTTCACCCTGCCACCTCTGATGAGGACTACCGAGTGCTCCTGAAGGTTGTGACCAATACCGGGAATATACGTCGTAACCTCGATCCCGTTGGTCAGCCTCACACGGGCTACCTTTCTCAGAGCAGAGTTTGGTTTTTTCGGTGTTGTCGTGTAGACTCGCACACAAACCCCGCGTTTTTGGGGACAATTCGTAAGAGCCGGGGAGGCGCTCTTCTTTTTGACGACTTCTCTCCCCTGCCTTACTAATTGGTTAATAGTAGGCATCTTATAGTTACCTCCAAAAAAATAATCCCTTTATGGGGGATGGAAAAAACACACGAAAAAGCAGAGGTATATTAAACAATTTTAATGGTTTATGTCAAGATATTTCTTCAGAGAAAATCTTGACTTCGCCGGTGATAGTATACTAATTTTCACTCACATTTCCACCATAATAATATTTATTTTCGAGGACAGGGTTATTTTTATCCCTACCAGGAAAAAATTTTTCGTATCTCCACCACTCAGGGAGGTGGATTTTCATTATTCCGGGAATGATTTCGTCCATCTCTGATCAGGAGCCCTCAACGGATGG
>CAYQXL010000104.1:0-3222 GCA_964421445.1 uncultured Pseudomonadota bacterium
TGTAGAATTTTATCGACGCTCAGTTAGAGGAATTGAGAAACCTGACTCCCGACGTTTCCACGGTGGGCATCCTGGCTTGTTTATTCAATGCCAAGCTTTTTCTTTCTGTAACGAAAGGTATGGTGATTCAGATTCAGCAACCGTGCCGCCTTGCTGTCGTTCCCCCTGGACAGGCGAAGAGCCTCCCTGAAATAGGATGTCTCAAAACGTTTTTCCAATTTTTCAAAGTCAACGCCCGACTCGCTGAGGGCATCGAAATAAAGGCCATCTTTGTCCCTGCCCACTCCCTGATCGCGACCAGCCCCCGAATCAACTGGTACACCCAGATTCCGGAGAGTAATGTCACGGCCCCTGCAGGTCAACACTGCCTTCTCGATCATGTTTCTCAGTTCCCGCACATTACCTTCCCACTGATACCCCAGGAGAAAATGTTGCGCCTCGTCAGTAAAGCCTGCTACCTCTTTATCAAATTTGACGTTAAACAAGGCAAGGAAGTGCCTCGCAAGGGGAATAATGTCATCCCGTCGCTCGTTCAGGGAGGGGACCTCGACCTTGATGACGGCGATGCGGAAATAGAGGTCTCTCCGAAACTGGCCTTTCTGCACCATGGCGACCAGATCCTTGTTCGTTGCCGATACAACCCTGGTCTGGACATTCAGTTTCTTTGTTCCGCCAAGCCTGTAAAATTCTCCAGACTCAAGGAATCGCAAAAGTTTCGACTGTGCTTCAAGACTCAGGTCGCCCACCTCATCAAGAAAAAGGGTCCCGTTCGCCGCTTCTTCAATAAGACCTTTCTTCCCCGACTGAAGGGCTCCGCTGAAGGCACCTTTTTCATAGCCGAAGAGTTCGCTCTCTATCAGTTCTTTTGCGATGGACGCACAATTTACCGGAACCAGCGGTCCCTTGAAATTGGGGCTCCTGTAATGAATCGCCCCGGCGATCAACTCCTTGCCCGTACCCGTTTCACCCAGTATGAGAACGGGAGTATCAGGGCTCTTTGCAACCTCTTCCACAAAGGCCATGACATCAAGTATGGCGTGGCTCTCCCCGATGAAACAGGGGACATTTTCTTTCAGGTATTTCTCTTGCAACGCACGGATTTCTTGTTTGAACCGCATTGCTTCGATGGCGTTTCTTACTGTCTTTTCGAGGCCCTCCATATGGATAGGCTTGACGATATAATCATACGCTCCGGCCTTCATTGCCGCTATCACGCTTTTTACGTCTTCATAGGCGGTAACCATGATGACCAGCACATCGGGACATAGCGCCTTGATGCGCTTCAGCGCCTCAATTCCGTCCATACCCGGCAGGCCGATATCCAGCAGCGCCAGGTCGGGGGGATCTTTCGTTATAGCCCCCAGCGCCGACTCGGCATCGGCAAAAGCCTCTACCCGGTAATCCGGCTCAAGGGCCATCTTTACTCCATTCCTCACCGTCGGCTCATCGTCGATAACGTAGATGGAGGACTTCACCATACCTTCCCCGTCTCCTTTTCCCTTGCCACGGGCAACTCTATCCTGAATGCCGCCCCACCCCATTCATTGCTGTCGACCACAAGGGTCCCCCCATGGTCCGCCACAATCCTCTTGCATAAACTGAGGCCGATTCCCGTGTTACCGCTCTTTGTCGTATAAAAGGGATCGAAAACCTTGTTCCTCATGCGCGATGGCACGCCAGGTCCGGTATCGGAAATGGTAATGATAATACGGTCATGCTGACCTGATGACATTACACGGATCACCTTGTCGTCCGCCATGTTCTTCATGGCCTCTTTTGCGTTGGTTATGAGGTTGAGGATCACCTGTTCTATCAAATGGGGGTCGGCATCCAGCAGGGGGAGGTCATCTGCCAGGACCGTACTGACTATTATTCCACTTTTCCGCAGAGCCGCCAGCGAGAAGTTCACCGCACTCTGAATGGGTTCGTTGATGTTGATAAGTAAGAGTTTCGGCTCACTGGGCCTTGAGAAATCCACGACCCTTTTTATGACCGACTCGATCCTGTTCGAGGCCGACTGAAGCTCTCCTATAATTTCCTTTGCTTTGTCGTTGTTGTCTTCCCTGTCAACAATCTTTTCCAGATTACTCAGATAGATATTTATGCCCGAGAGGGGGTTGCGAATCTCATGGGCCATGCCGGAGGCAATACGACCCAGGGATGCCATTTTATCCTCCGTTCTAACAAGAATTTCCAGTTCCTTTGCCCTTGTAACATCGAGTTTGTTGACAATTACGGCATGTTTGCCTCCATATTGAATCAGGTTGGCCCTGCAATGAACCCATTTCATTTCAGGATCTGAACCGTCCTGAGCAGTAAAGAAGAATCTGAAATCCATATCCAGAATCGTATCCAAGCCAGACACAATTCTCTGAAATCCCACCTTTACTTTTTCCACGTCCTCGGGATGGATGTCCGACAAATCACCCTCACGAAACAGGCGGGCAAGAGGTCCCGATATTCTTCGTTCTTCAGGGTTTTCATAAACAACCTGTTGATCCTGAATGATGAAAATGCCTGTCGGAGAATATTCGACCAACGAGCGAAACCTTTTTTCACTTTCCAAAAGTGCCGTTTCTGTCTTCTTTTGCTCGATGATTCTCTCGATCAGCCCTGCCAGTCTCTCGATCAAAGGTCTCTCTCCCGGTTCCGGTGCCGTTGTCCTGACATAGACCTCCAATACCCCCACCAGGTTGCCGTGGGCAAAAAGCTCGTGAGCTATTTTCTGAACAGGTTCGGACAGGGCTCCGGCAGAATATGCCCTATCTTCCACGATAATCCTGGTGCATATATTTTCCCGGATGCAGCCCGAGGAGAAAATGATATTCACCATTTTCGCGAGGATTTCCTCAAACGCAACATCTTTCTCTTCAAGAAGACTGGAAATGCCATAGAGGCAGTTCAGTTCGCACAGGCGCAACTCAAGTTCGTGTGCACGTTTTTTCAACTCCCCTTCCATCAGGGCGTGCCTTTCCTCCAAAACACGAAGTTCACGCACCTGACTCCGAAGGAGTTCTATTTCATCGGTCGATTTATTTGTTCTGCTTTTGCTGCTCATTATTATGGTCCCGGGCCTCCAAGTCTGGCTCATTATACCACGGCAGCACAGTCCATCGTGACGTAATAGAAGATAGGCCGTTCGACGAACAGCTTTTGGAAGGTACACAGGTTGATGAACAACGGAGCGCCGGGTTTTTCCCGGCAGTCTGGCTAATCGCCCTT
>CAYQXL010000105.1:0-3206 GCA_964421445.1 uncultured Pseudomonadota bacterium
AAGGAGAAGTACGGGTATCAGGGGGAACAGCACACATTCCGGTGATGAAAGAGGCGGCAAAGCGAATCATGACCATCAACCCTGCTGTTCGCATCAGTATAGCAGGAGGCGGTTCAGGGGTGGGGATCAAGCAGGTGGGAGAAGGACTGGTTGACATCGGAAATTCGGGAAGGGCACCGACAGAGGAGGAAGTGGCAAAATATGGACTGAAGATGTTCCGGTGGGCCGTCGATGGTGTCGGGATAATTGTTCACAAAACGAATCCTGTAAGAAACCTCACAAAGTCAGACCTGGCAAAGATCTTCGCCGGTGACACCACAAACTGGAAAGATGTGGGAGGACCAAACAAACCAATTACCGTGTACAGCCGCGACGAAGCCAGCGGAACACGGGAAGTATTCTGGGACAAGGCACTGGACAAAGGAAAGACATCTCTCAAAGCAAAAGTGGTCGTGTCGAATGGCGCAATGAAATCTGCCATTGCCAACGACCCCTTTGGAATTGGCTATGCGTCCGTTGGCCACATCGATGAGACCGTCGCTCCTGTCGCCCTCAACGGGGTCCTCCCGACCATTGAGAATGTAAAAAACGGGTCCTACAGGGTTTCGCGAGGTCTCTACAGTAATACAAAAGGTGAGCCAAAGGGGCTGACCAAGAAATTCATCGATTATCTTTTTTCATCTGACGGACAGAGACTTGTTGCAGAGGATGGGTTTATTCCTGCCAAATGACAGCGAGGACCAACGCCCTTATCGAAAAAGCATTCTTTTTGGCGGCGGTGGCGAGCATGTTTGTAACCGTCCTGATGTTCGCCTTTATGGTCATTCTCGGACTCCCTCTTTTTGCCGGTGGTCACTTTTTTTCTCTTCTTGTGCAGCCCTGGAATCCGGGACAGGGTTTGTTTGGGATCTTTCCCATGATCACCGGAACAATGATCATTTCAATGTTGAGCCTGTGCTGGGCTTTTCCCTTGAGTTTCGGGGCATCGGCTCTTGTAACTGTGATCCATCCACGGGGCCTTGGCGCAATTCTGAGAAAATTTATCGTCATGATGACCGCGATACCAACAGTGGTCTACGGGTTCGTCGGTGTTTTTCTTCTCGTACCGTTCATCCAGACGGTCTTTGCTGGCGGGTCAGGCATGAGCATTCTGACCGCTTCGCTGATGCTGGCCCTTCTCATCTCACCGACGATGATTCTCATATTCTCCGATGCCTTTGACAGCGTTCCCCGGGCCTACAGAGATGCCGGGGATGCCCTTGGTGGAAGCCCGGTCCAGAAGTTCTGGTATATCGTCGTACCCTATTCATGGAGAGGAATTGTGGCCGGTCTCGTCCTGGCGCTTGGAAGGGCGATGGGCGATACCCTTATCGCCGTCATGCTTTCAGGAAACGCCGTTGCCCGGCCGTCTTCAATCTTCGACTCGGCAAGGACATTGACCGCCCACATCGCCTTAGTTACTGCCGCTGATTTTGACAGCGTAGAGTTCAGAACCATCTTTGCATCGGGAATTATCCTCTACCTCGGGACAACAGTTCTTATCGTAGTCACCCGGTCCCTGACGCGAAAAAGGGAAATATAGATCGTATGAAAACGACGGGGGAACGCCTTTTTGCCATATTCGCCTGGGCTTCGGGGGCGCTGTTGTTTTTCTCCGTCGGATGCATCATTGTCTTCCTGATTGTGAAAGGCTGGAATGCGCTTACCATCAATCTCGTTTTCGGCACGACACGACCTTTTGATGCCCTGCTCCTTAGAAAAGAGGTCTTCGAAGGCCTGTTCCCAGCTATTGCCGGCACGATTGCACTTGTGGTCATCGCAGTTACCCTCGCAATCCCTGTTGGTCTCGCGGCAGGCATCTATCTCGCCGAATACAGTACGGGCCGATGGAAGGACCTCTTCAGTCTTTTCTGCGACATTCTTGCCGGTGTTCCATCAATTATTATCGGTCTTTTTGGGTTTTCCGCAGCAATATTCCTTCATCGGTACGTATCCACATCGATTTACCCTTCGCTCCTTATCTCAGCCTTCTCTCTTTCATTCCTTGTTCTTCCCTATCTCATACGGACAGTCCAGATCGCCTTCGAAAACATCCCTCACGAGGTCCGTCTCGCAGCACTCGCGCTCGGAGCAAGTCGGCTTCAAAACATATTTTTTGTGCTAATTCCCCGGTCCCTGTCGGGAATCACGAGCGGCATAATCCTTTCAATTGGGCGGTGCGCCGAGGACACAGCCGTTATCATGCTCACAGGGGCCGTCGCACTGGCCGGTATTCCAAAATCCCTCCTGTCCCGGTTCGAGGCATTGCCGTTCTACATATATTACATCTCATCCCAGTACACCGATCCTTCCGAGTTGGGCACGGGGTACGGGGCTGCCATTATCCTTGTCGCAATCTGTGTAGCACTCTTCACCTGCGCATTTCTCATCAAACGCCACCTTACGGACAGGATGCTCTACAGGTTATAGCGATGGAATACATGACAAAGACAAAGATGAGGGCGCGAGACGTCTCGTTTTTTTACGGCACACATCAGGTTCTCAAAAATGTCTCAGCCGAGATCTTCGAACATGCCGTCACAGCCATTACCGGACCATCGGGGCAGGGAAAGTCCACGTTGCTCACCGTCTTCAACCGCCTCTGGGAGTCAATCCCCCGGGCACGAATCGAAGGAAGAGTAGAAATCGTCTTCCAGGGAAGATCCGTTGATATCTACGCTCCGGCTGTTCACCTCCCTGACTTGAGACGAAAAGTAGGGATGGTCTTTCAGAAGCCAAATCCCCTTCCCATGAGCATCTTCCGAAACATTGCCTTTCCTCTTAAGTTGGAGGGAATAAAAGACAAAGCGGAGGTGGAGTGCCGCGTCGAGGCCGCCTTGAAGCGCGCTTTTCTCTGGGACGAGGTCAAGGACCGCCTCGCCGTCGACGCCCGGAGTCTGTCGGGAGGACAACAGCAGCGCCTCTGCATCGCCAGGGCACTAATCGTCGAACCGGACGTCCTGATGATGGATGAACCTACCTCATCCCTCGATTCGCGAGCCGTCGGAATAATTGAAAAACTTATTGAACAACTGAAGGAAGAGTGTACGCTTCTCCTCGTTTCACACCAGGGCGATCAAGTCTCCCGTATCGCCGACGTGATCCTTGAATTAGAAGACGGAAACCTGACGCGAATCGGCTAACCTGGACGCCTTTCGTTACCTCGT
>CAYQXL010000106.1:0-3174 GCA_964421445.1 uncultured Pseudomonadota bacterium
ATGGCGGAAGTGCATGGGAATCGAACCCACCTGCCGGCTCATCACCGGGACACTGGTTTTGAAGACCAGGAGGCCCACCAGGCGCCTTGGCACTTCCGTTCTCCATTAATGTAGTAGAAGCGGTGTGGCTTGTCAACCTGCATTTCGTTGACAGGGTCCACTTCTTGACAGGGAGGGGAAAAAGTCCATATACTGCCGTCAGGAAAAAGGAGGTCTTGAGTGATCTATCGTTTTGACGGAAAGGAACCGTTATACGGAAACGATACGTATGTCAGTCCTACGGCTATCGTCATTGGCGACGTACGGATCGGAGATAACTGTTACATAGGCCATGGGGCGATTCTCCGCGGTGATTACGGGAGCATAACGGTAGGGTCGGGTACGGCTGTCGAGGAGGGGGTTGTTGTTCACGCCCCGCCCGGTGACCTGTGCGCCATCGGCGATCGCGTGACGATCGGTCATAGTGCTGTCATCCACTGTGCCCGAATCGGCGACCTGTCGGTGATCGGCATGGGTGCTATTCTCAGCATCCGTTCGGTTATAGGGGCAAATGCGATTGTCGCCGAAGGGGCTGTCGTAAAGATGATGCAGGAAATCCCTCCGGCAGTTGTAGCCGGTGGAAATCCCGCCCGGGTCCTTCGGCCTGTATCGGAAAAGGATCAGGCGAACTGGGGCAGGGCGAAGCAGTTGTATATCGATCTTGCAAAAAAATATATCGATCTCGGCATGGAGTCTGTTTCTCCGTAACGGGACGGGTGATTGCTGTTTCCCTTGTTGCCGGGGGATGGTATACTCTTTTGGCTGATGAAGCGAAGGATAATTGGAGTATCGAATGGTCTTCGGTACCGGTGAACAGGATGTGGTCCTATGGAACGACTGACGATTGAATATCTGCCCGAGACGAAAGAGATCGAGGGAGCAAAACGGTGGGCCGAGCCGAAGGGTGAGTTTGTTCAGATCTCGTACCGCGAAGATATCGGACACCTTGCATTGTTTGAATTGAATAAGGGCTTCACCCGGGGAGGTCACTACCACGAAAAGAAGGATGAGACCTTCTATGTGGCTGCGGGCAGGGTTCATGCCGTTTTTTACGATATTGACACAAAAGAGCGGGCAGAGAAGATGCTCGACCGCGGTTGCAAGGTCAAGGTTCTCCCCCGACTGGCCCATCTCTTTACAGGAGTCGATGATGCTCTCGTGGTGGAGTACAGCTCCCGGTATTACGACAAGAATGACGGTTTTCCCGTCGATTTTGAGGTTGTGAATGGCTGAAATCAAGAGTGCTATAGAACTGGCCATGGAGCGGACCAAAACGCTCGTCATGGATGAAAAGGAAAAGAAAGAAGTTGAACGGAGAGATGTGGAAACCCGTATCCTCGGCATCATCCGGCGATACATGGACGGTGGCCTCGAAAAGCGCGATGTCGTTCGGGAACTTGAAGGGCTTGCCGGTAGCAGGGCTCTCAAAGACGAAATCTTCCTCGATGTTCTCCTCGATATCCTCGATTTTCGCGATGACAACGGACGGCAGCTCGATCTCTTCACCATTGGTGAAAAGACGTTTCCTGAAACACTCCGTTCTGAATTCGAGCTTTTGTGTGCACGGTTTTCTGACGATCTTGAGCGAAAAGAGTTGATCGTCCGTGAACGGCTGCGGGAGGGATTGAGAGATCAGGGTATTTCCGGTGACGCCGTCGATGTGAATGTTCAGGTCTGGGATGAGTGGAAGGAAAGTGCCGACGAGACAAAGGCAGCCTTTCACGGACGCCTGGCTGAGTGGAAGAAGAGGGTCCGATCGGCAATGGGACACCGGTAGGGCAGCAGGGGACCATCATTCCCATCCGCAGGGCATACGAATCATCGCGATCACACCTGGCGGCAGCCATGGACCACGACCCGGTCCATTTTGTCCACAGGTTCGGCGACCAGGCCGACAGGGAGATCGCCGCATTTCTTTCCGCACAGTTCGCCTACGGCAAAATCGACCTCTTTCACCGTTTTCTCGAAACGATCTTTGTTATTCTCGGTGATAACCCTGCAGATGCGATCAGGTCCGGGAGGTTTGGTCCTGCAGGAAGGCTCTATTACCGCTTTCAGAACGGCGAGGAAATTCTCAGGCTCTTCGGGGGACTCCGCTCCATTCTCCGTGACTACGGAACGTTCGGTACCATGTTCCGGAGCCTCTATGCCGGTGACGGGCGGGAGGCCATCTGGAAGATCCGTCAGGTTCTCCGTCTTTCAGGGAAGGAACTCACCTTCTTTTTTCCCGAACCTTCACCATCGAACCCCATGAAACGGTGGAATCTCTTCCTTCGGTGGATGGTGAGAAAGGATGAGATCGATCTCGGCCTCTGGGATTTTATCGCGCCGGAAGATCTCATTGTGCCCCTTGATACGCATGTTTTCAAGATAGGCCGCTGTCTTGGCTGGACAAAGAGGCAGGCGCCTACCTGGCGGGCTGCCGTCGATATCACGGAAAACCTGAAACGGTACGATCACCGGGATCCTCTCAAATACGACTTCTATCTCTGCCATTTTATCGGCATCGGGGCCCGGTGTACAGGAACGCGGACGGAAGACTGCAGCCATTCCTGCCCGCTGGTTCAGATGGCCCGGTCCGCCGGTGATGATTCAGCCTTCCGGTGAGAAAAGCTCTGTATAAGCGAATCTGTCCGCATCAAAGAGCCCTCTGTCTCCGATCTTCAGGTGCGGAATAACCAGAAGGGCCATAAAGGAGAGGGTCATGAACGGTGCATGGAGCGATGATCCCATCTTTCTGACCATGTGCCCGAGACGTGCCGATTCGGCGACTACTGACGGTCCGTCCCTGTCACTCATGATCCCTGCAACAGGAAGGGGAAGGAGAAAGGTCTTTCCCCGGTGAACGGCTGAAAGGCCGCCTTTTGCATCAATAACAGTATTGATGGCATGGGCCATGTCCCTGTCGTTTGTTCCGACGGCGATGATGTTGTGGGAATCGTGGGATACGGACGATGCGATGGCCCCATCTCTGAGCCCGAAGTTCCGGACAAACGCAACAGCAGGCGATCCTTCGTGGTATCTGTTGAGAAGGGCGAGCTTCAGGACGTCTCTCTCAGGATCGGCAACGACGGTTCCGTTAAGGAGCTTTGGCGGTACAACCGTCTTTCCTGTCACGATTTCGCCGTCAAGGGC
>CAYQXL010000107.1:0-2930 GCA_964421445.1 uncultured Pseudomonadota bacterium
TACCTTCGGCCGGATTGCCGGAGCAGAGGCGTCGAAGAGGGCACTGAAGCGATAGGCAGAAGGCCTCTACCCTGTCCGCAAAGTTCTCTTGCAGCAAGAATTCAAGCGCCCTCAAAAAGGAGCTTTTTTATGATTCAGCCGGTCTTGCGTAGTTCTTTTGTTTTCTTTCTACTCGTGGTTGCCCCAATGTTCTGCGGTGACTATGCGTCGGCCTCCGGGCAAGCACGATGGTCGGCGGGTACAACCCCCCAACTGGTCTTCTCCTCCTATCTCGGTGGATCGACCCCCTGCGCCTCCTGCACGAGTGCCGATACCTTCTCCCAGAACATTGCTACCGATGCATCAGGGAACATTTACGTTACAGGGGCCACCACCGTCTCCGACCTTCCCGTACTCAACGCCTCGCAACAAACACCCGCCGAGGGGAGCACAATGTCTGCCTTTGTGGCAAAGTACGACCCTGCAGGCAACCTGATCTGGTGCACCTATCTGGGCGGAAATAACAACAGCATGGGAGTGGGAATCGCTGCCATGCCTGACGGCGGGGTAGCCGTCGCGGGTCTGACAACCTCAGCCAAACCGGCGTCATTTCCGACCATGAATGCTTACCAGTCCCAGGTCGCCGGCAAGTCAGATTACTTTGTCGCTGTCTTTGCTCCGGGCGGTCCAATGGTTTACTCGACTTATCTGGGGGGCAGCGAGGCTGAGGGGACGCCGGAACCCAACACCTTTGCCTATGACTCCAACAACGGTAACAACGTAGCCGTCGACGAACAGGGCCTCGTTTATGTCACCGGGACAACCGCTTCCAGTGACTTTCCGGTAACCTCCAAGAATGCTGTCCAGCCCTCGTTGAGCGGAGGCAAAGACGCCTTCCTCACTATTATCGATCCGACCAAAAGCGGCGCTGAGTCGCTCGTCTACTCCAGCTTTCTCGGGGGCACCGGCGACGACAAGGGGCACGGCGTTGCGGTAAACAGCACCGGTGGCATCATTGTCCTGGTCGGATTTACCAGCTCCACGGACTTCCCCGTCACAGGGAACGGGTACCGTAACACTCCCGCGGCTACAAACTACACGAGCAACGGGTACGTGGCCCAATTCACCTCGAGCCGTCCCGGCGAACAGTCCTCTCAGTATACGAACAGTTATTGCACGTACCTCGGGGGACAGACCGTCCTGGCCCGCGACGATGCCTATGGGGTGACCCTGGACCCCCAGGGACTCATTCTGGTCACAGGCAGGACGCAGTCGGCTGACTTTCCCATGAACGGCTCGACCGTACCCAGCATCTACAACTCCGCACCCTATCTCGCCCAAGGCTCATCCAATGATGAGCCCTACCTGGTCAAGATAGATTCCACCCTCCCCGGCGCGGCGTCACTCGTCTATGCCACCTTTCTGGGGGCTGGTTCGACAAATGGGACGGGGGGCGCCTTTTGCACCAGCGTGGCGGTGGACTCAAAAGGCACCGCCTACGTCGGCGGAGAGACCAATAATGCGGCAGGGATCCAGTATGCTTACTCCTCAACCCCTATAGAGGCCCCAACCCAGTTCCCATACACTGCCGACGCACTCTTCACCGCCCTCCAGGGGGACTTTGATGCAATCCTCATGAAGATCAGCCCCGACGGCACCACCCTGGCCTATTCCACGTATATCGGCGGGACCGACGGTGATCGGACCTATGGACTTGCTATCGATCCAACGGACAACATCGTTCAGACCGGCCCTACTTACTCTTCCGATTTTCCACTAAAGAATGCCGCCCAGTCCTGGCCCGGCAACACGGGTGGACTTAACGCCTTCGTACTGAAGTTCTCCCTTTATCCCACGCTCACTGTCACCAAATCGGGCTCTGGGACCGGCAAGATCGCCTCACCTCTCTTTGACATAGACTGCGGGCCGAAATGTCGGGCAGGTTTCGACAGAAACGAAAGGGTTACCCTCACGCCTATCCCTGATAACGGCTCGGTCTTTACAAGCTGGACCGGCGCATGTAAAGGCCAAGGACAATGTTCCGTCCTCATGAAAGAAGACATCACCGTAGGCGCCGTTTTCGAGACCGGCTCATGCAGGTACAGCATTGTTCCAAAAAGAAGAACCCTTTTATCCAGGGGCGGTGAGGTCACCGTGTGGGTGGCGGCGAGGGATTTTTCCTATTGCCCAGCCCCTGGGGTCCTCAACCATACGGACTGGGTTACCTATACCGAGACGCCCTTTACCGGGAACCGGGGCTCGATCAAACTCGCCATACCCCGATGTGACGATCCCGGTGGAAGGTCCGGTACCCTCACCATTGGAGGAAACACCTTGAGCATAACCCAACGAGGGAAACCCTGAACGTTCAGTCTCCATCCAGGTATCATACCGGTTAACAAAAGGCCCGCCCCCGCCACCTTGTTCACCTCCCTGCCCGACCTGCTCCCGCCGTATGACAGGATGTCATGGTGGTGTTGCTCAAGATGACCGACCTGTTCTCCACATGGCGGCACCCAGGTTTCTTCAAGGTCTTCTGCAAAAACCCTATTTCTCCGCACAACGATACGGCCATGGAAAACCTGGCGCTGCCATGTCATCGGGACCTCTTTCTCTCAGGAGAGCATGTACTGTCTGGATCAGATGGAAAGGGAGCCTATACGTCCAAAGACGGGAAAACCGCAAAGGTCTTTCCCGAGCTGTAATGGCTGACCGCCATGGTTCCCCATCCCGAACAGAAGGTCAGATACTGCGGCCATTACAACGATGAGTTGCAGGGAAAAAGAAAGGAAGCGCGCATGGAGTACGATGTCCCTGCGTCCTCGATGGACGGGGAACGGAAATTCTTATCAACCAGCCTCAACCCGGATTGCCGGAGCAGAGGCGTCGAAGAGGTCACTGAAGCGATAGACAGAAGGCTTCTCTATCCCTTTCCGAGAGACCGGGCAAAG
>CAYQXL010000108.1:0-2812 GCA_964421445.1 uncultured Pseudomonadota bacterium
AGGGCGCTTTGGCGCCCTTTTCCATT
The DNA here is from genome assembly GCA_964421445.1 of uncultured Pseudomonadota bacterium. Classification (GTDB taxonomy): domain Bacteria; phylum Desulfobacterota; class Syntrophorhabdia; order Syntrophorhabdales; family CAYQXL01; genus CAYQXL01. The sequence goes on from CAYQXL010000108.1 coordinate 27, forward strand.
CAGGTTTCACTTATAGAAAATATTGATATTGCCCCGTCGGCTTTCTCCCGTTGATGACAGAAGAGACGGTCCGCGTCACAAACACAATGATTTTCCCTGGAATAGTCTGCAATCCTGAGCACCTCATCACCTCGTGCTCTGACCAAATGATGGCCTGTATTAGTGTGAATTGTCTCTTGCACCCCCCCTTTTTTTAATTTCTCTCGTCCTGATCAGGATCGAATTTACAAACCCCGAGAACCTGCGGTCATCGCCCGACCTGCCTAGGACTGGACAGGCGGCATATCCAGCCAGAACCCGTTGAGGACAATGAGGCACCGGTGATTCATGTCCTTCTTTCGCTTGCTTTTTTCTCCCAACCGGTTCATGATTCTCCGTAGTCTTCTTTGCCCTTTGCCATGCACAAGATTTGAGTATAGCCCGGAGGAGTAGTCATGAAAGCCAAGAGAACCACGACCTTTTTTCTAACGTTACTCGTATTCTGTTTTTTCCTGAACTTCGATGCCTTTGCACAAGCGATTGAGGCTCAGAAACAAAAACGTGCCCCTATAACACAGCAGTTGATCGACATGACGGAAGGGAACAAGGAAATCAAAAGGCTCCTTGTGAAGTCAATTGAAATGGCGAAAAAGATGAACCCCGATAAGGCGACAAATCCTGTCGGGACTCTGGAAGAGTATTATGCCTTCGTTGATTGGGCAGCCCGGGCAATGCCCTGGTCAATCGTGCCGAGCCTTCCCTATTCAAAACTGTACGATCAGATGGACGAGAGCCTGGCATACTTCTACTTCCTTGTTGATCAACCGCTTCCCGAATTGAAGAATAAAGGATACTACAACAACTCGCTCCAATACCATGAACCGTACCGTACATGGCTGATCCATTTCGTAAAGGAGTGGGGTACGTACCTGAGCAAAGAAGGGTCGTGGAACGACGAGTACTATAAACGCGCTTTGGAGGATGAGAGATTCGGATTACAGAAAGATTGGTATGAAGACCCGTCCAAATGGAAAACATTCAATGATTTCTTCTCGCGACGACTGAAATCCCCTGATAAACGGCCGATCGCATATCCGGAAGACTCGTCGGTGGTGGTCTCCCCCGGTGACTCGACAGCCCAGGGATCGTGGAAGATAGATAAGAAATCCCACATCGTCTGTAAGACAGGCGTCCCGGTAAAATCGACCGTTCTCAGGTCGGTAGCCGCATTGATCGGGGACGAAAGCCCTCATAAGAGCGCATTTGGCAACGGTACGATGACGTACACCTATCTTGCCGTAAACGACTATCACCGTTTTCATTTTCCCGTGGGAGGAACGGTACGGGAAGTACGGGTCATCCCGGGAGATGTTGCTTCAGGCGGTTTCATAACATGGGACCGGAAGACGAAGAGGTACGCTTTTGACTCGAAAACTCCGGGATGGCAGACTATCGAGACGCGTGGTCTGGTGATTCTCGAGACAGAGAAGCACGGCCTGGTGGCACTCTTGCCTGTGGGCATGTCACAGATGGCCTCTGTTCGTTTTGAGGATGCTGTCAGGCCAGGCGCTGTAGTCAAGAAGGGAGACATGGCAGGATACTTCCTCTTTGGTGGATCCGGCGTTGTTATGGTTTTTCAGGGGAAAGCAGGCTTTCGTTTAACTGTTCCCCGGGAAGGTGACGGGACCTACAGGCATGTTCTTGCGGGTCAGGAGTATGGCAGGCTTGCGGTGACAAAGTGACCCATGGGCGGTGATGCAGGTTCCTTGTGACGGCGCGGGAGGTATCGGGCGCTTACGGGACAGGCGGTCAGCTCAATCGTCAGACATACGACAAAAGAGGTTGAAAAGATGAGTGAGATGCAAATCATCCCATAAAAAGGAACAGCAGGGGGATGGTCAGAATGCTGATCAGATACGTGGCAACAACCAGTGCCGCAGCGAGGGGACCGTCGCACCCGTATCGGTCTGCGAGAACCGCAGCGATCGCCCCTGATGGCATGGCAGACTCGATGAGAATGATTTGACGGGTAAGATGTGGCAGTCCTCCTACTGCATACGGGAGGAAGAGTGCAAGAACCGGCTGGACAAACAGCTTCATCAGGACAACCAGGACAAGCAAAGCAATGAACTTCTTCAGTTTGATGGGTTTAAGCATGAGACCGATGGCTATCCAGACCAGCAGGTCAACGGAATGTTTAATCACCTCGAAGAAACCCATGAAAATGTCCCTGAACACCGCCGAACCGGGAACAGGATAGTGGGAGACAATGGCTGATACAATAATGCCGAGAAGAAAGGCGATGAAGATCGGTGTTGAAAGAAAATCCTTGAGGATTGAAAAGATCGAATGGTTGGTATCCTCTTCTTTCCTGCCGAAATAGACCGCGATAAATACCCCCAGCGTAAAGAAAGGAAGTGCGACCCCGAGCGTTCCTATCGTGATTCCCTGGGCGACTATTCCGCTTCCTCCACCAAATATATTGCCGAGAAGAGGGATGGCGAACGTAGCCGTGCTCCCAAAGGCTCCGACCATGACAACTGTGCCTGTCGTTTTTGCCGGGAGTCGGAAGGCCCGACACAATCCATAGATGATCACCAGGGAGATAAGAAGAGCGATGAAAATAACGAGCGCCGGAAGGACCCAGTCAGACCGGAACGAAATCGTTGTGACACTTTCAAAGATCACCGCCGGAAGGGCAAGTTCGGTTACGAGACGATTGAAGACCGGTTGATGGCTGTCACTGAAGATCCCCCGCCATTTGAGGAGGCGTATGGTGCCGACGATCACCAGAAAGGTGATCACTA
>CAYQXL010000109.1:0-2783 GCA_964421445.1 uncultured Pseudomonadota bacterium
TGAATCATGGCGATATTCGATAAAGATATGCTTCCCGATAAGCTTAAGGCCCTTGGCAAAGCAGGACTCGAGTTGTTGGCTCAAGAAATTCGTGAGAAAATCATCACCACAGTCTCCCGGACCGGTGGGCACCTTGCTTCAAGTCTTGGTGTTGTTGAAATAGCAATTGCTCTCCACTATGTCTTTGACGCTCCGGAGGATAAAATTATCTGGGATGTGGGCCATCAGTGTTATCCTCACAAACTATTGACCGGACGGTGGGATCGGTTTGATACACTGAGACAACAGGGCGGCATCGCCGGTTTTCCCAAACCCTCGGAGAGCCAGTATGATGCCTTTGGCACGGGACATAGCGGCACATCCATTTCTGCTGCCCTTGGAATGGCGGTCCGGCGGGATCTTGCGGGAAAGTCGTATAAGGTTCTTGCCGTTGTCGGTGACGCCTCGCTTACAAACGGAATGGCTCTTGAGGCGATCAACCATGCCGGATATGCAAGGAATGATATCATCGTTGTTCTCAATGATAATGAAAAATCTATATCCAGAAACGTAGGTGCCTACAGCCGTTATCTGAGCAGGCTCCGGATGGAACTCTTATATAGAAACGGGGGCGTGGACGAAAAAAAGATGCCACCCGTGTTGTCGAAGAATGATCCTGAGGCGGTGAATGGGGTCTTGTCACAGCTTAAGCAGAGGGCGAGACACATCCTGACTCCGAGCCGAACAGGGGCGGTATTTGAGGAACTGGGGTTCAAGTATCTGGGGCCCGTCGACGGTCACGATATATCTGAACTCTGCGCGATTCTTGAATCGGCGAAAAGACTGAAGGGCCCTGTTCTGGTTCATACAGTCACATCAAAGGGAAAGGGATACCGGTATGCCGAAGAAGATCCGACAGGCTTCCATGGTGTCGGATCGTTCAATCAGGAAAACGGCAAGATAGAGATTTCTTCAACGAGCGTGACGTTCACCTCGGTGTTCGGTGACACGCTTGTACGGTTGGCGCGACAACAGAAGGATGTGGTTGCGATTACAGCCGCCATGAAGGACGGAACAGGCCTAAGGGTATTCAAGGATGAGTTTCCATCCCGTTTCTTTGATGTGGGAATTGCCGAGGAACATGCTGTGACCTTTGCCGCAGGGTTAGCGAAAGAGGGTGCCAGGCCATTCGTCGCTATCTATTCGACGTTTCTGCAGCGAGCCTACGATCAGATTCTTCACGATGTCTGTCTCCAGAGACTTCCGGTCAGGTTTATTGTTGACAGAAGCGGACTCGTAGGGGAGGACGGTCCGACACATCATGGTGCCTTCGACCTGACGTACCTGAGAAGTATGCCCCATATGGTGATAATGGCACCGAAGGATGAAAATGAACTGCAGCATATGATCAAAACGGCCGTTGAATACAACGAAGGGCCCGTGGCAGTGAGATTCCCCAGAGGGAAGGGGTTCGGCGTCTTTCTCGACGAAGACACGAGGGCTCTCGAAATACCGTCATGGGAGATTGTAAAAACAGGCCGGATCGTGGCTGTTCTTGCAACGGGCTCGACTGTCCACCCTGCCATCGAGGCAGCGAAAGTTCTGGAAAAAGAGGGCATGGAGCTTACAGTGGTCAATGCACGGTTTATAAAACCTCTGGACGCAGAGTGTATCAAAAACATCGCTTCCACCCATTCCTGTCTTCTTACGGTGGAGGAGAATACAAAAGTAGGGGGATTTGGGAGTGCTGTCTTGGAGGTTCTTGCCGATATGGGCATGCCAGTGAAGAGGATTTGCAGGATAGGCCTTCCCGATAGCTTTGTTGAGCATGGTTCTCAGGATCTGTTGCGGAGGAAATATGGGCTCAATGCCGAAGGTATTGTTTCCAGTCTCCGGGTGCTGGCTGCCGAGCAAGGACTTTCATGGGCATGACTCGCTGAAGATGATAGCTGGCTGGTAATTGTTCAGAGGGAGGAGAATTGTCCAAGCCCCCCGCAGAAAAGATGGTGAGACCTTTGTCCCGGTATGTTTTTATTTGTCTCGGAGCTCTGTTGGTTATTATGGGCATAGGTGTATATGTGGTACACAGATCGACGTCCGTCGTCGAGGTTAGACACGTCTCTGTTGCGGACGAACGATTAAACAAGGTTTTCAAAGGCAAGGTTGTCGTACAGATTTCTGACGTGCACGCGAAGAGTATTGGCAAAAGAGAAGAAAAGGTTCTATCGATTCTTGACCAGCAAAAGCCCGATATTCTGTTCCTGACGGGTGACTATGTAACGTGGAACGGAGATTATGCGGCTGCCTTGGGTTTTCTCGCCCGGTTAAGGGCTTCGAAGGGCCTGTATGGAGTGATGGGTGACTATGACTACAGTAATTCCCGGAAAAGCTGTCTTTATTGCCACGAAAAAGAAAGCGGACGGCCGACAGATCGCCATCACGTCAATTTTCTCCGCGATGTCTGCGAGACGGTCAGATGGGGAGACAGAGTACTGAAGATATGTGGGGTAGATAATAAAACTGTTTATGAATTAAATAGTTACAGGTCAATAGTAAAGCAACTTATTAACGATAGGACTCCGACGATCGTGCTGAGCCATAGCCCTCTGGTATTCGATTTATTTTCAGAGGACGATGATGTTTTGATCCTGTCAGGGGACACGCACGGAGGACAGGTACCGTTGCCGTCATGGGTGTGGCGATTGTTTGGGTATGAAAAGAACGCAAAATATGAGCATGGTTGGTTCGAAAAAGGGAAAAAGAAAATGTATGTGAACAGGGGAATCGGGATGAGCCATTTCCCG
>CAYQXL010000110.1:0-2510 GCA_964421445.1 uncultured Pseudomonadota bacterium
AAATGTGTCCTGTTTTTGTGCATGGCCCGTATTCTGGCATCCATGAGATCACTGTACAGTTCCTTGGCCTCGCTTTCAACCCTGTATTTCCGGACGAGATTGGCTGACCCGGCTATTGCCATGCCGGCCAGTATGCCGATCATGACGATGGCAATAAGAAGCTCGATAAGTGTAAATCCCTGGTCTCTCATTTTTCCTGGATATGGATGATCTTCTTAATCGGTTTCGGCCGCAAAATGATCGAGAGTCCCTGCCCCTTCGGCGGAAGCCCCTGTATCGATGCACTCTTTCTTCCGCTGTTTGCCGTAAAGATCTCAGGCATCTTCAGGTCCTTGATCTCTCCGGTGGAAATCTGGAGTATGGCCCTTCCCTGAAGGGCGGAGGCTGTCCCTGCTGTTCCCGTATTATATTTGACCGCCCAGAGGTACGTATTTCCGCCGAGAGCGCATATTTCGCCTGAAGGACTAAAGGACGTGAAGAAAACAACCCCGCTGAATGCCGCAAGGGGATCCGTGATCACACGCTCCGCCTTGTACCCTGCAACCGTTTCCGATGGATCGAGATTGATGTACCACCCCGACAGGGGCACACTTGACTCGTCGCCAGTTGAAACGGTGGTTCTGTTGGTCAGGACGGATGCGCTGGCCGTGCAGTCTGGATCGATCTCGTTCGCCAAACCCCTTGTAACGGTGGCATAGCACGGCTCCTTTATACCGTAAAGGACCTGTTGTCCGTCGGCGTCATCGATGTATGCCGTATTGCCGCCGCTGGTGTTGCCATACTTGTAAAAGAATCTCCCTGATCCGAAATAGAGCCACAGATTCTTGTTCTGCCTGTCCTGGAGCTTGGCTATTGCACTTGTCACGGGCCCTATGTCCGTAATGACATTGCTTACAACCCAGTTGGCCGGGTTCATGTCTTCCTTTGTCACCACCCTGAGGACTCCGCCTTTGCGCCAGACTCCATCAGATTTTTTCGTGTATCCAAGATAGATGGCTTCATCGCTATAAAAACCTGTCGACGACGCATTGCCCCGGTCGGCGTCAAGCGTGGCGCCTGCCAGCGACCCGCCAAAAGCGTTCGCAATCCCTGTATCAATAACCGTGGAGGAACCTGTCTTCAAATCTATGGCAAAGAGCTTCAGATTCTGCTCCGACTCCCCTTTGAACTGGTGCCAGTCGGGGTCTACAGGTCCCGTGGGACCGGATGCAACAACGACGAACCATTTACCGTTTTTGTCCCTGTCGCCGATCCGCACAAAAGCGGGGCCGGACGTTGACATTCCCATGTCCGGATGAGAGAACTCCCACATGAGCGAGGGACTTGCAGGGTCCGTGACATCGAGGGCAAAATATGATGAATACCCTACCCCTTCATCGCTGATTTCGATCGGTGTCTTGACGCACGTAGCGCAGGTCGCGTCGGTGGTTTTCTTGCAGGCACCCCCGAGTCCCATGCCCCCCACAAGAACCGTCCGCCAGCTTCCCGATGTTTTGACCGTTGTCGCACCATCCGACGACGAACCGATACTCGCATCGACTAACGAAGGCGGCAAATCGAGATAGTAGAGGTGGCAATACCGGGGATCGGTGAGATACTTGAGGTACGGCAAGGAGTGTCTCGGAATAAACGCCCACTCTTCGGTCCCCAGCGATTCTCCGGTGAGTTGAGCTTTTCGTTCCGGATTGACGTTGCTCACAATCTGTTCAAATTTCCCGAGTTTAAGAGCATGGAGCATGCCGTCGTTGGCACCAAAATAGACCATGCCCCTGTTTTTGTACGACGTGGTCTTGGTGAAGGCGAGATACGTCGTATCATTGTAACCGTCGGGAGGCAGAAGATGGTACATATTGAGCGGAACGGTTGACTGGAGTCTTGGGGTTGACGAAACAATGTCACCCAATTTCCAGACGTTCGTGTTCGATCCGATTCGGACGGACCTGTTTCTGTATCCCGTCTGGTCTGTCCCTCTGATGAAGTTGATGATTTTCGCTGATTCCGTATCGTCCGAAGCCTGCAAAAAAGGTCTCAGCGCCGATGCATTTGTTGTGGCAAAGCCGTTCGTGAGGAGACTCGATCCATTGATTGTTGTGTAGATCGTCCGGGACGATGGGCTCTTTGCCCAGAGCAATTCACCTGCTGCCCAGATGTTATAGAGATTCTCGAAGGACACCGAATTGACATAGCTTCCCTTTGATCCATCGGAATTGCTGTTGTATCGCCTCACCATGGTCTTATTCATATCCTCGTCAAAATAGAATTCCAGTATCCTGTCACCAGTAAGACTGAGAATCTGGTCCGACGTAGGCGTGTCTTCCCGGATGGTGCTGTTCTGAAGCGTTGGGTCGATGTAGTACCACAGATTCTGGACCTCTCCGGTCCACTGGATCTCTGTGAGGCCAAACATTCGCTTCGGATAGAAGACAGCCTGAAGGAGGTTGGCCCCGCTTCCTTCGCTCGATGCGAGGATCGACGCCGCCGTACCGGACGAGGTGCGGCGAAGGATATCG
>CAYQXL010000111.1:0-2492 GCA_964421445.1 uncultured Pseudomonadota bacterium
AACGTCTGGCTATGTGGGTTCCCGACTTTGTCAAAGAGTGCTCCCATATAATAGCCGTGTCAGAGTTTACCAAACAGGATATTATATCAACTTTGGGTGTAGAGCCCGACAAAGTAACGGTGATCCACTGGGGTGTCGACCACGACGTTTTTTTCCCGATCCCGCCTGGGAGTGATCCGAACCCTGGTCTCAGGAGTATTCTTGGGTTTGAACGACCCTATTTTCTTGCCGTGTCCTGTTCTCAGGGGCGTAAGAATACGCCCTTTTTGCTTTCAACCTATGAGCGGTTGCTCAAAGATTCCCCGGTCAATGATCTTGTAGTTGTATGGAATCCGCCTCCTGGCGTCCGGGTGTACTATGAGTCACCGCGTTTTGGAGGGCGGATTCATTTTCTGGACCGCCAGAGCGATCAAGCCCTTCGTCTCCTCTATTGCGGGGCTACGGCCCTTATCTTTCCGTCGCTCTATGAAGGTTTTGGTCTCCCGATCCTTGAAGCGATGTCGTGCGGAACGCCGGTGATAACATCGAACGTTACGTCAATGCCCGAAATTGGGGGTGATGCGGCGATTTACATCGATCCTTACGAAGAACTAAGCCTTGTAAAGGCAATGGAACTCTTTGAGAATAAGGATCCGTCGGTGACAACCCTAAAACAGAGGGGCCTCGAAAGGGTCAAAACGTTTGCGTGGGAAGAGTGCGTGAATAGAACGTTGAATGTTTACGAAAAGCTTCTTGAAGAGTGATGTGAATAGACGGTCGAGAACAGATGAGATTATATGGAGTGACACATAGAGTACAGAATCCTCATGTTTGCACCTGCTTTCGCGCCACTCATCAATCCGGAGGCTGTTGTCAACAGCAAGTTGGCTCTCGCTTTCTGTGATGCAGGGTGGGAGATGGACATCATTTCCCGAAGCCTTGGGGATGAACTCCTGTCGTACAATTACGGATCGTCGTGGGATGAACCGTGGAGTGTCCTGCGGGATCGAACGCATTGCATTGTTGCAGGAACGAAGGTGGTGTGCTCGTCCGACGTTATTCTTTCCTCGAAGCGATCGAAAACAGGACTTCCCGTGAGGGGCTTGGAGTGGGCCGTAAAGGCGTTCATGTATGGCCACAGTCTTCACAAGAGAAAGCGGTATGATTTTGTCCTCTCCCGATCGCTCCCCGATTCTGCCCATGTGCCGGCTTTATTTTTTTCCCGAAAAACCGGTGTTCCCTGGATCGCCAACTGGAACGATCCGTCAGGGAAAAAGATGCCTGAACCTTACGGGAGGGGTCCCGGTACACGTATGGGGGTTCTCGATGACTGGATCATCCGGAAGACGGCCAGGTATGCCTCGATCGTAACGTTTCCCTGCGCCAGGCTGGGCGGGTACATCTCTTCGTATCTCCCAAGCGATGTCTCCCAGAAATCACGAATCGTCCCTCATGTTCTTTTGCCCGATCACCCCATGCCAGCAAAGGAAAAGCAGCCGATATTTACAGTCCGTTATGCCGGAACCCTCTATGGTCCACGAAAGCCCCAAACGTTTTTTCGAGCTGTCTCACGGTTCTTGTCTGGCCGGGGTGACCTGTTTTGTTTGAAAGTCGAATTCATCGGACTGGAAAGCATAGAGATAGGACAGATGATCAGGGACTACGACCTCGACAGGACAGTGTCCTTCGAAAGCGCGGTGGGATATGAGGAGATGCTGATCCGTCTCGCTCAGGCAGATGTCTTGATTGTCATCGAAGCAGATCTTTCTGAAGGTATCTTTTTTCCCTCGAAATTTGTGGACTATGTTCAGACCGGTCGGCCTATTCTTGCCATAGGCCCTAAGACAGGAACTCTTCACGATATACTTTCCGTCCACGGTGGAGGAATCCATGCAGATGTCGATGATGTTGATGATATCCTCAGGGCGATCAACACCCTCTATGGGGCCTGGGTCGATGGAACACTCGACGGACGGTATGGCTCGGAGCGTTTGAAAAAGATGTACTTACCGGGAGTGGTTGCACAGCAGTACAGATGCATGTTCGAGGAAATCAGGGAGCAGAGAACAAAGACGCGATGAGCCGTAAGGGGATAGCTTTCGTGAAGGACCGGCCAACAGTCATAATATGTACACCGGTTCTGCTCCTTGGCGGGACCGAGATGCAGATGCTCACCTTGGTCGGCGCGCTTATATCGGCGGGCTATCATGTTTCCGTCTGCTGCTATTATGAGCATGATGAGCAGATTGTCCGGCAGTTTAGGAAAATTGGGGCGAAGGTAATGCTGCTCGCTCTGAATCGTGCGCGAGACAGGTATGGGTATCGGGACGGGGTTTGTCTCATAAAGAATCTCCGTCGTATTTTGAAAGCGGAAAGACCGCAGATTGTTCACATTCAATATCTCGCTCCGGGCTTTCTCCCTATTCTTGCAGCGAGGCTGGCAGGCATCAAAACAATCATCGCCACATCTCATATTGCCGGAAGCTTTGCGTACGGCAAAAAAGCCATCTGGA
>CAYQXL010000112.1:0-2402 GCA_964421445.1 uncultured Pseudomonadota bacterium
TTGACGAAGGGGTGATAAAGGTTTGGCAGCAATCGGGGGGTAAACTGCCCTCCGGTCCTGAATGAGCCCAAAGCCTTCATTGTTGTCGTATTACGCGGGGCGCTTTGTAACGCCACAGATTATCCATCCGGTGCACAACTCAAGCGGCGTTTCATCCATTCCAGGCCTCCACTCCCTCCGTTGAACGTCAGAAAACTGTGCGCCAGTGTTCTTTGTTCCAGTCTCCCGGACGATTTTTTTGCAAGCGGCCAGGAAAGCACGGGAGATTTCCCGGAGAATCTCAGGTTGTTTTTCCCGGAGAATCAGGTATCATTTATGAGAAGATCACGGGGGACACATGACTGATAGCGCTATAACCGGTGAAGAGCTGACGGCGGAGCTTGCACGGCTCCGTCAGAGGGTCTCGGAACTCGAAGAAGCTGACAGGGCACGGAAGGAGTGTCTCGAGGACCTGAGAACCAGCGAGACCAATGCCCGGGCTGTTATGGATGCCTCGACAGCAGTCATTATACTCCTCGACAGAGAGGGGATTGTTGTCGATACCAATGCGGCACATGCACGGCGTTTCGGCCTTACACGGGAGGAGATGATTGGGTGCTGTGTCTTCGATTTGTTGCCTGCCGAGCTGGCAACAAAGAGGAGAGAGGCCGTGGAAGGGGTGTTCCTTACAGGCAAGCCTTTTACTGGTCGTGATACGCGTTCAGGAATCTGGAACGACTTCATCATCTACCCCATTTTTGATGAGTTCAGAAAAGTCGTGAGGGTGGCCGTTTACGCTCAGGACATAACGGAGCGCACGATGTTCGAGGAACAACTCGCCATGCTCAGCGAACTGATCGATATGGCTCCCGTTTCCGTTGCGGTCCACGATCTGGACGGACGCTCTCTCTGCGCAAACCGGATTACATTCGATCTTTACGGTGCTGTGGACGATCATGACTCCCCTGACGGCAGTTGCGGTCACGGAGGAACAGGATTGAGCCTTTCCCGGATAAGCCAAATCCTGAAGACCGGCGAGGGCTCTTTTGATCTTTTCTGTTCCCGTAAAGACGGGTCAACGGTCCCTCTCTCTGTTCACGCAAAGTCGGGAAAACTGGGGGAAAAGAGTGTTATCTTCAGTATTGCCGTCGACATGTCGGAACGGATGGAAAAAGAGGATGAGTTGAGGAAATTAAATGTGCTGCTGACCGAGACCCAGGCGATCACAAAAGTGGGTGGTTGGGAATACGATGTCATGACACAGAAGATTGGCTGGACTGACGAGGTTTATGCCCTCTACGGTGTAGGAAGGGATTTCGACCCGAGTGACGTGAATTCTGCCCTATCTTTTTATGCTCCGGAAGATAGTCCGTTGATAGAACGGTCCTTCCGGCGGGCTGTTGAATACGGTGAATCGTATGATCTCGAACTTGCCTTTGTAAGGGCCAATGGAGAGCGCATCTGGGTCCGGACCGTCGGAAGACCGGTCGTTGAAAATGGCACGGTTATACGGGTCTCAGGGAATATCATGGATGTCACCGAGCGCAAAGAGTCGGAAAGAGCGCTCCGGGAGAGCGCTGACCGTTACAGGAGGATGGCCGGCACCGTACCGGGGGTACTCTATGACTATATTCTCTATCCTGACGGCAAGGACCGCTTTCTCTTCGTAGGCCCCCGGTGCCGGGAGGTCTTCGAGGTTGATGAGGAGATTCTTCTGGCAGACACGAAGCAGTTCTGGGATATGATCCATCGGGACGATGTAGAGCGGGTCAGTGAAGAAAATATAGCAGCCTGTCGGGCCAGAAAAGACTTCTCAACGGAATTCAGAATAATTACCCCCTCAGGGCGGCTGAAATGGCTCCAGGTGGCGTCCCGGCCAAATCCTGCCCCCTCCGGCGAACCGGCGGTATGGACCGGAATCATCGTTGATTTCACCGCCCGAAAAGAGGCAGAAGAAGCGCTTCTCCACGAGAAAGAGCGTTTTCTGACGCTTTCCGACTCTGCTCCGTTCGGCATCATGCTTGTCGATTCAGAGGGTGGAATGGTCTATCTGAATCAGAAATTTACCGGTATAACAGGATATGATCTCAGTGATGTTCCGGACGGAAGGGTCTGGTTCCGTAAGGCCTATCCTGATCCTGCCTACCGGCGGAACGTCATTGCTTCATGGATCGAGGACATTGCTGACGCAGAAGGGAAGGAGAAGCGATCACGGATATATGCGGTAACGTGCAAGGACGGCAGGGAAAAACTCATCAATTTTATCACCGTCCGCTTGAGAACTGGTGAACACATGATAACCTGTGATGACATTACGGAGCAGAAAGAACTGGAAGAGAGACTCCATACACTCTCGATCGTTGATGACCTTACCGGTATTTACAACCGCCGGGGATTTTTTACCATTGTCCAGCAACAGCTCA
>CAYQXL010000113.1:0-2301 GCA_964421445.1 uncultured Pseudomonadota bacterium
AGGGAGAATCCGTACCGGCCGATGACCGACTTTTTGCATTGGTAGCAATAGGTATCTTCGCCGTCCAGCCCGGGAATGTTGCCCACGTAGACGTACCGGAGCCCTTCAGCCACACCGATCTCCCGGGCTCTCACCAGTGTCCGGGGGTCTGTCGGAGGGGCGTCGGTCAGTCTGTATGTCGGGTAGAATGCGCTCACGTGCCACGGTGTTTCGGCCCCGAGATCGGTTTTGATGAACCGGGCGATCGCTGTCAGCTCGTCAGGGTCGTCGTTGTATCCGGGGATGATGAGCGTTGTCAGTTCGATCCAGATATCGAGGGCTTTGTAGGCCCGTATGGTTGTGAGGACTTTCGCGAGATCCGCCTTGCATACCTTCCGGTAGAATGATTCACTGAAACCCTTCAGATCGATGTTCGCCGCCGCGAGAAAGGGTTTGATCGCCTTCAGCGGTTCCTCTTCGATATATCCGTTTGTGACAAAATTGTTGTAGATACCTTTCTCGCTCGCCTCCCGGGCGATGTCGAAGGCGTATTCATAAAAGATTGTCGGTTCGGTATAGGTGTGGGAAATGCTCGTGCATTGGTCTGCAACAGCCTGGGCGACCACGTCTGCCGGGGCCATCGGCCGGCCCCCGGGAATGGTTTTCTGATCCTTTGGGATCTGGGAGATTTCGTGGTTCTGGCAGTGGAGGCACTGAAAGTTACACCCTGCCGTGGCGATGGAGAATGCCCGTGACCCGGGAAAGAAATGAAAGAGGGGTTTTTTTTCGATGGGGTCAACGTGCCAGGCGATGGGCATTCCGTAAACCAGGCTGTAAAGGGTGCCGCCGCTGTTTTCCCTGACCGAGCAGATTCCCCTCTGGCCGTCGGCGATGAGGCAATTATGCCTGCAGAGATGGCAATGGACCTTTTTATCATCCAGCCGTTCGTAGAAGGATGCTTCCTTCATTTCTCCCCGCCGAAAACGATTTCGACGACCTGATCCATAGTCCGGACCGGCCGGAAGGTGATCTTTTTTCTGACGTACCCGGGAATCTCGACCAGTTCCCGCGTATTCTCTTCAGGAATGATGATCGTTTCGATCCGGGCCCTCAGGGCGGCGAGGGTCTTTTCCTTGAGCCCTCCTATGGGGAGCACGCGGCCCGTCAGGGTGATCTCGCCTGTCATGGCCAGTTTTCTCGTAACGGGACGGTGGGTGATGGCGCTGATGATGGCTGTGGCGATCGTGATCCCTGCCGAAGGTCCATCCTTCGGAATAGCTCCCTGGGGGATGTGGATGTGGACCTCGAGATCGTCGAAGATGTCCGGATTGATCCCCAGTTCCTGGGATTTTGATTTGATGTATGTCAGGGCGGCCTGTGCCGATTCTTTCATCACATCGCCCATGTTGCCTGTAAGAATCAGGTCTTTCCGTCCTTTTCGGCACGCCGCTTCTATATAGAGGATTTCCCCTCCCACCTCCGTCCAGGCAAGACCGCTCGTGACACCGGCCACTTCCTTTTCGAGTTCGCTTTCCGGCAGATACTTGGGCGGACCCTGGAGTTTGTGGAGATTCCGTGGTGTGACGGTAACCTTTGACGAATCGCCTTCAGCAATACGGCGGGCCACTTTACGGGCGATCGATGCGATCTCCCTCTCGAGATTCCTGAGCCCTGCTTCCCGCGTGTAGTCCTGGATGACCTTCACCATGGCGTCATCGGTAATGGCGACGTTCGCCCCTGTGAGGCCGTTTTCCTTGAGCTGTTTCGGAATGAGGTATTTCTTCGCTATGGCTGCCTTTTCCCGGTCCGTGTACCCGGAAATGTAGATCGTCTCCATCCTGTCCCTGAGGGGCGTAGGGATCGTGTCGACCTGATTGGCCGTGGTGATGAACATGATTTTCGACAGGTCGAAGGGCAGGTTGAGATAATGGTCGCTGAAAGCGGAGTTCTGTTCGGGATCGAGAACTTCGAGAAGGGCGCTTGCCGGATCGCCCCTGAAGTCACTGCCGATCTTGTCGATCTCATCCATCATGAAGACAGGGTTGTTTGTTCCTGCCTGCTTCAGGCACTGGATGATCCGTCCGGGCATGGAACCGACATACGTTCTCCGGTGGCCTCTGATCTCCGCTTCGTCCTTCATGCCGCCGAGGGAGATGCGGGTGAAATTGCGGCCAAGAGCCCGGGCGATCGATTTTCCGAGGGATGTTTTCCCCACGCCGGGAGGTCCGACGAAGCAGAGGATCGGGCCCCGTATTTCACCTTTCAGCTTGATGACGCTCAGGAATTCAAGAATCCGCTCCTTGACCTTTTCCAGATCGTAAT
>CAYQXL010000114.1:0-2164 GCA_964421445.1 uncultured Pseudomonadota bacterium
ATGGATACAGTTCATGGTATTTTGGAGATCCTGTCGACTATGGTCCCCTTCTGCCTGACGGCTCACCTGTGGGTACCTATAGTCCCGTAGAAACGCTTTTACGATTCTTCTCCATAAGCGACACCCATATCACCG
Organism: uncultured Pseudomonadota bacterium; assembly: GCA_964421445.1. GTDB lineage: Bacteria > Desulfobacterota > Syntrophorhabdia > Syntrophorhabdales > CAYQXL01 > CAYQXL01. Next base: position 136 of record CAYQXL010000114.1, read on the forward strand.
ACAAAGAATCCCCGGCCCAGCCACTTTTCTTTGGGCTCATGGGAGATTTTGGGAATGTCGATCTGCCGGCCTATTCGCCTGTCATGCTCTATACCACCCAGGTCCTTGACGCAGCAGTCCAGACAATCAATGTGCTTCACAAAACGATGTCCTTTGATTTCGGGATAGGGCTCGGCGATCCGGCAAACAGTAATCTCTATAACGGTCTCAGATGGCATATCGACGTTCTGGACGGAAAAAGGATTGTTCCAAGCTCGGGAGCACACAAGGGGGCGAATACCATCGATTATCAGAAGCCCTTTCAGTCGGAGGGGCTTGACTCGTCGATCCCGTGGTATCAGGTCATCGGCAATCATGACCAATATTGGTCCGGCGCTCTTTATCCCAACGATTATCTCAGAAACATGCTTGTGGGCAGAACTGTTCTCAATATGGGTGTCGACGGCACCGGGTTCCCTTCCCTTGATGCCCGTGGCATCTATACCGGCGTGATTGACGGAAGCACTCCGTATGGAACCCCGGTGTACTTCGGGTTGGCATCGACCATGAAGACGCCGCCAGCCGTCGCCCCAGACCGGAACCGCCGTGCCCTCACTACCGACAGGTCCAGTTCCCTGAACTGGATGAGAGAATTTTTTACGACCACCTCGAAACCCAAGGGCCACGGTTTCACCGGGGAGAATCTTGATCACGACTTCGTTTCCTACACCTTTGAGCCCAAGGCAGGCGTCCCGCTCAAGATCATCGTCCTTGATGATACGTGCAAGCAGAATCCTTTTGCCTCAGATCAGTCGTACTCTCACGGGTGTCTCGATCAGCAGCGGTACGATTGGCTCGTAAACGAACTCGACCGGGGCCAGGATGAAGGTAAGCTCATGATCATAGCCGCCCATGTTCCCGTCGGGCCTCAATTGAATGTCCCCGATGCTCCTGCACCACCGGAACAGGATCCGCCTCTCTCTAACGCGACGGTCATTCCGATGTTTTTTTCCACGAGCAAAGAGGGTGTTGTCTGTGGAAACGGTTACCCCATCGAGAACTGCGCGCCAGTTGTCCCTTATACCGTTGTGTCCGACGCAATGCTCCTCGATACTCTCCACAATTACTCGAACCTGATCTTATGGATGGCGGGGCATCGTCATATCAACACCGTCACTCCTCAGCCCGCCCCTGCCGGCAAGGGTCCTGAATTCGGTTTCTGGGAGGTGGAGACACCGTCGACGAGAGATTTTCCCCAGCAGTTTCGAACCTTTGAAATTGTTCGCAACAGCAATAATACGGTTTCGATATTCGTCACCAATGTTGATCCTGCGGTTCAGGGTACAGGCTCTCCCGCCGAAACATCGCGGGGGTATGCCATCGGCGTATACAGAATAGCAACAGGGATACCCGGTCTTACCAATACTAACCCCCATGTGTACAACGCCGAACTCATCAAGCCCCTGGCCACTCCCTTTACCATCACAGTCACCACCAAAGGGGAGGGCACTGTCATAAGCAGTCCCTATTCAGGCGTCAATTGCGGTGCCAACAGTACCTGCACAGCCACCTATCTCCCGGGAACAGAGGTGACACTTATCGCCACCCCTTCTGCCGGCAACTCTTTCGCCGGATGGATACCGTGCGCCGGACAGTCGACCTGTACCATCAAGATGAATGGTGACATAAACGTGACGGCAACCTTCAATCCTTTCGCCCCCACCCTGACCGTCACCCCAACCTACAAAGACTTCGGGACCCGACTGATCGGGACAAAGTCAACGGCCATTTTTACGATCACGAATACCCCGGCGAAAGGTCTTGCCGATCTTACAATCGGAACCACTGTCATCAGTGGAACAGACGAACGACAGTTTGCCCTTGTCCCCAAGAGAGATAGTTGTTCGGGACAGACCATCAAACCGGGCAAAAGCTGCACCTTTTCCGTTTCTTTTACACCTTCTTCCCCCTATACCAAGACGGCAACGATTACCATCCCCTCAAATGACCCCAATTCACCGGTTAGTATCCCGATCACCGGGGTGGGACG
>CAYQXL010000115.1:0-2131 GCA_964421445.1 uncultured Pseudomonadota bacterium
TCCCATCGTCTTTGCCCGGGCCATGAGAAGTTCCTGCATCGTTTTCATGCTGCCTGTATCCGTTGGAGTTTTGAAATTATCGACATATAGTCCGAAAGGACTTTTTTTTCATCATACAAACTGATCAAAGAATGGGAGTCGAACTGACGATCAAGGAGACCGTCCTTCCATGCCGTATAGAACCGCTGCAGGGCACGTGCTATTTGAATAGGCGAACCTGCTGCGACAGCGAGCCCACCCCCGCTGGTTGCGAGAACCTCTGAGACAGTGCTCCCCTTCGGCGTAAGTGCCAGGACAGGTCTCCCCGTTTGGACATAATCGACAAATTTGGACGGAAAAAAGACGTTTTCTCCATCGGCCTCTATGAGGAGACAAGCAGAAGACTCAGCCATTATCTTTTGTGTCTCCTCGTAATTTCGGGGAGCCTCCGCGCTCACCCATCCATTCAGACCCAAACGTTCAGCCGTCTCCATCAACGAGTCATGTCTGTTTCCGATGAACCTGATTCTCACGTCTTTCCTGTTGTCCGATCCTTCTTCAGTAAATATTTTAAGACCTTCAAGGAAGGCCGTCACATCACGATTGGCAAGACTTCCAACATGGCATAGCGTAAACCCTGGAGCCTTACTCACCGGAACCGTTCTCGACCTGCTGAACGCTATGTGGGGAACAACGGAACTTCTGCTGTTGATTCCCGGTAAATAGCGATTGACGTAGCTCAGTAGCCTGTCGCAGGGAAACGTGTGCCACGAAGCCTGCCGACAAATTGCACGACAATACCATTCAATCAAAAAGGGAAGCGGAGCTTCCGGCCCCTTCCCATATGGCGGAGGTGCCTTGACGGGGGGAAGGGGGTCACTCCAGTTTGTGATCCACGGAATCTTGAGATGTCGGGCGATCATAAGGGCCGGGAGATGACCGTACAGAGGTGTGACCCTCGACATCATCACATCGTAATCCTTTTCCCTGGCCAATTTTTGGGCACAATTAGAAGCCCTCCGGGCCCAGAGAACTGAACCTGCACGTCCACCAATTAACGAAGAGGGCCAGCCCGGAGCTCCATCAATGCTGTGACAGACGCGTCTCACAGGTTCCCAGAGTGTTTTCCGCGAATAGGGATAAAAATGTCCAAAATCACCCTGGGTTATCACGTCCACATCCCACCCGGCATCGAGCATCGCTAAAACGAGTTTCGAGGTCACGATCGCTTCAGACCCTGCGGGGGGATAACAGAGCGGAGCAAAAAGAAGGATGCGTGGTTTGTCCATGGCTATGAACGAGGCAACCTGACCGACGTCGCAGATCGTCGACCACTTTCCGATAGAGCATACTCATAGAGGTTGATCATTGTTTCTCGAAACCTCATCAAAGAGAAGTGCCTCCTGACGCGCTGTTTTCCTCTCTCCCCCATCTTCCGGCTTTTTCCCTGATCTTCCAAGAGTTTGATCACCTGTCCAGCCAGAGTATCGCTGTCACCGGGAGGTACAAGATATCCGGTTACGCCGTCCTCAATTACCTCCGACAGCCCTTCGATTCTCGTGCCTACGACGGGCAAACCTGCGGCCATTGCTTCGGCCGCCGTCAATCCGAAACCTTCATAGAGCGAAGGCATGACAAAAACATCCATCAATCCGTACAGTGAAAAAACATCATTCTGGCTTCTGGCGCCAAGCCAGATAATTTTATTCGCCAATCCCGCCGATTCTGCCATGTTGTGGAGGGCCTCTTTTTCCGGCCCGTCACCAACAACGAGGAGAATAGCTTCGGGAACATGTGCAATAATCTGTTTCAGGGCCGTCAACAGAACACTGTGTCCCTTCTGGTGGGCCAGTCTTCCGACCATACCGATGACTCTTTTGCCGTCGCATCCGAGGGCACGTTTCCCTTCGTCCTTATCGGTGGACTTTGTCCTCTCGTCTATATATACAGTATCTACAGCGTTGTAAACGGTGAAATGTTTTCTCCTGGGAATCGGCGAGACTGAGGAGAATATATGGCTGTCACCGAACCAGAACGTTTCCGTCCCCGCGGAAACACAGAGAAAGATGGTACACATCCGAGCGGCGATATGAAGGATCCAGATGGCTTTTTTGCCGTACGCAAAGCTTCCGGCAATATGAGATGTGGCGAT
>CAYQXL010000116.1:0-2128 GCA_964421445.1 uncultured Pseudomonadota bacterium
GACCATGCCTGCGCCCATCTTTCCCAGGCCGACCTGGTCGTCAGGAACACGGAGACCGAGCGGTTCTACCGGTTTGTGGAGGAAAAGCATAACGGGGCGCTCACCTTCACCCCTTCGCCGCAGGAGATCGAGAGCCTTCCCTACCCATGTCTTGATCTCTACAAAACGATCCCTTTTGTCCCCCTCATGACGTCACTGGGGTGCGTTTTCAGGTGCACCTACTGTGGAACGCCGTATATGTATCCACGAATGGCGAGAAGGGGGCCGGAAAACGTCACAACAGAGATACGCCACTGGCAGAACCAAGGAGCGTTCCGGTTTGTCCTCTACGACGATAGTTTTCTCTTCCGGTCCCATGAATTTGCCAAGCCCCTCCTCAGGAGCGTTGCCGGGCTTCCGGAAAAGATCGAGCTCTATAACCCCAATGCCGTCAATGGTGCTTTTATTGATGAAGAGGTGGCGATGCTCCTGAAGGGAGCGGGTTTTCAGGAGGTAAGGCTTGGTTTTGAAACTGCAGACAGGGACCTTCAGAAAAGGATGGGCGGAAAGATCGACAATGAAGCTTTTGAACGGGCCGTCAGGCACCTTAAGGCTGCAGGGTTCCGCAAAAGCGAGATAAGGGCCTATGTCCTTACGGGACTACCAAGGCAGCGATGGGAGACTGTCCGCGATACCGTCGATTACCTGTCTGCCCTTGGTGTAACGGCAAATCTTGCGGAATATACGCCGATACCACAGTCGACAATGTTTGCCCGCTATGCCAAAGAGGCTCGCTATCCCGTGGAAGACGACCCTCTTTTTCAGAATAATGCCCTCTTTCCTTTTGCCTGGGAAGGATTCGGAGAATCGGACCTTAACTTTCTCAAGTCTTACACCCGGCAGAAGAATGGCCTGCCCGACCCCGATTCGTCCGCCTGACCGGACCGGCGGCCTTCGGGCACAGGACCCTTGTCATGTAAGATCCAGCCCGACGAGTCGGTTGAATTCGTCAAAGACAGTCATGGTACCGAGCATTCCCTTTGTTGTCCCTGTTGCCCTCAGGGTTTCCAAAATCATTCTTGTGGAGTATGCTGCCGCGAATAGAGCCGAAAGCCCGTATGCAACAACGCTGAAGCCGAGATCGTGAAACTCCCGGACCGAGAAAAGGGGCGTCTTCCCTCCCTCGATGGCACTGGCAAAGAGAGGGGCGTCTACGCTTCTTGCCACCTGTTTCATCTCGTCGATGGTTGTGAGCGCTTCGACGAAAATGATATCGGCGCCTGCTTCCCGGTACCGGTTCCCTCTGTCGATCGCCTCGGTTATGCCCCGTACAGCGAGCGCATCGGTCCGGGCCATTATCACGAAATCACTGTCGCTTCTTGAATCAACGGCGGCCTTGATCTTGTCGATCATTTCGTCAGCAGCTATGACCTCTTTCCCGTCCATGTGTCCGCACCGCTTGGGAAAGACCTGGTCCTCGATGAAAAGCCCCGCCACCCCGGCCCGCTCAAAATCCCTGATCGTCCTTTGGACGTTGCCCACATTTCCGTGACCTGTATCGCCGTCGGCAAAGACGGGAATTGTCACGGCATCAACGATACGGCGCGCATGGTCAACCATCTCAGAGAGGCCCAAAAGGCCCAGGTCGGGCCGGCCGAGCCGGACAGCCGATGTTGCGAATCCCCCCACCACCAGTGCTTCAAACCCTGTGTTTTCGATAATCCTGGCCGATAGGGCGTCATAGGCACCAGGCAAGACAAGAATCTCTCTGTCGAGAACCAACTGGCGAAGCCGGGTAGTGTTTTTCATCAACTGTTCCTTTTTTTGTGGAGATTGGACATCAGCGCCGCCGATCATCTCCTGTCCGGACGGCATTGTGGAGACAAGGAGAAGCCTTCCTCTCCAGCATCTCTTGTTTCGATACTGCTTGCCTTATTGGCAGAACAATTCGTCTCGGTCTGGTGAATGCAATACGATAACCTGGCGGGGAATCGTCCGTAGTCCGATATGTCTTCCTCTTCCGCATACGTCAAAGAGCCAGTGGTAGGGCAAAAGAGCTTCATACGTGCCGGAGATATGGGGCCGACCATAAGCCCTCTCCAGCCCCCGTTACCACTGGGAACTTCTTCGCTCGTTCCCTGTGTACATA
>CAYQXL010000117.1:0-2107 GCA_964421445.1 uncultured Pseudomonadota bacterium
TGAATAGCGAGTGGGTTCAGGGGCAGCGGATGTCCCTGGAGGAAGCTAGGCTGGATGGTCGGGCCGCCATCTGAAGGGGAGATCTTCAGGTGGCGGTTTTTTATTGGCCGTTATTAAAAATACATTTAAGGAGGGTATTATGTGGGGAAGAAAATCGAGTCTTGCGATTGGCGTAACCATCATCTGTCTGATTGCTGTCAGTTCAGTTCTCCATGGATTTGACGAAAAACACGTCCAGGCACTGAAGAAATCGAACGCCTGCAAAAAATGTGATCTTTCCGGGGCCAAATTGAATAATCTGGATCTTACATATGCCGATCTCTCGTCGGCCAATCTTTCCGGTGCCGATCTGTCGAACGCCACACTGTCCGGCGCGAACCTTACGAAAGCCAATCTTTCCGGGGCCAACCTCTCCGGCACAAACCTCTTTGAGGCCAATCTTTCCGGAGCTGATATCTCGAAAGCAAATCTCAATAAAACATATCTCGACCAGGCGACATGGACCACCGGGAAAAGATGCGGAGTCGGGTCATTGGGGCAGTGTAAATAATAGAGTCTTGTATGAGGAAACATCTGCAAAGGGTCCGGCCGTCTGTTAGCAGGGACCGGATTCTTTGCCATGGCCAGGTCTGGACGCGAGGGAATTGGCGGGAGAAGATTCCCCGTTTCAGCACCAATATCTTATTTCAACGAGGAGGAAGTAATGAGAAGGTCTTTTCTGGTGTCGGCATGTTCGCTTCTGTTTGTGGTTACGCTGTTTTCATGGGCATTTGCTATTGATATTACGGCGGACATGATTTCAAAAGAAGGGAAGGTAACGAGAAACGGAAAGATTTACGTGAAGGACAACAAATTCCGTATAGAGAAAGGAAGTACGCCGATTTACACAATTATAAGGGGCGATAAAGGTCTGGTCTGGCAGATGAACGGGGCCGAGAATACGTATGTCGAAGCGAAGCTAACGCCTGCATTCAAACCATGGACAGAAGAAAAGATACCGGGCGAAACGGGCCGCAAGGATATGGGCACCGAGAACATTGGCGGTCGTCAGGCCAAGAAATATGAAGTCACCGTTAAACAGGGGAGTAAGACGGAAACATATCATCAATGGTTCGCCTCGGATATTCGTTTTCCCCTGAAGATTGCAAATGTAAATGGCAAGTGGAGCATCGAATACAAGAACATCAAGAACGGCGCACCGCCTGACGCTATCTTTAACCTTCCTGCCGGTGCAACGCTCGATACAATGACAGTCCCTGACGTGCTCGGTGGTCATTGACGGTTTCTGAATCCTGATCGTGTTCCCCTCCTCCTTTTTCCGGGAGGAAGACAGTTCACCGATAGGCACACTTTGATGACGGGCAGCAATGGTTCGTTAAAGATCAAAATTCCCACTGCTGACCGTCATCGGCTTTTTTTCTCAATTCCATTGACACACGAAAATCCCGGGGTCTATAATTGGCTCAGACAGCCCGCTCGATGGCAAGCTGATACGGTCAAGTTCGTACCGGGCCCGGCTAAATTCCCAGAATTTGAATAAAGGAGTGTACCAAACAATGAAAGTTAGGCTGTTTTTTAGACTAATTACAGTAGCTCTGGCCCTTCTGCTCCTCTCGGGAGTCGTTCTCGACGGTCCGGCAGATGCGGCCGGAAAAGTGGCACCTTCAAGCTGCAAATAAGGCAGCCCATGTTCAGAGAGCCTTTCTTTTTCAGATGTTCAGAGACCAACAAATGGTCTGGAGGTGGCAGACTATGAGCCTTTGGTGGCGGGCAAAACGTGTTTGTCTTATACCGGCTATCGTGATCCTTGTCTTGTGGGGCATGACAGCCGGCACAGCGTCGTCCGGAGATATCCCCGAAAACTTCGTCGATGCAGAGACAATGATTCCGGGTATTGTCCTCGACATGAGATACTATACGGCTCACAACTTCGTTGGCGAAAGGATAGACGGGTATATTCAGCCGAAGTGTTACCTCACACGAAAGGCCGCTTCCGCTCTGGCAAGGGTACAGGAAGAGATAAAACCGTTCGCTCTGTCACTGAAAATCTACGACTGCTACCGGCCTCAAAGGGCCGTCGATCATTTTGTCCGATGGGCTCACGACA
>CAYQXL010000118.1:0-2083 GCA_964421445.1 uncultured Pseudomonadota bacterium
TTTTCATCCTCTCGTACAGAACGGGAGCAAAATCCCAGAGGGTGTTGTCAATATCGACGATGATTTTCCGCATAAGGCCTTAATATATATCATGAGATTCCCATGTTGAAGGGATATTTTTTTCGCATCCTCCCCCTTGTTTTATAGTTGTTCCGTTATGCGCGGACGATTCTCTCTTGTGCATGTGACGTGTTGACATGACAGATGGGGATGCGCCCGCTCCGGCGATGATGGAGATGCAGGAAAACCCAGAATCTGCGCGACCACATGACTGACCTGGAATTGATCTTCACCATGCTGGGTGAACGAGTTACTGCTGAAATATCTCATAATGAAAGGCCCGAAACCTTTGACAAGAGCAGGAAAGTGGCCAGGCGCGGCGCAGGAAAACAGCGTTCAAACCAGAACGGATCATCAGACTTGGAGGCGAGAAAACGGTTGCTGTTACCGGGCCCCTGAAGGACTGCCGTTTGTCGATCCCCGAGAGAGCTTCCGTACATGTCGCAGGTAGAGATCTTCAACCTTTTTCCTGGCCCAGGGGGTTCTCCTCAGAAACTGGAGACTGGACTTGATGCTCGGGTCATTGGTGAAACACCTGATATCGATCCGATTCCCCAGCCCCTTCCACCCGTAATAGTCAACGAGCCTATTGAGGATCATTTCGAGGGTGATGCCGTGGAGAGGGTCGTTGGGTGGTCCGTTTGTTACCATCTGTCTCATTATAGTATGGCAAAGAGGAAAAGGCGAAAGACTTTCGTGGCAGAAAACCCTGCGCAGCGCAGATCAACCTTCGCCGTTTATCGGGGGCAGGGCAGGGCCGTATTTTTGACTTAAAAGCACAAATACCCTATACTCAACTCCGATGAACCTGTGTTCCCACCAAGAACGAAGACGGTTTTTATCCGGTAAGCGATGAATCTGTTCGATACCTGATCCAAAAGGACGAAAGATGGAGCATCTCTATCCTCTCTTAAAATCGGTGGCAATTTTCTTTATCCTTGTTCTCTTCATCCAGATGCTCAAGCGGAAGGGAGTGTTCGACAACAGCCACCAGCCGGTCTTCAACAGGCTTGTAACGGAGCTTGCTCTCCCGGTCACCATATTCTCGACGCTTGCTGTCAGCGCGATTCACCCTCGCCAGATCGTGGCGGCAGGTATCATGTTTGGATCGACCATGCTCTGCTGTTTCTTTTCCTATATTGTCTGCCGGGCAATGCGACTCTCATACCGCGTGACCGGTTCCATGGTGATGCTTGCGGGATTCGGGAGCACTTCGACCCTTGCATATCCCCTCATAAAGCAAACCTTCAGCGGGAACAGTGAAGCGATGGCTCTCGGACTCATCATCGGGGAATTCGGGGTCTGTATCCCGTTCTTTACCCTTGGTGTCATCATGGCAGCGTATTTTGGAGGGAGGGAGGAGATGAAACGGCCCGAGGTATTTCCGGTCATCAAAAATTTCTTCTCATCGCCTATCTTCATCGCGTTCATCCTCGGGCTCATCGTTTCTCAGATTCCTGCAGCGAGCGCATTCATGAAGACGCCTTTCTGGACCAATTTTTTTGGTTATTTCAATAACGGGCTCGAAATTCTGGTCGCGATCTCGATTGGTCTCATGCTCGGACCGATCGAGATCAGAAGCATTCTTCCTCTGCTCGCGATCATTGCGCTGATCAAACTGGTTTTCCAGCCTCTTCTCGTCAAAGGGGGAGCTGTCATCACAGGGCTCTCTGCCCTTCCCGTTGAGATCCTCGTTATCGAGGCGGCGATGCCATCGGGAGCTGTGGCCGCTGTTATTGCCGACCGATACGGCTGCGACGGGCCTCTCGCATCGGCAATTGTGGTCGCGACTTACCTGGTGAGCCTCGTGACCATTCCGGTTGTGACAGTATTCCTCACCTGATCAGGACGGACAGAACCATGAAACGTGTCGATCGGAACAACGAAGCAACAGGCGTAGCGGCTCTGTGTGAGAACATGAAAGGGGAAATCTCTCCATGATGATGATCGTGAGTCCCCTTGTCCAGTTAGTGATCACCTTTCTGGTGATCGTCGGCACCATACGCCTCCTCAAATGGCGGGG
>CAYQXL010000119.1:0-2059 GCA_964421445.1 uncultured Pseudomonadota bacterium
GCAACGATGTCAGCTTTGGTGGGATTTGCCATGAGCGTCCGGAGCCTGTCCACCTGCTCCAGGATGTCATGTTTGATGATCTCGTTATTGCTCTTCGAGATCTTGGGGTGGGATGTTGGTTCGAGGAATTCTACGGGGGTTGTTAAACTTTCGGTCAGCTTCTCTCCTTTTCTGATCCCGGTAAAAAGTATCGGGATGTCTTTGTCTGGTTCCAGTCCGTGGAGCCGGATCATCTCTTCCGCCACATCAAGAATCTTCACAGGTTCGCCCATGTCGAGGATAAAGACTTCTCCCCCCTGCCCCATGGACGCCGCCTGCAGCACAAGGCCGACAGCCTCGGGAATGCTCATGAAATACCGCGTCATGTCCTTATGGGTCACGGTGACAGGGCCGCCCCGGGCGATCTGGTCCCTGAAGATGGGGATCACGCTGCCCCGGCTTCCGACCACATTGCCGAACCGGACCGCCATGAACTGGGTCGAATTCTTTGTGTTATAGAGCTTCACCAGCTCCTCGGCCAGCCGTTTCGTCGTCCCCATTATACTCGTGGGCGTCACAGCCTTGTCCGTTGAGATCATGACAAACTTCTCGACCCCTGCCCCGAGACTCGCATTGAGCAGGTTGAGCGTCCCGAAGACATTGACCCTCAGCGCCTCCTCGGGGAAGAGTTCCATCATGGGCACATGTTTGTACGCCGCCGCGTGGAGGACCACATCAGGCCGGCAGATCTTCATCACCCTCCTGACCTTCTCCTCGTTGCCCACATCGGCGATGACCGGCACAAAAATATCCTCCGTGTAGGTCTGGCGGATTTCGGCCTCAAGGTTGAAGATATCCGTCTCGTCGATATCGAGGGCAAAGACTGTCGTCGCCCCAAACCGGATCACCTGGCGCACAATCTCCGACCCGATCGACCCGCCGGCGCCGGTCACGAGCACAGCCTTTCCCCGGACGAACCGCTCGACAACGGGCACATCGACTGTCACCTGTTCCCGGCCCACAATATCCTCGATGCTGATCACCTTCAGATCCCCCAGCGTCACAGAACCATCGAGTATCCTCTGGATACCGGGCAGAACGCGGACGTCCTTTATCCCCGACTCCTTGACAAAACCGGTGATCCGCCGCATCTCCTTCGAACTGGCCGACGGAATGGCCACGATGATCGCCTGAATCCCCATACCTGCCACCACGTCGGGGATGTCTTCAATCTTCCCCGCCACCTTCACGTTGCGGATATACATGCCCTTCTTGCTGGCATCGTCATCCACATAGGCCATGGGATAATACTTCCTCATCTCGTGGCGGTGGATATCCCGAACGATCATCTCGCCGGCACTTCCCGCTCCAACGATCAACGTCGCCTTGCCGCTTCGCGTTGGCGCCCGGAGAAACAGATGGAGGTACAGCCGCTTCGACAGACGGAACACTCCTATAAACGCAGTGGCAATCAGGAAATCAAGGAGTACCACCGACCGGGGAAAAGCAACGAAAATCCCCAGAGGGTTGACAACGTACACGAGCAGTTCGATGCCGATCTGGGCAACAATGGCCGCTTTCAATACGTCCATCACTTCGTAGGCCCCGGCAAAGCTCCATGTCATCGAATAGAGACGGAACAGGGCAAAGATTGGGATCTTGATGAGGATAAAAATAACCGCATAGGTCAGAATCGTGTAATTCTGGGGAATATACCAGTCGAACCGCAGAGCAAAAGCAAGGTACACGGCAGTGGCGAGCAAGACAACGTCACCTATCAGAAAAGCAAGCGCCCGTGTAAAATATGAACGTCTAATTGGAATTTTCATTATCCCTCGACCCTCCGATGATCTTTGGACCAGGGCCCCCGCCCCGGTTATTACCCATTATATTCTCGTGTTTTCCGGTTACTGTGTATCACGCGCCATCTGTTCACTAAACGGCCTTATCGCCACAAATGTTGCATCCCCATCAACCGCTGACCACTTGCTTCTTGCCTTCGCTTCTCACCAGTCACTAATCACCAGCCACGAGTTACTATCTCTCTCTGTCTTCTGTCTTTTCTCGCCTTTATCTTTTC
>CAYQXL010000120.1:0-2011 GCA_964421445.1 uncultured Pseudomonadota bacterium
GGGTCATCCGCTGGAAACAGTGAGCATTGACCTTTCCCCCGCTGCCCCCTTTCCTGAAGGAACGGGGGCTCAAAACCTGGTTCGAGCTCTTTAGCCCCTTCCCTTTAGGGGAGGGGTAGGGGAGAGGTCAAGTCACCAGTCACTAGTCACCTAAATTCCCGGTTCATTGTAACGAGGTGGGCGGATTTATCCCAAGTTGAATGAAAAGCTCGTTTTGTTTTTTGGTAATTTCGCCGAACTGTGGCCTGCGACCAGGTGATTCAAAGCATTCTATGACATCCAGCTCGTCCAAGACATCCTGAAGAGTATGGCTTTTGAACAGGTTATTCTCCTGCATCTTTTTCTTGATATAGGAGATGTAGATCAAGGCGACGAACTGAACGAACATTTTCCCGTCCAGGCTCTGCTCGGACGAGACCGCCACCCGGCGCAGGTTGAGCCTTTCTTTCAGATTCTCGAAAGCTTTCTCCACTGTGTCTTTGTTCCGGTAGATTTCCAGTGCCGACAGTGGATCCTTAATGTCGTTGCTCATCAGAGCGAAGTAGCCGTAATCCCGCTTGGCCAGCTCGATGGCTCCTTCTTTGGCGATGACTTGCGTACCCCGCACAGGGGTCGTTTTGATGTCGAAGTATTGGGAATAGAACTTCTCATGATCGGGATGACGATTACCGCCAATCAGCTCTTCCTGCCATTCGCTCAGCCTGATGTTGAACGCTTGCTCGTCCTCCAGCGCTTGCTCAGGTGAAAAGAAAAGGTGAAGATACATTCTTCGATCGGCTTCCAGCTTATCTCTCTTGTATGGCCGATCCTGAACATAATCCCAGGTGATCGATTGGCAAAAAGCATAGAGGCGATGGATCTGGCTGTAGTTGGACCAGTTTCGCAGTCGCTCCCGTACGGCTTCCAGTTGTCTCTGGACCATTTTCAATGACAACTTGGCCCCGATCAGGAACTTCAGGTGATGCTTGTAGAGATCGTTGATGTTGGCCGCGCTAAAAAAGCCTCGATCCAAGACCACCTTGATTTTTTCATATCCCAAGGCATTGACGTCTTTGATGAGTTTACGCAAGGTCATGACATCCGGTATGTTGCCGGCCAACTTGCGATAATAAAACGGCAGGCCGGACTGCTGACCAAAAAGCAGACTCAGGTTGATCTGGGCGAGATGTTCATGATCTTTGTTCTTACCGTAGCGAACCTGCCTGAGGCATTGGGAGTAGCTGGATATCGAAGTGCTGTCGTAGGCCAGGTATTCTTTTTCAGCCCTTCTTTTCACCATGGCCTGAAAGAAGCTCTGTCTTTCCTGTTCCGTGATCGAAGCCAGTAGCTCGCTGATTCGCTGCGAGTTGATGGACTCTCCGTGAGGATGACGATGCAATGCGGACCAATGAGTAAAACGGCAAAGAGGACTTTTGCTTTCCATGGCCAGATAGTAAGCCAGGGACATAATCTGGCGATACCTGTCCGGAAAACAGGTTTTGAGATCTTCCTGCAGCCCGGTCGCGTCTCCGATTCCGTCTAGAAGACAGGTTGTTCCGCAAAAAGTTCGGGATATCTGTCGGGTTTGCCTGTCGCCTGCCTGTGGTCCTTTTCTTTTTCGGGTAGGAATAATTTCCTTGGTCTGCGGATCCACCCGGCCGAGACATCTGCGCTTTGCGCGCGACTGTTGCTTCTCCTTGTCCCAGTAAGATACGGACTCGTAGGCATACATGACTCCGGTCTTTTTGTTGGTTTGGTACACAATGGCGGCCATCAAACCTCCTGGTCTCGTTACAACATACTATATGTAACGATGTTTTTCAAGAGGTTATGGCAAAATAATATTTATTTATTGGACTTTTATGAAATTCCTCGTTATAAATTTACGGGAATTCAGGTAGTCACTAGTCACAAGTAACTACTCTCCACTTTCCGACTTGACTTTTTGTTTCTAACCGGGTATTCTGTTTTTGACTATCAGTCAAGGAATAACTGGAAATCAATGGGCAGCAAAGAACGTAAGGAACGCGAA
>CAYQXL010000121.1:0-1991 GCA_964421445.1 uncultured Pseudomonadota bacterium
AGCAGAAAATCAACCGACTTACCCTGAAGACGATCATGGAAAAGCAGGGATTCGTTAATTATGAGATGGAGTGGTGGCATTTCACCCTGAAAGACGAACCTTTTACGGGAACATATTTTGATTTTATTATTAAATAGACCGATGGGTCTGAGATTATCGGGGGAAGAGGATCTGAGAGTTGTATAAAATGTTATATTTCAACGGCCTGTTGCCCAAACCGGTCTCGTCAGGTAGGCTCGATCGTCCATAGGGCGCCTCATGGTCTTCCGTAAGTCTGGTGCAAACAGGATATTCCGATATTATGCGGGGCACTTTTCCCCGTGCAGGTATAAGAGTGTTGAGAGGGGTGTACGGATGATCCTCATCGCCTTCTTTGCATATTTCGTGATCGTTCGGGAAGAAAGAGCACAGACCCCTCGTCGGGGTGTGTACAGGTAATGGATAAGAATCTGGATGTTCTGAACGGCACAGATGAGGTACTCCTGAATCGAGACCCTCCAGAGCCCCCGCCATCGCGCCTCATCAAAACCGTACCGGGTGCCGTAGGCAAACGAGCGCTCCATGAGACTCTGACGGAGTGTGATATTCCGTTGTGCGCAGGCCGTCGATGTCATGGCTGTCATGGCATCAATGGCATCTTTCCGGATATGCCGGGTGACTGTTCTGCCCTGAGCGTTCTTTGTACACCGGGGCTTCAGGGAGCAGGCGGCACAGACTTTTCTCGACCCGATGTACTCTGTACTCTGACGGGTGACATGAAAGGTTCTCTTCCTCAGCACGGTACCGGCAGGACAGATCATGGTATCCGTTTCCTGATCGTAGGTAAAGTCTGTGTCAGGGAAGATATCTTTCTTCGACCCCTTCCCTTCATGACTCTTCTTCAGAACGGGGATGTGGGGAGTAATGGCATGATCGTGACAGAAGAGGAGGTTATCGGCAGTGCCGTATTTGCTGTCAGCGACGACGGTCGTAACAGTTCGGCGCGTGTGCTTCTCATGGGCGTCAATGAGGGCGACCATTCCGTGGGCTTCATTAACGGCACCGGGGGTTACAGTCACGGCTGTAACGATCTCATGGCCGGGGTCGACAGCCCGGTGGGTCTTGTAGTACAGTCGCGGTTCTCCTCCCTGTCGGACAATGGAGGCATCAGGGTCGGTAGTGGAGCGATACCGTTTATTGACATCCCTGCGGGAACAGGGGGCACCATTGTCATCACTGCCCGTCAACCGCTCCTCCAGGGTCCGATAGCCTTTGGCGAGATACCGCTGCAAGGACTGGGTAGTAACCACCGAGTTATTGGAGGCATGGGCTTCGATAAGGCTTGCGTCCATGAAGAGAGTCGTTCCATCGACCAGGCCCTTTTCTCCACACTGAACAACGATCCGCTCGAAGAAACGTTGGAAGGCTTTCTGTCCCCACCGCTTTCTGGCCTTGGAGAGAACGCTGTGATCGGGGATAGGGGAATCGAGGGTGTACCCGAGGAACCAGAGCCAGTCAAGCCGTTCCGGGATCGTCTCCATCAACTCCCGTTCGGAACGGACATTGTAGAAGATCAGAAGGAACATAAGCTTGAGAATGATGGGCGGAGGAACGGAGACATTGCCCTTGGTACCATAGACGTCCTTCACATCTCTGTAGATAAAATCGAAGTCGATACATGCGGCGATTCTGCGGAGCGGATGGTCGCTCCGTACTCTGTCCTCAAGATGCAGATTGTAGATAAAAAGACTGTCCTTTGGAGGTTCATGACGACCCATCATAATGCTCTTCTCCACATGGTTACAATGGGTTATTCTACCATGCTGCGCCACGTAAGGCAATCATATTGTATACAATAATGACCATCCTTCCTGGCCTCCATGACTGTGATAACACTCCCTGGGGGGTATTTGGGCAACAGGCCGTCAAGACCTGACCCCCAAAGGCCAAAGGTGACCCCAAAGGCGGCCGAGGTATTTGAGAAGGACAATCGCCTTTGAATCACCCGATCC
>CAYQXL010000122.1:0-1824 GCA_964421445.1 uncultured Pseudomonadota bacterium
CACCATTTCTGAGGGATGGGGCAGACGAATGCCCTCAGAAAAAGCCGCTACACCTGTTCGGAGAACTGAACAAGGGCCTTGGCCGCCCGTTTCAGGGAATCGGTGATGTCGATATAAAGATAGGAGGCCTTTGTTACACAGACGCCTGCTATCATCCTGTGCTGGTGGATCGACTCGTACTCGTCGGCCAGGTTCTTTAGCTCTTCCATCCGCTCCCGAATGCCTTCTTTCAGATGAGGATTACCGGTGATCATGTAATCCCGTGCGTTGGTCAGTTGGGCGTACACGACCACAAGCAGTGAATCGATCTCCTTCAGTCCTTTTTCGGTAAAAGGGATTTGGGCTTCTGCCTTCACCGCCATCTTTTGCATTACGTTCTCAATGGCAAGGGCAGACGCCTGAAGAGGGGGAAGCAAACTCATGTATTTCAGTTCAGCGTCGTTTTTTTCCTCTTTTTTCGTCAGCGTCTCTGCAAATGCAGCGCGGGATTTGAGCAAGTCTCTGAATCTGGTGACCGCTTCCTTTAACTCGGTCCCGTTGTCCCTGATAAATCCCTTTCTCGCATGCTGTAAAATAGGCATTGCTTCATGAAAAACGTCGGAAAGCATCTTGGTCAGTTGTTTTTCTTCTTCCATAGCCCCTCCTTGAGATATCTATTTCCATTTTTCCATTATAGTACAAGAATAGCAGAAAAATGAGCGTTCAGTCCCTCTGGATACAATTTTTCGCAAAATGTTTTGCTTCACCCCCATTGCTTCCGTTATGAATGAGGCAGAATAATGTGCGAACATCTGAGCGTGGTGCCTTCCTTGTGGCCCCTGGACGTTCCGCTGATGGTGTTAGATGTCTGGCTGCCCTTCTTGCCCGTTACCAATCTATTCCAGATAGTAGTGTCTGACAGGCTGTAATTCACTGTCCATCTCGTAAATTATCGGTATGCCCGTAGGGATGTCGAGGGAAACAATGTCGTCATCGGGTATGCTGTCAAGATATTTTATCAGCGCCCGCAGGCTGTTGCCATGACCTGCGATAATCGCTTTTTGCCCTGCTTTAAGGGCAGGTGCTATGGTTCCTGTCCAATAAGGAACGAGCCGGTTCGCCGTATCTTTCAAGCTCTCCGTCAGTGGCAGATCGCTCTCATCCACATGCCGGTAACGGGGATCCCGGCCCGGACACCGTTTGTCCGTTTTCTCCAGCGCCGGTGGTCGTGTATCATACCCTCTGCGCCAGCGGAACACCTGGTCCTCTCCGAAGCGATCTGCCGTTTCTGCTTTATTCAAGCCCTGAAGTGCTCCGTAGTGGCGCTCATTGAGCCGCCACGAATGGTTGACCGGAACCCACATCTCGTCACATTCATCCAGCACGATCCAGAGTGTTCGAATGGCCCGCTTGAGGACCGATGTGTAGGCGATATCGAAGGAATAACCCCCGGACGTGAGCGCCTTGCCCGCATTGCGGGCTTCCATCATGCCATGGCTCGACAGGTCGACATCCATCCAGCCGGAAAAACGGTTCTCCTTATTCCACAGGCTCTCACCATGCCGCAACAGCGTTAATGAAATCATCACGCCCCCTCCGTTTTGTCAGGTTTCATGCTTCACCCTTCGGTCTGTTGGCCATATCTCGTTCCTTCGGGCGCAGCACCGTAGGTATAGAGTGCGGCTACAGGTGTTCCCTCAGATGAGCGAGTACTTCTGTCAGGGTATCAAATACGGCATATTCCCCGGTATCGTTCCATGGCATCTTCAGTCCGGTACCGATAATACCGGCTGCTGCCGCTCGCCGCAAGAGAAGAGGGCTGTCGTCAACGACTGCCCACGAATC
>CAYQXL010000123.1:0-1797 GCA_964421445.1 uncultured Pseudomonadota bacterium
AACCCGGTGTTCCAGGTTGCCCTGCCCTATTATGTCGGCCCCCGTCCGAAGTTCTCTAATCCGTCGCGTCAGGAAACGATCGAGAACGGCCATATTGCTGACGGAGAACGTCACGGCCACCGCTGTGAGAAAAAGGATGAGAAGGAGGGATCGCTTGAACGCATAGGCCGATTTCCGGGAGGACAATTCACGGAGATCGGAAACACCGGTATTCAGACTATGGACCTGTACGAGGAGCTGGGCTGTCAGCCTTTTCTCCGCCTCCTGCAGAAGAGGGTTCGTCTTTCCCTGGCTCTCCTGCTTCGTCCGGATCTCCATGATCCGCGACACTATCGAGACGGTAGCATTGAAGGCCTTCTGAATCTCGTTCAGGATAGTCTTTTCGTCAGGATCAACAAACCGCTCCTTCGCCTGAGTGATCAGACCCCTGAGGATCTCCGTCTTTTCGAGCCACTGAATCCTGGCACGATCGCTGAGGTACAACTGGTATTCATTCCTCAGGAGTACCCTTTCTACGGCGATCCTCTGCATCGTCGCCGCCAACGCCTCATCGCCCGATATCCTGAAGGTCTCATAGAATGACCATGCAAGAGATGCGGCGATCACAAAGATGAGCAATATCGCCGCACCTGTATTGAGCCTGAGCCGCGTCCTAATCCGCATACGTTTCGAACCTCATCACCGAATGATCCTGACCGTCCTGGGCTCGAGCGACTTGAGCCCGTCAACGTAGATGTAGTTAAGAAAGTTGGGCATCGTGCCATTCTCAATTAAATGGTTCCGCTGGGCCCACCGGGTCTGGTCCTCGAAATTTACCAGCAAAGACTGGTCCAGACTGACCCTGAAATCCATCGTCTCCCATGCCTCGTCAACGACAGATCTTTCTGCACCTGTGGCCTTTGCCACCAGTTCCCGTGCCTCCCGGGGGTAACGGGCCACAGACCTCTGGGCATCGAGAAGGGCTTTGAGGACCCTTCTGATCCGGTCGGGATTGGCCTTTACATAGTCCTGCTTGCCAAAAAGCCCCCATGTATCGTTGTAGAGAGCCTCGTCGAAAAATATTACCCCCTTCTCTCCCAGCCCCTGAGCCATCTGCCGGGCAAAATAGCTCCAGTACGAAATGGCATCCACTCTTCCGTCGGCAATGGCCACCTGCGCGTCCCTGCCGGGATTGATATCGACAATCTTCACCTCGTCCGGCCCTATACCATGAGCAGAAAGAAATGAATCGAGAAAAAAATGGGCCGTTGTTCCGAAGGCGGCGCCGATTCGTTTGCCCCTGAGGTCATCAGGCCTGGTGATTCCTCTGTCCCTCCTTCCTACAATGGCATTATACTTTTCCGTCGATCCCACAACGGCAAGAACATAGAGCCTGTGTCCCGAATTGACGGCCAAGACGAAGGGAGTGTCACCGGCAACAGCGAGATCGGCCTTGCCTTCGATGACGTTCTGAATAGCGGCCTTGCCGTAAATACTGGGCAGAAAAACAACCTCTACCCCTGCCGCCTGGAAGAAACCCTTTTCCCGGGCAATATAAAAAAGCCCCGGAGGCAATCCGCGGGGACAGGCAATAGTCACCTTTTCCGGTGGACCGGCTGGCTCACGGCTGCAGCTTCCCGTCAAACCGATGCAGAGAAGAGCGGCGCAGACCAGCGTGATAATCTGGCGGCCCCGCTGCCGCCACTCATGTCCTTTCATCATTCCATCCATCCCAGTCGACTGTCCATGGTCGTTTCTGTTGGTTTCCCCCTCACTGATGTGCCGGATAGGCATCGGTATCAAAGGAAAAGCCTTTCT
>CAYQXL010000124.1:0-1773 GCA_964421445.1 uncultured Pseudomonadota bacterium
CTGCCGGGCCCGTTCGATCGCATCCCTGTCGAGGTCTGTGGCAAAAATCTGGAACGAAATATTTCCCTTGACGTGATCCATCGCCTCCCTGAATACAACAGACAGGGAATAGGCCTCTTCCCCGGTGGAGCACCCGGCCACCCAGGCCCGCAGTGTCTCGCCCTGCCGATGTGCGGCAAGAAGGGGAGGCACAACGTCCTTCTTTATATACTCCCAGACAGGGGGATCGCGAAAGAAACTGGTTACGCCGATGAGAAGTTCCTTGAAAAGAAGATCGAGTTCGGACGGGTTCTCCTGGACATAGCGGACATAGCCTGCAATCTTGTCGATCTGATGGATTCCCATCCGCCGTTCGATACGGCGATAGACGGTACTCTTCTTGTAGAGGGAGAAATCGTTTCCCGTTCTGGTCCTGAGGAGCAGAACGACCTTCTCCAGGGCACCATGGGTTTTGTCCCCGCCGGGCAATTCTCTTCTGATCACACCGGTGTTTCTGATATAGGCTATGATCCTCGCCGGCAACTCCTCTGCCGGGGCTATCAAATCAGCCAGGCCCGCATCGATGGCACTCCGGGGCATACCGTCAAACCTGGCCGTCGAGGGATCCTGCACCAGCGTCACCCCGGCATTCTCCTTGATGGCCCGGAACCCCATGGTCCCATCGGTTCCCATCCCTGAAAGGAGAACGGCGATAGCCCGTTCGCGCTGATCATCGGCAAGGGACCGGAAAAAATGGTCTATAGGCAGGCGCAGTCCCCGGGGTGCTGTGGGTAGCAGAAGATGGAGGTAACCGTGGAGGAGAGACATGTCTGTATTCGGCGGGATCACATAGACAACATCCTTTTCCACCCGGGTACGGTCCTTCACCTGGACAACCTTGAGCGCCGTTATCCGCTGGAGCAGTTCCGGCATGATCCCCTGATGGGTAGGATCGAGGTGCTGGATGATAACGAAGGCCATGCCAGGTTCGGGAGGAACATGGCACAGGAACTGTTCCAGCGCTTCCAGCCCCCCGGCGGAGGCCCCTATACCGACGATAGGGAAGTGAGCCTCTTTCACCGTCCCGTCGGAGGTGGGTTTCTTTTTTTCCGCCTTTGGCGGGAGCCGATTCTTTTTCATAGGCTGCACACTCCTGGGGTAGATTGTCTCGGCGGTCCTTGCATGTGCGGAGAATTTCTACATTAGCTTCATAGTATCATACTGCCGTAAATTGTCTATCGTTTTCTCTCTTTTCGTCCCGTCCGGGCTTCGCCAGAGAATGCCTGTCCGTTCCCGCGAAGTGGCCCCTCAATCCAATCGACCTTGCGCTATGACATATGCTTCATACCCAGTTTTGTGAGGGACTCTTCAAGACCTCCCACAGCATGCCGGAGTGATTCAAAAGACCGGTTTTTATTCCCCGTTGTTTCGTCCATGTAGAGACGGCGGCTGATTTCGATCATAAGCGATGAAACCCTCCGGTTGGCGGCATGGAAGAGACGGGGCACAAACGTTCCTCTGTACGGCTTATCGTGAAAAACGGTCAGTCCGAGGGACCTGAAGTAGTCCGTAACCCCAGTGGTAAGGGCCGGAGGTGTATGGAAGGGGTCCGTCCCGATGCAGATGTCGGGCCGCGGCATGTTCTGGTCCTGATCGCAGGGCAAAGGACGGGACGGAAAGGAGTGGCAGTCAAGAATCAGGCATCTGCCGTATTGGTCGAGGCAGGACTGTACCCTTTTTTCCGCCTCCCGGTGATGGGGGTGGTAAAACCGGTCAAGAAGATTGGTCCTCTCT
>CAYQXL010000125.1:0-1725 GCA_964421445.1 uncultured Pseudomonadota bacterium
TATTCGTCCTGCCTGTGGAGCCTCTGAAAGGCACCGAAGAGTTTCCCTGCATATATCATATCAAATCCTTCGCCATTGTCGCGGACAAAAAAGGCAGGTCCCCTCGCTGTATCCATCCTTCCAAACTCGATGCGGCCTACAGATTTCTTTCCTGTAAACTTCCAGGCATTGCTCAAGAGATTGTGGAGGACTGAAGTGAGGAGACGAGGGTCTCCCCGGGCGACAAGCCCGTCTTCTACAACAGCCTGAAAAATCCTGCCAGGTTCGTCTTTCCTGAAACCGTCGATGATTTTTCTGACTTCCGCACTGAGATCGATATCCTCATACCTCAGACGAACCCGGGAAATGCGGGAGATCTGAAGGAGGGCATCGATGAGATCGGACATGGTCTCCGTCGCTTTTCGCACCCGGTTGAGATAGTCCCGCCCCTTTGTGTCTAACCGGTCTTCGCAGTCCTCAAGAAGAGCCAGGCTGAAGCCGTCGATACTTCTCAACGGTGCCCGGAGGTCGTGGGAGACAGAGTACGAGAACGCTTCAAGCTCCCTGTTCGCAACCTCCAACTGTGCCGTCCGGTCAATGACCCGCTGCTCGAGTTCGACATTCAGTTTCCGTATCTCTTCCTCAGCCCTTCTGCGATCACTCACATCGATACCAACTCCTATGAAAAAATCCGCCATGTCGCCCCCTGATATCACAAGCCTCCCGTGCCATTCGACCGGACAGGACCGGCCCGACCTGTTAACGACATGATTCTCGGTGACCGTCATGACCTTCTTTTCAATGATCTCCTGGAAGACACGGGCAACGGAGGGCCGTTCCTCTTCGGGAATGAATGTGGAAAGATAATCGACGCCGGCGACCTCTTCTTCCGTATATTCGAGAAAATCGAGGAGAGCCCTGTTCATCATCACCGTCTTTCCCTGGCCGTCTATGGCCACGATGAAGGCTGGTGACGCTTCAAGGAGAAGGCTGGTGAATGTCTTCTCCTGTTTCAGTGCTTCCTCGGCCTGTCTTCGCTGACCCTCTGACTCTATGGCATCGAGAGCATAGGAGATGTTCCCCGCAACCTCTTCGAGGAGTTCAATCTCATCGGCAGAAAAAAAGCCTTTCCCTTCTGCATAGAGATTGAGAGATCCGATGACAGCGCCGCCGCGATGGAAAGGAACGGCAGCACAGGTACCAAAACCATACCTCAGGGCATCATCCCTCCAGGGCGCCATGGCCGGGTCGGTACCGATATCACGGATCACCGTCGTCCTTTTCTCCCGGAGGGCCCTGCCTACAGGACCTGAACCGAGGAGCCTGTCCGATACATTGACCCGGATCCCATCGAGATATCCCGTATGGCCTGCCGACGCCACTGGGAGCACATCACCCGTCTCCTCGTTCATCCAGCCGACCCAGACGAGAGCAAACCCGCCGGATCTGACACCTACATCACAGATTTTCTGAAACAGAACCTTCGGATCAAAGGTCTGCACCACAGCCTGGTTCGCCTGGGACAGCATGGCATAGAGTCTGTTGACATAACCAAGACGCTTCTGGGCCTCATTCCGCTCCTTTATTTCCCGTTCAAGGTTGGCAACGGACGTATAGGACTCTTCCAACCGGGCAGCCATGTCATTGACCGATCCGGCCAGGTCGGCCAGCTCATCGTTCCCTCTCAGCAGAACCCGGTGTTCCAGGTTGCCCTGCCCTATTATGTCGGCCCCCGTCCGAAGTTCT
>CAYQXL010000126.1:0-1630 GCA_964421445.1 uncultured Pseudomonadota bacterium
ATTCTGTCACTATTTCAAGGACGTCCCCCTAATACGCTACATCTTCTCCAGGAGCTTTACCAGGGCAAGGGTATCGAGGGCACAGTAGTCCGAAAGATTCTGCTTCTTTGCTTCGATGCTCCCGGGGTCCCTGTCGTCGTAGAGACTCATGTAGATCAGGCTGGCCATTCCGCCTTCCCTGATTTCGAGATCGTCATAGGACAACTCAGGGACAAGGGCGGGCAATACATTCTTGATGGAGTATGAGCCCTTCATCGCCGGGTGGTACAGATGCCTGTTCCGGAAGGGAACCATCAGGTCGACCAACCGGCCGCAGATGCCTTCGATCATGGGAGCGTATGCCGGCAGGTCCCGGGCGATTTCCCGCAACCGGTTTTCTTCGAACGGTTTATTGTAGACCACGATGCTTCCCTTTGTGTCCACATGGGTAAGGAGGCTCGTAACAAATGCCTGTCTCGGGTCTTCAGGGGGTGTGCCGAGGAAATCGTACCGATCAAGCGGGCCACCGGGGTGCCGGAGGATGTGCAAAGAATACTGGAAGGGAATCTGTTGATAGGGACGGGTCTCGTTATAGATGGGTACGGCAGGCATAAAGGTTTCAAAATCCATGAAGTGAAGGGGATATTCAAGGCCGGCCTTGAACGCATTGAGTGCGGCCTGGTCCCGAAGCCCGGTCTGATTCATGTCTGCTTCTGCAAGTTCCCATTCCTTCCTGGTGAAAGGGAAATCGGCGGGAATGTCTCCGAAAGCAGTGATCCCCCGGTTTTTGAGTTCCAACGCCTTGTCCCGGCTGATACCTGTTACGTCGGACAAGGGAAAATGTTCCGTCTCCCCGCTGCATAATCCTATGAAATCACAGAGGAAGGGGTGGGTACACTGGGTTCCCATACCAATCGCCGGGGGTGAGCCGGCCTTGAGGACCTCCTGCAGCTTTTTCAGGAGAAGGGGAATATAACGCTGATTGTCCCGAACAGGTCCGGTCAGGTCCTCGATGGTGAATAACTGGTGCAGGTCTATCTCTCCTCTGCGGATATATTGGTTGTTGATATGAACCAGGTGTATGCCTGACAGGGGAAGGCCTGAACGGTCGATCACGTAATACTGAAAGGATACATCATTCCTGTGATAGTCTTTGACCTGGGTGGATGCTTTCACTTCGTAGCCATGCCATCCTGTATCTCTTTTGACGAGAATATCGAGAAAACAGAGGGTTTCCCCGTCGCTGAAGGCGGCTTCGTAAATGACCTTCTCTCCTCTGGCGATCAGTTCGGCGGTGAACCGGAGCGCGGTCTCTATGTCACCGGGCCTGCCCTGGGTGGCGTCAACGCCGCCGGGAAAAAGATTCTGTGCCAGAGCACCCACATTGTGGCCGACTGTGAAGATGTAGTCCTGGGCCGCGGTGATTTCATCCCGGTCCTGAGGCTGGAAAACGTGGAGATATAAGGCCTTCCGGCATTTAAGCCCACGGATGAAGCCGGATTTGGAGAGTACCCTCATCGATGCAACCATTATAAGAAATCCAGCGGTGAAAGCCAAGGGTTTGGGGAACGTCCCTCTAATGGCCGACGTTTTCATTTCTGATAATGACATAAAATCATAGGAAGAACAGCGCTACAGGTGGTACAATGAA
>CAYQXL010000127.1:0-1533 GCA_964421445.1 uncultured Pseudomonadota bacterium
CTTCGGTATCAGTCTCGCCGATTTCATGGAGGATCTTGCCACGAAAGGGGCAGCGGCACGATCCGATTACCGCGTCATCTCCCGCCTCGACACGGACAGACAGGAGATGATCTGGTACGGAACGGCAGGGATGATCACCCTCAAGGTTCTCGAAGCGAAGTTTACGCCCTGAGGAACGTGGATACTGTCAGGGTTCAGGGCATCGGGACATACGACCACGACCGCCTCAGAGAGATCTTTCAGTGGTTTTTTGACGACTCCGGTCTTCTGATTCGCGGCAGGAAGGTTCTCCTCAAGCCGAACCTCGTCATGGGTAAATCGCCCGACAAGGCCGTCAACACCCATCCCCGGTTCATCGCTCCTCTGGCAGAGATTCTCTGTGACAACGGCTGTACCGTGTCGATCGGAGACAGCCCGGGGTATGAGACGCCAAAAAAAGCCCTCCGGTCGTCAGGGATCATGGATGTGGTCGACCGGTACGATCTGACGATTGCCCCATTCTCGGGAACGGTGCCGCTGAAGTCAGACGGTCTGTCGCCATACAGGGAATTTGTCTTTGGTGAAGATCCCCGGGCATACGATATGGTCATCAATCTGCCCAAGCTCAAGACCCACGCCATGATGGGGCTGACCCTGGGAGTGAAGAACACCTTCGGCTTTATTGGCGGTTTGCAGAAAGGGAAATGGCATCTGAAGGCCGGCAAAGACGTTCTCCTCTTCGCCTCTATGCTTATCGATATCCACAGACTCGTCAATCCGGCGATCACGATTCTCGACGGAATCACCGCAATGGACGGTGACGGCCCGACGAGCGGCAGGCCCCGGCAGGCAGGCCTCGTTGCGGCAGCCTCCAACGCCTTTGCCCTCGACCGGGCGGTCGAGGCATTCCTGAATCTCCCGTCGCCGCTTCCCATCAGCCGCCTGGCCTTGGAACATGGGCTGATCCCTCCTTTTGAAACGAAGGGAACCCTTCCTGAGCCCCTGCGGAATTTTCACATGCCCCGCACCCTTGCTACCGACTGGGGTCTTCCTGTTTATCTCAAGGAGACGCTCAAAAAGTTTCTCGTCAAAAAGCCTAAAGTAAAGGCGAAGGGCTGCCGGGGATGCGGAGTCTGTGCCGATGTCTGCCCCGCCGGCGCCATTCAGCTTCAGGACGGTAAACCTGCTTTTACCTATGGCTCGTGCATCCGGTGTTATTGCTGTCATGAAATGTGCCCCGAAGGAGCGATCCGGCTGCGATAGGTTCAGCGGCCGGGCCTTCCGGAACCGGGGAGGATGGTCTTTTGACAGGATATAAACTTATGTTAGACTTTAAAAGGAACTGTAGTGGAACAGGAGGAATGGAGAAAATGTCGGATATGGTATGCGGTGTCTGCAGGAAAGGATTTACGGAAGGCGGTGTAGGGAACGGGGTGGAGGAGAACAGGGAAGGGATCTGCGATCCCTGTCTCGATGAAATCTACCCCGGGCGAAGTACCGAGCCCGTCTTTATGGACGGTGATGGAAATCTCTATTTTATCGAGACGAAGCAGC